>NZ_JBUDZG010000001.1:0-531067 GCF_054950075.1 Acidovorax sp. Q11 | reverse complement strand
TGCAGGTCAATGGCTGCGTACAGTGTCATGTCGGTCTCCTTCGGGGGCTTGCCCGCTTGATCTGGAAACCAAACGGTAGGCCCGTGAACGGGGATCGACAACTCGGGCTAGATGATTCTTCAGGTCTCAATACTGTTTAGCTATGTGGATGGGAATCCCATGTCATTTATTGATCCGGAAGGATTGCAGGCATATATGTGTGCAGCCGGCTTACCTGCTTGGTGCCCGCCAGTTAAACCGCCATCACCATCGGCACCTCCAGAAAGCCCTTCCTGTGACTGTGATAATGCTCTTCGAATGTGCAAACGCATGGTGGACTTGCTGCCTGCTTGGTTTGTTCCAGCAGGGGCAGGATCTAAGATCGTCACCGTTGTTGGAGGAGCCGGAGCTGCAGGTGCGGCTGGACTTAATGAAGATCTAAAACGAGGCTGCGAGAACGGCTATAAGCAATGTAAGAGTCGGTGTGAACCAATTTGCAAACCATGATTCGATATATATTATTTCTAATTTTATGCACCATCTCTGTTATCAATATTGATATTGATAATATTGCCTCGATGATTGGAATATTTTTCCCGATAGCAATTTTGATGATTGCGTGGGATTTGAGCAAGCTGCAGAAGAAAGTAGATAGCATTAATGATGAGAATTTACTTATCAAGACTAGAATCGAGGCCCTGGAGCAGGGGGGGAGCCATCAAAATAAAAGGTAGCCTGAGTCTAAATCCGAGGCACGCGGGGCATAGGGATCAAGCCTTGACTTTTTTCTAATTCACGAAAGGGGGATTCAAGACTGAAATGCAACCCGCCCCGCACATGCTGGCTTGTAGCTGCCCAAGACTCCTAAATTGATAGCTATCCACACTTACTCATCAGGCGGAAACGCCCAATTTGACTCAAAGCCAGCAAGACCAACGGCCTGCTGGGCCTTGAGCAGTCCGCTGCCGCCGGAGGCAACAGCGCCGCAGGCAAACCCGCAAGCACCAAGAACCTGAACAACCTGCTGGCCGATGACGGCGACGACAACAAGCACACCCAGGGCGAACAGCCCGGCCTTATCCAGCAACTGCTCAACTTCTTCTTCAGCAAGCTCTGGAGCCCCGCCACCAGCGATGCCGAGAAGCTGGGCTGGACCTTCGGGTATTCGAGGCGCTGCTCAACCCGCGCTGCACTGCGAGGCCTTGAGCGCGCGCGCAGCGCCATGACACACCAGGGTGTACCGGCCTCAGCCACTCACTGAAGCCGTGGCTTGTTCAAACACAAACCCCAAAGCGCGGATCTCGTCCTCGCTCATATGCACCTCTATCAGCTCTGGCTGCCTCGCTTCGACTGCGCGGCGACGCTCATAGTTGGTGGGAGGGCCACTGTCGATCTGGCGGCGATCTTTGCCGCTGCGCCGCTCCGCGCTTCTTCTGTGTTCGACGGTCATGCTGCTGGTGGGTTGATTGGGATGAGTGTTTGGATGTGTCTTGGAGACTCCCCTTTGCGCCATTTGGCTGAGCCCCATGCAACGCCTTGTCGTTTCTTGGCGGCCTGCAACGGGTCGGGAAGTGCGATTTGAAAGATACCTCTGCCCAACACCTGTGAGAAGGAGGCATGACATTTGTTGACGATCTGCGCCGCCGGAACATGTCAACGATGTGAAGCTAGCTGTCGCATCCCGAAGCGGAGGATTCAAGCTGAATTGCAATGCGCCCTGCATCAGCAGGCAGCTGTTAAAAACTCCTAAATTGATAGCTATTGACGCTTATCCAGCAGGCGGCAACGCCCAATTTGGCGCTCAAAACGGCAAGGCCAGCCCGGCTGCTGGGCTTTGAACAGACCGCGCACACCACGGGGGAAGGGGCAGACGCCCCCCAAAGCAAACACGCCCACAACGCCCTGGGCCAGCGCGTATTCAAGACCGAGAGCCGCTGACCGCGCCACAGGCAAGCCCGCCAACGGCTTGGAAGGTCTGGGCGCCCGCGCTAGTTCTTCACCAACGCCCACACCAGCGCCACCCCCGCCGCCACCAGGTCGCCCGTGAATGAGCTGTCGTCGGCGCTGCTGGTGCTGGTGAATGCACGCTTTTGCCGCTCGCGTTCGGCGCGGCTGCGGTCGCGTTCCAGGGCCACCAGGGCGTCGCCGATGTCTACCGGGGTGGCGGGGTGGGCAGCGCGCTGGCTGCTGGCCTTGGCGTAGCCCTCCATGGCGCGCACCACGGCGTCGGGGTCGATGAGGGAGAACGCTGCGCGGCAGTAGGGGCAGGCGTGGTCCTTGCGGATGTCCACGGGGGCGCCGCAGCTGGTGCAGTAGATGGCGCCCACGCGTTTGGCCAGGTCGTCGATCTCGGGGCGCGTCATGTGGCGCACAAAGCCTTTTTCGACCATGAAAGACGAGAAGGTGCTGAAGCGGCCATGCAGGCGCCCGCAGCGGTAGATCATGTAGCGGCCGCTGCGCACCACGTCAAAACCTTTGGCCAGGCTGGTGTTGCAGCGCGGGCAGGCCATGCGTTCTGCCAGGGGCTGGTGCTGGTCGGTGCGGTGTTCATGCAGCAGACGGAACAGCTCGACCACCGACTGGGGCGCGAGCTTGAGGTTTTCGTGCCGGTCGAACCACAGGCCCTGGCAGGCAAAACAGATGTCCAGCTCCAGCGAGTGCCCCTGGTTGCTGGTGAAACGGTGTACCTCCATGGGTTGGCGGCAGGAGGGGCAGGAAGGCAGAGGGTGCATGGCGGCGGTGCCTGTAGGAGGCAGAGCGGGGATTGGTCCAAATGCTAACCCGGCGCAAGGCGGGCGGTCGCCTGGCGAATGACGCGCAGGCTCAAGGCAACGCCATGCCCATCCACTAGCATTCGCGCCTCAACAACAAGGAACCAACAACATGGGATTCATGAACTGGCGCGCAAAAAGCGCCGATGTGCTGCAACAAGGCGGGGTGATTGCGCCCGACGAGCGGCTGCCCTGGCCGCAGACGGCGGTGATGGGCGTGCAGCACGTGATTGCGATGTTTGGCGCCACGGTGCTGGCGCCCATCCTGATGGGCTTTGACCCGAACGTGGCGATCTTGATGAGCGGCGTGGGCACGCTGATCTTCTTCCTGGTCACGGGCGGCAAGGTGCCCAGCTACCTGGGGTCGAGCTTTGCGTTCATTGGCGTGGTGATTGCGGCCACAGGCTATGCGGGCCAGGGGCCCAATGCCAACATTGCCGTGGCGCTGGGCGGCATCATCGCCTGCGGTTTGCTCTACACGCTGATTGGCGTGCTGGTGCAGGCGGTGGGCACGGGCTGGATCGAGCGCTTCATGCCGCCCGTGGTCACGGGCTCGGTGGTGGCGGTGATCGGCCTGAACCTGGCGGGCATCCCCATCAAGAACATGGCGGCCAGCAACTTTGACAGCTGGATGCAGGTGGTGACCTTTGTGAGCGTGGGCCTGGTGGCCGTGCTCACGCGCGGCATGGTGCAGCGCCTGCTGATTCTGGTGGGCTTGATCGTGGCGAGCATCATCTATGCGGTGCTGACCAATGGCCTGGGCCTGGGCAAGCCGATGGACCTGGCCGCGCTGGCCAACGCCGCATGGTTTGGTTGGCCCAACTTTGCTGCGCCGGTGTTCGAAGCCAATGCCATGCTGCTGATTGCGCCCGTGGCCATCATCCTGGTGGCCGAGAACCTGGGCCACATCAAGGCCGTGACGGCCATGACGGGCCAGGACCTGGACCGCTACATGGGCCGCGCGTTCATTGGCGATGGTGTGGCCACCATGGTGAGCGGCGGCGCGGGCGGCACGGGCGTGACGACCTATGCCGAGAACATTGGTGTGATGGCGGCCACCAAGATCTATTCCACCGCCGTGTTTTTGCTGGCGGGCGTGTTTGCGCTGGTGCTGGGCTTCAGCCCCAAGTTCGGCGCGCTGATCCAGACGATTCCGCTGCCGGTGATGGGCGGCGTGTCCATCGTGGTGTTTGGCCTGATTGCGGTGGCGGGGGCCAAGATCTGGGTGGACAACAAGGTGGATTTTTCGCAGAACAAGAACCTGATCGTGGCGGCCATCACGCTGATCCTGGGCACGGGCGACTTCACGCTCAAGTTCGGCCAGTTTGCGCTGGGCGGCATTGGCACGGCCACGTTCGGGGCGATCCTGCTGTACGCCTTGCTCAATCGCAAAGCCCGATGAAGTTTGTAAGGGTTAACCCTTAATTTGTAAGCAACAAAGGCTAGCATCCTGGCTTTGTTCCGGGCCGTTCGCCTGCGAGGCGCACGGCCCTTTTCTTTTTGCGGAGCCTGTTCCATGTCCCTGGCCGATCGGGTGCTGTACCCCGACTTTCTCTCCCGCACGATGTCTGCCGACGAGGCGGCCGCGTTGATTCCTGCCGGTGCCCATGTGGGCATGAGCGGATTCACCGGCGCGGGCTACCCCAAGGCCGTGCCCGGCGCGCTGGCGCGCCGCATCGAGCGCCTGAACGCGCAGGGCCATGGCTTCAAGATCGGCCTGTGGACGGGCGCCAGCACCGCGCCCGAGCTGGACGGCGCGCTGGCCCAGGTGGACGGCATCGAGATGCGCTTGCCCTACCAGTCCGACCCCACGGTGCGCCGCCAGATCAATGCGGGGCACATGCAATACGTGGACATCCACCTGTCGCACGTGGCGCAGTTTGTGTGGTTTGGCTTTCTGGGCAAGCTCGATGTGGCGGTGGTCGAGGTGGCGGGCGTGTTGCCCGACGGGCGGCTGATTCCCTCGTCCTCGGTGGGCAACAACAAGACCTGGCTGGACCAGGCCGACAAGGTGATCCTGGAAGTGAATGCCTGGCACAACCCGGGGCTCGAAGGCATGCACGACATCTACTACGGCACCGATGTGCCGCCACACCGCAAGCCCATTCCGATGACGCGGCCCGACGAGCGCATTGGCGAGCCCTACCTGCGCTGCGACCCGTCCAAGGTGATCGCCGTGGTGGTGACGAACCAGCCCGACCGCAACAGTGTCTACGCCGCACCCGACGACACCTCCAACCGCATTGCGGGCCACATCATCGAATTTTTGCAGCACGAGGTGAAGAAGGGCCGCCTGCCCCAGGACCTGCTGCCGCTGCAGTCGGGCGTGGGCAACATCGCCAACGCGGTGCTGGCGGGGCTGAACAACGGCCCGTTCGAGAACCTCACGGCCTACACCGAGGTGCTGCAGGACGGCATGCTGGACATGCTGCGCTCGGGCACGCTCGCCAGCGCATCGGCCACCGCCCTGTCGCTGAGCCCGGCGGCCATGCAGGATTTCAACGAGCGCATCGACTTCTACAAGCAGCGCATCGTGCTGCGCCCGCAGGAGATCAGCAACCACCCCGAGCTGATCCGCCGCATGGGCCTGATCGCGATGAACGGCATGATCGAGGCCGACATCTACGGCAATGTGAACTCCACCCACATCATGGGCTCGGCCATCATGAACGGCATCGGCGGCTCGGGCGACTTTGCGCGCAACGCCTACCTGTCGATCTTCATGACACCCTCGCTGGCCAAGAACGGCAGCATCTCCTGCATCGTGCCCATGGCCTCGCATGTGGACCACACCGAGCACGATGTGCAGATCCTCGTGACCGAGCAGGGTTTGGCCGACCTGCGTGGGCACTCGCCCTCGCAACGGGCGCAGATCATCATCGACCGCTGCGCGCACCCGGACTTTCGCCCTGCGCTGCACGACTACGTGGCCCGGGCGAAGAGGGGCGCAGTGGGCCAGCACACGCCGCACCTGCTGAATGAAGCGTTGTCGTGGCACCAGCGGTATGTGGAGACGGGCGATATGCGTCTACCAGCAGCCCTTTCGAGCCCCGCGTAGAGGGCGCCGCCAGAGACGCCCCGTCCATGTGCAGCTGACAGCTAATTGGCAGTTTGGGCAGATAAAATTAGGGTTAACCCTGTATTCATCAACCTCCCTAGTCACCCTCCGCCATCCCCTGCCCGGGGCTGGTGAGTTTTTTTCTGCCCGTTTTTCACCATGCAACGCCGTCAATTCACCCAATCCCTCGTGGCCGCCAGCACCGGCCTGCTGCTTGCTACTTCATCGCGCGCCGTGGGCGTGCAAGACCCCATGGATGCCAAGAGCGTGACCATTGGCTGCTCGCTGGGCACCAGTGGCGCGCTGGCCAGCCTGGGCAAAGAGCTCAAGCAGGGGCTGGATGCAGGCATTGCACAGGCCAATGCCAAGGGCATCCACGGCCGCGAGATCAAGCTGCTGGCCATGGACGATGGCTACGACGCCGCGCGCTCTGAAGACAACGTGCGCAAGCTGATTGCCGATGCCAATGTGGTGTCGCTGATCTCCTGCATGGGCACGGCCAACAACCAGCGCATCCTGCCGCTGGTGGACGAGGCCCAGATCCCCTACGTGGCGCCCCAGAGCGGCGCCTCGTCGCTGCGCAAGGCCGAGTACCGCTCGGTGTTCCACGTGCGCGCCAGCTACGCCGACGAGGCCCAGCGCCTGGCGCAAAAGCTGGTGTCCATGGGCATCACCGAGCTGGCCGTGGTGTACCAGGACACGGCCTTTGGCCGCGAGTTTCTGGCCGACGTGAGCAAGGCCCTGGCTGCGGCCAAGCAGCCCGCGCCCAAGGCCTTCAAGCTCGATGCACAAGGCGCGCAGGTGGCCGACGTGGTGGGCAAGGCCGTGGCCGCCAAGCCCAATGCGGTGCTGCTGGGCACGGCTGGCGACATCACCGCCACGCTGGTCAATGAGTTCAAGAAGGTCTCGCCCAGCACGCCGCTGGCCGCCACCAGCGTGGCGCTGTCGGGTGACAACCTGCGCCAGCTGGGTGGCAAGGCCTCGGGCATTGCGCTGTCCATGGTGCTGCCCGACGCGGCCCGCACCAGCGTGGCCTTGGTGCGCGACTACCAAAAAGCCATGCGATCCCTGGGTTTCCAGGAGTTCTCTTCACGCAGCTTTGAAGGCTATGTGAACGCCCGCGTACTGACCGAAGGCCTGGAGCGCACTGGCCGCGACCTGACCCGCGCCAAGCTGCGCAACGCTCTCGCAGGCATCCGCAGCAATGACCTGGGCGGCCTGTCCATCGACTACGCAGGCGGCGCGCCCTATGTGGGATCGCGTTATCTGGACCTGGGCGTGATGGGCGCCAACGGCCGCTTTATCGGCTGATCGGCTGAACAACCTGGGCGGGGCCAACCCGCCGCAGCTTGCCGCGCCCGGCGCCGGGCGCGGCCGGGCAGAGAAATCAGCCTAGGAAGCGGCCCGCGCCGTTGAGCACCCCAAGGTCGATGAAGCGCGAGCCCACAAAAGGTGACTGGCCGCTGTAATCGACCACAAAACCGCCCATGTCCCAGTTGCGAATGCCCGCCAACGCATTGCGCAGCTTGGCGCGGCTGGGGTCCGAGCCCGCGCGCTCCAGACCCTCGGCCAGCACGCGCGTGTTGACGTAGGCCTCCAAGCTGCCGAGCGTCAAGTCCTGCTGGCCCTTGGCGCGCATGGCAGCCTGGTAGTCGCGTACCAGCTGGGTCTTGGCACGGTTGGGGTCGGGCATGACCATGGTCACGGCAATGCCGCTTCCTGCATCGCCCAGCTGCTTGAGGCCGTCGCTGGTCAGCGTAGCGCTCACCCCGGCCATCAGCACGCCCGGCACGGTTTTCTTGACGCCGCGCACCAGCTCCACCGAGGCCGCGCCCGCCGTGGCCAGCAGCACGGCGGCGGGGCGGGCCTCGGTCACCTTGGCCAGCACATCGGCCAGATTCTTGCCATCAGTGGCGAGTGCGGCCTGGACGGTGGGCTTGATGTTCTGCTCGGCCAGCGAGCGCGTGGCGTCTTCCAGCATCTCGCGGCCATAGCCGTTGTCCAGGTACACCACACCAATGCCTTTGAGCCCCATGCCCGCCAGGCGCTGCACCAGGCGGCGCACCTCGTCGGTGTAGCTGGCGCGCACATGGAACACGTTGCGCCCGCCCTTGCGCAGCGAAGACGCACCCGTGAGCGGCGCCACATAAGGGATGCCGGCCTCTTCGATCAGCGGCAGGATGGCCGTGTTGTTGGGCGTGCCCACGCAGGACAGCAGCGCAAAGGCGCTGCCCTGGCCAATCATCTGCTTGACGTTGTCGGTGGTGCGCTGGGGCACATAGCCGTCGTCCACCATGTTGAACTGCAGCGTGCGGCCATGCACGCCGCCCCGGCCGTTGATGTGCGCGAGCGCCGCTTCGGCGCCCTGCTTGATGTCCTGCCCAAAGCCCGCCAGCGGGCCGCTGAGCGCGGCCGAGCAGCCGATGGTCAGCGTCTTGCCGGTGATGCCGCCCTCTTGCGCCCATGCGTTGCGCATGAAGACGGGGGCAGCCAGGACGGCCGTGGTGTGGGAGGCAAGGGTGACAAACTGGCGACGCTGCATGATGGGAAACCGACTCCGGGAAAAAGCACAATGCACAACCCGGGCATGCAGATGAGACACTCAATGCATGCTGACCCGGCAAGCCGCCGACCCCCGGGGGAATCCGGCATTCTATGGAGCCGAAGCGCCGCGCAGTAGTGTGCTGCCTCTACCCCGCCCCCTTTTCGAGACCGCCATGCCCATCTGGAAAAAACCCATCGATCTGGCCCTGCTGAAGGCCGCCAACCGCAACACCGCCGTAGAGCACCTGGGCATCGAATTTGTCGAGGTGGGTGACGACTTTCTGCGCGCCCGGGTGCCGGTGGACCACCGCACCATCCAGCCTTTTGGCCTGCTGCACGGCGGCGTCAGTGTGGTGCTGGCCGAGTCCATGGGCTCCACAGGCGCCTACTATGCCCTGCCCGAAGGCTACCGCGCCGTGGGCCTGGACATCAACGCCAACCACCTGCGCTCTGCCACCAGCGGCTGGGTGACCGGCACAGCCAAGCCTGTGCACATCGGCCGCACCACGCATGTGTGGCACATCGATCTGCACAACGAAGCGGGCGAGCTGACCTGTGTGTCGCGGCTGACGATGGCGATCCTCGCGCCCCGGTAGAGGGCTTCCCCCTGAGCGGCTGCGCCGCTTCCCCCTTCTCTCGAATCGCTGGCGCGATTCGAGAGAAGGGGGACGATGCCCTCGCTGCGGGGCGGCCCTTGCTCGGCATCCCTGGCCCTGGGGCGCGCCGGTTTCAAACGGCTGGTGGAAATTTGAGTGAAATTGGCCGCTACCGCTCGACCATCATGCCTTGATAGCTATTTATTCAGTAGCATTCTGCTGTGCCAAGCGCTCGCTTTTCCAGTACACATCGTCGCCGCCGTCCATGCGGTTGAGCACGCGGGCGAGCACGAACATCAGGTCGGAAAGGCGGTTGAGGTACTGGCGCGGGGCGTCGTTCAGGGCCTCTTCGTTGCCCAGGGCGACCACGGCGCGTTCAGCGCGGCGGGCCACCGTGCGGCAGATGTGCGCCTGGGATGCAGCGCGTGTGCCTGCGGGCAGGATGAACTCCTGCAGACGCGGCAGCGCGGCGTTGTGGTGGGCCAGGGCGTCGTCCAATGCCAGCACCGCATTGGCCTTGAGCAATTCAAAGCCCGGAATTGACAGCTCGCCACCCAGGTTGAACAGCTGGTGCTGCACCTCGACCAGCAGGGTGCGGACGTCATCGGGCATGGGCTCGCACAGCAGCAGGCCGATGTGGGAATTGAGTTCATCCACATCCCCCATGGCGTGGATGCGCAAGCTGTTCTTGGAGACGCGCTGGTTGTTGCCCAGGCCCGTGGTGCCTGCGTCGCCGGTGCGTGTGGCGATCTGTGAGAGTCGGTTGGCCATGGCGGTGCCTTGCTGAAAACGTGGAAGAAAGAGAAGCGTGATTCTCCGCCAGCCGCGCCACATGGCTATTGTGCTACGTCTTGGCACATCCCGGCCACACAACAACACACAACGCGCCCCCACCGTTACATGGCGCAGGCAAATGTTGGCCCAGGCAACAGCAGGCAAGAGTGCTGGCGTGTGCGGCCTGGCTGCGGTGCAATGAAACCCTGTTCAACTTCGAAGGAGCTTCGCTTCCCATGAAAGCACTGCAACGACGCACTTATTCGTTCGACACCCGCAGCGTGATGCTTTTTGCGGCCCTCTCCCTGGGCGGCATGGGTGCATTGCATGCGCAGACCGCCGCGTCTTCGTCTCCCCCGCAGTTAGGCCCCCAAAGCAAGGGCACGACCCAGTCGGGCGCGGGTTTCACCGTCGGGCCCAGCGGCAACGCCACCACGGCTGCTGCGGCCTTTGAACGGGCCGACACCAACAAGGACGGCCAGTTGAGTGCGCAGGAAGCCGCCACCCTGCCTGCCATCAGCCAGCGCTTCAAGGAGCTGGACACCGACAAGAACGGTGCGCTGTCACGTGCCGAGTTCGACAAGGGCGTTCAATCCTGACCTCGTTCCACAGCCCGCGCTGAGCCTCGCACCAGCGCGGGTGCAACTACCCAACGCAAGGCCTGCCTGCGCCGGATCTCCAGGGCGTGGGCAGGCCTTTGCGCTTTTCTCGCGTTCTGCGCAGCCCGGTCAATCGTGCAGCGACGACAAGAACTGCTGCAGCTCCGGCGTCTGCGGATTGCCAAACAGCGCGGCGGGCGCTCCGGTCTCGTGCACCCGCCCCTGGTGCATGAAGATCACACGGTCGCTCACCTTGCGGGCAAACGCCATCTCGTGTGTGACCATCATCAGCGTCATGCCTTCTTGCGCCAGCGACTCCACCACGCGCAGCACTTCGCCCACCAGTTCGGGGTCCAGCGCCGAGGTGATCTCGTCGCACAGCAGCACCTGCGGCTCCATGGCCAGCGCGCGCGCAATGGCCACGCGCTGTTGCTGCCCGCCCGAGAGCTGGTCGGGCATGGCGTCAAACTTTTCAGCCAACCCCACGCGCGCCAAAAGCTGACGCGCCTGCGCCTCGGCCGCCTTGGCATCGCGCGCCTTCACCAGCGTGGGCGCCAGCATGATGTTGCGGCCCACAGAGAGGTGCGGAAACAGATTGAAGCTCTGGAAGATCATGCCCACCTGCTGGCGCAGCGCGCGCATGGCGGCGGGGCTGTCGTGCAGCAGCTTCTGGCCGTTGACGCTGAGGGCGCCTTCCTGGAACTCCTCCAGCCCGTTCACGCAGCGCAGCAACGTGCTCTTGCCCGAGCCACTCTTGCCGATGATGGCGATGACCTCGCCGCGCTGCACTTTCAGGTCAATGCCCTTGAGCACCTCGTTGCTGCCATAGGACTTGCGCAGGGCCGTGATGTCCACGATGGGCGGTTCGCCCACCGCAATGCCGTCGTGCGCAGCAGCGCGGGTTGTTGGATCAATGGCGGTTGCCATGGAGTTTCCTTTCAAGCGACTGCGCCACCAAACTCACTGGGAAGCACAAAACAAAGTACAGCAGGGCGACACAGGCGTAGACGAGGAAGGGCTGGTAGGTGGCGTTGGAGATCATGCTGCCCGCCTTGGTCAGCTCGACAAAACCAATCACCGAAGCCAGCGCCGTGCCCTTGATCACCTGCACCAGAAAACCCACCGTGGGCGGCACCGCAATGCGCAGTGCCTGCGGCAGCACCACATGGCGCAGCTGCTCGCCAAAGTTGAGCGCCAGGCTCTGCGCTGCCTCCCACTGGCCCTTGGGGATGGAGGCCACACAGCCGCGCCAGATCTCGGTGAGGTAGGCGCTGGTGTAGAGCGTCAGCGCCACGGCCGCGGCCGTCCATGGTGAGGTCTTGATGCCAAAAAGCGCAATGCCGAAGTACGCCAGGAACAGCTGCATGAGCAGCGGCGTGCCCTGGAACACCTGCACATAGGCGCTCACCGCGCGGTCCACGCCACGCACTTTGGACAGGCGCAGCACCAGCAGCACCAGACCTACCAGACCGCCACCGATGAACGCGATGAGAGACAGGGATACCGTCCAGCGCGCTGCCAGCAGCAGGTTGCGCAGGATGTCCCACAGAGAGAACTCGACCATGGCGGCTTACCTCCCGACCAGGAAACGTGCACCCGCCCACATCAGCAGGCGGCGGGTGAGCATGGACAGCACCAGGTACACGGCAGTGGTCAGGATGAAGGCCTCGAAAGCGCGGAAGGTGTTGCTGGAGATGAGGTTGGCGGCGTAGCTCAGCTCGGGTGTGGAGATCTGCCCGCACACGGCCGATCCCAGCATCACGATGATGATCTGGCTGACCATGGCGGGCCACACCTTTTGCAGCGCGGGCGGCAGCACCACGCGCCGGAAGGTCTGGCCCGGCGTCAGCGCCAGGCTGTGCGCGGCTTCGATCTGGCCGCGTGGCGTGGCCTCGATGCCCGCGCGGATGATCTCGGCCGAGTACGCGCCCAGGTTGATCACCATGGCCAGCACGGAGGCGAACTCGGGCGAGAGCTTGAGCCCCAGCGCGGGCAGCCCGAAGAACAGGAAGAACAGCTGCACGATGAAAGGCGTGTTGCGCACCAGCTCCACATAGCTGGCCACGGCCCAGCGCAGCGCAGTGGGCCGGTGGCCCAGGTTGCGCGCACGCGCCCAGGCGCAGACCGTGCCCAGCAGCAGGCCCAGCACGGTGCCCACAATGGTGAGGGCTATGGTCCAGGCCACGCCACGCACCAGCAAAGGCCACGACGCGAGGACGGCAGAAAAATCGAGCGCAATCAGCATGCTTGTGCCCTGCGCCGCTTGTCGCGCCGCAGGCCCTTGGGTTTCAGCAATTCATCCTGTACGCAGCATCACAGGGGCAGATCGCCCGCAGGGCGGCCCAGCCACTTGCTGGACATCTTGTCGATGTCGCCGGATTTGCGCGCCTCGGCAATGATTTCGTTCACACGCAGCCGCAGCTTGTCCTCGCCCTTGGCCACGCCGATGAAGTTGGGGCTGTCTTTCAGCAGCAGCTTGTATTCGGTCTGCAGGTTGGGGTTCTTGACCATGATGGTGCCGGCCGTGGAGGCGCTGGTGGCAATGGCCTGCGTCTGGCCCGACACGAAGGCCGAGATGCTGGCCGCGTGGTCTTCAAAACGCTTCACGTCCACGCCGGGAGGCGCGACCTTGGCCAGCTCCTGGTCTTCCATGGCGCCACGGGTCACGGCCACGCTCTTGCCCGTGAGGTCGGCAAAACTCTTGATGTTCAGGCTCTTGCTCGCAAACACGGCCTGGAAGAACGGTGCGTAGGCCGCAGTGAAGTCGATCACCTTCTCGCGCTCGGGGTTCTTGCCCAGCGTGGAGATCACAAGGTCTGCCTTCTGCGTTTGCAGGTACGGGATGCGGTTGGCGCTGGTCACGGGGATCAGCTCGACCTTCACGCCCAGCTTGGTGGCGATGTAGTTGGCCATCTCCACGTCCAGGCCCTGGGGCTTGAGGTCGGTGCCGACAAAGCCGTAGGGCGGGTAGTCGGTGGGAATGGCGATCTTGATTTCCTTGGCCTTGAGGATGTTGTCCAGCGCGTTCTGCGCGTGGGCGGCGGGCGCCATCACGGCCGCAGACAGGCCTGCGGCGGCGAACACGCCCAGGGTCAGGCGGCGGGTGGACGAGGTGACGGTGCGGACGGTGGTCATAGCAGGGCTCCTAGGTAGGTGGATGCGTCGGCAGGGGCGTCTGGGTCAGACGCTGGGGGGGTGGAACTCTTGGGGGTGGCGCGGGGCTTGCGCGCGCGAGCCGGTGGGGTGGCTTGTGCGGGGCTCTTGCGCACCGGTGCCAGCGCGTCGCGCAGCCCGGCCAGCGGATCGCTGCTGGCCTGCAGGCGCAGGGCCGACTGCACCGTGCCGATGTGCTCGGACATCAGCGCTTCGGCGCGGGCAATGTCGCCCGCCTCCAGCGCCTCGACGATGCGCACGTGGTCGGCGCAGCTCTGCGCCGCATCGTGCGACGACTGGTAGAGCATGGCGATGAGCGTGGTGCGCGCCGTGAAGTCGCGCAGCGTGTCGGCCAGCAGGCTGTTGCCCAGGCACTCGGCCAGGCACACGTGGAAGTCGCCCAATAGAAAGCTGCGCATGCCCACGTCGGTGCCCGCCAGCGCGGCCTTTTCGCGCTGCAGATGGCTTTTGAGCTGGCGCAACGCGGCCTTGTCCACCACCTTGAGCTGGTGCAGCAGGCCCAGTTCGATCACGCGGCGCGCCTCGAAAGCCTCGCGCGCTTCGTCTTGCGAAGGCTCGATCACGTACCAGCCACGCCGGGCGCTGACGGTGACGATGCCCCGCGTGGCCAGCCGCGTGAGCGCCTCGCGCACGATGGTGCGACTGCAGTCGAACAGCATGGCCAGTTGCTGCTCGCCCAAGCGGGAGCCGGGCGCGAGTTTTTGCGCCATCACGGCTTCGATGATGCGGTTGCTGATCTCGGTGGCGGTGGTCATTGCCTGCGGTTACGCAGGTTCCGTGCCAACTGGTATACAAGCCGAATGCACCAGTCTGGCGCACGGATGCTGTGCACCGGGCGGTTCCCTGGCACCACGGACACGCGCCTTTGCATGCAAGTGGTGCGCGCACATCACAAGCGGTGCACGCGCGTACCCGAAAAGCTGGAAGGGAATTGAGAGAGAGAGAGAGAGAAAAGAACGAGAAAGAAGGCTGCGCACCCGGCTACGCCAGACTCGTAAAGCGCAGCAGCCAGGGCAGCAGCAATCCACCGCCCACCGCCACCGGCACTGCCGGATGCCACCACGGCCAGCGCACCGTGCGGCGGTGGCCCAGCGTGCCTTCCACCACCGCCTGGCCCGCCAGCAGCACCAGCCACACCAGCAACAGCACCGCGCCCGGGTTGGCGGCCCAGGCGGCCGCCCAGTCGCCCTGCACCAGCGCCGCACACGCATGTGTGCCGCCACACAGCGGGCAGGGCACGCCCGTCAGCGCGCGAAACCCGCAGCCCAGGCCCAGCCCGCCCTGCCCCAGCCACCAGGGCGTGGCGGCCATGGCCAGTGGCCAGCCCAGGCCGAACGCCAGCCGCAGCCGCCGAGCGTTCCCGTCCAGCGGCAGCCAGGCGGGCGATCTGCTCACCGGCACCACTACAGGCCCGGGTCAGAGGGGAGGGAGTGCCACCGGTTCATCGCCCACCAGCTGGCGCGCCATGTAGTAGGAGCCGATGGTGGACAGCGGCAGCGTCAGCAACGCGCCCACCCCGCAGAGCAAAAAGCCCAGCGAACCCACGATGCCCAGCACCAGTGAACAGAAAAACGCCGAGCCCAGGTTCTTCGTCACGATGCTCCAGGCCTGGTTGAAGGCAGCCACACCATCGCGCTCGCCGCGCGCCACGAGGAACAGCGCCACCGGGGGCAGCGCCATGACCAGCAGGCCGGGGATGAAACACAGCATGAAGCCCAGCGACACCACCAGCGAGCTGATGAGCCCGGCCACGAACGCGGGCACAAAGTCGTCAAAGCCCCGGAAGATGTCGCCGATCTGCACCGCCTCGCCACGCGCCTCGCGCTCGATCATGCGCATGTAGCCCACCACCATGGGCCCGGCCAGCAGGCCCGCGCTGATGCTGGCCACCACCATCACCAGCAAGGTGCACACCACATGGGTGATGGCGTTGTTCTTGAAGATGCCCCAGGCACCCGACAGGCAATCCCCCACATTGGCTGAAGCCATGGCAACCCCCTCTGTTTGAAGTCGTCAGAAAGACGCCAAACCAGTGTAGCGAGCCGCCGCTCCGGCATCTACCTCTGCAGCCACCTCGGCGGCTACTTTGTCAAAGAAGACCGTCCCACAGCGAGAGCCGCACAGGCTCCGGGTGGGGGGCACACGCAGGCGACGCCGCATCGAACCGCTGGACCAGCGGTTGCACGCCCGCATGCGCCGCCCATCCAGGGTCGCCCCTTTGTGCAAACGCCACCCAGTGCCGGTGCATGGTTGCGGCCAGCGCGGCGGGTGGCCTGGGCCCTGTCAGTTCCTGCCCCGTGGCGGTGTGGAGGTTGCCGAACACAAACGGCAGCTCCACCCCATGCGCCGCCCCCAGGAGCCCCCGCCACTGCGGCGAAGGCCAGGCGAATTCGTAGGCATGGGCACCGCGGGCCCAGCGGCTGGCCAATGCGGCAATGCGCTGGGCGGGCACGCGGTAGTAGAAGTCAGACTGCAGGGCACACAACAGCTCGCCGGGCTTTTGGTGTGTGGGCGGCAATGTGGTGCGCAGGGCCTGCACCGCGTCCGCGCCCAACCCCACCTCCTGCGCAAAGGCCAGCACCTGCGCCTCGGTCACGCGGTCCATCGCGCCGCCCGGCACGTGGTACAGGCGCATCTCCTCGGCATTGCTGCCCACCAGCACCTGCAAGTCTGGCGGGTGCGCCGCCCACTGCTGCGCCAGCGCCTGCAGCGGCGATGCAACAAGCACCTGCCCGTCCACCACGGGCCGCAGGGGAAAGAAGTTGCGGATGCCCAGGCCGTGTTGCTGCCGCAGGGCCGGGTCTGCCGCGATGCGGTGCACCGCGTGCAGCACCCAGCGCAGCCAGAGAGGGCGCCACCCCCACCAGTGCGGCCACGGCGCGGCGTGCAGCGGCGGCCTCTTGCAGCGTCTGGCAGGCCACGCTCGGGCTTTGCAAGATGGCGCGCAACAAGAGCCCACGCGATGCGGGCATGCCCAGCACACAGGCCAGTGCGCCCGCACCGGCCGACTGGCCGAACACCGTGACCTGCGCCGGGTCGCCGCCCCAGGCGGAGATGTGCTCGCGCACCCATTGCAGCGCGGCCAACAGGTCCAGCAGGCCGCGATTGGCGGGCGCTGCACCGCCTGGCGAACCAGCCTCAGCCTCGTCCTCGAAATGCAGGAAACCGTCGATGCCCAAACGGTACTGCAGCGACACAAACACCACGCCCTGGCGCGCAAACGACGCCCCGTCGTACAACGGCTCGCTGGCCGCGCCGCGAAAGAACCCGCCGCCATGCACCCACACCATCACGGGCAGGCGGGCGCCGGGCTCTGCAGGCGGGGCCCATACGTTCACGGCCAGGCAGTCTTCGCCCCCCAGCATGGGCGCATCCGCACGCGCGGTGCGGGGCAGCTGCGGTGCCATCGGCGCAAACTCGGTGGCATCGCGCACGCCAAGCCACGGCGATGCAGGCACCGACGCCGCAAACCGCAGCGCGCCGCTCGGCGCCTGCGCATACCGCACACCCCGGAACACACGCACACCCTGCTCCCACAGGCCGCGCAGCTGCCCGCCATGGGGCAGCGTGACCAGCGGCGCCGCTGTGCTCGCATTCATTCCGTGGCCAGGCCCAGCTTGTCGATCAGCGGGCGCCACACGGCCGCATCGCGGGCCGCCCAGGTGCGGGCATCGCCGGGTGCGGAAGTGGTCAGCGTGACGTTCATGGCTTCCAGGCGGGACTTGTACTGCGCATCACCACCACGGCATTTTTCGGTGACGGCATTGAGCCGGTTCAGCAGCTCGGGCGGCGTGCCTGCCTTGGCCACCACCGCAATCCACGCGGGGCGCGCCAGATCGCTGGCGGCGGGCAGGGCCTCGGCGATGGTGGGCACATCGGGCAGCAGCGCCGAGCGCTGGGCACCGAACAGCGCCAGCGGCACCAGCTTGCCCGCCTTGACCTGCGCCGCCGCCGTGCCAATCACCAACGTCATCGCATGGATCTGCTGGCCCATGAGCGCAGTCAGGCCCGCACCCTCGCCCACAAAGGGCACATGGGTGCCGGGCACGCCCAGCTTGTCCACCAACGCCGAGGTGAGCAGGTGCGCAGGGCTGCCTTTGCCTGGTGAGCCAAAGTTGATCCCGCCGGGCGTGGACCGCGCCAGCTTCTGCAGGTCAGCCAGGCTGGCGATGCCCATGCCGGGCGGCACGGCCAGAACCAGGGGCGATGTGCCCAGCACGGCCACACCGTCAAAGTCGTGTTGCGGGTCATACGGCGGCTGCTTGTAGACATAGGGCGTGATCGTCATCTGCGACATGCCGATGCTCAGCAGGTTGTAGCCGTCCGCGGGCTGGGACTTGAGGTAGTTGATGGCCAGGATGCCATTAGCCCCGGGCTTGTTCTGCACCACCACGGCCTGGCCCAGCTCGCGCGCGGCGCAGTCGGCCCACACGCGCGTCATCGCGTCCGAGCCGCTGCCGGGCGGTTGCTGGGCGATGAGCTGGATGGGCTTGGTCGGATAGCCGCCCGGCTGCTGCGCCAGGGCGCCACCGGCCAGGCAAACGAGTGCGGCGAGCGCGAGGAGGCGCGGAGCGCGCGTGGAAGCCGAAGTCATGGTGTGTCTCCTGGTGATGTTTTAAGCGAGGGATGCCTGATCGGCGCGGCGTGCAGGCAAAGACGGGTCAGCGGCGGCGCGTGCGCACCTTCGCGGGCGTGGCCGCAGAGGCTGCTGCGGCCTCGCACCGGGTGGCGATCCAGTCGGCCAGGCAGGCCAGCTGCGCCTGCTGGACAGCATCGGGCGCTGATGGCTGTGCTGGCGCAAACAGTTGCAGCATCCCCAGCCCGCGCAACGACGACAACACCAGGCCCAGCAGACCATCGCGGTCGGGTTCTGCCGCCAGCTCGGGGAAGGCCGTGAAGAAGCCTTCGTGCATGCGCGCCTGCACACTCTGGCG
This sequence comes from Acidovorax sp. Q11, assembly GCF_054950075.1. Lineage (NCBI taxonomy): Bacteria > Pseudomonadati > Pseudomonadota > Betaproteobacteria > Burkholderiales > Comamonadaceae > Acidovorax > Acidovorax sp. Q11. The sequence continues at coordinate 512,638 of NZ_JBUDZG010000001.1, read as the reverse complement.
CAGCTCGGCAATGTGGCCCAGCACCTCGGGCTGGTTGCGGCAGCCCAGGTAGATGTTCCAGGCCACGATGAAGCGCGGCTGCGCATAGACCAGGCTCCACACCGCCTGCACAAACTTCGCGGCCCGTTCGCGCGCGGGCAGCGCGGGGCTGGGCCAGAGTTCGCCCGAGCGCACGGTGGACTCGATCAGCTCGCTCAGCACATTCATCATCAGCACCGCCTTCGACTCGAAGTGGTGCTGCACCGCGCCCGAGGTCATGCCCGCCGACTTGGCCAGCTCGTGGATGGACATCTCCTCCAGGCTGCGGTGCTGGATCACGTCGATGGCCGTGGCGATCAGGTGCTGGCGGGTGGCGGCGCTGCGCTCGGCATGGGTGCGGCGCACCCCGGCCCTGGGGGAAACACGGTGGTTCATGGCGCTTTCACAATATACATTTCGAACGTAATGTATTTATGCAGACCCCGACCAACAAGCCCGTGAATACCCGCATCCCCGCACAGGCCCAAGTTGGATCACCCAGAGCCCTTGCACGGGGCCGAACCTAGAATGCTTCTCACTGATCGCACCCACCGGAGACAGACACCATGAACGCCCCCACCGCTGCCGCCCACCTGCTGCCCGAAATCAAACTGCGCGACGTGCCCCAGGCCCTCATCGATGCGCTGCAGGCCCGCTTTGGCGCGCAGTGCTCGCTGGCCCAAGCCGTGCGCGAGCAGCACGGGCGCGACGAAGGCTCGCTGCAGGCCCCGCCGCCCAGCGCCGTGGTGTTTGCCGAAAGCACGCAGGATGTGGCCGATGCGGTGAAGCTGGCCAGCCAGTACGAAGTGCCTGTGATCCCCTACGGCGTCGGCTCGTCGCTCGAAGGCCACCTGCTGGCCGTGCAGGGCGGCATCAGCATCGACGTGAGCCGCATGAACCAGGTGCTGAGCATCAACGCCGAAGACCTCACGGTGACGGTGCAACCCGGCATCACGCGCAAAGCGCTGAACGACGCCATCAAGGACACGGGCCTGTTCTTCCCCATCGACCCCGGCGCCGACGCCAGCATTGGCGGCATGTGCGCCACGCGCGCCAGCGGCACCAACGCCGTGCGCTACGGCACCATGCGCGAGAACGTGCTGGCGCTGGAGGTGGTGACCGCCAGCGGCGAAGTCATCCACACCGGCACCCGCGCCAAAAAGAGCAGCGCGGGCTACGACCTGACCCGCCTGATGGTGGGCAGCGAAGGCACGCTGGGCATCATGACCGAGATTACCGTGCGCCTGTACCCGCTGCCCGAGGCAGTAAGCGCCGCGATCTGCTCCTTCCCCAGCATCGAAGCGGCCGTGCGCACCACCATCCAGACCATCCAGATCGGCGTGCCGATTGCACGTGTGGAACTCATCGACCACCACACCGTGCGCATGGTGAACGCACACAGCAAGCTCAATCTGCGCGAAGAACCCATGCTGCTCATGGAGTTCCATGGCTCGCCCGCCAGCGTGAAGGAGCAGGCCGAAATGGTGCAGGACATCGCCAGCGAATTCGGCGGCCAGGCCTTCGAATGGGCCAGCACGCCCGAAGAACGCACCCGCCTGTGGACCGCGCGGCACAACGCCTACTTTGCGGCCGTGCAAAGCCGCCCCGGCTGCCGCGCCATCAGCACAGACACCTGCGTGCCCATCAGCCGCCTGGCCGACTGCCTGCTCGAATCGGTGGATGAGGTGGAAGCCAGCGGCATCCCCTACTTCCTCGTCGGCCACGTGGGCGACGGCAACTTCCACTTCGGCTACCTCATCGACCCCAACAGCGCCGAAGAACGCACCAAGGCCGAGGCCATGAACCACACCCTGGTTGCCCGCGCCCTCAGCATGGGCGGCACCTGCACCGGAGAGCATGGCGTGGGCATCCACAAGATGGGTTTTTTGCTGGACGAGACCGGCACGGGCGCGGTGGACATGATGCGCGCCATCAAGCGGGCACTGGACCCGAAGAACATCCTGAATCCGGGGAAAATCTTCGCCCTGTGATTGCTATTTTATTTATAGCTACAAACACAATACCATCAGGCGCAGAAGGCCATTTATTCTAATATTCTTGGCAGCGCATGGAGGGCCGCTGGATTTTCCTGCCAACCGGCTCTCCACGCTTAGGAGCTGCGGCGTCTCTCCCGCCCCTCGGATCGCGACGGGCGCCCCCTGCTGCCACCCCGTTGTCAGCAGCTTCGCCTAAGCTGCGCCCTGTCCGCAGCCCTCACACATGCTCCATGGCCACACGCTCTGTCTCCGCATTGCTTGAAGACATCCGCTTCCTCGGAGAAACCCAGTACGCCATCGTGCAGGCCGTGCGCGCCCTGGTGCTGCAGCCGCCTTTTGAAGCGCCCACCGAAGAGGTGAAGTACGGCGGCCTTCTGTTTGCCGCGCAGGGGGTGTCGTTCTGCGGCGTGTTCGCCTACCAGGCGCATGTGTCGGTGGAGTTCGGACAGGGCGCGCGCATCAGCGACCCCTTCGACCACCTGGAGGGCGCGGGCAAGGGGCGCAGGCACCTCAAACTGCGCTCCGTAGACGACCTGGCGCACAAGCAGCTGGCGCAGTACCTGCCGCTGGCGCTGGCGGCGGCGCAGGAAAACGCCTAGGGCCCCTCTGCACGAATCGAGTGGCAAGTGTGCGCTGCGGATCGGGATGGGCTGCAAGACGCAAAACGCAGCAATGGCCGTAGCTATTGCGAGTATTTGCAACGCCGCAGACCGCCCGGGGCCACAGATGCACACGGCGCGGTGATTCGTGCGGAGGGTCCCTAGGGGTCGCAGCCCGCCCCTGTTCCATTTTTCCATGCTGGATCGGCGGGCAAAAGTCACAAACTCCGCTGGAGTGGTACGGGCATCAGCACCCTTTCTGGCATAAGGTGGGCGACCCGGCCCCATTTATTGCTCCGCCTGCCATGCACACTGTCATCCGCCCTCTGGTCCTGTTTATCGCCCTCGCGGGCGGCTTGTTTTTTAGCGCACTGCTCACAGCGTCGCTGGCCCGGCCCGCATGGGTTGAGCAGACGGCCCGCACCATGATCCGGGTGCAGATCGAGAAAAAGACCGGCGAGCAGATCGCGGCGCTGGATGCTCGCTTTCTTGATGGCAAGGCCCGCGCACTGCTGCGCGAAGGTGAACGCGAGATCGCTGCCGCGCGCAGGGCGCTGACCGATGGCCTGCCCGCGCGCATCGCGGCCATCGCCGCCGAGATGGGCATCCCCGACTGTGAATGCCGCAAACGCCATGCCGAGCGCGCGCAACTGCGGTTGGGCAGCCTGCAGCAGATGCAGGCGCAACTCTCAGACCTCATCCGCACGCAGTACCTGGACACGGCCGACCAGCTGCTGCGCGAGCTGCGCATCTTCAGCGGCGCCAACGCGCTGGCCTTTGCCCTGCTGGGTGTGGCCGCCTTGCGCCGCCCCGACGCCCGCCTGCAGCTGCTGCCCGCCACGGCCACCCTGCTGCTGGCCACCCTGGCCACCAGCGGGATGTATCTGTTCGGCCAGAACTGGTTGCACACCATCGTCTTCGGCGACTACATGGGCTGGGCGCTGCTGGGCTACATTGCGCTGGTCTACGCATGGCTGTGCGACCTGCTCTTCAACCGGGCGCAGCTGACAGCGCACCTGCTCAGCAGCGCGGGCGGCGCCGTATCACCGTGTTGACCCCCCACCCGTAGCCCACCCACCCCCTCCTTTTTTCCCATGCGCATCGCTTTTGTCTCCGACATCCACGGCAACCTCGCGGCCCTTGAAGCCGTGGCGGCCGACATCGCCCGGCATGGTGCCGACCGCGTGGTGAACCTGGGCGACAACCTCTCGGGCCCGCTGCTGCCACGCGAGACGGCGCAGTGGCTCATGGCGTCAGACTGGCTCTCGCTGGCAGGCAACCACGAGCGCCAGGTGCTGCAGCTGCGCCCGGGCCACGGCGGCCCATCGGACCAGTACGCGCATGCGCAGCTCACCGAGGCGGAGTTCACCTGGATGCGCAGCCTGACGCACACCCTGCGCCTTAACGAAGACGTGCTGCTGTGCCACGGCTCGCCGCGCAGCGACCACGAATACCTGCTTGAAACGCTGGACGGCCCCACGCTGCGCGCCGCGACCCCGGCCGAGATCGATGAGCGCCTGTCAGGGCAATACGCACCGCTGATTGCTTGCGGCCACACCCATGTGCCACGCCAGGTGCGGCTGGGGGCGGGCATCTTGCTGGTCAACCCCGGCAGCGTGGGCCTGCAGGCCTATGGCGACGACCACCCTGTGGCGCACAAGGTAGAGAACGGCACGCCGGATGCGTGTTACGCCATCGCGGAGCGCACAGCCCAGGGCTGGCAGGTGGTGCACCACCGGGTGCCTTACGACCACGAGCCCATGGCGGTACTGGCGCAAAGGAACGGCAGGCCGGAGTGGGCCCACGCGCTGCGCACGGGCCTCATGCCGGTGTGAGAGCCTGTTCAAAGACACTGCGCGCGGTCAGCCGTGCACCGCGCGGGAATCGGCGGGCGCCTGCGCCCGGTCGTTCATGCCGTAGTCACGCACCACCGCCGCCACGCGCAGCCGGTAGTCGGCAAACACATGGTCGCGCCCGGACGCCTGGGTGCTGCGGTGCGCCTCCTGTTGGCGCCAGCGGGCCACTGCCTCCTCGTCGCGCCAAAAGGACAGCGACAGCAGCTTGCCAGGCGCGCTCAGGCTTTCGAAGCGCTCGATGGAAACAAAGCCGTCGATCTGCGCCAGCAGCGGCTTGAGCGCTGCGGCTGCATCCAGATAGGCTCCGCGCTGGCCCGGCGCGGGTGTCACCTCGAAGATCACCGCCATCATGTGGCGGCCCCCTGCGGGTGGGCGGGCAGGCCCAGCGTGCCTTCCACGCCCTGGGTGAAGGTGCGCTCCTCGCGCAGGATGAAGCGCTTGTCCTGCGCCATCGCAAAGTTGGCGCGGCCTTCGGGGTCGGCGCGCAGACGCGCGCGGTAGGCCTCGTAGGCGGCCAGCGAATCAAAGCCGATCAGGCCCCAGGCCTCGTAGTTGCTGCCCTCGTGTGGCAAAAAATAGCCCAACAGGTGGCCGCCGCAGCGGGGAATGATCTGGCCCCAGCGGCGCGCGTATTCGGCAAACGCCTCGCGCTGGAAGGGGTCGATGTCGTAGCGGATGAAGCAGGTGATCATGGCGTGCAGAAGTTGTTGGTGGACAGGGCTTCACGATAGGCGGTTGACGGGCAGAGATGGTTCGCCCAAGATCGAACCATGAAAGACGGCCCCCACATCGCGCGCATTGCCGCGCTCATCGGCGACAGTGCGCGCGCCGAAGTCCTCACCGCCCTGATGGCCGACCGCGCGCTCACGGCCACCGAGCTGGCCGACATCGCGGGCGTGACCAAACAGACCATCAGCGCCCACCTGGCCAAGCTGCTTGACGCCGGTTTGCTGGCGGTGGAAAACCAGGGTCGGCACCGCTACTTCCGGCTGGCGGACCGGGACGTGGCGCAGCTGCTGGAGTCGCTGATGAACGTGGCCTTCCGCGCCGGTGCTGTGCGCCTGCGTAGCAGCCCGCGCGAACCCGCTCTGCGGCGCGCCCGCGTGTGCTACGACCACCTGGCGGGCGAAGTGGGTGTGCAGTTGCACGAGGCACTGCTGCGCCAGGGTTACCTGCGCGCTGCCGATGACGGCCTGGCCGTGACGCAGGCGGGCGCCGAGTGGTTCGCCCACCAGGGTATCGACACCGCGGTGGTGGCACGCCAGCGGCGCATGCTGTGCCGCCCCTGCCTGGACTGGAGCGAGCGGCGCCACCACCTGGGCGGCGCCTTGGGCGCGGCACTGCTGCAGCGCCTGCTGGAACGCGGCTGGGCCCGGCGCGACAAGGATTCGCGGGTGCTGCATTTCTCCGCCGAGGGCGAACTGGCCCTGCGTGCCTGGCTTGCACCCGCTGCAGGCGAGGCCGCCAGCAATGATCCACCCCGCACCCTTGCGGCCCGGGGCCGGTCCGGCCGATGAAAACCTTGGCACTTTTTCTGGCCACCGCCTTGGCCGAGATCGTGGGCTGCTACCTGCCGTGGCTCTGGCTGCGCCAGGGCAAGCCGGTGTGGCTGCTGCTGCCTGCGGCCGTAAGCCTGGCGCTGTTTGCCTGGCTGCTCACGCTGCACGACACAGCGGGTGCAGGCCGCGTGTATGCCGCCTACGGCGGCGTCTACATTGGCGTGGCGCTGGCCTGGCTGTGGGCCGTAGACGGCATCCGACCCACGCCGTGGGATGTGGCGGGGGTGCTGGTGGCGCTGGCGGGCATGGCGATCATCATGCTGCAGCCAGGGGATTGAGTGCCCCCTGAGTCGCCTTCGGCGCCTTCCCCCGAGGGGGACGCACCCGGTGGCCCGGCAGAGCCGGTTCCACGGGTGCACTGGCCTGGGCCGCGTCAGTCTCAAGGACTGTGGCGCCCAAAACCTCAATTCACCTTGATGAGGCGCCAGTCGATGCGGTTGTCCGGCCGCTGCACCAGCTCCACGTTTTTCTTCATGGCCCAGGCCAGCATCTGGTTGTGCAGGGGGATGTTGGCCACGGTGTCGTTCTGCAGCTGCAGGCCTTCGGTGAGCAGGCGGTTGCGTACGGGCAGGTCGGTTTCGGTCTTCACGCGGTCCACGATGTAGTCCATGCGTTCGTTGCTGTAGCGGCCCAGGTTGTAGTTGCCGTCGCCGCCCGTGGTCTTGGTGCGGGTGAGCGACTGCAGGGTGTACAGCGCATCGAAGGTGGGCACGCCCCAGCTGAGCAGCGCAATGCTGGCCTCGTGCCGCTGGGCCATGGGGTAGTAGGTGACCGAGGGCAGCGTGCGCAGCTTGGCCTTCACGCCCACGCGCGCCCACATCGAGGTGATGGCCTGGCACAGCTCTTCGTCCTGGATGATGGCGTTGTTGCTGCAGGCAAAGTCCACCTCGAAGCCGTCCTTGTAGCCTGCCTCGGCCAGCAGCGCCTTGGCGGCGTTGGGGTCGTAGGGCAGGCGTTTGTCTGCGGCTTCCGTCCAGCCGTTGACCAGCGGCGACACGATGGCCCCCGTGGGTTTGGACATGCCGCGCATGGTCACGCGCTGCAGCGTTGCGCTGTCGATGGCCTGGTAGAGCGCCTTGCGCACGCGCAGGTCCTTGAGCGGGTTCTTACCCTTGACGTTGCTGCCCACCAGCTCGTCGCGGAACTGGTCCATGGCGAGGTACACGGTGCGGTTCTCCACCATCTCCATGACCTTGAGATTGGGGTTGGCCTTGATGCGGGCCAGGTCCTGGATGCTGGTGTCGCGCACCATGTCCACCTCGCCCGAGAGCAGTGCGGCAATGCGCGTGGCTTCGGACTTGATGGGGGTGAAGGTGATCTCCGTGACGTTGCCTTCGGCCTTGCCTGCGTTCCACCAGTGGGGGTTGGCCATGAACACGATCTTCTGGTCGGGCACCCATTCCTTGAGCACAAACGGCCCGGTGCCCATGGCATTGCGGTGGGAGAAGGTTTCTTCCTTGGCCTTGATGTCCTTGGGCTCGACCGAGTTGTGTTTCTCGGCCCAGGCCTTGCTCATCACGCGCAGCTCGGTGAGCTGGTTCAGGATCACCGGGTTGGGGTTCTTGAGGAAGATGTCGATGGTCTCGCCGTCCACCTTGGCAATGCGGTCCATGCCCTGGGTGTAGATGGAGTAAGTGGAGGTCTTGCTCATCGCGCGCTGCAGCGAATAGACCACGTCATCGGCCGTCATGGCCGAGCCGTCGCTGAACTTCACGCCCTGGCGCAGCTTCACGCGCAGCTGCGTGGGGCTGACCTGCTGCCACGAGGTGGCCAGCAGCGGCTCGACCTTGAGCGTGCGGCTGTTGAACATGACCAGCGACTCGTACACGGCCGCATGGATGCCGTTGCCCAGGGCGCTGTTCTGCGAATGGATATCCATGCTCTGGATATCGGTGGAGCCTGCCCACTTGAACGGTTTTGCCGACACAGCGGGAGCAACGGTTGCCAGGGCCAGGGTGGCGGCCGCAAGCAGGGAACGCTTGAATTGCATGGCGAAATTTCCTTGATGAAATAGGAGAACCGGCAATATGCAGCAGGAAACAGGCCAGCCCAAGTCCCTGCGGCACCGATGTGGTGCGCGGCAATCAGGGGCGCGTCACTGCCGATTGCGCAATCCCGGGGACTGCGCTATGAAGCCAGGTCTGTGGCGTCAGGCCCGCAGGGGCGCCAGGGCACCGCAGGGCAGGCCATGGGCCCGGCAGCCCCGTCAATCACGCCAGAGGCTAAAAAAAATGGACTTGCCTGGCAGAAAATTCCGCATCATGAGATTCGATTGCAAAAACGGCGCGCACAGACAGCCCCGAGCAAGGAGAATCAGAGAGCATCCGCGTTTGGCCCCGCTGTAACCCAGCCGGGGGCATTTACATACTCTGTTTCGTGAGACAAGCCATGACGACCCAGCAACCCACCATCATCTACACCCTGACCGACGAAGCCCCCCGTCTGGCCACGGCTTCCTTCCTGCCCCTGATCCGCACGTTCGCCGCGCCTGCGGGCATCAACGTGGTGGAGTCCGACATCTCGGTGGCCGCCCGTGTGCTGGGTGAGTTCCCCGAGTTCCTGAAGGAAGAGCAGCGCGCCCCCAACACCCTGGCCGAGCTGGGCAAGAAGACGCTGCAGCCCGATGCCAACATCATCAAGCTGCCCAACATCAGCGCATCTGTCTCGCAGCTCAAGGCAGCCATCGCCGAGCTGCAGTCCAAGGGCTACGCCCTGCCCGACTACCCCGACCAGCCCAAGGACGACAAGGAAAAAGAGATCAAGGCCCGCTACGGCAAGTGCATCGGCTCCGCCGTGAACCCCGTGCTGCGCGAAGGCAACTCTGACCGCCGCGCGCCCAAGGCCGTGAAGGAATACGCGCGCAAGAACCCGCACAGCATGGCCGAGTGGAGCCAGGCCTCGCGCTCGCATGTCTCGCACATGCACGCTGGCGACTTCTACCACGGTGAAAAGTCCATGACGCTGGACCGCGCCCGCGACGTGAAGATGGAGCTGATCACCAAGAGCGGCAAGACCATCATCCTCAAGCCCAAGGTCAGCCTGCTCGATCGCGAAGTGATCGACAGCATGTTCATGAGCAAGAAGGCGCTGCTGGAGTTCTACGAGAAGGAAATCGAAGACGCACGCAAGACCGGCGTGATGTTCTCGCTGCACGTGAAGGCCACGATGATGAAGGTGTCGCACCCCATCGTGTTCGGCCACTGCGTGCGCATCTTCTACAAGGACGCGTTCGAGAAACACGCCAAGACCTTTGAAGAGCTGGGCGTGAACGTGAACAACGGCATGGTCGATCTGTACAGCAAGATCGAGACGCTGCCACAAAGCCAGCGCGACGAGATCAAGCGCGACCTGCACGCCTGCCACGAGCACCGCCCCGAGCTGGCCATGGTCGATTCGGCCAAGGGCATCACCAACTTCCACTCACCCAACGACATCATCGTGGACGCCTCCATGCCCGCCATGATCCGCAACGGCGGCAAGATGTGGGACGCCAACGGCCGCCTGAAGGACGTGAAGGCCGTGATGCCTGAATCGACCTTCGCCCGCATCTACCAGGAGATCATCAACTTCTGCAAGTGGCACGGCGCGTTCGACCCCAAGACCATGGGCACGGTGCCCAACGTGGGCCTGATGGCCCAGCAGGCCGAGGAATACGGCAGCCACGACAAGACCTTCGAGATCGCCGAAGACGGCGTGGCCAACATCACCGACCTGGCCACGGGCGAAGTGCTGCTCTCGCAGAACGTGGAGCAAGGCGACATCTGGCGCATGTGCCAGGTCAAGGACGCCGCGATCCGCGACTGGGTGAAGCTGGCCGTGAACCGCGCCCGCAACTCCGGCATGCCCGTGGTGTTCTGGCTCGACTCGTACCGCCCGCACGAAAAGGAACTCATCACCAAGGTGAAGATGTACCTGCACGAGCACAACACCGTCGGCCTCGATATCCAGATCATGAGCCAGGTGCGTGCCATGCGCTACACGCTGGAGCGCGTGATCCGTGGCCTGGACACCATCAGCGCCACCGGCAACATCCTGCGCGACTACCTCACCGACCTGTTCCCCATCATGGAACTGGGCACCTCGGCCAAGATGCTGTCCATCGTTCCGCTGATGGCCGGTGGCGGCATGTACGAAACCGGTGCGGGCGGCTCTGCCCCCAAGCACGTGCAGCAGCTGGTGGAAGAAAACCACCTGCGCTGGGATTCGCTGGGTGAGTTCCTGGCGCTGGCCGTGTCGCTGGAAGACCTGGGCCTGAAGACCGGCAACGCCAAGGCCAAGATCCTGGCCCAGACGCTGGACGCCGCCACGGGCAAGCTGCTGGACAACAACAAGAACCCCAGCCCCAAGACCGGCCAGCTGGACAACCGTGGCAGCCAGTTCTACCTGGCCATGTACTGGGCGCAAGAGCTGGCCGCGCAGACCAGCGATGCCGACCTGGCCGCCAAGTTTGCGCCCCTGGCCAAGCTGCTTACCGCGAACGAGCAAAAGATCGTGGACGAGCTGAACGCCGTGCAGGGCCAGCCCACCGACATCGGCGGCTACTACATGCCCGACGTCGCCAAGCTGGACGCCGTGATGCGTCCCAGCAAGACGCTGAACGAGGCGCTCAACACGGTGAAGTAAACGGTGGTGGCGTGAGCCGCTGGGTTGCTGCGCGCCTGCGCTTGCGGGAGGCGCGCAGCAACTGCGCAAGGGGTGCGCTGGTGGGTTTAAGGCATCAAAATGGCCTCCACCGCGCGACCACATTGCCCACATAGCTATATATTTAATAGCAAATCAAAAAAAAGGGGCCCCGCCCAACGCGGGGCCCTTTTGTTTTGGGTGGCACCGTGGGGGTTGTTGGAGCCACGGGTCGGCCCTTCAGGCCTGGGGCATCACGGCCGGTCGCGGTCCACCACCCGGCTGGCCAGCGGCGCGGGCACATAGGCGGGCAAAAAGGCGCAGCCCTTGCCAAACTCGGCCTCGTAGGCAGGGCATTGCTGAGCGATGCCTGCAGGCGCGGGCTTGGCGCCCTCCCCCTCATTCACCCAGCGCAGCAGCGCCGCCATCAGCGTGGGATAGGTGGGGTCGCTCAGGTAGCTGTGGCCGCTGTGGCGCGTGAAGGTCTGCACCAGCCGCGCGCCGCTGCCCGCCTTGTCCATGGTGGTCTTGAACTGCGCATCCAGCTCGACAAAGGCCGTGGGGTCGTCCACGCCCTTCACGGTGAGCACGGGCACGGGGATCTGGCCGGTCGGGTCCGAGTCCTCGGCAAACCGTGCCACGGCCTGCGGGTCGGCCCGGTAGCGCAGCACGCCCGCATTGAGCGCCGCATCGTCCGGCGAGCCCTTGTAGACCGCGCCCCGGTTGCCAAACGGGCTCGCGCCCCCGGTGCGGTGCTGCACCACATCGCGGTAATGGAAGGTCGCCCAGTTCATGTGGCCCGGGATGGCGCTGGCCGGGATGCGCAGCACATCCACCAGCGTCTGCACCTTGCGCTGCTGCTCGGGCGTACGCTCGGCCACGGGCTTGTTCAGGGCCAGGCATTCGTTCAGGCGCGCCGCCAGGTCGGCCTGGGTCATCGCGGCATCGCGCGGCAGGCCGGTGTTCAGCGGGTACTGCGCCTCGGTGGGCCGGGGGTGGTTGTTGCAGAGGTACTGGTAGACCACGCGCAGGTCGGTGCGGAAGTCGTACGAGCGGCTGCCGCCCGCGAGCACGCCGCTGGTGAGCAACACGGCGTCGTACGGGCGCTTGCCATCGGCCGTGCGCTGGAACATCTCGGCCCCCTTGGCCGCCACGCTGGCGCCCCACGACTGGCCGTGCAAAACGGTGCGCTGCGGCTTGGCCACATGCTGCACAAAGATCTGCCGCAGGCGCTCGGTGTCCTCGGCCGCCGCACGCACCTCCACCCCGCCCTGGCGGAAGGTGCTGCCCGCCCAGGCATACCCCGCGCGGACCATGATGGACCAGCGCTCCAGGTCTTCCACCGCACGCTCGGCCTTGGGCGCGCCCAGCGTGGGCCCGCCGTGCGCATGCAGCACCAGGTGGCCGTTCCAATTCTGCGGGATGGCAATGAGGTAGTAGGCCCCGGCCGAGTCGCGGCCCGCCAGGCACCGGGCGATGGCGGCCAGGTCCTTGGGGCAGGCCGCCGCCACAGGCGCCGCCTCGGCCGTGGCGACAGGCGGGTGGGTGGTGGCCATGGGTGCGCAGGCCACCATCGCCAGGCAGGCCAGGCCCGCGAAGGCCCAGCGCGGCCCCCGGGGCAAAAGGTGCAGAAGGGGTGGCAGGGAATGGGGCTGCGGTGCAGTCATGGCGGGGGTGTCTCCTGAAAGGTTCTTGGGGGTGCGAGCCGGATGCCGCTGCATCGTAGAAACCGGCTTCCAATACGTCAAATAGGAAAAAATGGCCCTGGCGATACGATTTGCATATGACCACCCTCCCAGCCACCCGCAGGCACTGACATGGACATCCGCCAGTTGCGCTACTTTCTGGCCGTGGCCGAGGCCGGGCACATGACCCGCGCGGCCGAGCTGCTGGGCATGGCCCAGCCGCCGCTGAGCCAGCAGATCAAGGCCCTGGAAAACACAGTGGGCCTGGTGCTCTTCAAGCGCCACGCCAAGGGCGTCACCCTGACCAAGGCCGGGCACGCCTTGCAGGCCGATGCCGCCCGCCTGGTGCATGACTTCGACGCACTGCAAAGCCGCATGCAGCTGCTGGCCGAGGGCAAGACGGGGCGGCTGGTGATCGCCTTCACCAGCTCGGCCGCCGCGCACGAGTTCACCCCGTTTGCACTGCGCGCATGCCGCGCACGCCACCCCGGCCTAGTGCTGGAGATTGGCGAGAACAACGCCGCCGAAATCACCGAGGCCGTGGCCGATGGCCGCCTGCACTGCGGCCTGCTGCGCGTACCCGTGGCACGGCCTGCGGGCCTGGTGTTCGAAACCCTGCAGCACGAGCCGGCCATGGTGGCCCTGCCCATCGACCACCCGCTGGCACAACGCCAGCGGCGCGGCAAGCCGCTGCCCATCCAGATTGCCGACCTGGAAGGCGAGCCCATGATCCTGGTGCGCCGCCCGGGCGCGCCCGGCCTGTATGCCAACCTGCTAGCGCTGTGTGCCGAGCAGGGCGTGCGCCCCCGCGTGGTGGCCGAGGTGGCGCGCATGCTGACCAACCTCAACCTGGTGGCGGCAGGCACCGGCATTTCCGTGGTGCCGTCGTCCATGCTGGGCGTGCACCGGCATGCGATTGCCTACCGCCCGCTGGTGGATGGCGGGCGGCTGGATGTGCCGCTCACCCTGGTCTACCGAGCGGACGACAACGTGGGACCCACGGCCACGTTCACCACCCTGCTGCGCACGCTGGCAGACGAAGCACACCCGGCGGTGGCCACGGAGCCCCCACAAAAAAAGGCTGCCCGGTAGTCCACCCGGCAGCCTCTTCCTGTACCGGTGCGGGCCCTCTCGGACCGCAACCGATCAACCTCAGCACACTTCAGTTATTGCCCTGCGCAATCCCCTCACGGCGGGGGTCGGCACCCCCGGCGTAGGTACCCGCACCCGGGTTGCGCGCCAGCAGGCCCACATTGCCGTTGGACCGCACGCCGTTGAACACCGCGCCATGCAGGCCGCTGGTGAACGCGTCGGTCTGCGCCACGGTGTGGCCGCGCGCCTTGAGGCCGTCGCGGATCGCGGCGGTGTCGATCACCGAGCCCTTTTCGATGGACGTGGTGGCATTGGTCTGCGCGCCAAAGTTGGGCAGGTTGATGGCTTGCTGCACGTTCAGGCCCCAGTCCGTCATGCCCAGGATGGTCTTGGTGGTGTACTGGATGATGGCGCTGCCGCCGGGCGAGCCAACCACACCTTCCAGGTCACCCGTGGCGGCGTTGAAGACGATGGTGGGCGCCATGGAGCTGCGCGGGCGCTTGCCCGGCTGCACGCTGTTGGCAATGGGGTTGCCCGCCGCATCGGTGGCCGTGAACGAGAAGTCGGTGAGCTGGTTGTTCAGCAGGAAGCCGCGCACCATCTGCAGGCTGCCAAAGCCGTTCTCGATCGTGGTCGTCATGGACACCGCATTGCCTGCGCTATCGATGATGGACAGGTGGGTGGTCGATGGCAGGGCCAGCGAGTTGTCCCGCCCCTTGGCGCCACTCACACCCGGCGGTGTGCCCGCCACGGGCGTGCCGATGCTCTTGCTCAGGCTGATGAGCTTGGCGCGCTCCTTGAGGTAGTCGGCGTTGATCAGGCCGGCCTGGGGCACGCTCACGAAGTCGGGGTCGGCCACATACAGCGCGCGGTCGGCATAGGCCAGGCGGTAGGCCTCGGACACCACGTGCACCGAATCCAGCGTGTTGGGCTTCATGGCTGCCAGGTCAAAGCCCTGCAGCAGGCCCAGGGTCTGCAGCACGGCAATGCCGCCCGAGCTGGGCGCGGGCATGCCACACACGCGGTATTGCACGCGGTAGACGCCGCACACGGGCTCGCGCACCTTGGGGGTGTAGCCGCTCAGGTCATCCAGTGCGAGCTTGCCGGGGTTGGTGGGGTGGCTGCTGACCTTGGCCACGATGTCCTTGGCGATGTCGCCCTTGTAGAACGCGTCGGCACCGCCCGCTGCAATGGCCCGGAGGGTGGCCGCGAGTTCGGGGTTCTTGAGCAGCGTGCCCGCCGCCTTGGCCGTGCCGTCGGCGTTGAGGAAGTAGCTGGCGCCGGGCTCGCCCTGGGCCTTGATGCGCGCGGCCGATCCGGCAATCGACACGCTCATGCGCGGCGAGATCGCAAAGCCGTTTTCACTGAGCTGGATGGCGGGCTCGAACAGGTCCTTCCACGGCAGCTTGCCGTGGGCCTTGTGTGCGGCTTCGAGCATGCGCAGCACGCCCGGCGTGCCCACCGACAGGCCTCCATCCACCGCCGCCAGAAACGCCAGCGGCTTGCCATCGGCGCCGATGAAGAGGTTGGGCGTGGCGGCCTTGGGCGCGGTCTCGCGGCCATCGTAGGCCAGCAGCTTGTTGGCGCCCTTGTCAAAGTGCAGCATGAAGGCGCCGCCACCGATGCCCGACGACTGCGGCTCCACCAGGTTCAGCACCATCTGCACCGCAATGGCGGCATCGGTGGCCGTGCCGCCTTTGGCCAGGATGTCCACGCCCGCCTTCGCCGCCAACGGGTTGGCCGCCGCCACCATGTCCTTGTTGGCATAGCTGATGGACTTGGGCGTGTAGCCCGAGGGCGGCTCGGGCGGCACGTACTGCTCGACGGGTTCGGGGGTGGCCACCGGCGTGGTGGGGCCATCGCTGCCGCCACAGGCCGCCAGCACCGCCAGTGCGGCGATGCTCAGACCCAGGGCATAGGGTTTGCGTCGAAAAACAGAAGCCGTCATGGATGAAGTCCTTGGAAAAAAGCAAAGGAAGGGGAACGCGGGTCATCGGGCGCAAAGCACACTGCACCACGGTGGATGCAAGGCCCCGGAGCTGCAGGCACAGACCGCAGATTCCGTGCCAGAAACACCCGTCCAGTATGTGACACGGCCATGAAAATCATTTTGCTTTAATGCCCCATATATCGCCAAATACGAGAAACGATTTTTCTTATTTGCCGTGAAACAGAATCTGGATTCCATTGACCGCCAGTTGCTGGCGATGCTGCAGCAAAACGCCGAGACGCCGCTGGCCGAGCTGGCCGATGCCGTGCACCTTTCCAACACACCCTGCTGGCGGCGCATCCAGTGGCTGCGCGAGAAGGGCTACATCACCCGCCACGTGGCCCTGGTGGACCCGCGCAAGGTGAATGTGGGCGTGACGGTGTTCGTGGCCGTGAAAACCAGCCAGCACCACCAGCAGTGGTTCGACACCCTGCGCGACGTGGTGATGGGCATCCCCGAGATCGTGGAGTTCTACCGCATGAGCGGCGATGTGGACTACCTGCTGCGCGTGGTGGTGCCCGACATCCGCGCCTACGACGCGGTCTACAAGCGGCTCACGCAGGCGGTGGCGCTGTCGGACGTGAGTTCGAGTTTTGCGATGGAGGAGATCAAGTTCACCACCGCGCTGCCGCTGAACTACGCGCAGTAGCCACACCGGGTGGTGGCCGCCTGCGCGATGGCTCGGATCAATACTGGCCCATGTAGTCGCGCTTGCCCAGCTCCACGCCGTTGTGGCGCGCAATGGCGTAGGTCGCGTTCACGTGGAAGAAGAACTGCGGCAGGCCGTAGTGCAGCAGGTAGTGTTCGCCCACAAACTGCTTTTCGCGCGGCGTGCCGGGCTGGATGGTGATGGCGCGCGTGGCGGCATCGGCAAACGCGGCCTGTGGCAGGCCTTCGATGAACGCCAGCACGGTGGCGATGCGTTCGTTCAGATCGGCAAACCCGGGACGCTCGGCGTCGGGGAAGGACGGCACCTCCACCCCGGCCAGGCGTGCGGCCACGCCCTTGGCGAAGTCGCAGGCAATCAGCACCTGGCGCGCCAGCGGAAACATGTCGGGGAACAGGCGCGCCTGCAGCAAAGCGTCAGGTTCGATCTTGCGCGCCGCGGCATGGGCCTCGGTCTTGGCCAGCACGTCTTTCAGGGAACCCAGCATCTGGCGGAAAACGGGGATGCTGGCGTTGTAGATGGGGTGGGTCATGGGTTGTCCTCGGAGTGGTGTGGGGGCTGCGCGTTGCGGGCCATGCAAAGGCCCCTGCGCAGTCGCAGCGATTGCAACACAAGCCCGCCAAGCCTGTTGGCGGGCACGCAGAAGCCCCGGCGCACCCGGCCCATTGATGGATGCCCCGCCGACGATCCACCAACGAGAGAGCGCTTCGCCTCTCCCGATCAGGCAGCGGTTGCCAGGGGCCGAGCGGCCCGTGCTGCCACGCCCACCCCCACCAGCGCCGCCGACACCACACTCAGCACCAGCGTGAAGGCCGAGCCGTAGAAGATGCCCGAGGTCATGCCGTGGTCCAGCATCGCACCAAACACCGGGGCGGCCAGGCAAAAGCCCAGGTCCAGGCCCGAGTACACCGTGCCATACACCCGGCCCGTGGCTCCGGGCGGCGCAGCGCGCTTGATCAGCATGTCGCGCGAGGGGCCCGCCAGGCCTGTGCCCAGCCCCGCCACCGAAGCCACGGCCACCGCCGCCATGCCGGGCAAAAAGCCCATGCCCACCACCACCAGCAGCGCCGCCGAACCCAGCAGGCACACCGAGATGATCTTCTCCAGCCGCTGCACACGCCCCACCAGGAACCCACCCACCAGCATGCCTGCCGCGCCGCACAGCATGTAGCCCGTGACCACCATGGCCGTGATGCTGAGCGGCAGGCCGTACATGGACTGCAGCGCGGGGCTGGCGAAACTCTGGATGGCGCTCAGGGCGCAGGTGCTCCAGAAGAAGAACGAGAAACACAGCCACACCGAGGGCAGCTTGAGGAAGGCCATGGGGTGCTCGGGCTTGGTCGCCCCGGCCCCGCCCTTGGTCTGGTGCGCCCAGGCGCCCTGGCGGTCGTCCAGCGCATCGCGGTTCCAGGCCATGATGGCCAGCACCACCAGGGCGAACAGCCCACCGCACAGGCAGGCCGTGCGCCACGAGCCCGTGGCCGTGGCAATGCCCGCCATGAACACGGGCGCCGTGGCCCAGCCCAGGTTGCCGCTGATGCCGTGCACCGAAAAGCCATGCCCCAGGCGCTGCGGCGACACGCGTTTGTTCAGGATCGTGAAGTCCACCGGGTGGAACGGCGCATTGCCCAGACCGGCCAGCGCGGCCGCCAGCAACAGGCCCCAGTAGCCCTGCGCGGTGCCCGCCGCCAGGCCCGCTGCCGCAAAACTCGACAGCGCAAAAAACATCACCGGCCGCGCGCCCACGCGGTCCACGATGAAGCCCGACAGCGCCTGGCCCACGCCCGAGATCACAAAAAACACCGACACCAGCAGGCCCAGCTCGGAGTAGCTGAAGCCGAACTCGCCGATCAGCCACGGGAACAGCGGCGGCAGCAGCATGTGGAAGAAATGCGAGCTGCCATGGGCCAGGCCAACGAGGCCGATGGTGCGGGCGTCCTGCCGCAACGGGACAGGGTTGGCGAGGGTGCCAGAGGAAGAGGAAGCGGTCATGGGCTGATCATAGGCAGGGCAGCCCCGGCAGGTTTACGATAGGCAGACAACTTTTGTCGCAAACATGCCAAACCCGCGCACTCTGCCCGCCACGCCCACGGCGCCCACCGAACCGGTGGTGGAACACTTTGCCGCCCAGGTCGTGCCGCGCCCCCAGGCCGGCAAGCCACGCGGCCTGTCGTACGTGGACTCGCTCACGCCCGAGCTGTTTGTGCCCACCACCGCGCGCCCGGTGCGCGCCAAGCTGCGCTGGCTGGCCACCGACACCCAGGTGATGCCGCACAGCCACCCCTGGGCGCAGGTGGCGATATCGACCACGGGTGTGATCCGGCTCACGGTGGACCACGGCACCTACATCGTGCCGCCCTCGCGCGCGCTGTGGATTCCGCCCGGTGTGGAACATGCCGTGACCATGGTGGAAGACGCCGACCTGCGCACGCTGTACTTTCACCAGCCCCGGGGGCGCTGCGGCCCCGGTGTGCCGCGCGACCAGGAAGACGCCTGGCGCCAGTGCCGCGTGCTGGAGGTGTCCGACCTGCTGCGCGCCCTGGTGCGCGAGATGCCCACCGCACCCGATGGTGGCCCCGCGATCAGCCCC
This sequence comes from Acidovorax sp. Q11, assembly GCF_054950075.1. Taxonomy (NCBI): domain Bacteria; kingdom Pseudomonadati; phylum Pseudomonadota; class Betaproteobacteria; order Burkholderiales; family Comamonadaceae; genus Acidovorax; species Acidovorax sp. Q11. The sequence continues at coordinate 493,965 of NZ_JBUDZG010000001.1, read as the reverse complement.
TCCGACCTGCGGCGTGAACAGCATTTGAGCGCCCTGGTGCGCGACGAACTGGCCCGCGCCGCCGCCGTGAAGCTGGGCGTGGACCTGCCCCAGGACAAGCGCCTGCGCCACCTGTGCGAAGCCGTTCTGGCCGACCCCACGCGCCACGACACCCTGGCCGACTGGGCGCAGGACACGGGCGCCAGCCCCCGCACCGTGGCGCGGCTGTTCCGCTCCGAATTGGGCAGCACCTTCACCCAATGGCGCCAGCAGGTGATCCTGGCCAAGGCCGTGTCGCTGGCCGCCGGGCGCATGCCCATGGGCCAGATCGCCGCCGAACTGGGCTACAGCGCCAGCGCCTTCAGCGCCATGGTGCGCAAGTCGGTGGGGCAGCCGCCGGGGCGGTTTCTGGGGCAGCAGCAGCCAGTGCCGCAGTGACGGAGGTGAGCGCAGGGTGTCAGTACCATGCGGACAGCATGAGCCACCTTCACACTCCACGCGCTCTTCGTTCTCTGCTCCTGGCGGCGTTGGCGTGCACCACCACCGCGCTGGCCCACGCCGCGCCGCTCGACGTCACACCCGACACGCTGATCGAACGTGCCAACCTGCTGCGCGACGCCCATGAGCGCCCGTGGGACCCTGTAACGGGCCGCCTGGGGAATCTGCGGCTGGTGCACATCATCGCCAACGACTGCACGGTGCGCGTGGTGTCGGGGGCCGAGAACCGGCTGTTTCTGGGGCGCGGGTCCTTCAGCGTGACGGAAGACACCCCGGCGGCCGACCGCCAGCGCCGCGCCCTGCCCCCGGTGCGCGACGTGACGATCACGGCCGGACCTGCTGCGTCGGCCATCCCCCGCGTGGGCACGGACAAAAGCGCCGTCTGCTTCACGCTGCAGCTGGCCACGGCGCACGAACTGCTCATCCGCGGCGACCGGTTGGCGCTGCTGTTCGATCGCGTGGACCTGCCCGCGCTGCGCATCTTCCTGAACCCCAGCGCCGACATGCGACTGTGGTTCCACGGTGTGCGCCTGGGCCTGCTCAGCCTGAGCTCGAATGCCTGGGCCAAGGCGGGTGGCACGGGGCAGATCGAATGGCTGAAGCTGCACAGCACACAAAGCAGCAGCGCACTGCTGCTCCATGACATGAACGCGCGCCATGTGGGCGTGAGCACCCTCACCACCGGGGCCCGGTTTTCGGTCCGCATCGGCCAGGACACCGACGCGGGCTACTACCAGCCCGCCCGCGCGCCGGGCGCCATTGCGCACCAGTACCCCATCTGGATCGACGGCCCGCTCAGCGCGCTGAAGGTGCCCGCAGGCAGCGTGCACCCCATGCCCCTGACCAGCGCCTTGCGCGATGAAACCCGCGCGCTGCAGCAAGACGTGATGGGCCGCGCGGGCCCCAGCCCGGTGCTGCCAGCACCCGACCCGGGCTCTCCACCGCCGCCTGGCGCGCAAGCAGCCAGCGGTGAGCCCGTCTCACCCCGCCAGCGGGTCAGCGATGCGCTGCAGCCGCTGCTGCCCCGTGGCGTGACCCTGGGCAAGATCGACCTGTGGAAGGACGGTGCAGCGCTGGAGGGCCGTGCGCCCGATGACGCGGCCGTGCGCGAGTGGGTGCAGGCGCTGGAGCGCTCGGGCGAGGTGCGCAACCCGCAGGTGGCCTGGGTCCGGCGCGAGGCTGACCAGGTGGCCTACCGCGTGCTCGTCAACTTTCTGTGCGCGGCGCCGGGCGAGCGCAGCGTGTGCCTGCCAGCAACGGGCAGCGCCTACACCCAACAGCAGGTGGAAGACGCTCTGCGCCCGGTGCTGGGCAACGGGGTGACACTGACCAAGCTGGCGCTGCGCGACGGCAAGCGCGGCCAGCTCGTCGAGCTGGAGGGAGGCGGCAGCGAGGCAGAGGTCCGCGCGGCGCTGGAGCGCGTGCGCCAGCAGATACCCTGGTTGACGGCGTCGAGCTACGGCATTGGCCAGGGCTCGTTCTCTGCCCTGCTGCGCATGGTGTGTACCGTACCGCCGCCCGCCAACCCCGGCATCTGCGCAGCGCCCGAACAGCGCCGCTGAGCCGTGGAACGGTGGCCCAGTGCTCCCGTAGCCCCTGTGCGCGCTAACCATATGCCCGGATAGCTATGAAAAAGTGAGCACCAAGATATCCTGGCGGCTGCAGCGCGCCGCGTCTGCCGCTAAGGTGTTGGCCTGTTCGCCCCCCTGCCGAGCCCCATGACCACTCCACAGACTCCACGCACCTTCCACAGCTACGAACCCCGCCAGGGCCATGGCCTGCCGCACGACCCTTTCAACGCCATCGTGGGACCGCGCCCCATCGGCTGGATTGCCACACAGAACGCAGAGGGCGCCACCAACCTCGCGCCCTACAGCTTCTTCAACGCCTTCAACTACGTGCCGCCCATCGTGGGCTTTGCCAGCATTGGCTACAAAGACACGGTGCGCAACGTGCAGGAGACCGGCGAGTTCGTGTGGAACCTGGCCACGCGCGAGCTGGCCGAGGCCATGAACCAGAGCTGCGCCGCCGTACCGCCCGAAGTCAGCGAGTTCGACCTGACCGGCCTCACCCCCCTGCCCTCTACCCGTGTGCGCCCGCCGCGCGTGGCAGAAAGCCCGGTCGCCTTTGAATGCCGCAGCACGCAGATCCTGCAGCTGCAAGGCGCGGACGGAATGCAGGTGGACACCTGGCTGGTGCTGGGCGAGGTGGTGGCCGTGCACATCGACAAGGCGCTGCTGAAAGACGGCGTGTACGACACAGCGAACGCCGGCCACATCCTGCGCGGCGGCGGCCCGGCGGACTATTTCACGGTGGGGCCGGAGCAGTTGTTCAGGATGTTCCGGCCTCGGTAGCGAACGCCACGGCTCAGGCTGCGGCCTTGTTCTGCACCAGGTCCATTGCAAACCGCCCGTGGCCCACGGACCAGTCGGAATAGTCGTTTTCGTGCATGAAGATGAACACGTCGGCCGGGGCCACGCCCGCCATGGCCTGCAGGTTGCGCGCAATGGCGGCGTAGAGGGTGCGCTTCATCGCGTCGCTGCGCCCGCGCCGCAGCGTGATCTCGACCACCACCACGCGGTCGGAGCGCGCCACGCCGTTGAAGGTGGGGCTGTAGGCAAATTCGCCTGGGGCATAGCCAGCCACCAAGTTGAACAGCTCGTCCGGCGGCATGCCGATGGCGTCTACCAGCGCTTGGTGGATGCCTTGCACGATGGCATTGCGCATAGCGGCTGGGGTGTCGTGCGGAACGTTGGTGCGGATGAATGGCATGGGTCTTTCTTATGTTCTCTTGAATCAAATAGAGAAGTTGAAATGAGCAGCGGTTGGCTTGTAAACAATTCAAGCCTCACCGCCTATCAGGCAAACGATTGTTGCTATCAGTTTGGTTTCTGAAAAGCGATGATTTGGCCGCTTTTATGTGTCTTAAAATCACATAGATGAGTCACCGGCTGCCCCCACTGAATGCCCTGCGTGCTTTTGAGGCGGCGGCCCGCCTCGGCCGCATGACGGCGGCAGCGGAAGAGTTGTCGGTCACGCCCGGCGCCATCAGCCGCCAGGTGCGCCAGCTGGAGCAGCACCTGGGCGTGGCCCTGTTCGACGGCAGCAAGGCCCGCCCCACCCTCACACCGGCAGCGCATGTGCTGCAGCCGGTGCTGACCACCGCCTTTGCCCACATCGCCGATGCGGTGCGCGAGGTCAGCGACACCCGCCGGGGGCCGCTGGACGTGGCCTGCTTCAGCACCTTCACCGTGAAGTGGCTGATCCCCCGGCTGTTCGACTTCCAGGCGCAGCACCCGGGCATCGAGGTGCGCCTGCGCACCACCGACGCAGGCACCGGTGCGGGCCGCATGCACGGCGACCTGGCCATCACCGCCGAAGAGGCCACCGGGGCGCGGGACACCAGCAAGGAACAACGGTTGTTCCCCGAACACCTGGGCCCGGTGCTGAGCCCCGAACTCGCGCAGCGGGTGGCGCTGCACCAGCCCGCCGATCTGGCCGACCCGGCCCTTGCGCCCCTGCGCCTGCACACCCGCACGCGGCGCAACGCCTGGGCCATGTGGGGCGCTGCGGCGGGCACTACCGTGCCCCCGCCCACGCCTGCACAGGCGGGGCCCGAGTTTGAGCACTACTACTTCACGCTGGAAGCCGCCGTGCGCGGGCTGGGCATTGCCGTGGCCCCCTGGCATCTGGTGATGGACGACGTGTTGGCAGGCCGGCTGGCGGCACCGCTGGGTTTTGTGGCCTCGGGGTATGACTACGTGGTGCGCCGCCGCACCAGCGGCCCCCTGCCCCGGCTCGATGTGTTCTGCGACTGGCTGCAGGCGCAGGCTGCGGCAACGCCGGCACCGCCTGGGTTGCAGCGCGGGGACTAGTGTCCCGATTTAGAAATTCGTCTTATAGGGATGCCGAAAATCGTTGCCGTGCTGCATTGCAAATCCTCGCGATAGCTGCGGCTATCGCTGTGGCTTGCGCCTTGCCTGACAAGATTTCGACATCTTTGGTTTTTCAGCAAACTTCTCACTCATGGCACTACGGCTGCGTTAACAGCGGCCCACACAGCCCGACGACCGGGTTGCGAGCCCATTGTTCTGTCCACGCCCACACCTGCTGCACACCGTCCACAGCCTCCCCACCGGCTGTGCGGCGCTGCAGGCCGTGGTCGGCGCCCTCCATGCGCCGCGCGCAGTAGGGCGCGGTGCGCAAGGCCGCCAGCGCTTCAAACCGCGTGTAGGCCACGGCGGGCACCATTGCGTCGTCACCACCCCACACCTGCAGCAGCGGCCAGGGGCTGCGCAGCAGGGGCAGGGTCAAGGGCCAGTTCCACAGGTCGCGCCAGTAGCCCAGGCTGCGCCCCTGCACCACCACGCTGTCGTGCGGCGCACCCGCCACGATCTGCGCGAGCGCAGCCCAGTCGTCCTGCACGCCCAGGCGGCGGGCCTGCAGGGCCCCGGCCTCTTGCGGGTCCAGCCCGCTGGAGCCGATGAGCACCAGGCCGGCGAGCTGTGGCACCTCGGGCGCCAGCGCGGGCAGCAGTTCTGCCCCTTCGGAGATGCCCACCAGCAGCTGCGGCAGCGCGGGCTGCCCCTGGCGCTGCAGGGCATCGGCACGCAGGGCCGCGCGGGCGTGCGCGAGCCAGGTGGAATGCCGGTCGCGCGACACAAAACTGTGCGGACAGTCGGCGGGGGCGGTGCGATCGCCAGGGCTCACCCCGGGCTTGTGCAATACCAGCACCTGAGCGTGCAGCAGTCCGGCAAAGTAGCGGTCAGCAAACGATCCCAGACCCGCACAGCCAGAGCCGGGCACCACGATCACCCGATAGCGCAGGGGCGGCACCCGTTCGCTGCGTTGCAGGGCCTGCAGCACCACGCCACGCTCGCCAGGCAAAACCAGGGGCTCAAAGCGGCCCGTGGGGGCCGCGTGTGGAGGCTCGGCCAGCACCGGAGACAGGGGCGAGGCCGTGGGCTGGGCCGCAACCGCCCCGACGGCAGCGGCCAGCACCGCCCCTGTGGCCCACCGCCGTGCGCCCAACAAAAAGGCCAGCACGCGGCTGGCCTGGCGCGATGGGGGTACAGCGACGAAGCAGTGCGCCACGGCGTATCACCCCCAAAGAGCTGTGTTTACTTGAGGATCAGCACCTGCTCGGGCTGCTGGGGCTGCGGCACGGGCATAGGCTGGCCACCCTGCTGGTACACCGGCGGCGGGCGCACGCCGCGCGCCAGGTTGGCGTCGGTGTAGCCCAGTTGCCCGGCGAGCTGCTGGTACACGTCCTGCGCCAGCGACAGCGAGGTCTCGCGCATCACCTTGGCGCGGTTGGGCGGCGCGATGTCACCACGGACCGACAGGATCTTGGTGTCGTTGCCTTCGCCCTGGGCGGAGAACGCGGCCTTGATCTCGTAGGTCTTGGTGTTGATGAGCGAGAAGTCGGCCAGCAGCTGCAGGCCGTACTGGCGCGTGGCGCTGGTCGTGCCTTGCAGCGGCGAGAGCGCGTCGGTGAAGTCGATGCTCGACACCACGCCAAACAGCACGTAGTCGGCGCCGTTGAACTCGCCCTTCTTGATGCGGCTGATCACGTCGGCCACCTGGGGCTGCGCCTGTGGCGTGGCCATCTTGCCGCCCTGCACCTGGTTGAGCACCTGCTCGGCCTTGCTGGGCTGGGGCTTGCCTGCGTCAAAGCCCTTGCCCTGGATCAGGCGGAAGTAGGTGCCCTGCAGGATGGCGCCCTTGATGTCGTTGGTGTAGCCACCCAGCTCGCGCTGCTCGATGTAGCTGTAGCGCCCGGCCACATAGGTGCCGCTGGCCTGCTCAGACGCCTGCATCGAGTGGCTGCCCGAGTGCGAGCCGCCGCCGCCATAGGGGCCGTGGCTGTAGCCGCCGCTGTGGCTGCCGCCCGCGCTCATCTGGCTGCTGCGCTGGTAGGTGCCAGCCATGAAGTATTCGGACACGCGCTGGGCGTAGGCCAGGTCGGTCACGGCGATCTTGGGGGCCGCGCCCGGCTGCTGCGCCTGCGCGCCCGTGCCCCAGGCCAGCGTGGTGGCCGCGATCACGGCCAGGGCCGTGTGGAGAGTGGTTCTGCGTTGCATGGTGTGCTCCTTGGGGCAGATCAGCGCTTGCTGGTCTTCCGGATTTCCTTTTCGTCCTGCCACTCGATCGTGCCTTCCTGCACATCAAACAGCTTGAGCGTGAACTTGTAGTACACGTCCTTGGTGTTGTTGTTCTGCTTGACGATGCTGGTCAGCTCGCCTTCCATGCTGTACTTGGCAGCCGTCATCTGGCCGACCTTGGCGGTGGTGCCTTGCTTGTACAGGCCGCTCTGGTTCTGGCGCTGCAGCTCGTCCACACCGGCCTGCATCTCGTTGATGGAGCGCACAAAACGCACCTTGCCCGACTTGACCAGCGCGGTCTGGATCGAGTTCATCACGTTGGTGGTGTCGATGTACTCGCTGGTCTTGTTCTTGACGGTGGAGATCGTCACCGTGGGGCGGCCCTGGAAGATGCCGGTTTCGAGCAAGCCGCCGGTCATCTTCTCGGCAATCATCTGCAGGTCGGTGGAGCCGAACTCGTTGGTCACCAGCTCGACGGCCTTGGCGTCGCCGTAGTTGACCTGGCGATCAAAACGCACGGTGGGCGAAGACAGGTTCTGGCAAGCCGACAAGGCCAGGGTGCTGGCCGCAAAGGCCAGGACCAGCGCACTGCGCTGGATGCGGTTCTTGGTGTTCATGTTGGTTTACTCCTCACTCAAACAGGGATTGGTGCGGCGCGATCAGCGCGGCTCCACATTCATTTCCAGGCGCAGGTCCACGGCGGCGCTGGTGGGCGCCACGCTTTTCACGGTCTGCTGGCCCAGGCCGAGCACACTCATCTGCTTCCAGGATTCGCCATCGCCCACCTGGTTGCCCACGTTGTCCAGCCACTTGAAGCGGTAGAACACGGTGCGGTCGGTGCGGCCCATGTTGGCCATGTCGGCCTGCACCACCAGGATGTCGTTCTTGCGCACGATGCGCATCTCGCGCACGGCGATGCTGTTGGCTTCGCCGCGCAGGGCGACCTTGGCGGCAACGGCCAGCGGGGTGGCAGGGTCGTGCAACTGGGCGCTGGCATTGCCAGCCAGGGTCATCAGGGCCGCGCACAGCACTGCAGGGATCGCGGCGGGGACAAAACGGGTTCTCATGCCAGAGGCTCCTTGAATGGGGTCAGAAACAGTGGGTCAGTTCTTGGCGGCCGCGGCGGGCTGGGCTGCCGTGGGCTTGACGGCGGACGAAGGCACGGTGCGAGCGCGGTTGTTGGTGGTGGTGCGCACTGGGGCAGCGGGTGCCACCGCTGCCGCGGGGGCCGGTTGCGGTGCAGCCGCCACGGTAGGCAGCTGGCCCAGCATGGCGACGTCACCGGTCAGCACGCTGTTGTCGTACATGCGCAGGGGCACCAGGGCGTACTGGCCATCGATCTTGATAGGCTGGGGCAGCTGGCGGCCGTTCACGCTCACGATGTGCTCACCGGGCGGCAGGTAGCCACGGGCCACGTACACGCGGCCGGGCAGCATGCGCCACATGCGGTCGTCAGCCTGCTCGGTGGCCACCGAGGCGGCCGCGCCGATGATGCCGCCGATCAGGCCGCCGCGCTTTTGCAGCTCGTTCTGCAGCACGCCCTTGGCCACGGCACGGGTGAAGCCGCGCAGCACCATGCCGGGCATTTCATCCTTGAGCGCGCGGCGCGCCATCACGTTCACGTCCACCACTTTTTCGAGCTTGAGGTCGGTGCCCGCAGCAGAAATGGTGGTCAGCAACGCGTCCTTGGACGGCTCGATCACGGGGTAGGAGATGCTGGCGGTGACCAGACCACGGCCTGTGGGCACGGGGATGGTGAAGGCCTTGGGCTTGCGTGCAGGGGCATCACCGGCTTCGACGATGAAGAGCACATCGGTCATGCGCTGGCGGCGCTTCCAGGTGAAGCCGGTGCGGTTGTCCAGGCCGCGCAGGCCTTCTTCCAGCACGGGGGTGTCGGGCTTGAGCTCGATGGCCTTGCGGTAGCCGGGCGCGGCCAGGCCGGGTTCGTTGAGCATTTCGTAGAGGAAGCCCGCCAGGTAGTGACTCAGGGCGTTGGAATAGCCGTTCTTGAGCGCCAGCACCTCGGGGTCGTTGAGGGTCTCGACGGGGTAGCCGTTCAGTTCCTTGCCGCCGGACGATGCGCCCTTGGACTTGGCTTCTTCCTCGGCCGCCAGGGTTTCCTTGGCGCGGAATTCGGCAATGATGGCTTCGCGTTCGTGCGTGCGCTTGATGTCCACGCGGGCATTTTCAAAATCGCCCACGGCCATGCGATTGAGCGCCAGGCGCGTGGTCACCCACACCTTTTCGTAATCCTGGCCTTCGTAGACCTTCAGGCGTTCGCTGATCAGCGCGGCGCCCACGGTGCCCATGAGCTTGCTGGGGTTGGTCTTGGCGGTTTCTTCCCATTCCTTGACCTTGTTGTCGGCCAGCAGGAAGGCGTTGGTGCTGTCGGGGTAGCGGCGGTCCATGCGCAGCAGCTCGCCGCGTTCCATGTTGTAGAGCAGCGCGGTTTTTTCTTCTTCGGTCTTGGCCGTGCTTTCGAGCTGGGCGATGGCGGCAGGAATGCCGCCACTGCGCCCGGCCGTCTGCATGTCGGTGGCCAGCTTGTCGTGGCTTTGCATGGTGGCGCAGCCGGTCAGGGCGGCGCTCAGCGTCAGCACCCACAGCAGGCGGGGACGGAAACGGGACAGGGGGGTGGTCATGGATGCTCCTTGCACGACGATCGGTTAGGCACCAGAAAAACCCCGGCGTGGCCCACGCACCCTGCGGCTGCCGGGCCTGTTGGCCAGCAGCAAGGCGACACACCGTGTCTGCAGCGCTGCAGGGTGTGGCGTAGGAAGTCCGGACAAGGAAGTTGCCGACAGCCCGCCTGCATCCCTCCCGATGCGCAGCGGCGCTCTGTGCGTCCCCCTCTGGCTGTGAGTTTCTTGGTTCTTGTGTATGGGGTTGTAGCCAGGGGCGCAATGTAGCAAAAGCTTGTATCTTTTCTGTAACCGTTCGGGGCCTCTGACACAAGCTGACACACAAAGCCGGGCGCGGTGCATGTCATGCCTCCACCCGGTTCAGCGGCATGCGGTACAGCCACACCACCCGCCCACCGGGCGCGCGCAGCTGGGCGCTGGGCAACCAGCCGGGCACGGCAAACTCCAGGCTCACCAGCCAGGCACCCGGGGCCAGCTCGGCCTGGGCCTTGGCAGCGGCGCGAGCCATGCTTTCGGGGCGCTGGAACAAATAGACCATGCGGTAGGGGCTCCAGTCGGCCTTCCACATGTCGGCGCGCCGCACTTGGGCCCAGGGGCACAGCGCAGCGCACGCCAGGCGCAGCGGCCAGCTCCACTCCAGCCCTTCGAGCTGGGCCGCAGGGTAGGCGTGGCGCAGGGCCTTGAGGCCATCGCCCAGGCCACAGCCCGCATCAAGCACGCGCGCGCCCAGCGGCAGCGGTGCCTGCACAGCCAGGGCCTGCAGCGCGTGGCGCGGTGTGGGGAACAGCGGCGCATCGCGCCAGGCGTTGAGCGGGTAGACCAGCAGCAGCAGCGCCAGCGGCACCAGCCACGCCCAGGTGGGCAGGCTGGCCGCGCCCAGCAGTGCCAACGACAAAGGGAACCCCGCTGCAATCAGCCCCCTCCGCCACCAGCTGCCGCCCAGCACACTGGCGGCCGTGCCCAGCAGGCAGGCGGCCAGCAAAGCCCCCACGGGCGGCACGGCGGCGCGTTGCAGCGCGACAAAAACCAGCCATGCACCCGCCCACGCCATCAACGCGGGCAAGGGCCAGGGCATGCGCAGGGCCAGCATGGGGTGTCTTTGCTTTCGGCTCAGCGCCCGAACAGGCCGCGCAGCAGGTTGACGGGATTCACCACCTCACCAGGGGTGCCCGCATCCGACGGCGTGCCGCCCGAAGACTGGCCGCTGTTGCCCATGCCACTCGAATACGCCCCGCCACCGGCGCCAGCGCCCGCCGGAGCCGTGGCGCCCATGCCCCCGCGCTGCCCCTGCATCTCTTCGCCCAGCATGGCCATGGTGTGCGACTTCACGCGCACGCGCACCGACCATTCGGGCTCCCATGCGGCCTGGGGGTCGGCCGGGCGCGGCGGGTGCACGATGTGGCTTTCACCGCCGTGGGCCATCATGCGCAGCATGGGCGTGGCATCGCGCCCGCCGCCCGCAAAAATGCCCTGGGGGATGGCGCACTGCGTGGTCTCGGGCTGCAGAAGCACCCGCTCCTTGAGCCAGCGGTCGATGGTGGCGGGCGACAGGTAGTCGAACAGGCCCATGCCCGTGTCGGGCGTTTCGGCGCTGGACCACATGATGAGGTCGTCCCCGCTCTGTGACATGGCATGCAGGTAGTAGGCACGCGCGTTGCGCACGGGCTGCCAGCTCGTGCCCATGCTGTCCTGCGACTTGCCGGTGGTGCGCAGGTCGATGGCGGGCATCAAATCTTGCGCGGCACCCAGCGTGAACTTCATGGAGGCGGGCACGCCGTCGCCGCGCACCTGGTGCTCGCCCACCACCGAGCTGTCCCGCGACAGGCTCACCTGGTTGCGTTCGTTGGGGTACAGCGCATAGGCCGGGCCCACACGCGGGCCCCGGTCGGGCACAGCACGGCCCGCAAAGGCCTGTGCGTAGTCGGAGGGCTTGGCACGCGCCAGGTCAATCACGCGGGGCTGACCTGCACGCACCGCGCTACTGCAGCCCCAGTACAGCAGGATGCGGCCCTTGGGCTGGTGCTGCTGGTATTCCTGGGGCACCTCGCCCGGCTCGGTCTGGGTGGGCTGCGCACGCGGCGGGATCAGCGGCAGGGATTCGCCCATGCGCATGCCAGCCGGAATGGCCTGGCTGGCCTCCACGCCGGGGCGCAGGCTGTTGTGCAAGGCGAGGTCGATGACACGCGGGGGCATGATGGACATGGCGCGGGCATGGCCATAGGCCGTGTTGCCGCTGCCCGCCCTGCCCTGCGCGGCGCCGCCACCCATACCGCCCATGAGGCCGCCGAGCATGCCACCGCCACCGGGCAGGCTGTCCATCTCGGGCATGCCCGCCATGGTGCCGGTGGACAGGTCCATCCACAGCTGGACCTTGGGGGTTTTGGTGTTCTGGGCCTGGGCGCCCAGGCTGGCGATGCTCAGGCCAACGGCCAGGCAGGCGGGGGTCAGGACAAAGCGCAAAGGAGTCATGGTGGTCTGTTCCGGGAGATACAGGAATCACCCGGCAAACCATCGTGGGCCGCAGCGTAGCAATACACGCTCGCTGCCAAGGCCTTGCGGTCAACCCGGGTGTGTTGAACGCAGCGCAGTGTAGGCCCCGCACTGACGCATTTTGCCTGCGCAAGTTACGGCTGGAAACCGTTTCTGTGCGCTATTTCACGCATGTTTGCGCGGGGACAGCGCCGCGCCCCGGACCAACGGCCGATCAGCCGCGCAGGCGGTCAATCAAGCCATTCAAAGCTTCGAGCGAGCCGAACTGAATCGCCAGCTCTCCCATGTCTTCCACGCGGCCATGGCGTTTGACGCGTTTTTTGACACGCACCTCGACCTCGGCCATGAGCAGGTCCGAGAGTTCTTCTTCCACGCGCTTCAGGTCGCGCGACTTTTCCTTTTTGGGCTTTTGCGGCACCAGGCTGAACTCGGCGCTGAGCTTTTTCACCAGCGCCTCAGCCTCGCGCACCGACAGCTTCTTGGCCGCAATCTGGTTGCCCGCCGTGATCTGCGCGGCGCGGTCCAGCGCAAGCAGGGCCCGCGCATGGCCCATGTCGATGTCACCCGCCATCAGCATGGTCTGCACGGGCTCGGCCAGGTTCAAGAGGCGCAGCAGGTTGCTGGCGGCGCTGCGCGAGCGGCCCACGGCCTGCGCGGCCAGCTCGTGCGTGAGGCCGAACTCGCGCACCAGACGCTGCAGGCCCTGGGCTTCTTCCAGCGGGTTCAGGTCTTCGCGCTGGATGTTCTCGATGAGCGCCATGGCAGCGGCGGACTCGTTGGGCACGTCGCGCACCAGCACCGGCACCTCGGCCAGGCCCGCCAGGCGCGACGCCCGAAAGCGCCGCTCGCCCGCAATGATTTCGTATTTGCCCGCGTGCTCGCCATCCACCAGGCGCCGCACCAGGATGGGTTGCATGATGCCCTGGGCCTTGATGGACTCGGCCAGCTCGTACAGCGCGCCTTCGTCCATGCGCGTGCGCGGCTGGTACACACCGGGCACCAGTTCGCTCAAGGGCAGGCTGCTGGGCAAGCCCGCCTCGGCGGCCTGGGCCTGCTCCACTTTGTCTTCTACCTTGGGGCCCAGCAGGGCTTCCAGGCCTCGGCCGAGGCCCTTGGGTTTTTTGGTGACCATGCGATGTCTTCTTCTCGAAAAGGAATGGGGAGAGGGAAATCTTCAGCGGTCGATGATGACCAGCGTGCCGTGGCTGCCAGGCGCCACGGCATGGGGCACACCTGCCGGGACGATGAACACCTCGCCCGCATTCACCTCGGTGACCTGGCCTTGCAGGTCCAGGCGCATGCAGCCGTCCAGCACCAGCAGCGCCTCGTCAAAGTCGTGCGATTCGTCGGGGTAGGCCGCGTCATCCATGCGCAGCACCTTGAGGTTGGCGCCTGCGGCCCGGCCCACCACCGTGGAGTTCCAGGCGCGGGGCAGTTGGTCGGCGATGGCGGCGAGAGCGATTTTGGACATGGATGCGAAACGGTACAGGGGGTTATCAACGCGGGGTACGGCCGCCCGCAGCGCGGCCCATGGCGCGGCGCTTCTTGCGGCTGCGCCACAGGCGCAACCACACACCGAACGCCACCATCAGCAGCACCAGGGCCAGCATGAACTGCCCCAGCGCGCCCACCACCACCGCACCGCCCGGCAGGAACCAGGAGAGCATGGTGAGCGGCGCCTCGATCCAGACGGGATCGAGCCTTCGCGGCGGTGGCGCTGCAAGCGGCTCAGCCGATGCGGGCTTGCGCCAGAACGCCCGCAGCTTCATGCGGCATCACCCGCCAGTTCGCGCAGCCAGGCGTGGCCTTCGACCCACTCGCCCAGACCAGATTCAGCGTTGATGTGGCCGCGCTCGCCGTAATCGATGAAGCGCGTGCCCCAGGCCTGCGCCAGCCCTTCGGCGCGCTCGAAGCTGCAGTACGGATCATTGCGGCTGCCCACCAGCAAGGCAGGGAACGGCAGCGGCTGGCGTGCAATGGGCGCCCAGCCATGGATCTGCGCGGCCAGGTCGGGCCGCTCCACATCGCCCGGTGCCACCAGCAGCGCGCCGCGCACCTTGGCCGCATGGCGGGTGTGCGCCGCCCACCAGGCGGTGAGGATGCAGCCCAGGCTGTGCGCTGCCAGCACCACCGGGCCATCGGCATCAGCCACGGTTTCTTCGAGGCGGGCCGACCAGTCGCCACGCAGCGGGCGCATCCAGTCGTGCTGCTCCACGCGGTGGTAGCCATGCGCGGCCTCCCACAGGCTTTGCCAGTGGTCGGGGCCGGAGTTCTGCCAGCCGGGCAGCAGCAAGACGTTGGAAGCCTTCATTACTATCAATTTAATAGCTATTGACGCTTACCCATCAGGCGGAAGCAGGCATTTTCGCCATGGGAGAGGCCGCAGCGGGCATGTTCTTCACACGCGCAACCATCTCCTCTGCAAACTCGACGAAAGCCTGGCTGCCCTTGGCGGCCGGGTCAAACACCACACCGGGCAGCCCGTAGCTGGGCGCCTCGGCCAGGCGCACGTTGCGCGGGATCACGCTGTTGAACACCTTGTCGCCAAAGTGGCCCTTGAGCTGGTCGCTCACCTGCTGCTGCAAGGTGATGCGTGGGTCAAACATCACGCGCAGCAGGCCGATGATCTGCAGGTCGGCATTGAGGTTGGCGTGCACCTGCTTGATGGTGTTGACCAGGTCGGTCAGGCCTTCCAGCGCAAAGTACTCGCACTGCATGGGCACGATCACGCCGTGGGCGCTGCACAGGCCGTTGAGGGTGAGCATGCTCAAGGACGGCGGGCAGTCGATGAGCACGAAGTCAAAATCGGCATCCGCCTCGGCCAGCGCGGCCTTGAGGCGCCTTTCGCGGTGCTCCAAAGTCACCAGCTCCACCTCAGCCCCGGCCAGTTCGCGGTTGGCGCCCAGCACCCAGTAGCCACATTTTTCCGACAGCACGGCCGCCTCTTTCACCGAGGCGGATTCGAGCAGCACGTCGTACACCGACAGCTGAAGACTGCGCTTGTCCACCCCCGAGCCCATGGTGGCGTTGCCCTGCGGGTCCAGGTCCACCATCAGCACGCGCTGGCCGATCTTGGCCAGGCCGGCAGCGAGGTTGACGGTGGTGGTGGTCTTGCCCACCCCACCCTTTTGATTGGCAACGCAAAAGATCTTGGCCATGTGGGTGCTGCAGTTCGTGTGGTGTTATTTGGAGATGGCCAGCTTGATGCCAAAGCCGATCAGGAAGACGCCCGCGATCTTTTCCAGCACGCGGCCGATGCGCGGGTTGGCGCGCATGCGCTCGGCCAGGTGGTGCGTGAGCAGCACGGCGACCAGGCCATAGAGAAACGTCAATGCCGCCACCGTCGCCGCCATCACGCCAAAAGTCAGCATGCCCAGGTGCCGGGCCGGGTCCACAAACAGCGGGAAGAACGCCATGTAGAACACGATGGCCTTGGGGTTGAGCAAGGTGATGAGCCCGGCCTGCTTGAAGTAGTGGCGCGGCTCGATGTTCAGGATGGGCTGGGCGCCCGGCTTGGCCGTGACCATCTTGAAGCCCAGCCACGCGAGGTAGGCCGCGCCCAGCCATTGCACCGCGTTGAAGGCTGCCGGGTAGGTGGCCAGCAGCGCGGCCACACCGGCCACCGCCGCCCACATCAGCACCTGGTCGCCCGCAATCACACCCATGGTGGCCGCCATGCCACCGCGCACGCCGCCCTTGCTGGTGGAGGTGATGAGCGCCAGATTGCCAGGGCCTGGGATGAGCAGGAACAACACAATGGCAGCGACAAAGGCGCCGTAGTCTGCGATGCCGAACATGGTTTCTCCTGGTGCGCGGGGAGGGTGCGAGGGGAAGATGCACCCGGGTGAGGAGCCGAGTTTACGCGAGCCCCCTGCCCCACCCGCCGAAAAGTCGGTGCACTGAGGACAGAGCCATCAGGCGGGCTTCATCCAAATGATGCAGCGCTCCGCGTCCAGACCCGGCACCGTGAGCTGTTCCACGTGAAACACTGCCACATCCCCAGGCAGCGCAGCGATTTCCTCCTGGGGATGTTTGCCCTTCATGGCCAGCCATACGCCATGGGGCGCGGCCAGTGCGCTGCGCGACCAGGTCACAAAGTCTGGCAACGAGGCAAACGCGCGGCAGCTGATGACATCGAACGGCGTGCTCAGCGTCTCGACCCGTGCGTGCACACCATGCAGGTTGCGCAGCTTGAGCGCGACCGCCGCCTGCTGGATGAAGGCGGCCTTCTTGCCCACGGTGTCCACGCAGCTCACGTCCACATCCGGGCAGCAAATGGCAAACACCACACCGGGGAGGCCGCCGCCCGACCCAACATCCAGCAGCTTCACCGCCGCCGCCCCACCCTGCTGCAGGCCCGCCACATGCCTGCGCAGCGGCGCCACGGCGGTCAGGCTGTCCAGCAAATGGTGCGTCATCATCTCCTGCGGGTCGCGCACGGCCGTCAGGTTGTAGACCTTGTTCCACTTCTGCAGCAGCGCCAGAAAATCCATCAACAGGGAGACCTGTGCGTCGCTCAGGCCCAGCGCCAGCGCGTCGGCCCCGGCTTGCAGTTGCTGGCGCAGGCTGTCGTTGCTCACGGTCATCGTCATGCTGCCACTTCGCCTTCTGACTTGGTGGGCGTTGCCGGTGCCACGGCGAACTCCTTGAACCCACCCTTCTTCAGATGCACCATCAGCAGCGAGATCGACGCAGGCGTGATGCCGGTGATGCGCGAGGCATGGCCCAACGTCTCCGGACGGTGGCGGTTCAGAACCTGGCGCGCCTCGATGCTCAGTGCCGTCACCTGCATGTAGTCCAGGTCGGGCGGCAGGCGCAGCTTCTCAAAGTGCGCAGCGCGCTCCACCTCACCCTTCTGGCGGTCGATATAGCCCGCGTACTTGGCCGCAATCTCCACCTGCTCCAGCACCGGTGCGCTCAGGTCGCCCAGGGTTTCACGTGAAACATCGGCCGATACGTACTTGCCACCGTCCATCGACATCAGGTTGGCGTAGTTCACATCGGGGCGGCGCAGCAGCTCGAACAGGTTGTATTCATGCTCGATGCTCTTGCCCAGCACGCGCTCGGATTCTGCCGCAGGCAGGTTGCGGGGGTTCACCCAGGTGGCCTTCAGGCGCTCTGTTTCACGTGAAACCGCATCGCGTTTGCGGCTGAAGGCACCCCAACGCGCGTCGTCTACCAGGCCCATCTGGCGCCCCACTTCCGTCAGGCGCATGTCTGCGTTGTCCTCGCGCAGCTGCAGGCGAAACTCGGCGCGGCTGGTGAACATGCGGTAGGGCTCGGTCACGCCCTTGGTGATCAGGTCGTCCACCAGCACGCCCAGATAAGCCTCATCGCGGCCGGGCAGCCAGGGCGCATCGCCCCGGCACTGCAACGCGGCGTTGATGCCGGCAAACAGGCCCTGCGCCGCCGCTTCTTCATAACCGGTGGTGCCGTTGATCTGCCCGGCAAAGAACAGGCCCTGGATCTGGCGGGTTTCAAAGCTGCTCTTGAGCGAGCGGGGGTCGAAGTAGTCGTATTCAATGGCGTAGCCAGGGCGCAGGATGTGGGCGTTTTCCAGCCCGGGCATGCTGCGCACCAGGTCGTACTGGATGTCGAACGGCAGGCTGGTGCTGATACCGTTGGGGTAGTACTCGTGCGTGGTCAGGCCTTCGGGCTCCAGAAAGATCTGGTGGCTGTCCTTGTCCGCAAAGCGGTTGATCTTGTCTTCCACACTCGGGCAGTAGCGCGGGCCCACGCCTTCGATCTTGCCGGTGAACATGGGGCTGCGGTCAAAGCCGCTGCGGATGATCTCGTGCGTGCGCTCGTTGGTGTGGGTGATCCAGCACGGCACCTGCTGGGGGTGCATGGCAGCGTTGCCCATAAAGCTGAACACGGGCACCGTGCCCTCGTTCACGCCGCCGGGCATGCCGTCGCCGGGCTGCTCCGTGCACTTGCCGAAGTCGATGCTGCGCCCGTCGATGCGCGGTGGCGTGCCCGTCTTCAGGCGCCCTTGCGGCAGCTTCAGCTCCTTGAGGCGCACCGACAGCGACACGGCGGGTGGGTCCCCTGCCCGGCCCGCTGCGTAGTTGTTCAGGCCCACATGGATCTTGCCGTCCAGAAAGGTGCCCGCCGTCAGCACCACGGTGCGGCTGCGGAAGCGGATGCCCACCTGGGTGACGGCGCCCACCACCCGGTCGCCTTCCACCATCAGGTCGTCCACCGCCTGCTGGAACAGCCACAGGTTGGGCTGGTTCTCCAGCATGCGGCGGATGGCGGCCTTGTACAGAATGCGGTCGGCCTGCGCCCGCGTGGCGCGCACCGCTGGGCCTTTGGAGCTGTTGAGAATGCGAAACTGGATGCCGCCCTCGTCCGTTGCCAGCGCCATGGCGCCACCCAGCGCATCCACCTCTTTCACCAGGTGGCCCTTGCCGATGCCACCGATGCTGGGGTTGCAGCTCATCTGCCCCAGCGTCTCGATGTTGTGGGTCAGCAGCAGCGTTTTGCTGCCCATGCGCGCAGCGGCCAGCGCGGCCTCGGTGCCTGCATGGCCACCGCCGACAACGATCACATCAAATTCCTGGGGATACAACATGGGGACACTCCGGGGCCTGGCGGGCCCGATAATCAAAACACCCGGTGCGCGCGGGCACCCTGTCAAAGGCGCCGCACACCGGCCCTGCTGGAGGTGGGCGCACTTGGCGCCCCAGCAGGCAACCCGCGATTTTCCCACTTTGCGCAGGCCGTGTCTGTTTCCAGCCCCCTCACCCTCTTCCTGACCGAGTTGCTTGGCGCCCCGCCTCCGGCCATAGAGGCCTGGTGGGCTCTCGCCGAACGGCGCTTGCTGGAGCGTGGCCAGCCCCTGCTGCGGGCGGGCGAACACTGGCGGCATCTGTGGTGGGTGGAGCGCGGCGCGCTGCGGCTGTACTACCTGGACCGCGACGGCGCAGAGTCCAACAAGAACTTCTTTCTGGACGGCGCCCTGTGCTGGCCCATCACCCCCACACTGCGCCAGCAGCCGGTGATGTTTCACGTGGAACCATTGGAAGACAGCGTGGTGTGGGCCCTGCCCTTCCCCGTCGATCCAGGTGAGCCGCTGCCCAGCGCGGGCTGGGCACCCTGGGCCGCGCTGGAGCACCGGGTGCTCGGCGCGCTCCTCGACGGCAAGATGCAACGCGAGCAGGAATTTCTGCAGCTCAGCGCCCGCCAGCGCTACACCCGCTTGCTGGAGCAACACCCGCAATGGGCCGAGCGCATCGCCCTCAAGCACCTGGCGTCGTACCTGGGCGTGACCGATGTGTCGCTGTCGCGCCTGCGCAGCGAGATGGGGCTTATCAAAGGATAAGGCGGGGGGCGCGGGCCTTCGGCAGAGTGCGGGCATCGCACCCACCAGTCCCGCCCATGACCCTCCACCCACACGCCCACAACACACCGCCCCTGCCACTCACCCTCCTGCCCCACGCCCTCGCCGTGGTGTGGCTGGGCCTCATGGCCGGGTTCTTCGGCACCTACAGCGCCAACGTCAATCTGGCCATGTTGCAGATGGACGGCGCGACCTATGCCACCGTGCAATCGGCCTTCAACCGCAACGTGCGGCACGCCCTGTTCTTTACGCTGTTCTTCGGCCCGCCGGTGTGGTGCGCCCTGACCCTCGCCATGGCCTGGCGTGAACACCGCACGCTGTGGTGGCGCCTGCTGGCCCTGGTCGGCGTGGCCTACCTGCTGGGCATCGTGTTCTTTACCCAGCAGGTCAACCTGCCCCTGAACTACACCACCGAAGCCTGGAACCCCCAGGCCCTGCCCGCCGACTGGGCCCAGGTGCGCGACCAGTGGAATGCCGCCAACCTGTGGCGGGCCTGGCTCAGCCTGGGGTGTTTTGCAGCGGCGCTGGGGACGCTGGTGGGGCGCCTGGCCGGTCGCCGCATGCCGGGCTGACGTGGGCAACGCTGGCCACCGGCATCCCCCGCATAGCATCGAGCCAAAAAACCGCAACGTGCTCCCCGCATGCAGGATTCCTGCCGCCCGCCTGTGATTCAATCGCAGGCACCATGCCCAACACCACCCCCTCCCTCCTCGTCTTTGCCGGCAGCACACGCCAGCAATCCTTCAACCGCAAACTGGCCCACGCCACCGCCGCCATCGCGCGCGATGCGGGTGCCACAGTCACGCTGCTGGAGCTGTCCGAGTTCGACATCCCGCTGTACAACGCCGACCTCGAAGCCCAGGGCACGCCCGCCGATGTGATCCGTCTGAAGGAAATCCTGTGGCAGCACCCGGCCTGGGTGATCTGCTCGCCCGAATACAACGGCAGCTACACCGCCCTGCTCAAGAACACCATCGACTGGGCCTCCAGCCCCGTCAAAGGCAACCCTGACTGGCAAGACGGCGGCAAGAGCTTTCGCGGCAAGGTTGTGGGCATGCTCAGCGCCTCGCCCGGCGCCCTGGGCGGCCTGCGCTCGCAAAGCCACCTGGCGCCCCTGCTGATCAACGCCGAATGCTGGCTCGCGCCCAAGGCGTTTGCACTGGGTTCGGCGGGCAGCGCGTTTGACGACAGCGGCGCCCTCATCCAGCCAGCCCACCGCGACCGCGTGCGCGCCGTGGTGGACCAGGTGCTGTGGGCATCCGCCCGGCTGAATGCTGAGGCCGCCACGGGCCAGTGAGCGCAAAAAACAAAGGCCAAAACAAGCCCTTGCGCGCGCCCCGTATGCCCTGACAGCTATACAAAAAAGAGCAACACACCCATGGACTGCCGCCCCGGCTGCGGCGCCTGCTGCACCGCCCCCTCCATCAGCTCGCCCATCCCGGGCATGCCCCTGGGCAAACCGGCGGGGGTGCGGTGTATTCAACTGGGGGACGATGCACGCTGCCGCATTTTTGGGCAGCCCGAGCGACCGGCGGTGTGCGGAGGGTTGATGCCGTCCACAGAAATGTGCGGCGCCACCAACGAGCAAGCGCTGGTGTATCTGATGCGGCTGGAGCAGCTGACGCAGCCGGGAAGTGTGGGCGAACCGGTGGCATAGCCGGTCTTCTTCCTCTTCCTGCCTGACCAGGTGACTGCTACTTCATCGAGTGCAGACCTACCTTGTTGCCCTCGGTGTCCACAAAGTGGGCAAAGAAGCCAAAGTCATTACCAATCTCCGTCTTGGGCACCACCACCTGGCCACCGGCCTGCGCCACACGCGCCAGCATGCTGGCCAGGTCGTCTCCGCCGTTGAGGTACACCATGGTCCCGTTCTGCGACGGCACACCGCCCTCACCCTGCACAATGGCGCCGCCCACGGCCTCGGGGTCGGTGGATAACATGCCCATCATGGTCGGGCCCATGGCCATGGGCGCAATGCTGATGCCCAGCACCGTCTCATAGAAGGCCTTGGCGCGGGTGAAGTCGGTCACGGGGATCTCGAACCAGTTCAAGGCATGGGGCATAGGGCTCTCCTTGGGGTTGGGAAACCAAAAACCAGCACTGTGAACTTGTACGCTGACCAGCGCAATGGTGGCGCGTCACCCGGCGCCGTTGGCATTTTGTAGTTTGTGCTTTTTGTATGCGACACCGGCCACCACCAGATTCGCAATCCCCAAGCCCAGAAAACCAAGCACTCCCGCACGCCAAAGGTTTGTGTGTGCAGCATTCAAAGCTTGAGTGTCGAAGCGAAGAACCCGCAAATGAGCGTCAAGACGCTCAGCTTCCGGCTGGCTCAGCTGGGAACGGTCCGCCAGAAGTTGATCTTCCAGATTTGAAATCACCGCTGCAATGGGGTCTTTGATGAGCGGGATCTGCACAAAACAATAGGCGGCTAGGGAGAGCGCCAATAGTGCAAGGCTCAGAGATACGAGGAATAGGCGCATGGTGAAGTTACTGGTGACGGACAAGCGGAGGGTTCCACGCAGCGCGCTGAATCACCACCCGGTAACCGTCCCCATCCTCAAACGTGCAGCCCTGCTGGCTCCAGTACGGATTGAACGATTCGACCTCCTTGAAGCCAGCGCCACGCATCGCCTGGCAACGTTCCGTCCACGCCTGATGATCGGGAACATAGAAGACAAACAGATCTTCGGGCGTTGGCTGCGGCATCACTGGGTGCCTGCGGCAGACGGTGAACTCGAAGTGGAAATCCGCCCCGCGAAACCCAAGCATGGCACCATCAAAGCCATCGTGGTCCGCAAAGCTTGCAAGCTCTTCCAGGCCAAGGCCCTGCTGGTACTGCGCGACAGCGTGATGCAGGTCGCGCGCAGGGCGTGCGATTCTCAGATGAATGCTCATAGCGCTTAGGGGGAGGGTGTAGCGGGTTGCCGCCTCACTATAGCCACCGCCGCACGCAGGCCCGGCCGAAATCGGCTGGACGGTCATGCCTATCCGTCGATCCGTTGCGCCTGTTGCTTTTCACGGCCTCGCCAACGCCCGATCCTCCCGGCACGCCTTCAGCGGCTTGGCCGTGGCCGAGGCGATGCGTAGCACCCGCTGCTCGCGGCGGTCCACCACCACCTTCATGCAGGCGCAGCCGTGGCCGTAGTGGCCGTTGGTCTTTGTCCATTGCGCGTCGGTGAACACGGGCCAGTCGCCCTCGGCGCTGGCGCCGCCCTGGGTGGCGATCACCCACTCGCCATCGCGGTCGGTCAGGGTGGCATTGCCGGGGGTGGGGTTGTGGAACCAGCCGCAGCGATTTTCCAGCGGGGCAGCGCGGCTGGTCGATGGCACAGCAGTGTTTTGGGCGCTGGCGGCCACGGCGCAGGCCAGCAACGCGGCGCCCAGCGCCAGGTGGCGGGCGTGGCGCCGCAGTGGGGTGGGGGCGGGTGGCATGGGTGGTCCTCTCTGGATTTGAAGAAAAATGGGCTCTTCGGCGCGTCCATCATGCCTCGATAGCTATCAAAACAGAAGCGCTTGATACTCTGGTGTCACACAGCGGCGGCCCCGCGCGTCTAAGCCCAGGCCCCGCCCGATCCGGTGCATTGGGCGCACACTCTACCTCCCCCGCTCCGCTGCCATGACGCTTTCTACCCCCACCCCCGCCGACCCCTTCACCACCCTGCGGCCGCGCCTGTTCGGCATTGCCTACCGCATGCTGGGCGTGCGCGCCGATGCCGAGGATGTGCTGCAGGACGCCTGGCTGCGCTGGAGCCGCCAGGACCCCACCACGCTGCAGTCGGCCGAGGCCTGGCTGGTGACGGTGGTCACGCGCCTGTCCATCGACCGGCTGCGCGCGCTCAAGACCGAGCGTGAGGCCTATGTGGGCTGGTGGCTGCCCGAGCCGCTGGTGCAGCTGCACGACCCCGCCACCGGCGATGCGCAGCACCACCAAACGCCCGAGGCGGCCGCCGAGCTGGCGGGCGAGCTGTCGGTGGCGTTTCTGTATGTGCTGGAGCGCCTGGGGCCCGAGGAGCGCGCGGCGTTTTTGCTGCGCCAGGTGTTCGACTACGACTACCCCGAGATCGCCGCCCAGCTGGGCAAAACCGAGGCCGCCTGCCGCCAGATGGTGCACCGCGCGAGCGAGCGCGTGCAGCAGGCGCGCACGCGTTTTGAGGTGCCGCGCAACGTGCACCACCAGTTGCTGCAGCGCTTCATGCAAGCCGCCCACAGCGGCGACCGCAACGCCATCGAGGCGCTGCTGAGCGAGGACGCGCAGCTCATTGGCGACGGTGGCGGCAAGGTGCCGTCCTTCCCCAAGCCGCTGGTGGGGCCGTTCCGCATTGCCAACCTGTACTGGGCGCTGTTCCGCCGCCTGGGCGCGCAGGTGGTCTACCGCATGGCGCTCATCAACGGCGAGCCCGGGCTGCTGCGCTATGTGGACGGCCGCATCGAGTCGGCCCAGGCGTTGGTGACGGACGGCGAGCGGATCGTGGCGATCTATGCGGTGCGCAACCCGGACAAGCTGGTGGGGGTGCCTGCGGTGCTGTGATGGCCAACACAGCCCGTCAGAGACATCACTCAACTGCTCTAATCGTCTTCGGATGGAGGATGGCCGTCATGCGCAACCTCGAAATGCAGCAATTGCGCATCATCGGCGGCTTTCAAGGCCTGGTAGCAACGGTCCGCAGAAGAATCCCTTGGAACATCAATCACCACAAATGGCATGTTGCCGATTTGCCCTGACTCGAATCTGCACCCTTCTTCCTTGAGCAACTCCAGCGTGACGTCCATGGGGACAAGCACACCATCCACACGCTGAGGAATGACACGGTAGGTGGAGTGTCCGCTGCGCGCGACGACATGCTGGAACATGCGAGCACCGCCACGAAGTTGAGTGGCCACGCGGTCGCCATACGAAACGCCACGCACAAAAAAAGGGGCGTTTTCAAGTACGAATTCATCCGGCACATCGGTGTGGCTGGCCCAAAGCGCTTCACTGGAGTGTCCATGCCAATCATCAGCATCCACTTCGAATCCAACTTTTATCATCGCCAACGCCTCCTTTGGCGGTCGATGTTAGCCAGGTCCCCTGGAACCTCACGGTGAGGTTTTTGACCTGCAAGGAGTTCAACTGTCACAACCGCACACAGCGCAACGTCTTGAAGGGTATGGAAGGCGGCAACAGCCCATTCGCGGAGCCTTCCAGCCCCTGCTTTTCTATCTACCCTTTCAGGAGTTTTCCATGTCCCAGCACACCGCCCGCCTCCCCTACCACCAGCTGTCGTCCAAGGCCTTCATGGGCCTGGTGAACCTGTCCGAAACCATCAAGAAGGGCCCGCTGGGCCTGCGCCTGAGCGAGCTGGTGTTTTTGCGCGTCTCGCAGATCAACGGCTGCGCCTACTGCATGGACATGCACTGGCATGTGCTGGTGAAGGACGGCGTGGCGCCGCGCCACCTGAACGCGGTGGCGGGCTGGCGCGAGGCGCCGTTTTTCAGCGACCGCGAGTGTGCCGCGCTGCGCTGGGCCGAGGTCATCACCGCCACGCCCCACAGCGATGCGAGCGACGAAGAGTTTGCCAAGCTGCAGGCCGTGTTCAGCGATGCGGAAATCTCCGACCTGGGTTTTGCCATTGCGGTCATCAACGGCTGGAACCTGATCAACGCGGGCATGCGCGCGCCGATTCCAGACACACCGGCTGCATAATTTCAAGCAAAACAGGCCGTTACCGCGCGACTGTATTGCCTCGATAGCTATTATTTTTATAGTACACCTATCCCAGGCCACGACCCGCGTGTGTAGCCTGGCTGACAGTCACCCGCGCGCTGGCGGCCTACAGTGGTGCCTCCCACACCCACTACAACGGAGACACCCCATGCTCACCATCCCCTCGCTGCAAGACAGCGTCAGCCCCGAAGAATGGCAGCTGCGCTGCGACCTGGCCGCCTGCTACCGGCTGGTGGCGCTGTATGGCTGGAGCGACCTGGTCTTCACCCACATCAGCGCCAAGCTGCCCGAGTCGGTGTCGGGGCCCGAGCACCATTTCCTCATCAACCCCTATGGCCTGATGTTCGACGAAATCACGGCATCGAGCCTGATCAAGGTGGACATGCAGTGCAACAAGCTGCACGACTCGCCCTTTCCGGTGAACCCGGCAGGTTTTGTGATCCACAGCGCCGTGCACGAGGCGCGGCCCGAAGCGGGCTGCGTGCTGCACACCCACACCCGCGCGGGCGTGGCGGTGAGCGCGCAAAAGGGCGGCGTGCGGCCCATCAGCCAGCAGAGCACCTTCGTGCTGGGCTCGCTGGCGTACCACGAGTACGAGGGCGTGGCCTTTCGCGACGAGGAAAAGCCGCGCCTGCAGGCCGACCTGGGCGAGGCCAACTTCCTCATGCTGCGCAACCACGGGCTGCTCACCGTGGGCAAGACGATTGCCGACGCGTTCCTGTCGATGTACACGTTCGAGAACACCTGCCGCATCCAGATCGACGCCCAGGCCGGTGGCGCGCTGACCAGCGTGAACCCCCAGATCGTGAGCGGCGTGGCCCAGGCCATGCGCGTGCAGACAGGCGGCCTGGGCGGTGCGTTTGCCTGGCCTGCGCTGCTGCGCAAGGTGCAGCGCGAGGCGCCTGGCTACAACACATGAAAAGCTGAACTACAGCGGCTTTTGCCGCCACGCCACCAGCGCCCCCACCCACAGCGCACAGGCCGAGAACACCAGCCCGCGCGCCAGGCCGCCGGGCCCGTCGGCGATCCAGCCCACCACCGTGGGCCCCACGATTTGCCCGGCCGCAAACACGATGGTGAACGCGCTGATGCCACTGGCCCACAGCGCCTGCGGCAGGTTGTGCCGCACCAGGGCGGTGGTGGATGCCACCACCGACAAAAATACCCCGCCAAACAGCAGCCCCGAGGCCAGGACCACCGGCCAGGCGCCCGTGAGCGCGGGCAGCACCGTGGCCACGCCCAGCAGCGCATTCAGCCGCGCCAGCGCCTCGCCGCCTTTGCTGCGGTCCAGCAGCCCGGCCCAGATGCGCGAGGACAGCACCACGGCCAGCCCCAGCAGCGCGTAGAAGGCCGTGATCGCCCCCCCGCTGGCGCCCTGCTCGCGCAGCAGCGCCACCACAAAGGTCATGTAGCCGATGTAGCCCACACCAAACAGCCCGTAGCCCAGCAGCGCCGGGGCCAAAGCCCGCCAGCGCAGCGTGGCGGGCGGCGGCGTGATGTTGAACGCCGTGGGGCTGGCCGGTGGCGGCGCCAGCACCTGCAGCGCCTGGGCAGGCCACCACAGCGCCGCAGTGGCCGCCGCGCAAGCCAGCGCCAGCGCCCACCAGGCCCACGCCCAGGGGTGCGGCACGGGCCCCGCTGCCGCCAGCACACCCGGCACCAGCAGCGCCGACAGGCTGATGCCCCAGCCCGTGCCCCCGTAGTACAGCCCCAGCAGCAGGCCGCTGCGCCCCGGCGCGTGCGCGCCCAGCCGCGCGGCCAGCAGCCCCCCGGCAATGAACACCAGCGCACTGGCCACCCCCGCCAGCAGACGCTGCAGCAGCAGCCACGGCGCGGCGGTAAAGAACCCGCTGAGCCCCATGAACACCGAGGCCAGCACCGCCCCAACCAGCAGCACCCGGCCCGGCGCCACCCGCCGCAGCAGCAGCGGCGTGGCCAGTGCACCCAGCAGATAGCCCAGCGCGTTGGCCGTGTTCATGCCCCCGGCCAGGGTGTACGACCAGTCCAGGTCCTCGCGCATCGGCGGCAACAGCAGGGCATAGGAAAACCGCGTGATGCCCAGCGAGATCGCCGCCCCCATGGACAGCGCCACAGCCAGCCACAGGGTTGGAAGGGGCGCTGCAGAGGAAGCAGCGGAAACGTCAACAGGGGCGGGGCGTGTGGGCATGGCGTTTTGATTCTGCCGCAGCCCGGCAGAGCGTGCCGGGGGCTGTGCCGGGCCCGCGAAACCGCCCGTGCGGATATCACAAAAACAGAAGCCTTGTTGACGCATGTGCGCTGCAAGTTTTGCGCTGCAGCATTACGCTTGCGCCCGTCCCATCGCTCATCGCTGGTCTACAACCCTTTTTCCGAAAGCCTCGACCCATGCCGCTTCTCTCTGACCCCGTCCAAGCCGGTGACCTGCAACTGGCCAACCGCGTCGCCATGGCGCCGCTCACGCGCAACCGCTCGCCCAACGCAGTGCCCACCGACCTGGTCGCCACCTACTACACCCAGCGTGCCAGTGCGGGCCTGATCATTTCAGAGGCCACGGCCATCAGCCACCAGGGCCAGGGCTATGCCGATGTGCCCGGCCTGTATGCGCCCGAGCAGATCGCGGGCTGGAAGAAGGTGACATCCTCCGTGCACGCTGCGGGCGGCAAGATCGTGGTGCAGCTATGGCATGTAGGCCGCGTCTCGCACACCGACCTGCAGCCCGGCAACGCTGCACCCGTGGCGCCGTCGGCCATCCAGGCCAACACCAAGACCGTGCTCATCCAGAACGGCGTGCCCACCTTCACGCCCACCTCCATGCCCCGCGCGCTGGAGCTGGCCGAGATCCCCGGCATCGTGGCCGACTACCGCCGCGCAGCGCGCGCCGCCATCGAGGCGGGTTTTGACGGCGTCGAGATCCACGCCGCCAACGGCTACCTCATCGACCAGTTCCTCAAGACCGGCGCCAACCAGCGCACCGACGCCTACGGCGGCAGCATCGAGAACCGCGCCCGCCTGCTGCTGGAAGTGACCCGCGCCATCACCGAAGAAATCGGCGGCGGCCGCACCGGCATCCGCCTCTCGCCCGTCACGCCCGCCAACGACATCGTCGATGCCGACCCGCAACCGCTGTTCGACTACGTGGTGCGCCAGCTCGGTCCCCTGGGCCTGTCCTACCTCCACCTCATCGAAGGCGCCACCGGCGGCCCACGCGAAGTGGAAGGCCGCCCGTTTGACTACACCGCCCTCAAGGCCGCCTACCGCGCATCGGGCGGCCAGGGCGCGTGGATGGTCAACAACGCCTACACCCGCGCGCTGGCCGACGCTGCTCTGGCCCAGGGTGCCGACATCGTGGCCTTTGGCCGCCCCTTCATCGCCAACCCCGACCTGGTGGCACGCCTGCACGCCAACGCACCGCTCAACGAGGTGAACCGGGCCACGCTGTATGGCGGTGGGGCGGAGGGGTATACGGACTATCCGGCGCTGAGCGCCTGAGTTCGCACCCAGCCCCGGCGGGGCGCGCTGGTGACAACTGGCGCTGAGCAAGCCAGCGGCCGCCGCGCAAGGGCCGCCCCGCCGCGCTGGCGGCGTCCCCCTTGAGGGGTAAGGCGCCGAAGGCGACTCAGGGGGGGCTTCCAAGCCCTATCGGGCTCGGCGCCCGCATCACGATGCGCGTGAACAGCCGGTCATAGGCCGCATCGCGCGGCTTGCCCGGGGCCAGCGGGTTGGTGTTGCTGGCAAAGGCCGCGTCAATGGCCA
Organism: Acidovorax sp. Q11; assembly: GCF_054950075.1. Taxonomy (NCBI): domain Bacteria; kingdom Pseudomonadati; phylum Pseudomonadota; class Betaproteobacteria; order Burkholderiales; family Comamonadaceae; genus Acidovorax; species Acidovorax sp. Q11. Next base: position 465,471 of record NZ_JBUDZG010000001.1, on the reverse strand, counting down.
CCCAGTCGCCCGGCAGCAGGTTTTCCTGGGCCGCTGGCAGCACCACGGTTTCTTCCAGCCGCATGTGGTCCAGGTAAAAGCGGATGTACTTCTGCAGCGCCTGGGCAAACACCTCGCGCCGCGCATCGCCCATCAACTCCCAGCCCAGCAGCAGGTGCTGCAGTTCGCGCACGGCCGCCTCGCCGCCCGCATGCTCGCGCTCCAGCTGCGCGATGGCCTCGGCGGCCTGGGGCGAGCGCTCAGCCACCCGGGGGAACAGCCACTGCGACTCCTTGGGGTGGTGCTGCCGCTCGGGAAACTCGTCGATGTAGAACAGCATCGCACGCATCACATCAAAAAACGCGGCGGGCTCGTCGCCCGGCCCCTGGTCCAGCATCAGGCGCAAGGAATGGAGCACCGCCGACAGCGACGCATGCTCCTCGCGAATGGTTCGCAGGCTGATCGATGGCATGGTGCACGCCCCCGCAGAATGAACAACAGGGCCAAGGGTGCCACGGCAGTGCGCTGCCGCCCATGACGCAAGTCAACAAACCGGGTGCAAGGGCGCGGCGATGCTCGGCTGCACAGCAGCAGCGCCCGCCAAAAACAAAGGCCCTGCAAGCCAAGCCTGCAGGGCCTTGTGCACGGTGCACGCGCAGTGCACCGGGGATAGATGGACTCAGCGCGTCAGCCGGGCCTGGGCGGGGCCTGCGGCCAGCGTCCGGGATTCCGATGGGTACGGCGCGGCCACGCTGCGGTAGGCGTGGTGCTGGCCATGCCCCATGGCCTCGGCCAGGCGGAACTGCTGCACCACCTGCGACAGGCGCGCGGCCTGCTCACGCAGAGACTCTGCGGCTGCGGCAGACTCTTCCACCAGCGCGGCGTTCTGCTGCGTCATGCGGTCGATCTCGCCCACCGAGCTGTTCACCTGGCCAATGCCGGCCGACTGCTCGGACGCCGCCGCCGTGATCTCGCCAATGATGTCGCCCACGCGCTGCACGCTGCCCACGATGTCCTTCATGGCCGTGCCCGCTTCTTCCACATGGCGCACGCCGCCGTCCACGGCTGTCACGCTGCTCTGGATCAGGCCCTTGATGTCGCTGGCCGCTGCGGCGCTGCGCTGCGCCAGGCTGCGCACCTCGCTGGCCACCACGGCAAAACCCCGGCCTTGTTCGCCTGCGCGGGCAGCCTCCACGGCCGCGTTAAGCGCCAGGATATTGGTCTGGAAGGCAATCGAGTCGATCAGGCCGATGATGTCGCCGATCTTGCGGCTCGATGCCGAAATCTCGTGCATGCTGGCCACGGCCTGCTGGACCACACCTCCACCGTGCGTGGCCATCTGTGAGGCGGAAGCCGCCAGCTGGTTCGCCATCTGCGAAGACGATGCCGTCTGTTGCACGGTGGACGTAAGCTGCGTCAGCGAAGACACGGCCTCCTGCGCATTGCTGGCGGTTTGCTCAGTGCGCTGAGACAGGTCCTGATTGCCAGAGGCAATTTCCTGGCTGGCTGTGGCGATGTTGCCGCTGGCATCGCGCACCTGCGCCACCAGCGCGCCCAGGCCCTGCTGCATGTCGCGCAGCGCGCGCTGCAGATCGGCAACTTCGTCCTTTCCCTCGGCCGCAATGTTCTGCGACAGGTCGCCCCCAGCAATCGCCTGCGCCATCTTTCGTGCATCTTCCAGGGGCCGGCAAATGGAGTTCATGTTCATCAGCGTTGTGGGCACCACCACCACCACTGTGATCAGCACGGCCAGCACAAACAGCCACTTGGTCTGATCTGAGACCTGGCCCTGCTGCGCCACCGACTGACTGACCTCGTTGCGCAGCACGGTGTCCAGCTCCATCATCAGCTTGTCGGCCATATCGAATTCGGCCACGGCCTTCCCGCTCATCCGGTTGGCAATGGTGGCGGTGTCGTAGCCGCTGGCTTCGAGCTGGCGCGCCACATGGGCAAACAGATCCTTGTAGCTGTCGAGCTTGGTGATGATGTTGCGCACCACCACGTTGTCGGCATCCTCGCCCCCTTCCAGGAACTTGCCCGCAATCTTCTTGGCTTTTTCGTGGCTGGCAAGCCACTTGGTATGGGCGGCCTTCACGGCTTCAGGCTTTTCGTAGCCGATGATCATGTCTTTCTCGTACTGGCGGATGGCACCCATCTCGCCACGCAGCTCGGCCATGTTGCTCACCTTGGCGAACGAGTTGTCCATGAAGTTCTGGCTCATGTCATGGATTCGGAACATGCCCAGCATGCCCGCGCCGCCCAGCAGCCCCAGCAGCCCCAGAACCACGCCGATGGCGCCCAGCATGCGCAAACGTATGGTGAACTGCCGCATGAGCGAGAAGAGATTCATGATCTGTCGTCCTTGATATAGCTATGCCGATGCGTTCGCCGCACCTCCCCCGAGGCCACGGACATGCAACAAAACGTTGCAGTTTGCCAGACATCGACGACCGCGCTGTACGTATTTATCACATGCGCCAACGCTTGAGTAAGAGGGCATTCGCCATGACGCTGACCGAGCTGAGCGCCATCGCCGCCCCTGCCACCACGGGGTTCAGATACCCCAGCGCCGCCAGCGGAATGCCCGCCACGTTGTATGCAAACGCCCAGAACAGGTTCTGGCGAATCTTCATCACCGTGCGGTGCGAAATGTCCAGCGCCGCCGCCACCAGCATCGGGTCGCCGCGCATCAGCGTGATGCCCGCTGCATGCATGGCCACGTCCGTTCCGTTGCCCATGGCCATGCCCACATCGGCAGCAGCGAGCGCCGGGGCATCGTTAACGCCGTCGCCCACCATCGCAACATGATGGTGCTTGCCGTCAGCGCCCTGCTGCAGCGCAGCCACCTTGGCCGCCTTGTCCCCCGGCAACACCTCGGCCATCACCTCGCCCGCGCCGGGGTCCAGCCCCAGGCGCCGGGCCATGGCCTCGGCCGCGCCCCGGTTGTCGCCCGACACCATCACCGTGCGGATGCCGCGTGCCTTCAGCGCCGCCAGCGCCTCGCGCGCGCCGGGCTTGGGTTCGTCGCCAAAAGCCATCACCGCACGCAATGCCAACCCCTCGGTGACCCGCTGGGCCACCGCCGACACGGTGGCGCCCTCGTTTTGCAGCTGCTGTGCCCGCACCGCAAGCGCCCCCAGGTCCACCCCCAGCTCCTGCATCCAGCGCAAGCTGCCCACCAGGTAGCTCTGGCCGTCCACCTCGCCCTCGGTGCCGCGCCCAGGCACGGCGCGCACATCCTGCGCGGTGGTCACGCTGATCTGCCGCTCGCCCGCAGCCGCCACCACCGCGCGCGCCAACGGGTGTTCGCTGCCGCTTTGCACCGCAGCCACGGCCGCCATCACGGCCGCATCGTCGAGGCCTGGCACCACCTCAAACGCTGTCAGCCGAGGCTGGCCCACGGTCAGCGTGCCGGTCTTGTCAAAGGCCACCACATCCACCTTGTGCGCCAGCTCCAGCGCCTGCACGTCCTTGATCAGGATGCCGTGCTTGGCCGCCACGCCCGTGCCAGCCATGATGGCCGCAGGCGTGGCCAGCCCCAGCGCACAGGGGCAGGCGATCACCATCACGGCCACAGCGTGGATCAGCGCCGCCTCCAGCCCCGCGCCCATGGCCAGCCAGCCCACGAGGGTCACCAACGCCACCACCAGCACCACCGGCACAAAAATGGCCGACACCTGGTCCACCAGCCGCTGGATGGGCGCCTTGGCTGCCTGCGCGTCTTCCACCAGCCGGATGATCTGGGCCAGCACCGTCTCGGCGCCCACGGCCGTCACCGCCATCACGATGCGGCCATCGCCGTTGATCGAGCCACCTGTCAGCGCCGCGCCCACATCACGCGCCACCGGCAGGGGCTCACCCGTCAGCATGGATTCGTCCACCTGCGTGTGGCCCGCGTGCACGGTGCCGTCCACCGGGATGCGCTCGCCGGGCCGCACCACCAGCTGATCGCCCACCAGCACCTCGGACACCGGCACATCCACCTCGCCCTGCTTGGTCAGCAAATGCACCACATCGGGCCGCAGCGCGTGCAGCGCACGGATGGCGGCCGTGGTCTGGCGCTTGGCGCGCGCCTCCAGCCACTTGCCCAGCAGCACCAGCGTGACCACCACGGCCGACGCCTCAAAGTACAGGTGCGGCACATGCCCCGGATGGTCCGTGGGCGCCGTCAGCCACAGCCACATCGACAGGCCCCAGCCCGCGCTGGTGCCCAGCGCCACCAGCAAGTCCATGTTGCCGCTCAGCGCCTTGGCCGCATGCCAGCCCGCCTTGTAAAAACGCGCCCCCAGGATGAACTGCACCGGCGTGGCCAGCACAAACTGCACCCAGGCGGGCAGCATCCAGTGCTGGCCGAACAGGTCACCGATCATGGGCAGCACCAGCGGTGCCGACAGCAGCAGCCCAATGCCCACGGGTAAAAAGCCGGCCCAGGGTGACAAGTCCTCCGGAGCATCCTCCTGCCCCGCCGCACGCGGCTCGTAGCCCGCATTGCGCACCGCGCGGCGCAGCACCGCCTCCATGGCGGCGGCGTCGGCGCCCACCTGCGTGACAAAGGCAATGCGCGCAGACTCGGTCGCCAGATTGACCGAGGCCTCCTGCACGCCCGGCACCTTGCGCAGCGCGCGCTCTACACGGCCCACGCAGCTTGCGCAGGTCATGCCAGAAATGCCCAGGTCCAGCGAGTGCACAGACCCGGGCGCGGTGTTGGGGGGGGTGGTGATGGTGTTCATGGCCGGGATGCTGATCCTTGACGTGATGGCAAGGTCAAGCATTGATATTGATCAACCCTCACATCATGAGTGTCTTGAGCGGCGTTTGACTCTGCCACGATGTCAAGCTTCAACATTCACTTCGGTCGCTTCAACGGCCCTCTTGAAAACCAACCCGAGGACACCCCATGACAACCACCACTACTTTCCAAGTTCAAGGCATGACCTGTGGCCACTGCGAACGCGCCGTCACCCAGGCCGTGCAGCAGATCGACCCCGACGCCCAGGTCCGCATCGACCGCGCCAGCGGCAAGGTGGACGTGGACAGCACCGCCCCGCGCGAAGCCCTGGCCGCCGCCATTGCCGAAGAAGGCTACACCGTCGCGGCCTGAGCGCCGCGCCACCATGCACCCAGCGAGGGCTACACCATGACCACGCCCCACTCTCCCCATGCCTCGCATGTGGAGCCAACCGCGCGCGCCAAGGCCGCTGCACCCCGCGCCACCACCTGGCCCGTGCCCATCGGCATCGCCGCCCGGCGCGCAGGCATCTCGGCGCGCATGGTGCGGCACTACGAATCGCTGGGCCTTGTCAAAGGCGTGGCGCGCACCGACAGCGGCTACCGCCAGTACACCGAGGCCGACGTGCACGCCCTGCACTTCATCCGCCGCAGCCGCGACCTGGGCTTTTCGATGGAAGAAATCGCCGAACTGCTGGGCCTGTGGCACGACCGCAGCCGCGCCAGCAGCCAGGTCAAGCTCATCGCCCAGCAACACATCGACGACCTGAGCGAACGCATCGCCCAGATGCAGGCCATGCAGCGCAGCCTGCAAACGCTGGTCTCCTGCTGCAAAGGCAACGACCGGCCCGACTGCCCCATCCTGGACGACCTGGCGGCGGGGCACAGCGAGCCCCGCAGCGCGGCACCGCGCAAGACGCTATCAAATAAATAGCTACCAAGGAAAAGCCATCGCGCGATGAGGGCCAAAAAACCTCAAAACTTCTGCCCACCGCGCGGCCCACATCTCTGCGGCAAGACCCCCATGGCAGACTCTCAGGCTTTGTCACAGCCTGATACTGCCTGCCCCCCATGCTCACCGGTGACCTGCGCAACAAAGTCGATCAAGTCTGGAACGCCTTCTGGTCCGGCGGCATCGCCAAGCCACCCACCGCCGCGCCCTGGCTGCGCTGGATGCGCCGTTTGCCTTGCTGCAGCAGCAGGCGTTTGCTAGGCAGTTGTAAAGTCTGCCCCACCAATCTCTTCACAACACCACACCTATGCTGAAGTACCTGCATTTGAACCACGTCGGGCTGGCCCCGGATGTCCAGGTGGAATGGGCAGACCGTTTGAACCTCATCGCAGGCGATAACGGGCTGGGCAAGAGCTTTTTGCTGGACTTGGCTTGGTGGGCTCTCACCCGCACCTGGGCGGGAGCAGTGGCCCTGCCCACAGGCACCAAAAAGGCCACGATCACCTACGGGGTGCAGGGCAAGACCTCCAGGGTCACCGAAGTGCAGTCAGTGTTTCACCGCCCCGACGCCAGTTGGACGCTGCCCGCCGCCCGACCCGTGATGCCGGGCATCGTGGTCTACATCCGCATCGATGGGGGCTTCTCGGTGTGGGACCCCGCGCGCAACTATTGGCGTACCGACCCCAACCGCCCTGCGGCGTATCACTTCAAGGCCGACGAAGTGTGGAACGGGTTGGAAGTGAACGGCCAGCGGGTGTGCGAAGGGCTGGAGCGCGATTGGGTGAACTGGCAGGAAGGCCGCAAGCCACAGTTCACCGCCCTGGCCAAGGTGCTGGAGGTCATGTCGCCCCTGCAAGAGCCCCTGCGGGCGGGGCCACCGCAACGCGTGTTCATCGGCGAGGGGCGTGACCGCCCCACCCTGCTGGTGGGCAACCAGACCGTACCTGTTGCTCTAGCATCGGCGGGGGTGAGGCGCATTTTGGCGCTGGTGTACTTTTTGGTGTGGGCCTGGCACGAGCATGCCGTGGCGGCCAAGCTGCTGGGCAAGAAGCCGGAGGATCGTTTCGTCATTCTGTTTGACGAGCCCGAAACCCACCTGCACCCCCGCTGGCAGCGCACGGTGTTGCCCAGTCTGTTCAAGGCGGTGGATGAACTGCGCGGCCAGGCCAGCACCTTGCCCCAGGTGTTGGTGGCCACGCATTCGCCCCTGGTGGCGGCTTCGGTCGAGCCAATCTTTGAAGAGTCACAAGATGATTTGGTGCACCTTTCACTGCAAAACGGCGCTGTCGCCATTGAGCAAGGTGGCTGGGCGGTGCAAGGGGACGTGACGAACTGGCTGGTGTCAGAAACCTTTGGCCTGGAGCAGGCGCGCTCTAAAGAGGCAGAAGAGGCCATTGAAGCGGCAGAGGCTTTCATGCGCGGTGAAGGCCATTTGCCCAAAGGACTTGGCACCAAAGCCGCCATTCATGCACGCTTGCAAAAGCTGCTGCCTGCGGGCGACGTGTTCTGGCCGCGCTGGATTGTGAACACGCAGCTGAACACCCAGACCGCAGCACGCAAGCGGGCCCAGAGCACCGAAGCACCCAAGGCCACCCGCAGCAAAAAGAAGCCCAAGGCCAAGCCATGATTCCGGTCGCCAAAGTAAAGAAGCCCAAACGGTTTGATGCCGAGGTGCAGACGCCTGGCAACCAATGGCTCAAAGCCAGCCCCCATGCCAAGCGCCCCAAAGCCCTTTGGCTACCGTACACAAAGGACCTCAGTGACGGCTTTGCAGGCCTGTGCGGCTACGCGGCCATGCACGACCCGACCGGCGGCACGGTAGACCACTACCTAAGCTACAAAAACCACCCCGAAAAAGCCTACGCGTGGGATAACTACCGGTTTGCCTCCGGCACGCTCAACTCCTCCAAGCGCACGCTGGACGACACCGTGCTCGACCCTTATGAGGTGGGCGCTGGCTGGTTCGAAATCGAGTTGCCATCCCTGCAAATGCGTGTGACCAACGCCGTACCGGCCAGCCACCGCGCCAAAGCGGAGTTCACGCTGAAAAAGCTGAAGCTGCGCGATGGTGAGCGCGTCATTCGCTGGCGGCAGTCGTGGTACCAGTTGTTTTTAGCTGGCGAGCTGAATCTGGAGGGCTTGCGAAAAATGGCACCGCTGATTGCGCAAGCCGTTGAGAAAGCTGGTGGGTAGCCGATGTCTCCCTCATTCATGAGGGAGACATCGGGACAAACCAAGGTTCAACACGCAACGATCAACTGCCAGTCAAATCGAGGGTGCTCGGTAACCTTTTATCAGCCAAAGACTTTTCTTGGTTCCTTTGACCGGAAAGCGTCTCCGATCAAATACCCATCAAACAAAGTCAATGCACTGGGAGAGGTGCATGAGCACGTTGCCATCGAACTTCAGCTTTCTACAACCCGACTGGCCCGACCTGTTGGCCGAAGCCCGCCGTGCCGAGGCCGCTGCCCATGTCGACCCGCGCACAGCCTGCTTCTACGCCCGCCGCACGCTGGAACTGGCGGTGGCCTGGCTCCACTAGGCAGAAGTGGGCCGGAGTGGCTGCCTGCGCATGCCGTACAAGGCGGATTTGTCAGCGTTTTTGTTTGAGCCGAGCTTTCAGCAACTGGTGCGTCCCCAGCGCCGCTGGGTAGAGGCCTGGGCTGGGTCGGATGCGTGGAAGCGACCCAGCCCCGAGCAGCTGACTGAGGTATCCACCCACCTTTCCGGCCTGCCCACCGCAGTACGCGATGACGACGAAGACGCCAAGCGCTTTGACGCCATGCTGCTCAACACCCAGCTAGCCCTACTACGCACCGAGCCCGCCCTGGCGCGGCTGCAAACCAAGGTGCAGCAAATTGCCAATGCTTTGCTGAAGAAAGCCAACATCCATATGCTGACAAACACAACTCACACTGCACACGCCAAGCACCACGTGAGGTTGTTACAAGCTCAACTTAGACGGGTGCACAAGCATCAGGGATGCAAACGCAACGCCCTGCAAAACGCTATTAAATAGATAGCAATCGAGACATACCCATCGCGCGGAAGAGGCCAAAAAGCCTTGAGATCCTAGCCCCTGGAGGCATCAGGCCTTGCCGGACCGCGCCGGGGTCTTGGCCTTGACACCCCCCACCTTGCGCTGGGCGGCAGAGCCAGGCACCACCTCCGGCACAGCAGCCTGGGCAGGCCGCCGCAGCACACCGTCACACAAAGTCGCAATGCACTGCTGCGCCACCTGCTCGGCTGTGTACTCGCCGCCGGGCTGGTACCAGCGGCCGATCCAGCTCAGCGCACCCGCAATCACAAAGGCCGTGATCTTGGGGTCGCAGGGCTGGATCGATCCTTCGGCCACGCCTTCGGCCACCAGGCGGCGGAACTCCTGGTCGATGGCGGACTTGAGGCGGCGCAGCTCCTTGCGGCTTTCGGGGGGCACCTGCTCGTCGCCCACGCGGATCAGGCACATGCCGAAGTCCATGGTGACGATGCGCGCGTACACCTGCATACAGGTCATGAGCTGGTCGATGGCCTTGCCACCGGCGGCACGCGATGCCTCTATGCCCTCCAGCATCATGTCCAGACCCTGGCGCACGCACTGCAGCAGGATCTCGTCCTTGTTCTTCACGTAGTAGTACAGCGTGGGCTTGGTCACGTTCAGGCGCGCAGCGATGTCGTCGAGCGAGGTGGCGTGAAAGCCGCGCTCGTTGAACAGCTGCGCCGCCGCCTGCAGCACGGCGTTGCGCTTGGCCTCACGCTGTCGCTCGCGGTGCGATACCGGAGCCCAGGGCGAAGCTGCGGCGGGCGACGCTTCGTCGGGTGCAGCAGCCTGGGCAGGGGGCAACGGGGCTGCGGATGAGGGCTTGAGGGCCGCGCGCTGGGGGCTGCTGCCGCTCGTGCTGCTTTTGCTGCGTCGGGTCGATGCCGCTTTGGCCTGGGGCATGGGGGGCGATTCCTCGGGAAAGTACGGATGCTGAATGGGGTGGCGGCTTCCAGAATCTACTCACGAGTAAACAGTTTACGCATAAGTAGGAAATTTCTGCAGGGTTCCAGAGAAATTTCTGTCAGAAGCTGCGAACAACCCGTATTAGAAAGCCAATGGAGACAACCCCTTCCGGCCCCTTTGCTGCCACGCCCCTGCTCCAGGTGCAGGGCGTGACCCTGGCGTTTGGCGGCGTGAAGGCGCTGACCGGTGTGGGGTTTGATGTGCAGCCGGGCTCCATCACCGCCGTCATCGGCCCCAACGGCGCGGGCAAGACCTCGCTGTTCAACACCATCTCGGGCTTTTACCGGCCCAGCCAGGGCTCCATCCGCTTTCAGGGGCAGGACATCACCCGCGTGCCCGCACCGCAGCGCGCCAAGCTGGGCCTGGGACGCAGCTTTCAGAACATTGCGCTGTTCCGTGGCATGACCGTGCTCGACAACATAAAGCTGGGCCGCCACGCGCACCTCAAAACCAACGTGCTCGACGCGCTGTTCTACCTGGGCCGCGCGCGCCGCGAAGAGGCCGAGCTGCGCCGCGACATCGAGGAGCGCATCATCGACTTCCTCGAAATCGACCACATCCGCCACGCACCCGTGTCGGCCCTGCCCTACGGCCTGCAAAAGCGCGTGGAGATGGCCCGGGCCCTCGCCATGCAGCCGCAGATCCTGATGCTGGACGAACCCGTGGCTGGCATGAACCGCGAAGAGACCGAAGACATGGCGCGCTTCATTCTCGACGTGCGCGAGGAGTGGGGCGTGACGGTGCTGATGGTGGAGCACGACATGGGCATGGTGATGGACTTGTCGGACCACGTGGTGGTGCTCAACTTCGGCCAGGTCATCGCGCAGGGCACGCCCGCCGTGGTGCAAGCCGACCCCGAGGTCATCCGCGCTTACCTGGGCGCGGGCGATGTGGGCGACCTGCGCGCCAGGCTGCGGGCCGGCAGCCACCTCACCACCCCGCAGGGAGCCGCATGATGGATTGGGCCTACCTGTTTGAAATCAGCCTCACCGGCATCGCAGGCGGCGGGCTCTACGCACTGGCGGCCCTGGCCTTCGTCATGGTCTACAAGGCCACGCGCGTCGTGAACATCGCCATTGGCGAGCTGCTCATGGTCGGCGCCTACCTGTTCTTCACCTTTGCAGCCACGTTTGCGCTGCCGCTGTGGCTGGCCATTCCGGCCGCCGTGCTGGGCACGGGCCTGCTGGGTGCCGTGATCGAGCGCACCATGATCCGCCCGCTGCTGGGCGAGCCACCCATCTCCGTCTTCATGGTCACCGTGGGCCTGGCCTCCGTGCTGGTCGGCCTGGTCGAGATGATCTGGACGGCCGACCAGCGCCGCCTGCCCGACTTCATGCCCACGCAGCCCATCATGGTCGGCGACGCGTTCCTCGCGCCCAAGGTGTTCTGGGGTGCGGTGATTGCCATCGTGTTCATCGCGGCGGTGCTGGTGGTGTTCCGCTTCTGGCGCGGTGGCGTAGCCCTGCGCGCCACGGCCAGCGACCAGGCTGCGGCCTATTCCGTCGGCATCAACGTGCCGCGTGTGTTCTCGCTGGCCTGGGTGGTGTCGGCCATGATCGCGGCGGTCTCCGGGATCATCGTCGGCTCGATTGGTGGCATCTCGTCCAGCATGGGCGTGTTCGGCCTGTCCGTGCTGGTCGTAGTCATCGTGGGCGGGCTCGACAGCGTGCTGGGCGCACTCATCGGGGGCGTGCTCATCGGTTTGATCGAAGCGCTGGCCGGGGCCTACCTGGGCGGCGAATACAAGCTGCTGGCCACCTTCATCGTGCTGGTCGCCGTGTTGCTGGTGCGGCCCTACGGCCTGTTCGGCACCCACGAGATAGAGAGACTCTGATGCGCATCGGAACCCTCAAGGAAACCTACATCGCCGACGCGGCGCTGTTCGACTCGCGCACGCAAAAAGTGTGGCTGGCCGTGGGCGCCGCGCTGCTGGTGCTGTTCCCGTTCATGGCCAGCGACTACTGGCTGTACCTGGCCTGCCTGGTCAGCATCAACGTGGCCAGCGCCACGGGCCTCAATATCCTCACCGGCTACACGGGGCTGGTGAGCCTGGGACAGGCCGCCTTCATGGGCCTGGGCGCCTACACCGTAGCCGTGCTGGAAACCAAGGTAGGAACGCCCTTTGTGCTCAACCTGCTGGCCGGTGGCTTTGTCGCCATGCTGGGCGGCATCGTCGTGGGCATCCCTTCGCTGCGCGTGAAGGGGCTGTACCTGGCGATTGCCACCATTGCCGCATCGTTCATTGCGCACTTCATCTTTGCCAACTGGAAGTTCACTGGCGGCACCGGTGGCCTGAGCGTGCCGCCCGCCAAGCTGTTTGGCATGGCGCTCGACACCTCGTTCCGCCTGTACTGGCTCATCGTGCCGGTCACCCTCCTCATGCTGCTGGGCGCGGCCAACCTGTTTCGCACGCGCGTGGGCCGTGCCTTCATCGCGATTCGCGACCGCGACATCTCGGCCGAGGTGCTGGGCATACCGCTGCTGCGCTACAAGCTGCTGTCGTTTGGCCTGTCGTCGTTCTACGCGGGCGTGGCGGGCGGACTGTGGGCCTACTTCTTTCGCGTGGTCACGCCCGAGAGTTTTCCGCTGCTCATGTCCATCTTCTTCCTCGCGGCCATCATCGTCGGCGGCATGGGCTCCATCCTGGGCGGCATCCTGGGCGCGGTGTTCATGACCATGGTGCCCGAGCTGCTCAAGCTCGTGGTGGGCCTGCTGCCCGGGGGTGCGGAACTCACCGTGTTCCTCTCGCCCGTGCGCACCGTCATTTTTGGCCTGCTCATCATCGGTTTCCTCGTCTTCGAGCCCCATGGCCTGGCCGAAGTGTGGCGGCGCATCCGCCGTTTTTTCCATCTCTGGCCTTTCCGCAACTAAACCATTCAGGAGACAACATGGACACACCACACACTTCCCTCCAGCGCCGCCACCTGCTGCTCGGTGCCGCTGGCGCCGCCGCGCTCACCAGCCCGCTGTCGGTGCTGGCGCAGTCGGGCGAAGACATCGTGATTGGCGGCTCCATCCCGCTCACGGGTGTGTTCGCGTTTGCGGGTGTGGGCATCAACGCGGGCATTGGCGACTACGTGAAGATGGTCAACGACGCAGGCGGCATCAAGGGCCGCAAGCTCAAGTACGTGCCCGAGGACACGGGCTACAAGGTCGATGTGTCCGTGGCGGCCTACAAGAAGATCACCAGCCAGAACAAGGTGAACCTGTACTACGGCGACTCCACCGGTTTCTCCAAGACCATCAACCCCGAGCTGGACCGTGCAGGCACCACGCTGATGGCCGGGGCCTCGTTCGCATCCGAACTCAACGACCCTGCCAAGTACCCGAACCAGTTCCTCGTGGGCCCCGACTACACGGAGATGTTCGGCATCCTGCTCAAGCACATCGCCAAAGAGAAGCCCGGCGCCAAGGTGGCCTTTGTGTACTCCGACTCCGAGTTCGGCCGCGACCCCATCGAGAAAAGCGAGGCTGCCGCCAAGGCGCTCGGCCTGTCGGTGCCCATCAAGATCATGACGCCCGCAGGCAGCGTGGACGTGTCCACCGAAGTCATCAAGCTGCGCCGCGCTGCGCCCGACTACACCATCTTCCACGGCTACATCCTCGCGCCCATCCCCGAGTTCATCACCCAGGGCAAGCAGCAGGGCATGACCAGCAAGTGGATGGGCACCTTCTGGACCATGGACAGCTCCACGGTGATGAAGATGGGCGAGGCCGCCGATGGCTTCATGGGCGTGATGCCCTACCGCTACTACTACGACACCGAGAAGGCGCCGATGCTGGAGAAGATCCGCGCGCTGCGCCCCGAGTACCAGAGCACGGCCTACATCCAGGGCTTCCTGGCTGCCATGCTGTTCACTGAATCGGCCAAGCGCACGCTGGATGCGGGCAAGCCACTCGATGGCAAAAACCTCAAAGCCGCGCTCAACAGCATCAAGGACTTCGACACCGGCGGCCTGATCGGCGTGCCGATCACCATCAGCGGCAACTCCATCCCCGTGGGACGCGTGTACCGCGCCGACATGAAGGCGCAAAAAATGGTGGCCGCGTCTGACTGGATCAAGCTCTGACCTCGCCTTTGCCATGACCCAGCCAACCCCGGCCAACGTCCTCGAAGTCAACAACATCGAGGTCATCTACAACAAGGTGGTGCAGGCCCTGCGTGGCCTGTCGCTGGCCGTGCCACGTGGGCAGATCGTGGCGCTGCTGGGCAGCAACGGGGCGGGCAAAAGCACCACCCTCAAAGCGGTGTCGGGGCTGCTGGCGCTCGAAGATGGCACGGTGGAGAGCGGCAGCATCCACTTCAATGGCCAGCCCACAGCAGCCCTGGCGCCGCAGCAACTGGTGCGCAACGGCCTTAGCCACGTGATGGAAGGCCGCCGCGTGTTTGAAGACCTGACGGTCGAAGAAAACCTGGTGGCCGCGACCTATGCGCTCACGGGCCGCAAGGATGCAAAACCGGATTTCGACCTGGTCTACAGCTACTTCCCGCGCCTGCACGAGCGGCGCAAGGGCCTGGCCGGGTACCTGTCGGGCGGCGAGCAGCAGATGCTGGCCATTGGCCGCGCGCTGATTGCGCAGCCCCAGCTCATCCTGCTCGACGAGCCCTCGCTGGGCCTTTCTCCGAAGCTGGTCGAAGACATCTTCACCATCATCGCGCGCATCAACGTCGAGCGGGGCACCAGCATGCTGCTGGTAGAGCAGAACGCCACCGTGGCCCTGGCCGTGGCGCACCGGGGCTACATCATGGAGAACGGAAAGATCGTGATCGACGGCACGGCCGAGCGCCTGGCCAACGACCCCGATGTGCGCGAGTTCTATCTGGGCATGGGCGGTGGCGGCGAGGCCAAGAGCTTCAAGGACATCAAACACTACAAGCGCCGCAAGAGATGGCTGTCATGACGCTCCCTGACCTCACCCTGCCCCAGATGCTGCGCGAACGCGCACGCACCGACGCGGACCGCATTGCGATCCGGCAAAAGGACTTCGGCATCTGGAAGCCCTTCACCTGGGCACAGTACCACCAGCGCGCCAGCCACTTCGGCCTGGGCCTCAAAGCACTGGGCCTGCCTGCGGGCGGGCATGTGGGCGTGATCTCCGAGAACCGCATCGAATGGGTGCTGGCCCAGATGGGCGCAGGCCTGGTGGGCGCCGTGACGGTGGGCGTGTACCCCACCAGCCCCACCAACGAAGTGGCCTATGTGGTGGGCCATGCCGACATCGAGATCATGGTCTGCGAAGACCAGGAGCAGACCGACAAGCTGCTGGCAGCGCTGCCCGAGCTGCCGCGCCTGAAAAAAATCGTGGTCATGGAGACCAAGGGCCTGCGCAGCTTTGCGCCCGAGGTGCGGCAGTTCATCACCACCTTTGACGAGGTCGAGCAGCTGGGCGCAGCGTCGGGCCAACAAGCCATCATCGACGATGCTCTGGCACGCCAGCGGCTGGATGACGTGGGCCTGATGATCTACACCTCAGGCTCCACCGGCAAGCCCAAGGGCGCGATGATTTCGTACCGCAACATCCGGGGCGTGGTGCCGGGCATCGTGGACCGGCTGGCGCTGTCGCAAGGCACCACGCACCTGTCGTACCTGCCCCTGTGCCATGTGGCCGAGCAGATGCTGACCAGCTTTGTGCCGGTGTACATCGGCTCGCAGGTGATTTTTGGCGAGTCCATACGCACCGTGCAGGAAGACCTGCGCGAAGTCGCGCCCACCATGTTCCTGGGCGTGCCGCGCATCTGGGAAAAGCTGCACGCGGCCATCCACATCAAGCTGCAGGAAACCGGTGGCCTGCGCCGCGCGCTGTTCCACAAGGCCTACAACGCCTGCAAGCCGCTGGCCGACAAGCCGCGCAGCGCCTGGAGCGTGGGCGACAAGCTCACTTATGCCGCGAGCTATTGGCTCGTCTTCCGCGCGCTGCAGAACTTCATCGGCCTGCGCAATGCCCATGTGGCGCTCACCGGCGCCGCGCCCATTCCGCCCGATGTGGTGCGCTTCTTCCGCGTGCTGGGCGTGCCGCTCATCGAGGTGTATGGCCTGACCGAATCCACCGGCATGGTCACGGGCCACCGGTTGGACCATGTAGTGGTGGGCACCGTGGGCGTGCCCACGCAGGGCGTGGAACACCGCATTGCCGACAACGGTGAGCTGCAATTGCGAGGCGACATGGTGTTTGCGGGTTACTACAAGAACCCCGAGGCCACGGCCAGCAGCATCATCGACGGCTGGCTGCACACGGGCGACGTGGTGCGTGAATCGCAAGGCCAGATCCAGATCGTGGACCGCCTCAAGGACATCATGATCACGGCGGGTGGCAAGAACCTCACGCCGTCCGAGATCGAGAACACCATGAAGGGCAGCCCCTTCATCAAGGAATGCATCATCGTTGCCGAGGCGCGCAAGTTTGTCGGCGCGCTGGTGATGATCGACTACGAGACCGTGGGCAAGTGGGCCGAGGCGCGGCGCATCCCGTTTACGCACTTTCGCTCGCTGGTGGAGCACCCCGAGGTGCGCAGCCTCATCGACAACGAGATCCAGCAGGGCAACAGCCGCCTCGCGCAGGTCTCGCAGATCCGCCAATTCCACCTGCTCACCAAGGAGCTGGACCACGACGACGGCGAAGTGACCGCCACCATGAAGGTACGCCGCTCCAGCATCTACAAGACCTACGCAGCCGAGATCGAGGCGCTGTACCACTAGGAAATCTTGCAACGATCTGAACGGCCTAGGCAACATTCACCGAAGCCATTCACTATCAAAATAAGAGCTACAAACGCTTTACTGTTGCGCGCAGAGGGCTGATTTGACATGAAAAACACCGCCACCAACCCCGCCACACCGCCGTTGCTGCTGGAGCGCAACGGCGCCGTTGCCACGCTGCGCTTCAACCGGCCCGAGGCACTCAATGCCATCGACGTGCCCATGGCCAACGCCTTCCTCGCCGCCGTGCAGGCCATCGCCGCCGACCCGGGTGTGCGTGCCGTGGTGCTGGCTGGCAACGGCCGGGGCTTCATGGCCGGGGGCGACCTGGCCACGCTGCGCGCGGCCCCCGTGCAAGGCGCCATCGACATCCTCACGCCGCTGAACCAGGCCCTGTTGCTGCTCACGCAGATGAACGCCCCGGTCATCGCGCAGGTGCACGGTGCGGCCGCCGGTGCAGGTCTGAGCCTGGTGCTGATGGCCGACTATGTGATCGCTGCGGAAGGCACGCGCTTCAACCTGGCCTACATCCACCTGGGCACCAGCTGCGATGTCGGCGCATCGTGGGCCCTGCCGCGCATCGTGGGCCTGCGCAAGGCGCTGGAGATTGCACTGCTGAGCGAAGCCTTCACCGCCGACGACGCGCTGCGCCTGGGCCTCATCAACCGCGTGGTGCCCGCCGCCGAACTGGAGAGCAGCACCACGGCCCTGGCCCAGCGGCTGGCTTCCGGGCCCACCCTGGCCTACGGCGCGATGAAGCGCCTGATGCGCGAATCGATGGAGCACACCCTGCCCGAACAGCTGACCGCCGAAAAAGACGCCTTTGTGCAGTGCGCGGGCACGGAGGACTTCCGCGCAGGAGTGGAGGCGTTTCACCAGCGCCAGAGTGCGTCGTTTGCGGGCCGGTAGTTCCAAGCCAACCCGCGCACGGTTCTCACGGGCCCTTTAATGACCCCGTTTCCAGAACACTCCGTTTGCGCCCGCCCCGTTTATCCGGACAGGCCCGCCGTCTACAGTTCGCTGATGCCATCGCTCGATGGACACAAGCTTCAGCCAACACCAGGACACCTTCACCGTGATCACCGTCCGCCAAGCCGCCGACCGGGGCCGCTCCTCCACCGGTTGGCTGCACAGCGCCCACAGTTTTTCGTTTGGCAGCTACTTTGACCTGCACCACCAGGGCCATGGCAACCTGCTGGTGCTCAACGACGACACGGTGGCCCCTGGCCAGGGCTTTGGCAGCCACGGCCACCGCGACATGGAGATCGTGAGCTACGTGCTCAGCGGCGCGCTCGCCCACCAGGACAACCTGCCGCAGCGCAGCCGTCCGGACGGCGCCCCCCCTGCGCCAACGCCCCCCACCGGCATCCTGTGCCCCGGCGATGTGCAGCGCATGAGCGCAGGCTGGGGTGTGCAGCACAGCGAATTCAACGCGCTGCAGGACCAGGACACCCACTTCCTGCAGATCTGGTTCAAACCCCTGTTCACCGGCATCCGCCCCAGCTACGAGCAAAAGCATTTTCCAGCCGCAGACCGCCGGGGCCGACTCGTGCGCACGGCCTCTCGCAAGTGCATCGACGGCTCGCTCAGCATGAACGCCGACGCCACCCTCTGGGCTGGCCTGTTCGACGGCGATGCCGAAACGGCCACACAGGCCCTCGACCCCCAGCGCCTGGCGTACGTGCACGTGGCACAGGGCACCGTGCAGGTCAACGGCGTGCCACTGGCCGCAGGCGACGGCGCGCTGCTGGAGGCTGAACACCAGCTGACCCTGCAGCATGGCATCGGCGCCGACGTGCTGGTGTTCGACCTGGCCCGCCGGTAAGCTGCACCCCGCCACCATGCCCCACCCCAACGCCTTCCTCCACCTGCCCGAGCTGCAAGGCCGGCTCACCCCGGCCCACGACTCGGGCCTGCGCCTGACCGACGAGACGCTGGCCGAATGGGATGCCCAAGCCCGCAGCCAGGGCCTGCCCGCCCACTGGCGCCTGCCCGACAGTGAGGTGGAACGCTCGCGCCGCGACGTGCTCGCCACCATCACCGCGCAATCACTCGACCTGTGGGTGTTTGCCTATGGTTCGCTGATGTGGAACCCGGGTTTTCATTTCGACGAGGTGCGCCGGGCCCACCTGCCCGGGTATGGGCGCCGTTTTGCCCTGGGCACCACCATCGGCCGGGGCACACCCGACTGCCCCGGGCTGGTGCTGACGCTGGAGCCGGACGCCAGCCAGACCTGCGAAGGCCTGGCGTTCCGGATTCCCGCCCCGCAGGTCGATGCCGAATCCCGCCTGCTCTGGCGCCGCGAGATGATCACCGGCGCCTACTGCCCGCAACTGCTTGCGCTGCCCACACCCCAAGGCGAGGTGCAGGCGCTGGTTCTGGTGGCCAACACCACCCACACCCATTACCGGGGTGACCTGTCGATGCAGGCCACCGCCGCCACCATTGCAACGGCCTGCGGGCGCATCGGCAGCAACCGGGACTATCTGGAGCAGCTGGTGCGGCAGTGTGAGGTGCTGGGGATTGGGGACGGGTATGTGCACGAGCTGGCAGCGTTGGTGCGAACCGTGGCTTTCAGCGACGCCCTCTGAACCGTGCACCTGAGCGCCTGCCAGGCATACCTTGCTTAGGGCTTGATCAACTCAAAACGGCGCCGCCCCCGGATCCGTATCCACCGGAGCCTCCCGGGGCCCGGTCACCACGCCTCCACCGGCTGATTTGCGTGCGGGTGCAGAGGCAGGCACCGAAGGCTGGGGCGCGGCAGCGCCTGCTGCGGCAGTTGCCGTAGCCACGGCATCGGCCGCGCTGGCCACGCCGCTCTCCGCCTCGCCCCCCAGCGCTTCAATCAGGTCGGGGATCAACTTGACCAGCTCGCCCGTGGCAATCGCCACGTCGGTGTCAAAACCGCCGTCGTCGGCCTTGGTGCCTTCGAACACGGTGTCCAGGAACGACACCTTCTTGATCTGCAGGCCTTCGGTGAGCATGAAGCTCACGCGGTCGTCCCAGGTGAGGGCGAGTTTGGTGGGCAGCTTGCCTGCGTCGATGTGGGCCTGCACCTCCTCAATGTCCAGCGGGTGGCGGGCGTAGCGCACCACGGCTTTTTCTTCGTTGGCACTTTTGAGTTCGCACTCGCGGTCCACCGTGAAACCCACGGGCGGCTCCTGCTCCTTGAGCCAGTGGGACATGGCCGCTTGTGGGCTGGTCTGGGTGTTGATGAGCGATACCGACAGGCCGGGCAGCGACTCGACCAGCAACGTGACCACCTCGTCAGCGCGGCCCTGGCTGGCCGTATCGAGCACCAGGAGGCGCGATGCGGTGTCGATCCACACCCACATCGAGCCCTGCTTGGTGAAGGCCATGGGCAGCAGGTCGAGCTTGGCCTCGTCTTTGAGCTCCTTGCTTTCCTTCTTGCCGGGCTTGCGGCCGGTTTCCTGTTCGATGCGTTCGGCCTTTTCCTTGACCTTGCGCGCCAGCACGCTGCCGGGCAGCACCTTGGATTCGACCATGAAGCGCAGGATCCACTGGCCCCCGACCGATTCGGCCAGCGGGCCGTGTGCATCGCCGCGTGGCGGCACCCAGCCCAGGGATTTTTCCTGCGTGGCGCCACATTCCATGAAGGGCGCCTTGGCCAGCGCCTCTTCGACCTGCGTCAATTCCACCTGCCATTGCGGAGCAATGCGGTACACGATCATGTTCTTGAACACGGAAAACCTCTTGTTGGGGGCGTTGGTGAATAAACAAGCAAACGGGGTAGCAACCCGCCATTGTCGGCTGTCGCCACCCGGGGCCCGGTGCAGGCCCGCCGGGGTTGCTGCTTGACATCCGTCAAAAGCTATTAATTTGATAGCTATAAAGATTTATCCATAGCGCGGAAGGCGGCATTTTTACCATGATTTTCTAGGGGAAGAAGCCGCCCACCGATGGAGCTTCTTGTCACAACTTTACACAGCCTCATCCAACACGCACGGCCGCGTTACATGCGGGGCAGACACTGGCCTCAATCGCTGAAACGGTCGTTGCAGCGAGCCAACCCCCGTGAAAGGACACCCACCATGGCATCCCCCTTCCAACGCCGCTTTGCTGCCACCGCCCTGCTGGCGGCCCTGGCCCTGCCCGTTCTGGCGCAGCAGCCGCCCGCCACGCCTCCTGCCGCCTCGGCCAAGGCCCCCGAGGGCCGGCACGAGCGCCGCCACGGCGACCACGCCCAGCGCCATGCCAAACACCTGGCCGAACTCAAGGCCCAGCTCAAGCTGACCGCCGCCCAGGAACCCGCCTGGACCACCTTCACCGCCGCCCTGCAGCCCGGCGAGCGCCCCGCCCGCCTGGACCGCCAGGACATGGACAAGCTCACCACCCCCGAGCGCATTGACCGCATGCGGGCCCTGCGCGCCCAGCATGCTGCCGAGGCCGACCGCCGGGGCGAGGCCACCAAGGCCTTCTATGCCGCGCTGACGCCCGAGCAGCAAAAGACCTTTGACACCCAGGCGCACCGAGCACACCGCATGGGTGGCATGAAGGGGGGCGAAGGCCGCCACCATGGTGGTCACGGTGGCCCTGGCGAACGCCACCACGGCGGCGCGGGTGGCAAGCCCGGCCCAGCACCCGCCCAGTAAGACACCAACCAGCGGCCAACGGCTGCATCCCCGCCCGCCCGGCGTCCTTCCACGGACGCCGGGCTTTTTTTCGTCCCAGCAAACGCCCTCCAGGCCCCGGCAGCCCCAAAAAACAGGGCCAGCGCCCCAGATTGTGGATAAGTCTGGGAAGAGTTCTGGCACAACCGGGCAGTTATCCACACGAACAACCGCTGCCGCAAAGTTGTTGTACCTGGGCCCCGCGCTTTGTGCAGCCCGCCGCACAGACTTTGCAGCGACGCAAACCCGCGCCAGCATTCAGGAAAAAGCGCTTGTCCACAGAAAGGGGGTCACTCTATTACTACTGCTATTTATATATAGAGCTATCAAAGAATAACCAGAACCCCAACTCCAGGGCCCCTCGAAGATCCTTGCACATGGGAAGTCAGCAGTGGCCCGGCGGGCTGGTGGCAAAAAAAGGGAGAACGGGTTCCGCGCGGCGATCCGATCGGTCGGGGCCGGTCAGGACGGGCGTGTGCCTGGCGCGGGGGAATGCAGAGTGTCTGGTTGCGCAGAAAGCCAGATTGCTATCAATTGAGTAGCTATAAGTGCTTATCCATTGAGCGGTGAAAGGCATTCTGACTGGATTTTTTGCCACCCCGGCGCCCGGTGCGTAAAACTGGGGATAGTTCTGGCACAAGCGCAGAGTTATCCACAGAAACCGGCGACGGCTGGCTTTTGTCCCCGTTGTCGCGACAGCGGGAGCAGGGATTGGTACACAGAGTTGGCAGGTGGCTAAGTGCGCGCCCAGGCTGCAGAAAAACCAGTTGTCCACAGCAAGGGCCACCCCTTACTACTACGACTTTGTATTTATAAAAGATATAAGAAGAAAGACAGGGAACAACTCCCGGGCTGCCGGGGCGGTGCTGTGCGGGTCCCAACCCAAGGGCCTTTGCAGCCTATGGATGGTCGGCCGTCGGCTTGGCGATGGCCCAGGCGCCCTCGGAAAGCAAAAAACCACAGCCTTGGCTGTGGTTTTATCCAGGTTCCGTAAAAGGAAAAGCGAGGAAACTGCCCCGGGGGCAGGCTGCTTACGCAGCCGGAGTGCGCAGGAAGGCGTCCAGGAGGTCCACAGACAGGGGGCGGCTGAACAGGTAGCCCTGGTAGAGCAGGCAGCCTGCGCGGGCCAGCAGCTCGCGCTGCTCGGTGCTTTCCACGCCTTCCGCGATCACTTCCAGGCCCAGGCTGCGCGACAGGCCGATGATGGTGTCCACAATCGCCGCGTCGTTGGGGTCGGTGAGCAGGTCGCGCACAAAACTCTGGTCGATCTTGAGCTGGTTCAGCGGCATGCGCTTCAGATAGCTCAGGCTGGAATAGCCGGTGCCGAAGTCGTCCAGCGAGAAACCCACGCCGTAGCTGCGCAGCGCCTCCATGGTGGCGATGGTGGTTTCCATGTCCTCCACCAGCACACTTTCGGTCAGCTCCAGCTTGAGCTGGCCCGACGGGGCCCCCGTGATGGCCAGTACCCGGGCCACGTCGTCCACAAAACTGGCGTGGCGGAACTGGCGCGAACTCACGTTCACGGCCATGGTCAGGTGGGCCAGGGCCGGGTCTTGCTGCCAGCTGGCCAGCAGCTGGCAGGCGTTGTGCAGCACCCAGCGGCCCAGGGGCAGGATGAGCCCGGTTTCCTCGGCCAGCGGGATGAACTGTGCGGGCGAGACCATGCCGCGCTGCGGATGGGCCCAGCGCACCAGCGCCTCCACCCCCACACACTGGCCGGTGTGGCGCATCTGCGGCTGAAAGTGCAGCAAAAATTCGTCCTGCGCCAGGGCCGAGCGCAGGTCGGCCTCCAGCGCGGCGCGGGCCGTGACCACGGCCTGCATGTCGGGGTCGAAAAAGCGCAGCGTGTTACGCCCTGCGGTCTTGGCCTGGTACATGGCCAGGTCGGCCTGCTTGAGCAGTTCGCCCACGCTGGCCAGCTCACCCGTGAACTC
This sequence comes from Acidovorax sp. Q11, assembly GCF_054950075.1. Lineage (NCBI taxonomy): Bacteria > Pseudomonadati > Pseudomonadota > Betaproteobacteria > Burkholderiales > Comamonadaceae > Acidovorax > Acidovorax sp. Q11. Next base: position 442,546 of record NZ_JBUDZG010000001.1, on the reverse strand, counting down.
ACCGGTGAAGGGCGCAATGCCGATGCTGGGTGTGCTGCGGTACTGGTAGCCTGCCAGCGCATAGGGCACGGCCAGCGTGGTCAAGATCTTTTCGCCCACGCTGCGGGCGTGCATGGCCAGTTCGTGCGGCTTGGGGCTGAGTTCTTCAAGCATCACCACAAACTCGTCGCCCCCCAGTCGCGCCACGGTGTCTACCGCACGCACGCAGGTGTTCAGGCGCTGCGCCACCTGCTGCAGCAGCAGGTCGCCCTGGTCGTGGCCTAGGGTGTCATTGAGCTGCTTGAAGTTGTCCAGGTCGATGAACAGCAGTGCACCTCCCTGCTGGCGCCGCTGCGCGGCGGCCAGGGCCTGGTGCATGCGATCCATGAGCAGCATGCGGTTGGGCAGGCCGGTGAGCGCGTCGTAGAACGCCAGGCGCTGAATCTCGCGCTCGTTGGCCTTGCGCTGGCTGATGTCGGTGTTGATGGCCAGGATGGACTGCGACTCCCCTTCCTCACCGCGCACCAGCGTCCAGCGGCCCTCGACCTCGATGGTGCTGCCATTGCGGTGGCGTTGCACCAGCTCGCCTGTCCACTCACCCTGCTCCAGCACCGTTTGCGTGGCGTGGCGGAAATGCGTGGGGTCTTCGTAGAGCAGGGTCTCGATGGACTGGCCCAGCGCCTGCAGCTGCGACCAGCCGTACAGCCGCTCGGCGCTTTTGTTCCAGAAGATGATGCGGTTTTCCAAATCTCGCACCAAGATGGCGTCCTGCGCCTTGTCCAGCAGCGAGGCCTGGTGGCGGATGCGGGCATCGGCCAGCTGGCGTTCGATTTCGGCAGAGGCGCGCGAGGCAAAGATCTGAAGCGTGGAGATGATGAAGTCGGTTTCGGCAATTGCCTGGCGGAACAGCACGAATACGATGCCTACCACCTCGCCGTTGGCATTGCACAGCTGCTGGCCCGCATAGCCCCGTGCGCCCACCATGGCCAGTACAGGCGCTTCGGGGTATAGCTGCTGCACCTTGTCGGCTACCACATGGGTGCGCTGCGACATCAGCAGCAGGCTGGGGGTGCCTGCCAGGGGGTATTCGCCGTTGGGCAGCATCTGCCCATCGAGCACAGCGGCCAGCGTCACCACGCGGGGCGGCTGGCCCTGGGCCGTGGCGGGCAGCAGCCGCACCACACAGCCCCCCTGGGCATCCAGGGCATCGGCCATGTTGCGCACCAGCTGCACAAAAAACTCGGTGCCCGTGCTGGCCGACACGGCCGCCGCCACCTTGAGCACCGAGGCCTGCAGCCGCTGCTGGGCCTTGTGCGCGCGCAGGCTGGTGATGCCAAAGGCCAGGTCGCTGGCCAGCTCTTGTAGCAGCGCGGCTTCCTCAGGGCTGATCTGCAGGATGTCGGGCGCGTACAGGTAGAGCAGGCCAAACGCCCGGTCCTGGTCGCGGCGCTGCAAAGGCAGGCAGATTACGCCATGGAAACCGTGGTCCAACATGCGCTCGGGCCAGTCGGAAAAGTTGCCGTCGGTGCGGATGTCCTGCACGATTACCGGCTGGCCTGAGCGGATGGCCATGCCCGCCGGGCCGCGCCCGTAGGGGTCGTCGGCCGACCAGGACAGGTGCAGGTTCTCCAGGTAGTTCTCGTTGTAGCCCGCGTGGGCCACAGGCTGGATGGACTTGCGTTCATCGTCCAGCGCGAACCCGACCCAGCCCATGCGGTAGCCGCCGATGTCCACCGCAATCTGGCAGATGGCTTGCAGCAAGGCTGTTTCGGAGGTGGCACGCACAAGGGTTTCGTTGCAGGCGCTCAAGAGGCGCTGCGCGCGGCCCATGCGCGCGAGCTCACGCTCGGTGCGCAGGCGCTCGGTCACGTCGGTGGCCAGCACCTGCCGGGCCGGGCGGCCGTTGAAGCTGATGCTGCCCGCTGTGATTTCCACGTCCATGAACGTGCCGCCCTTTTTGACATGGCGGCTGATGACCGGCTTGTTGCGCTGGTCCATGGGGATGGCATCAATGGACGTGCGGATGGCATCGCGCCGCTCGGTCGGCCACAGGTCGGTCATCTGCATGGTCAGCAGCTCGGCCTCGGTGTAGCCGTAGTGGGTTTCCATCGACCGGTTCACGGCCATCAGGTGCTGCGTTTCCTTGTCGTACACCCACATCGGGTGCGGGTGCTCGTCGAAGAGCATGCGGTACTGCAGTTCGGACGCGTGCAGCTGCCCCGCCACATGGCGCAGCTGCACCATGGCACCCAGCGACTCGGTGAGGATCTCCAGGTGCGCCACGTCGCGGCGCGAGAACGCGTTGGTCTTGTCCGAAGTCACCTTGAGTGAGCCCACGATGGCGTCGCCGCTGCGCAGCGGCACGGCCATCACCGACCGCACGCCGTGGCGGTGCGGCATCGAGGCCATGTCCCAGCCCTCAGCCTCGGTGTCGTTGCACACCACGGTCTGGCCCTGGCTGAGCGCGGGCCAGAGCAGGCTCTGGTCTACAGAAAGCAGGTTGCCTACGGGCCGTACATGGTCGCCCGCCGAGGCCTGTGCTACCAGCTGGCGGCCCTGCAGCAGCTCCACCATCGCTCCGCGCGCCCCGGTCTGGCGCAGCACTGTGCTAGCCACCAGCTGCAGTACTTCGGGCAAGGGCATGTCCAGCGACGAGATGCGCTGCTGCACCTGCAGCAGCTCGGCATGGTTCTGCGCATCGCGCTGGGCATCCAGGTCGGCCAGCTTCTGAGCGCTGATGTCGGTCATGCCGCCCACCATGCGCACCGCCTTGCCCTGCAGGTCGCGGATCAGAAAACCCCGGTCCAGCACCCAGGCGTAGCTGCCGTCGCTGCGGCGAAAACGGTATTCGTCCGACCAGTGGTGGGCCGTGCCTTCGATGGCTGCGTGGATTCCGTCCAGTACCGTGTCGCTGTCGTCGGGGTGCAGCCGCAGGGTCCACGAGGTGCTGTCGGGGGGCAACTGGTCCAGCGGCACGCCAAACAGGTTCTGCATGCCCTCGTTCCACCACATCGCATCGGTGTGCAGGTTCCAGTCCCACACGGCATCGGCCGTGGCGCGCGACACCAGGTGAAAACGCTCTTCGCTGAACTGCCGCACCTGGTGGGCCTGGTGCTGCGCCGAGATATCCTGGAACGCGCCCTGCACGCGCACGATGCGCCCCTCGGCGTCTTGCACCGCCTGGCCCGTGGTGCGAACCCAGAAATGCCGTGCCGCTGGCGTGACGAGTTCGGCCTCCAGGTCGAACGGCGTGCCGTGGCGGACGCAGTTCTCGAAGGCCATCGTCATGGCCCTCTTGTGGGGCGGGCGGTACAGCGCCAGGATCTGCTCCACCGAACCCACACGCTCGGTGATGCCGAAGGTGGCGGCGATTTCCTGGGACCAGTTCAGCTGCCGGCTGGGCAACTCCACAATCCAGCCGCCAATGCGTGCGATCCGCCCGGCCACCCGCAGCGTTTCGCTCTGGGCCAGCATCTCTGCGTGCATCTGGTCGCGCTGCTGCGCCAGCTCGCCCAGCAACTGCTTCTGGCGCCGCAGCTCCAGCTGCATCATGGTCTGCTCGGCCAGGATGCGCAGGCCCTCCAGCTGCTCGGGCGACAGGTTGCGCGGTACGGAATCCAGCACCGCCAGGGTGCCCAGCGCAAACCCCTCGTTCGTCACCAGGGGTACGCAGGCGTAGAACCGCACATGGGGCTCCTCCAGCACCAGCGGATTGTGGGAAAAGCTGGGGTCGAGCCGGGCATCGGGCACCACGCGGGGTTCGCGGCGGCCGCTCAGGGCATGGGCGCAGAACGCAATCGCGCGGTCGGTTTCGCGAAAAGGCACACCCACAGTGGCCTTGAACCACTGGCGCTCGTGGTCCACAAAGTTGACCACCGCCATGGAGCAGTGGCACACCTGTGCCGCCAGCTTGGCCAGCTGGTCAAAGCTTTCTTCGGCCGGGGTGTCGAGGATGGCGTAAGACTGCAGTGCCTGGAGCCTGGCGGCTTCTGCGGTGGCTTGCGCTGATGGCATGGTCGTCAGGCAACCACGGTGCCCAGGCGCGTGCACTGGCATCGCCGGGCCAGGGCGACCGGGGTGGGTAGGCAGGCGCAGGGCAGCGGGAACAACAAGGCAATCGGGCAGCAGATGGGCACTGGCTCAATGCCGGCACCGCAGTGAAAAATCCAGGGGCAGGAACCCCAAGGGTCGAAAGGGCAATGCTACACCGCACAGGCACCCCCCGCCAGGGCACTGCATGGGGGTTTGCCCCAAATGCAGTGGACCCCTGCATCCCTAGGCCCCGCAGGCCTCGCCCACCCTCGGTGTGTGCCCGTTGCTGTCAGGGCCGGGCGCGGCGGGCACGCACGGCGGCGGCCAGGCTTTCGAGCACCGGCACCGTCTGCGCCAGGCTGATGCAGGCGTCGGTCACCGACACGCCAGGCGTGAGCGGCTGGCCCGCCACGATGTCCTGGCGGCCTTCCTGCAGATGGCTTTCGATCATCAGGCCGGTGATGCGTGCATCGCCTGCGGCAATCTGCTGCGCCACATCGCCTGCCACCGTGATCTGGCGCTGGTGCTGCTTGCTGCTGTTGGCGTGGCTCACGTCAATCATCACCTGCTCGCGCAGGCCCGCGGCCTTGAGCACGGCGCAGGTCGCGTCCACATCGGCGGCGCTGTAGTTGGGCTGCTTGCCGCCGCGCAGGATCACGTGGCAGTCGTTGTTGCCACGCGTCTCGAAGATGGCCGCCTGGCCCATCTTGGTCATGCCCATGAAAGCGTGCGCGGCGCTGGCCGCCTGAATGGCATCGCTTGCCACCTTCACGCCCCCATCGGTGCCGTTCTTGAAACCCACGGGGCACGACAGGCCGCTGGCCAGCTGGCGGTGGCTCTGGCTCTCGGTGGTGCGCGCACCAATCGCGCCCCAGCTCACCAGGTCGCTGATGAACTGTGGCGACAGCAGGTCCAGGAATTCGGTGCCCACCGGCAGGCCCAGCGCCAGCACATCCAGCAGCAGCTGGCGCGCCAGCTCCAGGCCTTCGTTGATGGCAAAACTGCCATCCAGGTGCGGGTCGTTGATGTAGCCCTTCCAGCCCACCGTGGTGCGCGGCTTTTCAAAGTACACGCGCATCACGACGAGCAGGTCGTCCGCCAGCGCGTCGGCTTGCACCTTGAGTTGGCGCGCGTAGTCCATGGCCTGGCCATGGTCGTGGATGGAGCACGGCCCCACCACCACGATGAGCCGGTCGTCCTGCCCGTGCAGGATGCGCGAAATGGCGGCGCGGCTGGTCTCGACCAGGGTGAGCGCCGCATCGGGCGTGGGCAGCCATTCCTGCAGCAGTGCAGGCGTGATCAGCGGGCGCACGGCCTTGATGCGCGTGTCATCGATGCGTGTCGTGTCGTGGGTGGAAATGGGGGTGGCGGAGCGGTGTGCGTGGGTCATGGTGGCCCCGATTGTCGCGGAGCCGCCGTTGCCTACTGGCCAAGGATGTGGTCACACGGCCCGGAACCGGCGCGGCCCAGGCCAGTGACGCAGAGCAAGGGCCGCCCCGCAGCGAGTGCGTCGTCCCCCTCAGGGGGAAGGCGCCGAAGGCGACTCAGGGGGAGCCTCTACGGTCTGCGGAACGCCGCATTCTGCCGCGCCCAGTGGCGCGACTGCAGGTGATCCAGCCGCACCGTGCCGCCGGTGGAGGGTGCGTGCACAAACCGCCCCTCACCCACGTAGATGCCCGCATGGCTGGGCTGGCGGCCGGTACCGAACACCACCAGGTCGCCCGTGCGCAGCTCGCTGCTGTCGATGGGGGCGCCCCAGGTGTTGAGCTGGGCCACGGTGCGTGGCGGCGGCGTGCCCACCTGGTTGCGGTACACGTAGCCGATGAGGCCGCTGCAGTCAAAGCCCGAGTCGGGCGTGTTGCCGCCAAAGCGGTACGGCGTGCCCACCAGGCCCAGCGCGTGGATGGCGATGTCGTGCGCCTGCTCGGCCGTGAGCGGCGGTGTGGTGCGCAAGGGCGCGCTGGATGTGGGCGACGGCGGGGGCCGAGAGGTGCCACATCCGGCAAGGACCAACAGGGCGGCGGTGCAGGTGGCAAAAGCCAGGCGGTGAAAAACGCGCATGGGACGAAGGGTAACGGATGGGGCGCGGGGCATGCCCCTACCCCGTCCACAGGCTGGGGATATTGCACAAAAGTGCCGTCTGCGCCCTACCATCAAGCGCTGATAGCTATCTTTTTTGATAGTACCCCGTCACCACCCGCAGCTCAATCCACATGCGCCATGGTGGCCGCCGCGGCCCCTGCCGTGGCCTGCGGGCGCCGTGCCATCAGCCGGTTGGCCACACCCACAATGGCCAGCACCGAGGCGGTCACGATGTTGTGGCTGGCGCCTGCGCCAAAGGTGGCACCGGCCACACCCTCCATCGCAGCTTCCACGATCGCCAGCGCCTGCGCGTTGGCGCCCGTGCCGGTGGCGCGCTCTTCGTAGTGGTCCACCCGCAGCGGCAGGCCCAGCGCGTCCACAGTCGCGGCGATGGGGCCGTTGCCCTGGCCGCGCAGCGTCTGGCGTGTGCCGTCGATGGTGACGTCCAGCTCGATGCCCTGCCCGTCTTCATCCAGCCGGTGGCTATGGCAGATGATGGCGGCCTGCGTGGGGGCCTGCAGGTAGGTGGCCTGGAACAGGCTCCACAGCGCATCGCCCGTCATTTCGCCTTCGCTCGCGTCGGTCTGGCGCTGCACCACGGCGCTGAACTCCACCTGCATGCGGCGCGGCATCACCACGCCATGCTCACGCTCCAGCAAGAAGGCGATGCCGCCCTTGCCCGACTGGCTGTTCACGCGGATCACGCTGTCGTAGGTGCGGCCGAGGTCGGCCGGGTCAATGGGCAGATACGGCACTTCCCACAAGGCGTTGGGGTCCTGCGCGGCAAAGCCCTTCTTGATCGCGTCCTGGTGTGAGCCCGAGAACGCGGTGAACACCAAATCGCCCGCATAGGGGTGGCGCGGGTGCACGGGCAGCGAGGTGCATTCCTCGGCAATGCGGGCGACCGAGGTGATGTCCGAGAAGTCGAGGTTCGGGTGCACGCCCTGCGTGTACAGGTTGAGCGCCAGGGTCACGATGTCCACGTTGCCACAGCGCTCGCCGTTGCCGAAGAGGCAGCCTTCCACGCGGTCGGCGCCGGCCATCATCGCGAGTTCTGCCGCCGCCACGCCCGTGCCCCGGTCGTTGTGCGGGTGCACCGACAGCACGATGTGCTCGCGCGGCGCGAGGTGCCGGTCCATCCACTCGATCTGATCGGCAAATACGTTGGGCGTGGCGTTCTCCACCGTGGTCGGCAGGTTGATGATGATGGGGCGGCCGGGGCCTGCATTCCACGCTGCAATCGCGGTCTGGCAGGCCTTGAGGGACACGCTGAGCTCGGTGGCGCTGAAGGTCTCGGGCGAGTACTGCAAGGTCCACTGCGTTTCGGGCCGCGCGTCGGTGAGCTGCTTGAGGTAGCCCACATGGTGGGCGATGAGCTGCATCACCTGCGTCACGTTCATGCCGAACACGATGCGCCGCCAGGCGGGCGCGGTGGCGTTGTAGAGGTGCACGATGGCGCGGGGCGCGCCCTGCACGGCCTCGACGGTGCGTGCGATGAGGTCTTCGCGCGACTGGGTCATGACCATGATGGTCACGTCGTCGGGGATCAGGTTTTCATCAATGAGGCGGCGCACGAAGTCAAAGTCGGTCTGCGACGCGGCGGGAAAGCCGACCTCGATCTCCTTGAAGCCGATGCGCACCAGCTCGTGGAAGAGCTTCATCTTGCGCTCGCCGTTCATGGGCTCGAACAGCGCCTGGTTGCCGTCGCGCAGGTCGGTGGAGAGCCACCGGGGGGCGCGCGTGATGCTGCGGTTGGGCCATTGGCGGTCTGCGAGCGCAATGGGGGCGATGGGCTGGTACTTGGTGGCGGGCTTGGCAATCATGAGAGGCTCCACGAACGGTGTGCAGTGCGTGGGCGCACTGCAGGTCAACAACGAATGAAAAACAAAACGTGTGACATCCCCTGCAGCCCTTTGCATGTGCAAAGGCTGGTTCGCGGGCCGGGGTCAGGGGGAGATCAGGTGTTGCGCTGAACGGGTCAGGCAACGAGGGTGGCGAACGCAGGCAGACCCCGGCCAGGCACTAGGCCTAGCGATAGGGTGGATAGGAGCATGCTGCGTTGCATAGGGGGCCAAAGATAGCACAGGCCTGCTGCAGCGCGCAAGAATATGATAAAAAATGGCCGCTACCGCGCGACAGACAAGCACTTTAAGCTATCAATATTATAGCTATCGCCACTGTCAGGACAGCGGTCCACACGGGCCCCACCCCTTTTTTCCTTCTGTTCAGGAGACACCCCATGCCCTACATGCTGCTCATCATGGAACCCCACGGCCAGCGTGCCGAGCGGGGGCTGGCGGGGGGGCAGGAGGCCTATGCGCGCATGCTGCGGTTTGGCGAAGGGCTGCAGGCGCGGGGCCTGCTGCGTGCCTCCGAGTCGCTGGCCTCCACCGACCAGGCCGTGCGCCTGCAGGTGCGCGAGGGCCAGACCCGGTTGGTGGATGGCCCGTTTGCCGAGACCAAGGAAATGGTGGGCGGCTTCTATCTGCTGGACTGCGCCACCCGCGACGAGGCCGTGGCCATTGCACGTGCATGCCCGGCCGCCGAATGGGCCACCGTGGAAGTGCGCGAGGTCGCCCCCTGTTACCACGGCGCCGAGGCCTGAGCAGCCCTGCGCCCTGCGCGCTACGCCGTGGTGCCCGCCTGCAGTGCCAGAAACTGCGCCACCGGCATGGGCCGCGCAAACACATAACCCTGCAGCACATCGCAACCTTGCTGCACCAGGTAGTCGGCCTGCTGCGGGGTTTCCACACCCTCGGCAGTCACCTGCAGCCCCAGGCCATGCGCCAGCGCCACGATGGCGGTGACGATGGTGCGGCTGTGTTCCTGCTCGGGCAGGTCACGCACAAAGCTGCGGTCGATCTTCAGGCGCCGCATCGGCAGCTGGCGCAGGTAGGCCAGCGATGAGTAGCCCGTGCCGAAATCGTCGATGGCCAGGTGGATGCCCAGCTGGCTCAGGCGGTGCAGCGTGTGGGCGCCCGCCTCCATGTTTTCCATCAGCACGGTTTCGGTGAGTTCGATTTCGAGCAGGTGGGCGGGCAGGCCTTCTTCGCGCAGGATGTCCATCACGCGCTCCAGAAACTGCGGGTCGCCCAGCTGGCGCGCCGAGATGTTGACGGCCACCCGCAGCGGCCCGGGCGCGGTCCAGCGCGCAGCATCGCGGCAGGCGGTGCGCAGCACCCAGTAGCCCAGCGGCACGATGAGGCCGCAGTCCTCGGCCACCGACACGGCTTCGAGTGGCGGCACCGCGCCCAGCTCGGCGTGGGTCCAGCGCAGCAGCGCTTCGGCCCCCACCAGGGCCTGGCCGCGCGCGGCAAACAGCGGCTGGTAGTGGAGCGCCAGTCCGCCACCCTGCTGCTCCAGCTCGGCGCGCAGCGCATGTTCGATGGCCTGGCGCCGCACCACGGCCTGGTTCATCGACGGCTCGAAGCGCACGCAGCGGTTCTTGCCCATCTCCTTGGCGCGGTACATGGCGGTGTCGGCATTGCTGACCAGGGCATTGATGTCGGACGCATCGTCGGGAAAGGTGGCGATGCCCGCACTGCCGGTGATATTCATCTGGTGCCCCGCCTCTGCGTAGGCCGCCTGGAAGACGCCGATGATCCGCTGCGCATATTTCTCCAGCGCAGCATCGTCCATGTTCAGCCGGAGGATCAGCGCAAACTCGTCGCCCCCCAGGCGCGAGATGGTGTCGTCGCTGCGCACCACCGACTGCAGACGCTGCGCCACCTGGCGCAACAGGCCGTCGCCTGCGGCATGCCCGAAGGTGTCGTTGAGCGTCTTGAAGTTGTCCAGGTCGATGTAGACCAGCGCCACCCGGTGCCCCAGGCTGCGGGCCTGCTCCAGCTCGGCGGCCAGCCGCTCGTTGAACGCGTGGCGGTTGCCGGTGCCCGTGACGGCGTCGGTGTGGGCCAGCGTGTGCAGCCGGTGCTCGGCCTCGCGCACGGCGGCGCGGCTGCGCAGCACCATGGCCGTGGCCACCCCCATGGCACACACTGCCACCAGCAGCGCACTGCCAAAACGCAGGGCCAGTCGGGTGTGTACTTCTCGCATTGACTTGCGGATGTACAGCGTGCCCAGCGGGCTCGCTGCGCCCGGGATGGCGCGGGTGATCTCCAGAATCTCCCAACCAGAGCGCTCCAGCGCACCATGCATGCCTGCCGCGCGCAGCGTGGTCGGAAACGCCGGGTCGCGGCCACGCACATAGTGGGAAAACAGCACGCCGTCGTTGTCATACACGCCCGCCGCCAGCACCATCGACGACGAGCGCAGCGCGCCCAACATTTCGTTGGCCGTCCCCGTGTCGCGGAACATGACTGCCGCCGAGATGTTGTCGGCCACGATGGCGGCCTCCACGCGGCTGTCCTGCAGCATGGAGCTGCGGGTGCTCCAGTAGTCCATGGCCGTGAGCGCCAGCACCACGGTCAGCAGCGCCAGGCCTGCTGACAGGATGCCCGTGGCCACCAGCCGCGAGGACAGCAGGATGGGCGGCAACAGCGGGGCTGGTGCCTGGGGGGGGGGGTGCAGGGGCGTCATTTGCCCCCCCGGGCCAAGCGCAACAGCCTGGAGCTGATGGTGAGCCCCGCCTTCGCGGCCGCATCGGGGTTGATGCCGAACACGATGCGTCCATCGCGCTGTGCCAATGCGATGACGATCTCGGGGTTGACGAAGGTCAGCTCATCGGAGACCGTGAGCACGCCGTGCGCCGCAGGCAGGGCCCGCAGCGCGCGCAGCGCGGGCTCGACATCCGCATTGCTCAGCACCACCACCCGGCACTGGTGCAGGCTGGCGGGTTCCAGCAGCTTCACCCGCAGGGTGCGGCCCTTGCTGGCGGGTTTGCCCTCCAGCGCACTCAGGGGGCGCTTGAGCGGGCTGAAGGGCGACACGCACAGACCGATCTCCTGGGGCGGGTCCGCCTCGCTGTCGGGCCATTCAATGAACTGGATGAAGTTGAAGATGTAGGCGGCCTTCAGCTCCAGCTCGCCCACGGGTTCGTTGGCATGGCTGGCGCCCCCGCCCACTGCGCACAGCACCACCCACAGCCAGGCCACCAGCTTTGTGTGTAGGCGCAGGGGGGGGCACATGGCTCAGAACGCGTAGGTGAGCTTGATGCGGTAGGTCCGCCCGTCCTGGCGCACGGTGTTATCGCGGATCTCGAACGAGGCCGGATCGGCGTGCTGGCGGTTGAACAGGTTGTAGACCCCCACCGACACATCGACATCGGCCACGCGTGTGGTGTAGGTGGCATTGGCCAGCACATGCCCGGGCAGGCGGGTGCCGCGCACCGTGCTGCGCGGGCCGATGCCGATGGCTTCGATGGCGTAGCGCCCCGTACCGACGCCAGGCACCGTGCCCCAGCGCAGGGTGTCCGACCACTGCAGCTTGAGCAGGTGCCGGGGGGCATTGGTCAGCGGCCCGGCCTGCGAGGGGTCGCGCGCCCGCTGCCAGCCGTAGGCCACGCGCAGGCGCTGGCCGCCCTGCCAGCGCTGCTCGGCCTCGGCCTCCAGGCCGTGCACCTGCACGGCGCGGGTGTTGCCTACCGTCAGCCGATCGGCGTGACTGGACGTGTCGAACGCGACCAGATCGGTCACGGACGAGCGGAACGCCGTCAGCAGCCAGCGGCTGGCGGCGTTGGGTGCGTGCTCCAGCGCCAGCTCGGTAGTGCGCACGCGCTCCGAGCGCAAGCCTGACCCTTGCGCCAAGCCGCCCGGCAGGTCCACGCGGTAGTCGCGTTCATAAGCGTTGGGTGGCCGGTAGGCCGTGCCGTGCAGCAGCTTGACGGCGGTGGCGGGGTTCCACCAGTACACCAGTCCCAGGCGGGGGTGGACGGCGCTTGCACTGCCCGACTGCTTGCCCCAGCGCAGCCCGGCATGGAGCGTGAGGTCGGCACTGAGCGCGAACTCGTCCTGGAAGTACAGGCCCAGCACATCGCCCTTGCGGCTGGTATCCAGGTACTGGGCGGGTGGCGCAAGGTCGATGTTGGTCTGGTGGATGCGGGTGTCGCGCCGGTAGTCCAGGCCCCAGGACAGCTTGTGGCGCGCCAGCGCCGTGCTCACCCACTGCCATTCGGTGCCCCACCACTGGCCGGTGCCCACATCGCGGTTCATCGTGACGGGTGGGTAGTCGTACACGTAGTCGCCCACGTACTGGTAGCGGCCCGCGTAAAGACGCCCGGTGAAGGCCAGTGAAGGCTGCAACTGCGTGGTGTATTCGGCCGCCAGCAGCGTGCTTTGGTCGTTGAAACGCGAACGCGGGTCGTTGAAGACCTGCGAGAACGCCGCCGTGGGAACGCCCTTGGTGCGTTCGCCATGGGCCAGCGTGAGCGCCAGCCCCCCATGCGCCCGGCGCACGAACAGTTGGGTGCTGCGGTCATAGTCCAGCCGCTGCGCCAGGCCACCGGGGCTCTCGGGCGTGTCGAAGGCGGGGAAGTGCTGGTCAGCCCCGCGTGTGGTGGCCCGGGTGGCCGACACCAGCCAGTCGGCCCCCAGCGCATCCACCGTGCCCATCGAAAACCGCAGCTTGGCGCTGCCATGGCTGCCTGCCTCGGCGCTGACCTGTGGCCCGGCCAGCTGACGGCCATTGCGCGTGATCACATTGACCACGCCAAAAAAGGCGTTAGCCCCATACACCGCCGACCCGGGCCCGGGCACAAATTCCACCCGGTCCACCAGGTCCAGGTCCAGCGGAAAGTCGGTTCCGATGCTGGCCTGGTCGTAGAGGTTGTCGTTGAAACGCACCCCGTTGACCAGCAGCAGCACGCGCGTGTTGTAGTCGCCCGGGGTCGCAAAGCCCCGGGTGCCCAGGTAGTGGTAGGCACGGTCGTAGGAGATGTACAGCCCGCGCAGGCTGCCCAGCACCTCGGCGAGTGTGCGGTAGCCAAACAGCCGGATGTCGTCGGCCGTGACCACGCTCACGGCGGCGGGGGCTTCGAGTGCGGTCTGTGCATAGCGGCTGGCCGTGGTGACCTGCATCTGCATGAGCTGCTCCAGCGGCAGATCGGCCACAGCCACCTGGGTTTGTGCAGACACACTGGCCGCTGCGGCAGCGCACAGCCAGGCCAGCACCCGGGGGGCCCAAAGCGCCCCGGCCACCAGGGGCCGTGGCGGGTGCTGCGGGTTGCTCGATCCTTGTGCCATGGGCTGGGCTCCGTGTGTGGCTGGCTGGCGCTCTGTTGCTCGAGGCTGGCGTGCGGGAGGGCGCGTCAAGCGATGGATCAGGTCTTTACAAATTGTATCCAGCCCGTGCTGCGGATTACAGGGCCCGGGATCGGTGATCTCCCTAGGAAAGCCCTCAGTCCTCTCCCCGTTCCTTGGCCCGGGCAGCATAGACCAGGCCCACGCGCCGGTACAGCCAGCGCCAGCCAAAGGTGTAGAGCAGCACCACGGCACAGGCGGCCCCCAGCCAGGGGCTCAGCGGTGTGGAAAACAGGAAGCGCCAGGCCCAGTAAAGCTCCGAAAAGCCCATCAGCAGCGCCGTGCCCAGCCCGATCCAGGGGCCTTCGGCGCGCCAGGCGGCCACCGACACGAAGGCATGGGCCACAAGGGCGGCCAGCCCCAGCACCAGGTGAGTCACCATGGCCAGGAAGGGCCGCACCTCGAACCAGCCGGCCAGGCCGCGCAGGGTGGGCGTGTCTGCCGACTTGGCGCCCAGCATGGTCTTGAGTGCAAAGGCCGCGAAGAAGCCCTTTTGCCGCAGGCGCCCCGAGGCCGTCTCGTGGCTGCTCATCAGCGAATCCGCGAGCTTGCGCGTGAGCCAGTCGCTGCCGGATGCGGTGCTGCTGCTGGAATCGTCGTCATCCTCGGGCGGCAATTGGCGGATGGCGCCTGGCACTTGGCTGCGCAGGGCTTCGGGCACATGCTCGATGGCGCTGCCATTGCTTCGCACGGCCCAGGCGGACACGGTGAGCGTGCGCTGGGCCTGCGGCACCGATTCCAGCCGCCAGCCCCCGCTGCGCACATGCTCGATGCAGGCCTCTTCGCTCAGCATGGCGGGGGGAATCTGCCCGAACTCCTTCACGTTCTGGCGCAGGGCGGCTGCATAGCGTGCCGGGGTCATCAGGCGGCGCGGCACAAAACGCACCGTGTCTTCATCGGCAGCCAGGGCTGCGTCCACCATGGCGTGGGTGATGCGTTCGCGCGGAATGTCGGCCAGCGTGCGCGGGTGTGTGTGCAGCTGCGCCACCAGCGTGGCATCGTCGGCCGCTGCAGTCTGGCCCTGGGCCAGTGCCAGCAGCCAGCGGGTGTCTTCGGCATCGTCCCACTGCGCGCGGTAGGTCGAATCCAGCGACAGCACCGTGGAGGCCTCCAGCGCCGCAGCCTGGTGGTTGCCCAGCGCGCGGTGGGCGCTGGCCATCACGTAGTGCGCGTGTTGCTCGTAGCGCATCTCGGGGCGGCCCCGCTGCGCGTCGGCAAGTGCGCCTTCGTAGTCCCCAGCCCAAAGCTTCACCCAGGCGCGGGTGCCATGCCAGTGGCTGCCTTGGCGGGCATCGCCTTCTTTGCGGGCTTCAGCCAGGTCGTCCTCGATCAGCCAGGTGGTCACCTCCAGGCGCAGGGCCTCGGGCACGTGCAGGAACACGTCCGAGCGGTCCTGTAGCGCGGCCACGCACACCTCCAGGCTGCGCAGTGGCTCAGGGATTTTGGCTAGCGACAGGCCATTGGTGCGGGCCGATGCCAGGCACAGTGCGGGGGTGATGAGTTCGGGCGGGATCTCGGCAATCAGGCAGCCGTAGTCGTGCCGCACCGCCAGCGCGGCCAGTTCTGGCGTGATCCGGGTTTTGTCGATGTAGCTGATGTTGTAGATGTCGGCCTGCAGGGCGGCCTTCTCCAGCTCTTCGGTGCGCAGCCAGTGCGCCAGGGCGCGCAGCGGGGCCTCGGCCCGCACGGCCTGGAGCGCCAGCGCGGGGGTCAGCAGGCAGCCCCACAGATCGTAGAGGCTGTTGCGGTCCCACCGTGCGGGAAGGTGGCTGTTGCGTTCGTCGCGCCAGTCCCATTCGTGCTGGCCCGCATACAGTTCGCGCGCCAGCGCCAGACCCTCGGCGGTCATGCACTGGGGCGGGATGTTGGCGGCGGCCTCTGCGCCCCGGCGAATCAGGGCCGACAGCCGCTCGGGGGTCTGGAAGGCGGCGGGCACCCAGGCGAGTGCCTCCACGTCGCTGGCCAGTGCCGCGTCCACCATGGCATCGTCGCACCAGGGCGCGGGCACCTGGGCGATGGCATAGCGGTCGCTGACCACGGCCTGCAGCCATTCTTCGCGGGTCTGGGGCAGCGGGCGTTCGGCCTGCGGAGGGTCGCCCTCCTCGCTGTCCGTGGCAGCATCGTCTGTGCCTTCTGCGTTGGCGTGCTGGGCGATGACCTGGCGGCGGGCGCGCTGGGCGGTTTCCAGGGCATCCAGGCTGGGGGCGGCCATCAGCCACAGCTCCCACCAGGCGTCACCGTCGCCCGAGTCAGCGTGTTTGTACAGGCTCAGCCACTGCTCGCGCGTTTCGCGCAGCACGCCGCTGTCGCCCGGCAGGGCCTGGGCCAGGGGCACGGCCCAGGCCAGGGTGTGGCTGGTGCTGTACTGGGTGGGTGCGGCATGCTCCGGGTCGGGGTCGGGCGTGCCGTATTGCTCCGTGAGGGCCCGGACCATGGCCGTGCGCGCCTGTTCTACCGTGTCGCTGAGCTGGCCGCACAAGAACTCGTAAGGCCCGTTGTGCTCTTCGCTGATGTAGGTGCGCATCACGCGCCGCACCACCACCGCGCGGTGGGCCTGCATCGTGTCTTCGTCTTCCTCGTCGTCATCATCATCATCATCGTCGTCTTCGTCCGATGCGGTCTCGGGCTCCAGGGTCTCGCCCGCCGCCAGCCGGTGCAGGCGGGCTTCGGCCGCGGCCAGCAGGGTCTGGGCCAGGGGCGCGATGTCCTCCAGCGTGGCCATGCCCTCCAGGTGATCGGCCACCGGGCGTTCGAAGAAAGGCCGTGGCGGCTGGCAGGGGGCCCCGGCGCCACTGCGCCACAGGGCCGTGCCATCGGCGTCCAGCAGCGTGGCGTGCTGGCCGTCGTAGGTGGCGCGCCAGACCATGGCGCCGTCCTTGTCGATCCAGGCCACCTGGCCATCGCGGGTGAGAAAGGGCACCAGCGGGGTATCGGGTTGTTCATCCACCAGCCACCCGTCGCTGTTGGTCAGGGGCTCCAGCAGCGGGGTGCCCAGCGGGATGAACTGGCCATCGGTGTGCAGCAGCCCCCAGGTGGTGGGGTTTGTGTCGCCCCGGCGTGCTGCGGTGCGTGCCACGGCAAAGTGGCCTTCGGTGCGGAAGTGGCTGCCGAACGCCAGGGGCGGCGTGGGCAGGGTGGTGCCATTGGCGCGCAGAAAATCCGTGCCGTTGTAGGTGCTGGCGGCCAAGCCACAGGCCATGTAGCGCGACAGGTGGCGTTCGCCCTTGACCACCACGCGGCCCTGGGTGTCCAGGTAGCCATGGCCGTTGTCCCAGGCATCGGGTTCGTCAAAAAAAGCCAGGCCTTCGCTGTTGAAGGCATCGATGCGGGGGTAGCGGGGCTCCAGCACCCACTCGCCCCGGGTGTCGATCAGGCCCCAGGTCTCCGCGTCCAGCGATGCCGGGGTGACGGGCAGCTCGCCAAAGGGTTCGACGGCCTTGAAGCGGGGCTCGATCACCCATTGGCCGCTGCGGTCCACAAAACCCTGGCGGCGCTGGTTCTTGTCCTTCTTCCAGACCACGGCGCGGGCCAGGCCCTCGGCGCCGAACAGGCTCAGGTCGCGGAAGCTGTCCTCGCAGGTAAAACGCCCTTCGCTGTCGATGATGCGCCAGGCGTTGGGGCCCACCTTCACCGCACACAGGCCGTCATGAAACGGCCGCGTGTCCTCAAACCGGGGCGGGATCACCACCTCGCCCGTCCGGTTCACAAAGCCCCAGTGCCCGTCCTGCAGAAAACGCGCCATGCCATCGTCGGAATAGCTGCGGGCGCTGTCCAGTGTGGGGGCCACACGCCAGCGGGCCTCGCCGTCGATGTAGCCCCAGCGGCCATCGTCTGCCATGGCTGCCGCAATCCAGCCGCCCTGCCCGTCGGCGCTGAAGCGAAACACCATCTGCAGGCCCTCGGGCGGGCTGCTGGCGCGGCCGGGGCCGTGCACGATCACACAGGCATGGCGGGCGCCGTCGGGCGACAGCGGGATGTTGGCGATGCGCGGGGGCGCGGCCGGGCTCTGGGTGTGTTGTTGTGTGTTGTGCATGGGCTCCGTTTCCTCCGCCGCGGATCGTAGCCACGGACCACCACACACACGTAATAGGACGTAATCGCGAGGGGCATGCGCACAGGCGGTGGGTTTTGGGCTTGTGTGGGCGCAGCCTTTCCCCCGGTGCACCGATTTTTCTAAGTGAAAACCCTTGCTGGTCGAAAAACATGTCGAATCCGGCCACCCCCGTTCGTCGTGGTGGATGAGAGCGGCAAAACCTGCCGTCTCACACATCCACTTGTTCACCACCACCACAGGAGAAAAGCCATGCGATTCATGATTTTGGTCAAGGCCAGCCCCGAGAGCGAAGCCGGTGTCATGCCCGGGGAGGACCTGCTGGCCGCCATGGGCGCCTACCACGAAGAACTGGCCCACGCGGGCGTGCTGCTGGACGGCGTGGGCCTGAAGGCCAGCGCCCAGGGCTGGCGGGTGCGCTACGGCAAGGGCGGCGAGCGCACGGTGGTCGATGGCCCTTTCACCGAAACCAAAGAGCTGCTGGCGGGCTACACGCTGATCCAGGTGCGTTCCCGCGAAGAGGCCATGGAATGGGCGCGCCGCTTTCCCAACCCGCGCGGCGAGGGCCTGGAGGCCGAGATCGAGGTGCGCCCGGTTTTTGAACTGGACGATTTCGCACCCGGCGAGGCCGTGCAGCGTTTTCGCGACCTCGACGCCGCACGCGGCTGAGCCCCGGTGAAACAGGAGACACCACCATGATCAAGACCATCGCCCTCGTGCTGCTCGCCGCCCTGGCCCTGCTGCTGGCCTATGCCGCCACACGCCCCGACACCTTCCGCGTGGAACGCAGCCGCGTCATCCCCGCTCCGCCCGAACGGGTCTACGGCCTCATCCACGACCTGCGCCAGTTCAATACCTGGAACCCCTACGAACGCAAGGACCCCGCCATCAAGGGCGAATACAGCGCCACCACCACCGGCCCCGGCGCACGCTACGCCTGGCAGGGCGACAAGGTGGGCACCGGCAGCATGGAGATCGTGGACGCCACGGCCCCCCGCCGCGTGGGCATGAAGCTCGACTTCGTGAAGCCCTTCGAAGCCCACAACCAGGTCGAGTTCACGCTGTTGCCTGAAGGCACCGGCGCCACCCGCGTCACCTGGGCCATGCAGGGCCCCGTGCCCTACCTGGCCAAGATCGCCCACCTGTTCTTCAACATGGACCGCATGGTGGGACAGGACTTCGAGGACGGCCTGGCCAACCTGCAGGTCGTGGTGCAAAAGCCTGCGACCTGAGTCGCGCCCCCTTTGCCAAGCCCCCCATTTCCCTATACCTTTCCCACCCTTCAGGAGACCTCCATGCACCAGCAAATCTTCGTGAACCTGCCGATCGAGAACATGGCCCGCTCGCAGGCCTTCTTCCGCGCCCTGGGCTATGAATTCAACCCCCAGTTCACCAACGACCAGGGCGCCTGCCTGGTGGTGGGCGAGAACCTCTTCGTGATGCTGCTGGTGAAAGACTTCTACCAGACCTTCACCAGCAAAACGATTGCCGACGCACGCACCACCTCCGAAGTACTGGTGTGCTTCTCGTGCGGCAGCCGTGCAGAGGTCGATGCCCTGGTGGACAAGGCCGTGGCCGCAGGCGGCACCACACCCCGCCCCGCGCAGGACCTGGGCTTCATGTACTCGCGCAGCTTTGATGACCTCGATGGCCACACCTGGGAATTTGTGCACATGGTGGATGCCAGCAAGGCGCTGGGCTAAGAACGTGTGAATGAATACGCCGGATTCATTCACACCTTCTGATCGCGTGAAACCTTCTGCCCTGCCCGACCGCGATGCCCTGCACCGCAGCATCGACTCCGTGTGGCGCATTGAGGCCGCGCGCATCATCGCCAGCGTGGCGCGCATGACGCGCGACGTGGGCCGGGCCGAAGAGCTGGCGCAGGATGCGCTGCTGGCCGCGCTGGAGCACTGGCCCACCACCGGCCTGCCCGCCAACCCGGCGGCGTGGCTCATGACCACGGCCAAGCGCCGTGCCATTGACCACCTGCGCCAGCAGGCCCTGCACCAGCGCGAGCACGAGGCCCTGGGCCACGACCTCGAAGCGCTTGAAGCCCAGTACGCGCCCGATGTGGTGGACACCCTGATGCACGCCGAGCAGGACGACATCGGCGACGACCTGCTGCGCCTCATGTTCACCGCCTGCCACCCAGTGCTGCCTACCGAGGCGCGTGTGGCCCTCACGCTGCGGCTGCTGGGCGGCCTCACCACGGCCGAGATCGCGCGCGCCTTCCTGGTGCCCGAGCCCACCATCGCGCAGCGCATCGTGCGTGCCAAGCGCAGCCTCACGGCCGCCCATGTGCCGTTCGAAGTGCCCGGTGCGGCCGAGCGCGCGCCGCGCCTGGCCTCGGTGCTGGAGGTGATCTACCTCATCTTCAACGAAGGTTATGCCGCCACGGCGGGCGACGACTGGATGCGCCCCGCGCTGTGTGGCGAGGCGCAGCGCCTGGTGCGGGTGCTGGCCAGCCTGGCGCCCGAAGAACCTGAGGTGCAGGGCCTGGTGGCGCTGCTCGAAATCCAGGCCTCGCGCTTGCCCGCACGCACCGTGCACAGGGCCAGCCCGTGCTGCTGATGGACCAGGACCGCGCGCGCTGGGACCATCTGCTGGTGCGCCGGGGCCTGGCCGCCCTGGACAAGGCCGAGCAGCTCGCGCGCACCGGCAAGCCCTGGGGGCCGTACGCGCTGCAGGGCGCGATTGCCGCCTGCCACGCGCGCGCCAGGCAGGCACAGGACACCGACTGGCCCCACATCGTGGCGCTGTACGACGCTCTGCTGCAGGTGGCGCCCTCGCCTGTGGTGGCACTGAACCGCGCCGTGGCCGTTGGCATGGCCGAGGGGCCAGAGGCCGCGCTGGCGCTGGTCGATGCCCTGGCCAGCGACCCCCTGCTGCGCCACTACCATTGGCTACCCAGCGTGCGCGGCGATCTGCTGGCCAAGCTGGGCCGGGGGGCGGAAGCGGGGGCCGAGTTCGAGCGCGCGGCGGGCCTCACGCGCAACGCGCAGGAAAAGGCGCTGCTGCTGGCCCGTGCGGCGGGGGGTTGAGGAGGCGTTTTCAGCGCCGCTTGTTCTTCTTCCCGCAGTGCCCCGGCGGTAGGGCCGCCTTGGGCGCCAGCCCCAGCGCAGCGCGTGCCAGGGTATCGGCGGCGCCGTTGCGGTGGCGCGGAATCCACTGCAGGCGAACGTTGTGGAAGGCTTGCAAAGCGCTGCGCGCCTCATCAAACAACGCTGCCAGCCGCGCAATCGGCGCCGTGGGTTGGCCGCCCAACTGCTCCACCAGCACGCTGTTGTCGCTGAACACCTGCACAGGGGTTGACGTTGCGATGCCCTGCTGCGCCAGCCACCGCAGCGCCTGCATCAGCGCGCGCAACTCGGCCTCGTTGTTGCAGCCGGTGAAGGTGGTGGCTTCGGAAATCTGGTGCTGCACGGTCCCGTCGGGCCCCGTCAGCACGGCCCCCAGGCCCATGCGCCCGGGGTTGGGCCAGGCACTGCCGTCGCAGTGGATCACCCAGGCGCCGGGGGCGAGCGGTGCAACCGCCCGTGCGGCGGTCACTTGTAGAACGCTTCGACCGTGCCCTTGAGCTTGATGAGCAGCGGCTGGCCCTTGCGGTCCAGTGTCTTGCCCGCAGGCACCTTCACCCAGCCTTCGCTGATGCAGTATTCCTCCACATCGAAACGCTCCTTGCCGTTCAGGCGGATGCCGATGTCGTGCTCGAACACGGCGGCCACATGGTGCGGGCTGCGGGGGTTGACCGACAGGTGGTCGGGCAGGGAGGGCCGGTCGGCGGGGCTGGGGGTATTGGCTTCGGTCATACAGGTCTCAGGGAAAGGAGAAAACGCAAAGCGCGGATTCTCCGGCATTTGTGGCGCTGGCCGCCCCGGCATCCGATCAACGTCGGGCTACCGCCCCATCGGCGCCACGCCGATCAGCCACGCATGGCCCCAGAACGCAAAGCCTGCCCAGGCCACCAGGCCCACCACCACGGCAGCCCCCGTGCCCGCAGCACTGCCTGCCGCGTACACCGTGCCCTGCGCCCGGTCGCGCTGGCGCGCGGCGCGAAAGCTCAGCACCGCCCACAGCAAGAAGCTGCCAAACAGCAGCACGTCGGCCAGATTGCCGTTGGACAGCAGATGCGCCAGCGCCCACACCTTCACGCCCAACACCATGGGGTGGTGCAGCCGGGCCTTGATCGCATTGCGCGGCACATAGGCGGCGGCCAGCAGCACAAAGGCGATCAGCGTCAGCAGCGCTGCGGCGTGCCGCATGCCCACGGGCGGTGCCCACAGCACCATGGGCTGTTGCCGCGCCAGGCCATAGCCCCACACGATGAGCACCAGGCCCACGGCCGACACCAGCGAATACAGCCCCTTCCACGGCATTTCGCCCATGCGCGCCCGCGTCTGCGTGCGCCAGCCATCGGCCACGATGCGCACCGAGTGCACACCCAGAAACAGCACCAGTCCAAGAACCAGAATTTCCATGGCAAGACCTTTCATCGGGGGTTGTTGTGGGCGCAGCCACCTTGTGTGGGCTTGTCGCGGCTCCAGTATGCAAGAAATTTGAATAAAAATGGCCTTCTGCGCGCGTCCATCATGCCCTGATAGCTATCAAATTAATAGTATTTGGATGTTGCTTGGTGTGCCCTCAGCGGGCCCTGGCTAGGCCGCCGCGTGCCGCGCCAGCAGCGCCCCCACGGCGGGCTTGGCGCAGCGCTGCAGGGATTGCAGCAGCGCATGGTTGGGCTCAGCCACGCGCCAGCGGGTGCGCAGGTCGTGCTGCATGCGCGCCAGCAGCGCGGCCGCCATTTCGGCATCGGCCAGCGCCCGGTGGGCCTGGCCCATGCGCGGCAGGCCGTGGTAGTCCACCAGCGTGCCCAGCTTGTGGCTGGGCGCCTGCGGGTACAGCCGCCGCGACAGCAGCACCGTGCACGCAAACGGCTGCGGCGCAGGCAGCCCGGTCAGGGCCAGTTCGGCCTGCCAGAACTTGCTGTCGAACGCCGCGTTGTGCGCCACCATGGGCGCGTTGCCCACAAACCGCGCGGCGTCTTGCATCACCCCGGCCGCATCCGGCGCGGCCGCCACCATGGCGTTGGTGATGCCGGTGAGCTGGGTGATGAACGACGGAATCCACACACCCGTTTTCATCAGGCTCTGGAACCGGTCCACCACCTGGCCTTGCTCCAGCAGCACGATCGCCACCTCGGTGGCGCGCGCGCCTTGGCCGGGCGAGACGCCGGTGGTTTCAAAGTCGATGACGGCGATGGGGGGCATGGGGGCGGGTGTCAAAAGAAAGGATTGTGCCGCCGCACCCGACCGCAGTGCTGCCTGCCTTGTGTGTCCGCGGGCCCTTCGCGATGTGTGGCCTACACTGCCCACCCTGTTTCTGGACGCATGAAGCCGAGCAACCCATGAAGAAAAGCACCGCCGATTCGGCCTGGATCAACGCTGCCTTGGGCTACCTGCCGCAATGGCTCGACCTGCAGCTGGAGCGCTACCGCCAACCCGGTTGTTCCGTGGCCATCGCACGCGGCGGCAAAACGGTGGCAGAGCTGGCGCTGGGTGTGGCCGACCTGCGCACCCACCAACCCCTCACGCCCCGGCACCGCCTGCGCATTGCGTCGCACTCCAAGAGCTTCACTGCAGCGGGTGTCATGCTGCTGCGCGAGCAGGGGAAGGTCGGGCTGGACGACCCCATTGGCCGCTATGTCGATGGCCTGCACAAGGACCTGGCCCGGGCGCGCATTGGCGAGCTGCTCTCGCACAGTGCGGGCGTGACGCGTGACGGGCCCGATGCGGGCCAGTTCCTGGACCGGCGGCCGTATCTCTCCCGCGCCGAGCTGCTGGCGGACCTGCGCGCCAAGCCGCCGCTGGAGGCAGGGGTGCAGCTCAAGTATTCGAACCACGGCTATGGCCTGCTGGGGCTGATGATGGAGCAGGTCACCGGCACGGACTACGCCAGCTGGATGGTGCGCCATGTGATTGATGCTGCAGGCCTGCAGGAAACCGTGCCCGACATGCCGCGCCTGGCGCGCAGCGCGCCCATGGCCCAGGGCCACAGCAGCGAGTTTCCGTTTGGCCAGCGCCTTATCGTGCCGGGCGATAACGTGTGTGGTGCGATGGCCCCCGCTGCCGGGTTTGTGTCCACCGCGTCGGATGTGGCCCGCTTCTTTTCGCAGCTGGCGCCGGACAGCCCGCACAGCATCCTCTCGCCCGCCAGCCGCCGCGAGATGGCGCAGCGCCGCTGGCGCGACCCTTGCAACCTGTTCGAGTCCCACTACGGCCTGGGCACCATGCTCAGCGCGCCGGGCCCGCGCGAATGGATGGGCCACACCGGCGGCCTGCAGGGGTTTCTGTCGCGCACCGCGCGCTACCCCGCTCTCGATCTGACGGTGACCGTGCTCACCAACGCGCAGGACGGCCTGTCCACCGAGTGGGTGGAGGGCATTGCCAGCATCTTGTTTGCGTTTCAGCAGCACGGTGCGCCGGGCAAAAAGGAAGCCGCCTGGGCGGGGCGCTGGTGGAGCCTGTGGGGCGCGAGCGACCTGGTGCCCATGGGCAAGGTGGTGTGCCAGGTGGTGCCCGCCATGTTTGTGCCCTTCAACGCCGCCACAACGGAGCTGGCCATCACCGGGCGCGACACCGGCGTGGTACAGAAAGCCTCGGCCTACGCCAGCCCCGGCCAGCCGGTGCGCCGCGTGCGCGATGCCAGCGGCACACCGGCCGAACTGTGGGTGGGCGGCGCCCAGTTGCTGCCCCAGGATGCCATGCTGGTCGAGGCCACCCGTCGCTATCGCAAGGCGCGCCCGCGCCGCAGTGATCCATCAAAGTGACGGATGCGCCCGGGGCATGTGCCTGGTAATGCGCATGCAGTGCCGATGAAACCAACGCCATGAGAATTTCACAGATCGCCCTGCGTCTGGGGCAAAGCCTGCTGCGCATCACCGGCGCCGTTGCCACCGTGTTGGGCCTGCTGCTGGTGGCCATCCTGGCAGTCACCACCATGCCCGGCAGCTCGCACCGTGGCGCGCTCCCGCCCTCCACTGCCGAGCAGCAGGCGCTGGCGCAGCAGTTGCACCGCCATGTGGCCGTGATTGCAGCGCAGGAGCACAATGCCCAGCACCCTGCGGCGCTGGAGGCCGTGGCGACTTACCTGGAATCAGAGCTGGTCTCGTATGGTTACCGGGTGCGGCGCGACGAGTTCAAGGCGCGCGGCGTGGTGGTGCGCAACCTGGAGGTCACGGTGCCCAGCCAGAGCGCGCCGGGGCAGCGCCTGGTGGTGATCGGCGCGCACTACGATTCGGCGCACGAAACACCCGGCGCCAACGACAACGCCACGGGCACCGCCGCCGTGCTGGCCCTGGCCAAAAGTCTCAAGCACCTGGGCGCCACCGCGCAGGCGGATGTGATGTTTGTGCTCTACACCAACGAAGAGCCGCCCTTTTTCAAGACCCCGCAGATGGGCAGCCAGGTGCACGCCCAGGCCTTGCGGGCCCGTGGGGCGCCGGTGGTGGCGATGCTGTCGCTGGAGACCATGGGGTATTTCTCGAACGCCGAAGGGTCGCAGAAGTACCCCTGGCCGCTGAACCAGTTCTACCCCAAGCAGGGAGATTTCATCGCCTTCGTCGCAACCACGCCCGACCTGGGGCTCGCGCGCCGGGTGGTCCGGTCGTTCCGTTCGCATGCGGCGTTCCCGTCCGAGGGCA
This sequence comes from Acidovorax sp. Q11, assembly GCF_054950075.1. NCBI lineage: Bacteria > Pseudomonadati > Pseudomonadota > Betaproteobacteria > Burkholderiales > Comamonadaceae > Acidovorax > Acidovorax sp. Q11. The sequence goes on along the minus strand of NZ_JBUDZG010000001.1, from coordinate 417,507 downwards.
TCGCGGCGCCGCGTTTCATCCCTGGCGTGGACTATTCGGACCATGCGGCCTACATCGACGCGGGCTACCCCGCGCTGATGGTGACCGACACCGCCCCCTACCGCTACCCGCACTACCACACGCGCGAGGACACGCCCGACAAGGTGGACTACGACCGGCTGGCCCGTGTGGTGCAGGGCCTGGAGGGGGTGGTGCGAGATCTCGCGCAGTCGCCCCGCTGAGCGGGCTCCGCCGCTCGGTCAGGCCTTCTTCAAGAACTCCGACTTGAGCAGCATGCTGCCCAGGTCCGTCTTGCAGTCCACGTTGTGGCCATCGGCACCATCGACCAGGCGGATGCTCTTGATCTTGGTGCCCTTCTTGAGGGTGGACGAGGAGCCCTTGACCTTGAGGTCTTTCACGAGGATCACCGCGTCGCCATCGGCCAGCGGGTTGCCGTTCGCATCCCGGACGATGCCGTCGCCTGCATCGGCATCGGCGTCCGCTGCATCGGCCACCTGCGGCCATTCAAAGGCGCAGTCGGGGCACACATAGTTGCTGCCATCCGGGTAGGTGTTCTCCTGGCCGCACTGGGGGCAGGCGGGAACGGTGTGGGGCATGGTGGGGTCCTCTCTGTCGTTGTTGTAGTGGTTGTGAAATGGGTGCGCACAGTGTCGCCGCTTCACAGCGGCGCGCGTTGCTCCAGCGCAAACGGCGGCAAGCCCTTGAGCAGGCGCTGCCCGTAGCTGGTGCGCACCAGGCGTTTGTCGTAGCAGTACACGTGGGCCTGGTCTTCTTCGGTGCGGATGGCGCGGCCCACCCATTGCGCCAGGCGGATGGCGGTGGCGGGCACCACCAGCTCGCTGAAGGGGTCGCGCCCCACGGCGCGCAGCCATTCGGCGCGGGCCTCGCCTACCGGGTCGTCGGGCGGGGCAAAGGGCAGCTTGGTGATGAAGACCGACTCGCACAACCGCCCGGGTAAATCCAGCCCCTCGCCAAACGACTGCATGCCAAAGATGACCGATGGCTCGCCGTTGTCCACCCGCTCGCGGTGGCGTTTGAGCAACTGCGTGCGCGGCAGTGCGTTCTGCACCAGCACCACGCTGCGCATGGCGGTGGGCAGCGCGTCCACCGCCTGGCGCATCTGCTCGCGTGAGGTGAACAGCACCAGCGCGCCGTACTCCACGCGGGCAATGTCGTGCAGCAGCGCATCGACCATCTCGGTGGTGAACTGCGCGGCGTTCTTGGGGTCGGCGCGCGTCTCGGCCGCAATCAGCGTGCCCTGCGCGGCGTAGTTGAAGGGGCTGGGCACCTCCAGCGTGGTGGTGGCCTCGTCACCATGCAGGCCTGCCTCGCGCAAGAAGAAGTCGAAGTGCCCGCAGCTGGTGAGCGTGGCTGAGGTGAGCACCGCACCGCGCACCGCGCTCCACAGGTGGTTACGCAGCGTGGTGCCGGGCAGGATGGGGCTGGCGTGGGCCTTGACCACGATGAAGTCGCCATCCACTTCCAGCGTGAACCACTTGGCGGCGGGCACCGCCCCTTCGGGCGCGTCCTGCAGCAGCAGTTGCGCGGTGGCGTGCAGCTCTTCCAGGCGCGGGGCCAGCATGCCAATTTGTGCATACAGCGTGGACAGGCGCTTGGCCTCGTCGGGCTTGTCGCGCATCTCGGCGCGCAGGGCTTTGCTGATGGCGCGCAGGGCGTCGAGGAAGCCTTCGGCACTGGCGGCCAGCAGGCCCAGCGGGGCAATGAGCTGTTCGGGCAATTCGCCGCGCGGTACGCGCACGCGCGCCGGGCCCCAGGCGCTGGGCTGGCTCTTGAGCTGGGCGCCATACACATCCATCACGATGCGCGCCAGGTCTTGCAGCGTCTGCCGCAGCTGGGCAGAGTGCTTAGGGATGTCGGCAATCTCTTCGACCTCCAGCAGCGCACCAATGCGCAGGCCCCGGCTGGACAGCCGCTCGATCCAGGTGATGCGCGACAGGTCCATGCTGCACGCGAATTGATCCAGTGCGGTCGAGGGCAGGTGGTGGGCTTCGTCCAGCACCAGGAGGCAGTTGTCCAGCTCGGGCAGCACGCGTGCGCCCAGCGACGACAGCAGCAGGTCGTGGTTGGCCACAATCACCTGCGCGCCCACCAGCTCCTTGCGCTTGTCGTAGTAGGTGCACTGGCTGAAGGCCGGGCAGTGTTTGCCGGTGCACGAGGCGCCCTCGGCCGCCACGGGGCTCCACACCTCGGGCTCGGGCGGCGTGTCCAGGCTGTCGCGGTCGCCATCCCACGCGCCTTTCGACAAGGTCTGCGCCATCGTCGAATAGAACTGGATGCGCGCCTCGGTCTCATGCCGGGGGCGCTTGGCGCGGGCGGCGGCTTCCTCCTCGGCAAACAGGTCGTCTTCGCCCTCTTCCTCGGCCTCGCCCGTGCCCGCCAGGCGGTCGAGCTTGAGCTTGCACACATAGCGCCCGCGCCCCTTGGCCAGCGCAAACTTGAAGGGCTGCGGCAGCAGTGCGGCCAGTGCGGGCAGGTCCTTGTTGACCAGTTGCTCTTGCAATGCCACGGTGGCGGTGGAGATCAACACCCGCGTGCCGCGCGACAGCGCCAGCGCAATGGCAGGTGCGCAGTAGGCCAGCGACTTGCCCACACCCGTGCCCGCCTGGATGACCGCAATGGAGCGCGTGGGCGCGGCCTCGCCACTTTCTTCATCCACCTTGCCCAAGGTGGCGCTGCTGAACGTGCGCGCCACCTGCTCGGCCATCAGCCGCTGGCCAGCGCGGCTGCGAAAACCCTCGGTGGCCGACACCACCGCATCGAAAGATTCAAGGGCCTGCGCGGCCCACACCTGTTGAGACATACAGTAGTGTCGCATGCTCCAGACGGCTTGGTCGCCAACAGTCTGGTGGGGCCGAATTCTGGCCTCGCGGCAACCCCTGGCCCCACAATCCGCGCACGACGACAGAAAAAAAGGGGATGCGATGCGAGGGAGAACGGCGCAGGCTGCAGGCCTTGGCCTGCACGGGGCGGTGGCGTGGCACTGCGCCCTGGCGCAATGGCTGGGCTGGGCGGCTGGTGATCTGCTTGGCGGCCAGCGGGGGGGCTGCGGCCCAACCCAAGGCTTCGCCCGCGGTGGCGCAGGCAGACAAATCCCAGGGGCGCCAGCGCTTGCTTGCGCAGCAGCTGGTCCCTGCCGACCCGGCGCGGTTTGCCTGGGTGCGCGCGGCCGAGGCCGTGGGCCAGGGTGCGGATGCGATTTATCTGCGGCTGGCCTTGGTGGACGATTGGCTGCGGGCGCTGGAAGGCGGGCCGGCGCCAGCGGGGAGCAGCATCGAAGCCGCCATCGCCCACGGCCGGGAGCTGGACCCGTCCTTTCTGGAGCGCCGCGCCCGGGCCGTGCGGCCCGCCATCCTGAAGGCGCAGCAGTTGCGGGCCGAGTGGGATCGCGATGGCCCCGAGGTGCCCCGCCCGCCCGAGCTGGATGCGCTGGGGGCCGAGCTGGTGCAGGAGGGGCCGGGCTTGTGGGTGCGGCGGGCCCAGGATGGGCGGCCCCGGGGGCTGTACCTGTGGCTGGGCGTGCGCAACGGGCTGGCCGAACCCCTGCCCCTGCCGGAGTTCGCGCTGCAACTGGGCCGCCCCGGCCTGCAACCGGCGGCGCCGCTGATGCAATGCGCGCTGCCCCGCTACAGCACGCGCCAGCTGGTGCCGCCGCAAAGCACCCAGCACTACCTGTGCAGTGCGGTTGAGGGGGGCTACGGACTGGCGCCTGCAGGCGTCAGCTGGTTGGCGCAGATGGGGCAGTGGTTCAGCCAGGGGGCGGCGCTGCAGACCGTCATTCCCCAGCACGACCAGGCCCTGTCGCGCACCGCGCGCATCCTCGTGCAGGTGGACAACCCGGCGGTGGACAACTTCCTGCGCGGCGCGCGTGAATCCACCGAGAAGCAGCAACAACTACAACAAGAACGGGCCCAGGCGGCAGCCGCAGCGGCCAAGAAGGCCCGTGAAGCCACGCCAGCGCGCCGCTCTGGCGAGTCGCTGCCGCTCTGGCTCAAGCGTCTGGCTTTTTTGGGCGGGGTGGTGGGCGCATTAGTGCTTTATGGCCTGCTCGCGCACCATTTCAGCGTGGCGGTGGCGTCCGGGGTGCTGTGGTTCGGCCTGGCCATTCCGAGCGCGATGTACTTGTATGCCATCTGGACCATGGGCGGGACCGACGGCTGGGGCAAGCTCGTGGCCATCGTCCTGTCCGGGGCCGCCATCGCGGCGCCTTTTGTGGGCACGCTCGCCGCGTACACGGTCTACAAGCTGGTGGTGAGCGCACGGGCGCGCCGCAAGGCGATCCTTTTCTTGATCGGCGTGATCGTGGTCATCGTGCTCAACGCGCTGGAGCGGTGGTTGTTCTGGTGACAGCAGGCTCCGCACGCCCGCAGCCGTGCAGGGCCTGGGCCTACAAAGCGGTGAGGCCGGCGGAGCTAGGGTGGAGGGACCTCATGTTGGATATCAAGGCCCCGTATGAAAACGACTCCCACCGTCCCCCGAAAGGAAGAGGAAATCATCCCCTCTGCCCCTGTCCCCGACCGCACCGAACGGCGCGTGAACACCACACGGCCCGCTGTGCAGCCCGGTAGCGGCCCCGAGGACTTGAGCGCCCCGGAAGGCCGCCTGCCGCATGAGCGCGACCAGTCAGTCGATATGACCGACGGCGTGCGCCACCCCGAGATGGAGCAGGCCCATGAAGACCTGCAACGCGGCCTGCAGGACACGGACCGTGGGGTGCCCGCGCACCACGCATACCAAAAGCAGAAAGAGGCGCCCAAGAAGTCCTGAAAAGGGCGTGCAGAACGAGCGCTGAATGCTCCTGAATTTATAGCTTCTAGCGCTTGTCCATCAGGCGCAGAGGCCACTTTTTGCATGAAATTTGCCGACACAAATGCCGACGGGATGTGAGCCGGTGCTTATCCCCGCTCGCGCAGCGCCCGCTCAATCCGGTCGCGCCGCACCGTGGTCTTGGGCACCTTGAACGGGAACCAGCTGCGCACGTCTTCCTCCAGGCCGATGCCGTGCATGTAGTTGTAGATGGCCTTCTTGAGCGCGCCGCCCAGCGCGTCGTGGTCCACGCCCGTGGGGTCGATGAAGGCCACGTCGTTCTTGGCGAAGTCACCGGGCGGCAGCGGCGCCAGGGTCACACCGTATTCCTCGGGGTTCTTGCCCACGGGCGAGTGCACGGTGCACGCAAAGCGGTGGAAGAACCCGCTCTGGATGCAGCCGTTGGCGAACAGCTGGCGCACGTACTCGAGCGCGTCCACGGTGTCCTGCACGGTCTGCGTGGGAAAGCCGTACATCAGGTACGCATGCACCAGGATGCCCGCGTCGGTGAACGCCCGGGTCACGCGCGCCACCTGGTCCACCGACACGCCTTTTTTCATGAGCTGCAGCAGCCGGTCGGAGGCCACTTCGAGCCCGCCTGAGATGGCGATGCAGCCGCTGTCGGCCATCAGCTCGGCCAGCTCGGGGGTGAAGGTCTTTTCAAAGCGCACGTTGCCCCACCAGCTGATGCCGGCGTTGCGCGCGATGAGTTCGGTGGAGAGCGCCTTGAGCGCCTTGGGCGGTGCGGCCTCGTCCACGAAATGAAAGCCGGTCTGCCCCGTCTCGCGCACGATCTGCTCGATGCGGTCGGCCAGCACGGCGGCGCTGGCGCCCTCGTAGCGGCTGATGTAGTCCAGGCTCACGTCGCAAAAGCTGCACTTCTTCCAGTAGCAGCCATGCGCCACGGTGAGCTTGTTCCAGCGTCCATCGCTCCACAGGCGGTGCATGGGGTTGAGCATGTCCAGTAGCGACAGATAGCGGTCCAGCGGCAGGCCGTCCCAGGTGGGTGTGCCCACCTCGGCAAAGGCGATGTCGGCCTCCATCATGTTGATGTACTGCACGGAGCCTGCATCGTCGCGCACAAAGGTGCGCACCAGCCGCTGGCGGCCACGCTCGCCCTGCACATGCTCCAGCAGCGCCAGCAGCGGGCGCTCGCCCGCGTCCAGCGTCACGTAGTCGAAGTGGTCGAACACACGCGGGTCGGCCAACTCGCGCAGCTCGGTGTTAACAAAACCGCCGCCCAGCACGGTGGCGATGTGCGGGTGGCGTGCCTTGATGGCCTGGGCAATGCGGAACGCCGCATACACGGACCCCGGGAACGGCACGGACAGCAGCACCACGCTGGGCTGGTGCTTGGCAATGGCCTCGTGCGTGAGCTGCTCCAGCAGCGTGTCCACCAGCGTGGGTGTTGCCGCCAGCGCGTTGGCCAGCGGGTCAAACGTGGGCTGGCTGCCCGCCAGCGATTCGGCATAGCGCACAAACTCAAAGCGCTCGTCCACCGCGTCGCGCAGCACATCGGCCAGGTCGTTCAGGTACAGCGTGGCCAGGTGCTTGGCCTTGTCAGTCAGGCCGAGCGCGCCAAAGGCCCAGCCCAGCGGGTCGCCGCCTTCGTCATCCACATACACATCCAGCGTGGCAAAACGCGGGCCCTCGGGCAGGTAGTTACGGCCCACGATGCGGTGCGCCAGCGTGCTGTCGCGGCCTTGCAAGAAGGCAATGGCGGGGCCGATGGTGGCGAGGTAGCGGTCCTTTTGCGCCGCAAAGCTCTGCACGGCGGCGCTTTGTTTTTTGGCGGGCAGTGCGTCCACCTTGGCAGTCACGGCCTTCAGACCCTCGGGCGAGAGCAGTTGCAGCACCAGCGCCAGCGCCAGGTCTTCCTGGAACGCGGTGACGCCGCGCGAGCGCAGAAAGCCCGTGAGGTAGGCGGTGGACGGATAGGGCGTGTTCAGCTGCGTCATTGGGGGGATGACGGCGAGCACGCGGAGCGAGGGGGCGGTGGCTAGAGCGGCGGCAGACATGGTAAGAGCCGCCGGGAGTTAGGGGCGGAGGGTAATTATCGGCGTAGGTCTGAGGCTGTGCTTGTATCGCGCAGTCTTGGTCGACCGACAGGCATCGTCTTTGTGAGGGGCGCGGCTGCCTAGAATCGCCGATCAATTTCTCCATGGCTCAGTACACGATGGCGTTCCGGTACAACTTTCGCTGGCGATTTTTGCGCCCGCTCCCGTCATTGCATTGGGCGGTTCCCTGCGTGTTCGTGGTGTCTCTTGTACTTGGGACTGCGGGTAACCAATGCCGAATTGGCCCTAACTACGAGGGGGCCATCTGGTTGACGGCAATGGCGGTGACCGCATTTTGGGTCGCTGTGTACTCAACGGCTGCGGCCTACCAAGGCTGGCGAAGGTGGATGAAAGTCGGAACCAGCGTCGTTTTTGATGTGTTGTGTGTTTCGTTGTTGGCGCTTCCGTTCACTCTCTTCCAGCCCACCTATCAGTGCTACACGGAACGAGCAAAAGTGGCGGAGATGATGGTTGTTGCATCGCCATATCGTGATGCCATCACAGAGCGAGCCACCCAGCGCAAATCGCTTTCCGGTGTGGGCGAAGGGCTGAGGGTTGAACCGACGGGGCGGGTGCATGGCGGTGCCATCTCTACCAACGGAGTCATCACCTTGTTCTCTAACGAGCCTAGGGCTTTGGTCGTACTGCGCCCCTACTTCGAGAACTCCGAAGTGAAATGGGCATGCGAAGGATTTCCTCTGAAGGCAATGACCGCCTCATGTCGGCAGCTTCCATACCAAACGCCTTGAATCAAGGCTTGAACGCTATACAAGATTTGCTTTGGCGCCCGCCAGATAGTTGTTCTTCACCCGCACGTAGTGCTCGGCCGAGTACTTCAGGTAGGCGATCTCGGCCTCGGTGAGCGCACGCTGGCGCACGGCCGGGCGGCCGATGTAGAGATAGCCACTCTCCAGCACCTTGCCGGGCGAGACCAGGCTGCCTGCGCCCAGCATCACGCGGTCTTCGATGATGGCGTCGTCCATCACGATGGAGCCCATGCCGATCAGGCATTCGTTGCCGATGCGGCAGCCGTGCAGGATCACCGAATGGCCGATGGTGACGTAGTCGCCGATGACCAGCGGCGAGCCCTCGGGCTTGCTCGCATTGCGGTGTGAGACATGGCCCATGGTCAGGTCCTGCACGTTGCTGCAAACGCCGACCACGATGCGGTTCACATCGCCGCGTAGCACGGCGTTGCACCACACCGAGCTGTCGCGGCCCAGGGTCACGTCGCCGATGACCTGGGCGGAGTCGTGGATAAAAACGCCGGTGTCCAGAACCGGGGCGGTGTCGAGGTAGGGGGCGAGGGGCATGGGTGGGGCTCTGAAAGAGGAAACGGTAAGCGGCGAGCGTAGTGCAATCGCCCGAGGGCCAGGCGCCACGGGGCCGTGGCGGGCGATGGCGGTTCTGTCAGCGCCGTCGGGCCGGGCGTTTGGTGGGTGCTGCAGCGGGTGATGGTGTGGCGGCGGCTGCGCTGCTGGCGGGCTGCACTGCGTAGAACCCCAAAAACATGTCCACCGCATCGCCCAGCACCTGCTGCTGCTCGGCGGCGGTGAGTGGCGCCCTCCCCATGGCCAGCTGGGGCCAGAAGGCAAACGACTTGACCATGCCGTGCAGCTGGTGGGCGGCGTACTGCGGGTCCACGCCTGCGCGCAGGGCGCCGTGCTGCTGGGCAGCGCGGATCCAGCGCGGCAGGCCCTCTTCCTTCTCGGACAGGCGCGCCACCATGGCCTGGGCGCGCGCGGGCGTGTGCATCATCTCGGCCATCGCCACGCGCGAGAGGTCGATGAAACTCGCGTCGTTCAGCAATTCCATCTTCTGCTCCAGCACGGCCAGCAGCTGTGCCCGCAGCGGGCGCTGGGCATCGTAGCCAATGTCGGCCTCGGCATGGCTGCGGTCCCACAGGCGCCACAGGATGGCCTCGAACAGCTCCTCCTTGCTGGGGAAGTGGTTGTACACCGTGCGCTTGGAGACATCGGCCGCTGCGGCCACGCGGTCCATGCTGGTGCCGCTGAAGCCATGTTCGCGGAACTCGGCAATGGCGGCCTGCACGATGGCGTCGCGCTTGCGGTCGGTCAGGCGGGTGGGGGGAACGGTGGGGGCCTCGGTCATAGACAAAATTTTACACCGGGTAGTTTACTTTTATAAAAAGTGAACTACACTGTGCAGTGTAATTTTTGGAAGGGCACCCCCATGCTCCGAGCCCTCGTCTTCCTCACAGTCCTGATCGCCATGGCCTACAGCATTCTTTCCTGCACCACCCTGCCGGCAACTTCGTACGAACAGTCGCCCCAGTACACCGAAGGCAAGTTCCGCAACGCCGCGCCGCGCCAGGTGCCGGGTCTGGCCAAAACCATGGCCATCATGTGGCGCTTCATGACGGAAAAACCCGCCGACGCTGTGCCCGCCCAGCCACCCCAGGTGCTGCCGCTCATGCAGGCGGACCTGCTCAATGCCCCCGACATGAGTCTGTGGCGCCTGGGCCACTCGACCATGCTGCTCAAGCTGCAAGGCCAGTTCTGGCTGACCGACCCGGTGTTCTCCGAGCGCGCTTCGCCGTTTTCCTTCATGGGTCCCAAGCGCTTCCATGCGCCGCCGCTCACCATCGATGAGCTGCCCCCCATCACTGGCGTGGTGCTGTCGCACGACCATTACGACCACCTGGACTACGACGCCATCCAGAAGCTCGCCCCCAAGGTGGCGCACTTCGTGACGCCGCTGGGCGTGGGCGACCGCCTCGTTGGCTGGGGCGTGCCCGCTGCCAAGGTGCAGCAGTTCGACTGGTGGCAGGGCACCACCATCGCTGGTGTGAAGCTGGTGGCCACGCCTGCGCAGCATTTCTCGGGCCGCAGCCTGTCGGACGGCAATCGCACGCTGTGGGCATCGTGGGTGATCCAGTCCGATGACACCCGCATCTTCTTCAGCGGCGACACGGGCTATTTCGACGGCTTCAAGGCCATTGGCGAACGTTTTGGCCCGTTCGACCTGACCCTGATCGAAACCGGCGCCTACGACGCCCAGTGGCCCGACGTGCACATGCAGCCCGAGGAAAGCCTGCAGGCCCACCTGGATGTGAAGGGCCGCCACCTGATGCCCATCCACAACGGCACCTTCGACCTGGCGCTGCACGCCTGGACCGACCCGTTCGACCGCATCACCGCCCTGGCTGATAAAGCCGGTGTGCTCCTGGTAGCGCCGGTGATGGGCGAGCGCCTGGGCATCCGCCAGCCTGCGTTGTCGAAGCAGTGGTGGAAAAAGTAGGTGGCATCCCCCTGAGTCGCCTTCGGCGCCTTCCCCCTTCTCTCGAATTGCTTTGCAATTCGGGAAGGGGGACACCGCCAGCGCGGCGGGGCGGCCCTTGCGCGGCGGTCGCTGGCCTGGTCAGCGCCCCTTGCGGTGGTCTGTGGAGGCCAAATGCGCAATCACACGCGCGGCTCCCACGATCTCGGCCTCGCTGTAGCCCGCGTAGCCAAACAGCCACCCGCGCCGCTGTGATTGCATGGCGTAACGCGACAGCGGCGCCAGCATCACCCCGGCCGTGAGTGCCTTGCGGCTCAGAGTCTCGTCGTCACTGCCCGGCGCGGCCTCGTGCAGCAGGTGCATGCCCCGGTCGCTGGGGGTGAGTTGCAGGGCACCATCGCTCGCGTCGGCCAGGGCATGGATCAGCACCTGCTGGCGCACCTGGTACAGCTCGCGCATCTGCCGCAGGTGGCGCAGCAGGTGGCCGTCGGTAATGAAGCGCGCGAGCACGGCCTGCGCATCGCCCGGCGCATGCCGGTCGGTGATGGCGCGGGCCATGGCAAAGGCCTCCACCAGCGCGGGCGGCACCACCACAAAACCCAGGCGCAGGCCGGGGTGCAGCGTCTTGCTGAAGGTGCCCACATACAGCACCCGTTCCGAGCCCGGCAGGCTGCACAGCGCGGGTACGCGCTGGGCTGCGCTGCCGTATTGGAATTCGCCGTCGTAGTCGTCCTCCACCACCCAGGCATCGTGGGCGCGCGCCCATTGCAGCAGCGCCTGGCGCCGTGCCAGGCCCATGCCTACGCCGGTGGGGAACTGGTGCGTGGGCGTGACCACGGCCATGCGTGCACCGGGCCACAACGCGGCGCCATCGGCGATGCACAGGCCCTGCGCATCCAGCGCCACGGGCCGCGCCTGGGCGCCATGGGCCAGCAGGCTGGCGCGGATGCCGGGGTAGCCCGGGTCTTCCACCAGCACCTCGTCGCCCGCGTCCAGCAGCAGCCGCGCGATCAGGTCGATGCCCTGCTGCGAACCCGAGCACACCACCACCTGCGCCGCATCGCAGCGGATGCCGCGCGAGGCCCACAGCCACAGCGCAATGGCTTGGCGCAGGTCGGGGTCGCCCGCAGGGTCCAGGTACTGCGCGCGGGCGCTGCGCTGGCCGGGGCTGGCCTGGCGCGCGAGGCGGTCCCACAGCGCAAACGGAAAGGTGTCCACCTCGGGCGCGCCAATGCGAAACGCGCGCGCCGCCACATGGGGCGGCCGCCAGCGCGCAGCCGTTTCTGCAATGAGCTGCCCGCGCCGCGACAGTCCGCGCGGCGGCGCCACCAGACCCTGCGTGGGCGGTGCGCCTGCAGCCTGCGAGACATAGGTGCCGTCGCCCACACGCGCCTCCACATAGCCTTCGGCCTGCAGGCGCTGCACCGCCCACAGCACCGTGTTGCGCGACACGCCCAGGTTGGCCGCATGTTCGCGTGAGGGGGGCAAGCGTGTGCCCGCCGGCAGGCGGCCTTGTTCGATGGTGCTGCGCAATTGCTCGTACACCTGTTGGCGCAGCAGGCCTGGCGGGCCGCCGGGGGCATTGGCTCTGGCAACGGGCATAAATTGGTTCCTTCGATGGGGTGGTGCCGCCATAAACTGAAGAACCATTGTAGAAAGACCTCCCACCATGGCCGAGCACCTCGCCACCATCACCTGGACCCGTGGCACCGACGATTTTCTGGACAAGCGCTACCACCGTGCCCACCGCTGGCAGTTCGATGGCGGGGCTACCGTGGCCGCGTCGTCGTCGCCCCATGTGGTGCCGTTGCCGTATTCCGATGCGGCGGCGGTGGACCCCGAAGAAGCCTATGTCGCCGCGCTGTCGAGCTGCCACATGCTGTGGTTCATGGACTTCGCCAGCCGCGCGGGCTATCGGCTCAACCGCTACACCGACGCGGCCGTGGGCACCATGGCCAAGAACGCAGAGGGCCAGCTGGTCGTCACCCACGTGCAGTTGCGCCCCGTCACATGCTTTGACGCGGCCCACGCGCCCAGCGCTGCCCAGCTGGACGACCTGCACCACCGCGCCCATGCATCGTGTTTCCTGGCCAACTCGGTCAAGACGCAGATCGACTGCGCGCCGGTGCTCGAAGTGGAAGGTGCCTGACCATGGCCAACCCCAACCGGCAATTTCAAGTCACCGAACCGGCCACCTTGCACGCGCTGGTGCACGCGCAGCCCCTGGCCACGCTGGTGGTGGCGCATGAAGGTGCGCAACACGTCAACCACATCCCGCTGTACCTGGACCCCGCGCGCGGCCCCCACGGCACGCTGGTCGGCCATGTGGCCCGCGCCAACGGTGTGTGGCCGCTGCTGCCGCAGACGGCGGTGGCGGTGTTCCACGGGCCGCAGGCCTACGTGTCGCCCAGCTGGTACCCGTCCAAGGCGCTCGACGGCAAGCAGGTGCCCACCTGGAACTACGCCACCGTGCACGCCCACGGCCACCTGAGCGCGGTGGACGACCCGGTGCGCCTGCGCGCCATCCTGCACACCCTGAGCGAGCGGCACGAAGCCCATCGCCCTGACCCCTGGCGCATCGACGACGCGCCGCCCGACTACATCGACAAGCTGCTGCGCGCCATCGTGGGCATTGAGCTGGCGGTGGAGCGCTGGGAGGGCGTCTGGAAAGTGAGCCAGAACCGCACCGACACCGACCGCGCAGGCGTGGTGCAGGGCCTGATGGCCGAAGGCACGCCTGCGGCCGAGGACATGGCGGCGCTGGTGCTGGGTGGGCTGATGGCCTAGAGGGTCAAATTACTATCAAAACAATAGCTGTTTGCGCATGGTGGACGCGCGCAGACGGCTATTTTTTCATATTTTTCCCGCCACAGCCACTCATCCTTCCAGCATCTCCACCCGCAGCGCCGCCACGTGCCCGGCCACGGCAGGGTGCGCGGCCAGCGCGTGTACGGCCAAGTCCACGGTGCTTTGCGCCACCGCGTCCGTCAGCACCAGCACCTGGGGGCCCGCACCAGCGGGCGCGGTCTTTTCGCAGGCCAGCTCCACACGCGCCACCGGCACCTGCTGCGCCGCCAGCCAGGCGCCCACGGCCTCGATCTGCTGGGCCTGGTGCACGGGCACACGCAGGTAGTGGCGCGTGTGCACGGCGGCGCGGGGCAGCACGGCCAGGTCTTCATTGACCGCGTCTGCGTGAAACCCCAGGTGCGGCACCCGCTGCGCGGCGTGTGTGCCCTGCAGCCGTGCCACATCCACCAGGTCGGCAATCACGGCCGACGCGGTCTGCTCCGACCCCGCACCCGCGCCGTAGTACATCGTCACGCCCGACGCATCGCCCTTCACCATCACGGCGTTCATCGACCCGTTCACATGCGCCAGCAAATGCGTGGCGGGCACCAGCGCCGGCTGCACGCGCAGCTCCACCCCTTCGGCGGCACCGTCCTTGCGCCGCTTGGCCACGCCCAGCAGCTTGATGCGAAAGCCCAGTTGCTCGGCGCAGGCCACGTCCTGGCCCTGCAGCGCAGTGATGCCTTCCACCTGCGCATCGGCAAACCGCACCGGCATGCCAAACGCATTGGCCGCCAGCAGCGAGATCTTGTGCGCCGCGTCGATGCCTTCGATGTCAAACGTCGGGTCGACCTCGGCGTAGCCCAGCGCCTGGGCTTGCGAAAGCGCCTCGGCAAAACCCACACCTTCATCGCGCATCTTGCTCAGGATGAAATTGGTGGTGCCGTTGATGATGCCGGCCACCCATTCGATGCGGTTGGCGGTGAGGCCCTCGCGCAGCGCCTTCACGATGGGGATGCTCACTGCCACCGCACCTTCATAGGCCACGGCCACGCCGTGCTGGCGCGCGGCGGCAAAGATCTCGTTGCCGTGCTCGGCCAGCAGCGCCTTGTTGGCCGTGACCACATGCTTGCCCGCACGGATGGCGGCCAGCACCCAGTCGCGCGCGGGGCCTGTGCCGCCGGCGGCCTCCACCAGCACATCCACGTCGGGGTGCGTGGCGACCTGCATCGGGTCATTGGTCAGGGCCACGTCCTTGCCCACCACACTCATGGCGCGGGCCAGGCTGCGGGCGCAGACCACCACCAGCTTGATGCCCCGGCCCGCACGGCCTGCAATCAGCGCCCGGTTGCGCGCCAGCACGCGGAAGGTGCCTGCGCCCACGGTGCCAATGCCAATCATGCCCACGCGCAGGGGGCGCATGGCCGTGGCGGACGACGGCAACGACGGGGCTTCGAGGGACTGGACAGGATCGCGGTACATGGACTTCTCCGGCTAACGAACAAACAAAAAAACCCAGCTGCCAGAGCTGGGTTTCGTGCATTCGTCTTGGGGGAGAAGAGAGCGATCACCAGGTGGCTGCCGAAACGGCCACCTGCGCGTGCTCAGGTGGCCGCGGCGGTAATGGTGGTAATCATTCGTGCACCCAGTGCCCGCTGTTCACCATGGGCCCGCGTGGACGCGGACGGCATCATGCCCATGCCTTGGAAGGCAGCGGCGTGAGCGGTGTTGATCGGGAGGGATGTGTACGACATGAAGGGCGCAGTGTAACCCAGGCGGTCTGTCAGGCCAATTGTTCCCGCAGGCGGCTGGCGCGGTCCTTTGGCGCCGGGTGGGTGGACAGGAAGCTGCTGGAGCTATCGCCTGACAAAGAGGCCAGCTTTTCCAGTGCGGTCACGCAGGCCTGCGGGTTGTATTTTTTTGCTTTCATGAACTTCAGCGCATAGTCATCTGCCTCGCGCTCGTTGGATTGGGAGTGCTGCGCGTTGACCACTTTCTCGAACAGATTGCCCAGCTCTGTGCTGGCCAGCGCGCCTGCGCGCGTGTTGCTCGATTCCACGCCTTTGCGCAGTGCGCTGGTGCGCAGCGCTGCTTGCATGCGCGATTTGGAGTGGCCGCTCTTGACGTGGCCGATTTCGTGACCGATGACATAGCGGACTTCATCGTCGGTGAACGCGTCCATCAGCCCCGAGTACACACGGATGGTGCCGTTGGCCATGGCAAACGCATTGATCTGCGGTGTGACATAGACCTTGAAGTTCAACCGCATTCCATCGTAAGTTTGCAGACCCGTCACCATCTTTGTCAGGCGCTTTGCATAGGCGTTGCTGCCGGGGGCCACGGAGCTTTGGCTGTCCATCTGCACTGTCACTTGGTCAAAGTACTTGTTCAGTTCTTCGTCGGTGATGGACTCGGCTTTCACCAAGTCCTGCCCGGCCTCCAGTGCCTTTCCAAAGTTGAATTGAGCCCACACGGGAGAAACGGCACTGATGCCGGAGGCGAGTGTTGCAAGAGTGATCAGGTCGCGGCGATTCATGGGTAAAAGTCTTTTTTGAAGTGGGTCGTACAAGCTGTCCCGTACAGCAGACGAGCGAAATGTACATAAGGCCACTGCTGGCGCTGATACCTTGAATGCAACTGAAGTAACCATGTGTGAACTTTGTCATGCCCAGCCACGGTTTTTCTCGCGGCCCCTTCGCGCCGCAGTGAATAGTCACCTCCTTCGGCGTCCGTGGTTTGCCCGGCCTGCGGAAATCCGTAACAATGCGCGCCGCAGAAAGTTGTGAGCGGACATCGCATCCGTGTGAAGCAATCAAGGGAGGGAGAAAAAATGGTGGGCTTACGCAGCAGCAGCCGTGCATTCACGGGCTGCCTTGTGCTTCTGGGGTTTTTGGGCATGGCCCAGGCTCAGGAAGAGGCAATGATCAAGCGTGCGACGCAGCTACGCTCCGCACCGGGGGACACCAGTAGCGCGTTGGCAGACCTGGCTGCAAGCGCCAAGGTCACGCGCACCGCACAGCGCCAGGGGGCATGGGTACAGGTCCGTGCCGAGTCCGGAGCCGAGGGTTGGATCCACATGTTCGACATCGGCTCGCCAGCGCGTGACAACGCTGCAGCTGGGGCGTTGCGCGCTGTGAGCAACCCGTTGGGTGGAGTTGGCTCTACCGCTGTGTCCACGTCCACCGTGGGGATCCGCGGTCTGGGCGAAGGCAATGTGTCGCAGTCTGTGGGTGCAAGCGGACGTGGTGCGACGCACAGTCAGGGCATGGGCCAGGCGGACCGCCTGCGCGTGACTGCCAATGAGGCGCGTGCCTTTGCTACTGCGGCGGCATTGCAGCCACGCCGGGTAGATGCGCTGCCTGTGTCGCATTTCGCCGCCGCAGCAGCAGAAGCCTCCAACGCGGCATCGGCGGCCGCCCCTGCCGCAGCAGACACCCACAGCGCGCTGGGTGCCTTGCTGCAGTCTGCGGACGGCGTGACCGAGGCGCAAGAGATCGAACTGGGTCGCCAGATGGCTGCGCTGTTGCTGCAAGGCAAGCCGTTGGATCCGGCGCCGGAGATGCAGCGCTACGTCAATCTGCTGGGCCGCTGGGTCAGTCTGCAGTCGAGCCGCCCACAACTTCCATGGACCTTCGTGGTGGTGGATGAATCGGACTTCAACGCCTACAGTACCCCTGGAGGCCACGTATTCCTGACCCGTGGTCTGGTGGACCGTTGCGCAGACGAGGCCGAGCTGGCCGGCATCCTGGCGCATGAGATTGCCCACGTCGCATCCAGGCACCACCTGCGCGCCATGCACAGCGCGGCACGCAGCGGCAAGGTGTCTCCCAGCCTCACGGCACTGGCCCGCCATACCCACACGCTGGGTCTGGGCGCTGAGGCCGAGCACGCTGCCGACCGCGAGGCCGTGGTGCTGGCTGCGCGTGCCGGGCTGGACCCGTTCGGCCTGGTGTCTGCGCTGGTGCAGCTGAACGCATTGGGTGACAGCGATCTGCAGTTTGCGGACGCGCATCCGCAAAGTCGCCTGCGGCTGGACCAGCTGGAGCGCGCCATGGCGCAACCGTTCCATCCTGCGGCAGGTGCTCCAGCGCCCGTCACCATCGACGAGCGGCTGGCATCGCATGCTGTGAAGTAAGAAGATCTTGAACAGGTTCTTAGCGCTTGGCTGGCGCGCGTCGCGCTCGCCATTGTGCGCACCATGCCGCTGCGCCATTCCTTTCTTGAATGGGTCGGGGCGTGGCCATCATTCACCCACCCATTGCTCACTTTTCATCCTCTGCCCGCGTGAGTGCGTACAGCATCATGCCCATGCCCATGCCCATGCCCTGGAAGGCAGCGGCGAGTGTGCACTAGGCGCTGCAGCTGTACGACCTGAAGAAGGGAGTACCCTGGATTCGAGCCCGTACCCATCAACCCGTCTCAGTCGGGCCGTTGTGTATGGCTTTGCCAGCCGCCACACGCACCATGCGAATCGCATCGAACGGGCAGCGCACCGCACACAGCGCGCACCCGGTGCAGCCCGGCGCATCGTGCAGGGTGGAGCACTTGGAGCCCCAGGGCTCCGGGCCCAGCACCTGCAGCGACAGTACATGGGGCGGGCACACCGCCACGCACCAGCCGCAGCCGGTGCAGCGCTGGGGGTCGATGGTGGGCAGGGCCTTGGGGGTGGTGGTGGTCATGTGGTGCGGTGGTGTTGGCAGTGTGCCCCTGGAGCGGGCTCCCCACAAGGAGCGCGCTACAGTGCCCCCCATGAACGCAGAACAGAAATCGGCCGTCACCCGCCACTTGTTGATCACCGGCCATGTGCAGGGCGTGGGCTACCGCTGGTCCATGGTGCAGGCCGCCGAGCGCCTGGGCGTGTCGGGCTGGGTGCGCAACCGCAAGGACGGCCGCGTGGAGGCGTGCGCCTGGGGCTCGGAGCAGGCCTTGTTGGCGCTGATCGATTGGGCACACCAGGGGCCCGAGCATGCGCGTGTGGACCGCGTGGTGGTGGGCAATGTGCCTGATGGCGGTGAGGCCCCGCAGGGCTTCTTGCAGCGCGAGACGGTTTAGGCCTGCCCCTGCGCTCAGCGTTAAGAGCGCAGGCTGAGCTGCCGCAGCAACTCCATCGCCCCCGCAGGCGCCCGCTCCTTGGCGCCGTTGATGAAGTACACGAACACATCGCGCGGCCGCTCGCCGCCGGTCCAGGTGCGAACGCCATCGGCCCACTGTGTAATCGCCTCGGGCGTGTAGCCCGTTAGTACATCGCTCTGGCTGCGCATCAGCCGCAGGTAGGCAAAGTCTGCCTCTGCATCCGCGATGGCCGGAAACTTGTCAGAGTCGGTGTACACAGGCACGCAGCCATACCGGCGCGCCAGCGCCACAAACTCTGGCGTCGCAAAACTCGGGTGGCGCACATCCAGCGCGTGGCGCAGCCTCAGGCCCTCCACCTGTTGTGGCAGCAGGGCCAGAAAGGCCTCGAAATCCCCCGGCTCAAACACCTTGTTGGGCATGAACTGCCACACGATGGGCCCGAGCTTGTCCTTCAGTTCCGAGATGCCGCTCTCCACAAACCGTCCGATCGAATCGCCCGCTTCCGCCAGCACGCGCCGGTGCGTAGCAAAGCGATTGGCCTTGAGCGAGAACATGAAGCCTTCGGGCGTTTCGTCACGCCACTTGGCAAAAGTGGGCGGTTTGAAGGTGCTGTAGTAGGTGCCGTTGACCTCGATCGCCGTGAGCTGTCGGCTGGCGTACTGCAGCTCCTTGCTGTGCGCCAGCCCTGCGGGGTAGAAGTTGTTGCGCCAGGACTCAAAGGTCCAGCCGCCAATGCCGACGCGGATGCGTGGGTTGCTGCTGGGGGGCTCACGGTGGGTGGCATGGGTGTCCAAGGTGCTGTCCTTCAGGAGTCCACGGAGCGGTCACTGTAGCAGCGGTGTGCCTGGCAGCTCGACGCGCGCCTCCAGCCCCTGCGCGCCGTCCGCTCGGGGCCCCAGCACCAGGCGGCCGCCCAGGGCCTGGGCCAGTTCGTTCGCAATGGCCAGGCCCAGGCCGGTGCCGCCCGTGCCCCGGTTGCGCGAATCCTCCAGCCGCGCATAGGGTTGCAGCACGGCCGACAGCTCTGCGGGCGGTATGCCGGGGCCGTGGTCCAGCACACGCACCAGCCACTGGCCCTGCGCGCCCGCCTCCAGCGTCAGCTCCGCGGCCCCCGCAAACTTGAGCGCGTTGTCCACCAGGTTGCACAGCAGGCGGCGCAGGGCCTGGGGGCGGGTGTCACAGGTCCCATCCACCGCCTGAAGCACCTGCACCGGCAGGTCCGTATCGGCGTAGTCGCGCGCAAGGCTTTCCACCAGCGCGCGCAGGTCCACGCGCTGCGGGGGCTCGCGCACGGCCTGCGATGAGCGCGCGTAGGCAATGCCCTCCTCCACCAGCGACTGCATCTCGGCCAGGTCGGCATGCAGCTTGCGCTGCAGCACGGGGTCGTCCAGCAGGTCGGCGCGCAGGCGCAGGCGGGTGATGGGCGTCTGCAGGTCATGCGAGACGGCGGCCAGGATCTGCATGCGCTCCTGCAGGTGCGCCTGGATGCGCTGCTGCATGCGGTTGAATGCGGCGGCGGCGCGCACCACTTCGCGCGGGCCGTCTTCGGCCAGGGGCACGGTGGGGCGATCGGCGCCCAGTGCGTCGGCCGCATCGGCCAGCGTACTCAGGGGCCGCGTGGCCGCGCGCACGGCCCAGGCGCACAGGCCCACCAGCAACGCCAGCTGCAAGGCCAGCGCGCCCAGTACCCAGGGCGAAATCTGCAGCCGGGGCTCGTCCATGTCCACGGCCAGCGGCGTGCCGTCGGCCAGGCGCAGCTGCAGCCGCAGCTCGGTGCCCGGTACATGGGGGTCGATCACCTGCACGGCCCGGTCGGCAGGCAAGGTGACCGTCACGGCGCTGGCGACGAGGCGCGCAAGCTGCGATGGGTCTTCGGGGGTGGTGAGCGGTTCCACCAGTGCAAAACGGTAGTTGCGGCGCGCCAGCCGGTCTACCCACTGCGTGCGTTCTGCAGCGGGCAGGCGTTCCAGCATGGCCACCGAGCTGGCCACGTCGCTTGCGAAATACGACACCATGGCCCGCCGCATGGTCATGCTGCGCTCGGTGAACGCGAGCACAAAGGTCAGCGCATGCGCCAGCGCCAGGCCCAGCGCCAGCACCAGCAGGATGCGCCCGAACAGCGAGCGCGGCCACCCGCGCAGCGTCATGGCGCAGTCTCCTGGGGCGCTGGTGCAGCGTGCACGTCGGCGCAAAACACATAGCCCTCGTTGCGCACCGTCTTGATGTAGCGTGAGCCGCGTGCTCCATCGCCCAGTCGCTGGCGCACGCGGCTCACCAGCAGGTCGATGGAGCGGTCGAACACATCGGCATCGCGCCCCTGCGTGAGCTGCAGCAGCTGGTCGCGCGTAAGGATGCGCTGCGGGTGGTCCAGCAGCACGCGCAGCAGGCGGTATTCGGCGCCCGACAGCGCCACCACCGCGCCCGTGGCATCGAGCAAGTGGCGCGCCGTGGTGTCCAGCCGCCAGTCGCCAAACGCCAGCTGGCGCGCGGGCTCGGCCACTGCCAGGTTGGGCGGCAGCATGCGCGTGCGCCGCAGCACGGCGTGGATGCGCGCCAGCAGCTCGCGTGCGGCGAAGGGTTTGGTCAGGTAGTCGTCTGCGCCCAGCTCCAGGCCCAGGATGCGGTCCGCCTCATCGCTGCGTGCGGTGAGCATGATGATGGGCAGTGGCGGCGCACCGGGGCTGCGCAGCTCACGGCACAGCGCGATGCCGTCGGTGCCCGGCAGCATCAGGTCCAGCACCAGCAGGTCGATGCGCTGCGTGGCCAGCACCTCACGCATTTGCCGCCCGTCGGCTGCCACGCTCACCTGCAGGCCCTGGCGCTGCAGGTACTCGGCGGCCAGCTCGCGGATGCCGGCATCGTCATCGACGATCAGGATGTGGTCGGGCGGGGGCGTCGTCATGGCGGCCATTGTCCGGGCTTTGGCAGTGCTGCGGTGGGGCAACGCAGACCCGTATGTATCTGAACTTGTCTGCCGGGTGCCCCGACAAGCGCACATACCAAAAGCCCCGGGCCAGACAAACCACCGATACCTGCGCTGGCTTCAATGTGGTCTTCCTGAACATCACGAGGACCTTGCCATGAAACCATCCATCGCCGCGACCGTCTTGCTGGCCCTGGGCCTGGCGCACTCCGCCAGCGCGCAAGAGGCCACCAAGGCGCGGCCCGCCGCTGCCGCACAACCCACATCCCAACCCACCTCTGAGCCTGTATCCCCGCCTAAGGCTCCGCTGGGCCGCTGGATCACCGAAAGCGGCAACCTGGAGGTGAACATCGCCCCGTGCAACGCTGGCGGGGGCAACACCCTGTGTGGCAAGGTGGCGCGTGTGTTGGCCAACCGCTCCATGAGCGCGCCGGGCACCGACATGGCGGCGGCCGACGCGCGGCCTGCACTGGGCATGACGCTGCTGTCGGGCCTGCGCGCGACTGAAGGCGGCAACAGCGAGTACCAGGGCGAGATCTACAACCGCGAGAACGCCAAGACCTACCGCGCCCACCTCACCCCGGCCGAGCCCGACCAGTTGCTGGTGCGTGCTTATGTGGGCATCCCGCTGTTTGGCAAGACACAGGTGTGGCGCCGCCCCGCCGCCGAGCACGGGGGCGCGCAATGACGATGGCCATCTCCACCACCTCACCCTGGCTGGCCGTGGCCGCCGGCATGCTCACCGTGGGCGCGCCCTGCGTGTTGCCCATGCTGCCGGTGGTGCTGGGTGCGTCGGTGGGCGGCGGTGGTGCTGCGCAGCGCACACGCCCGCTGTTCATCGCGCTGGGTTTTGCGCTGTCGTTCGCTGCGGTGGCGCTGCTGTTCAGCAGCTTCACGCAGGTGCTCGGTGTGTCGCAAGAAGGCCTGCGCCGGTTGGCCGCTGTGATGCTGCTGGTGTTTGGCGTGCTCACGGTGTGGCCCCGGCCGTTCCAGTGGCTCAGCCAATATGCGGGCGGCGTGCTCAGCTGCCTGGCCAGCCTGGGCATGGGCAGCGGGGGCGGCAACTGGGGCGGACTGCTGCTGGGCCTGAGCCTGGGCGCGGTCTGGACACCCTGCGCCGGGCCCGTGCTCGCCTCCATCCTCACCCTCATCGCTACCGAGCCACCGGGGGTGGGCACCGCCGTACTGCTGCTCGCGTATTCCACCGGCGCAGCACTGCCCATGCTGGCCATTGCCTATGGCGGCCAGGCTGCTGCCACCCATGTGCGCCGCATTGCGCGCCACGCGCACCGCGTGCAGCAGGTGTTTGGCGTGGTGGTCATCGCCATTGCGCTGGCCATGTTGTGGGAGGTGGACGGGCAGATCACCGCCTGGCTCACGCAGTTCTACCCCTCAGGCTGGGGCGGCCTGTAGCCCTTCACCCCATCACTCCCATCACCGATTTCAAGGAGTTTTCACCATGGCATCGCACCCCTCTTCACTCCTCTTCGCTGAGCGCCGCGTTTTTCTGGCCTCGCTGGCCGCTGCGGTGGTGGCGCCTGGGTGGGCCCAGGCCGCAGGCCCCACCAGCCCCGCCGCAGCGCTGCCCGACTATGGCGCTGCGCCCGAGTTCACCGGCATCGAGCGCTGGCTCAACTCCGAACCGCTAAGCCTGGCCCAGCTGCGCGGCCGCGTGGTGCTGGTGGATTTCTGGACGTACGCCTGCATCAACTGCATCCGCACCCTGCCCCATGTGAACCGCTGGGCCGAACGGTACACGCCCCAGGGCCTCACGGTGGTGGGCGTGCACACGCCCGAGTTTCCGTTCGAGCGCTCGGCCAGCAACGTCGAAGCGGCCATGCGCCGCTATGGCGTGAAACACCCCGTGGCGCAAGACAACCGCTACGGCACCTGGAAGGCCTACAGCAACCAGTACTGGCCTGCCACCTACCTCATCGATGCGCAGGGCCGCATTCGCTACAAGCACTTTGGCGAAGGCGAGTACGAGCGCACCGAGAGCGTGATCCGCACGCTGCTGGCGGCCAGGGGCTGAGCTGCCCGATGGATTCCGTCTCCTTGTTTGTTCTTCCGTTTCCCACAATTTTTTTGACAGAGGTCTTTTCACCATGCGCCCCTTTCCTCGCCACCTGACCCACTCGTTTTCTGCCGTCGCCCTGGCCTGCACTCTGCTGGGTGTGGCCCCGGCCAGCCAGGCCCAGGCGCCGCAGCTGCCGCCGCCGGACGCCACCCACCCCGTGGCCCTGCAGCTGATGCAGGGCTTCCCCCCGGCGCCCGACAAGATCGTGCGGCTGGCCAACATCCTCAAGTACCCCAACGTGCGCTGGGCAGCGCAGCACCTGCGCGAACTGGGGCCCACAGCCACCATCTGGCGCGGTGCCGCTGCGCCCGGCGCGCTGCCCGCTGCGCCGCGTGCCTTGCCCGACACCCTGGCGTTTGCCGACGACAAGGGCGCGCCCACCACGTTGGCCGACTGGCAGAAGGCCACCTACACCGATGCGCTGTTGGTGCTGCACCGGGGCCGTGTGGTGTACGAGCGTTATCACATCGGGATGCAGCCCCAGCAGCCGCATGTGCTGTGGTCCATGAGCAAGTCGCTGGTGGGCCTGCTGGTGACCGAACTCATCCAGGAAGGCGCGATTGACGCCAATGCACTCATCCCGCGCTACTTGCCCGAGCTGGCCACCAGCGCCTGGGCCGATGCCACCGTGCAGCAGGCGCTGGACATGACCACGGGCGTGAAGTACGCCGAGAACTTTGCCGACCCCAGCTCGGGCGTGTTCCAGTACCTGGCCGCCGCCGGCCTGCAGCCCGCGCCCCCGGGCAGCACCGTGGCCAAGAGCATGGCCGAGCACCTGCCCACCGTGCAGAAGGAAGGCGAGCACGGCACCGCGTTTGCCTACAAATCGGTGGACACGGAAGTGCTGGGCTGGCTGCTGCAGCGCGTCACTGGCAAGAGCTACGCCACGCTGTTGTCCGAGCGCATCTGGTCCAAGCTGGGCGCGCAGGAGGACGCCTATGTGTTTGCCGATGCCAACGGCGGCCAGGCCACCAGCGTGGGCGTGAACGCCACCTTGCGTGACCTGGGCCGCCTGGGCGAAATGCTGCGCTCCAACGGCCGCTTCAACGGGCAGCAGATCGTCTCGCCCGCCACCATTGCCGAGCTGCGCAAGGGCGCCGACCCCGCCAAGTTCAGCAAAGCCTCCGGCACCGCCATGCGTGCGGGCTACTCGTACCACAACCAGTGGTGGGTGCCCCACGACGCCGACGGCAGCTTCGAAGCCAAGGGCCTGATGGGCCAGCACATACACATCAACCCGGCGGCAGAACTGGTGGTGGTGAAGCTCTCCACCCACCCCGTTCCCAACACGGCCTTCACCCACGCGCTGGACCGCCAGGCTTTTGCCGCACTCGCCAAGGCCGTGCGCTGAGCCTTGCACGCCATCCCCCGGGGCTGGGCCGTTGCGGCCCTGGTGGCCAGCCCAATGCCCAGCCCCTTCCTTTGTCCCCCGAGGATCTTTGCATCATGTCCCCCCAACCCTGGCTGGCCAGCTACGGCGCCATCCCCGCCCACATCGACCCCGACAGCCATCCCAGCATCGTGCACCTGCTGTGTGCCGCCATGCAGCGCTATGCGCACCTGCCTGCATTCACCTGCCTGGGGCAGACGCTGACCTATGCGCATGTGGACCAGCAATCCCGCGCCTTTGCGGCCTACCTGCAGAACGTGCTGCGTGTGCGCAAGGGCGACCGCATTGCCGTGATGTGCCCCAACCTGATGGCGTTTCCCATCGCCATGCTCGGCATTGC
This sequence comes from Acidovorax sp. Q11, assembly GCF_054950075.1. NCBI lineage: Bacteria > Pseudomonadati > Pseudomonadota > Betaproteobacteria > Burkholderiales > Comamonadaceae > Acidovorax > Acidovorax sp. Q11. The sequence goes on along the minus strand of NZ_JBUDZG010000001.1, from coordinate 392,796 downwards.
GCGCGCGGGCTGTGTGCAGGTGAACGTGAACCCCCTGTACACCCCGCGCGAGCTGGAGCACCAGCTCCAGGACGCAGGGGCCAGGGTGATGGTGATCTATGCCGGGTCCACCGGCACCCTGGCTGCCATCCAGGACCGGGTAGAGCTGCACAGCATCATCACCGTGGCGCCCGGCGACGGCACCGCAGCCGACTTGCCGGGCCCGCCGGTCGATGCCAGACTGCACACCACCACCCCGTTCGCACGCGCCCTGGCCGAAGGCGCCACGTTGCCGTTTGCGCCGCCCGTGCTGGAGGGGGGCGACCTGCTGTTCCTGCAATACACCGGGGGCACCACGGGCCTGTCCAAAGGGGCCATGCTCACGCACCGCAACCTGGTGGCCAATGTGGAGCAGTTCAAGGCCTTCGTGCCCGATGCCCTTCGCCCCGCGCAAGAGGTCATCGTTACGGCCATTCCGCTGTATCACATCTTCGCGCTCATGGTGAACCTGATCAGCTACTTCGCCGTGGGCGCGCGCAACTGGCTGGTGCCCAACCCGCGCGACCTGGATGCTTTGATTGACGTGTTGAAGGCTGCGCGCCCCAGCGTGTTCATGGGTGTCAACACGTTGTACGCCGGGCTGGCGGCACACCCCGGCACGCAGGGCGTGGACTTCTCTAACCTGCGGCTGGCGGGCGGCGGTGGCGCCGCCATCCTGCCCTCGGTCTCCGCCCGCTGGCAGGCCATCACCGGCCAGTTCATCCGCGAAGGCTACGGCCTGAGCGAGACCAGCCCCGTGGTGGCCTTCAACCCTGCATCGGTCACAGCATTCAGCGGCAGCACCGGCCTGCCCCTGCCCTCCACCGACGTGCTGCTGCTGGACGACCAGGGCCACCCCGCGCCCCTGGGCCAGCCCGGCGAGGTCTGCGTGAAAGGCCCCCAGGTCATGGGCGGCTACTGGCAGCAGCCCGAGGCCAACGCAGCCGCCTTCACGCCCGACGGCTACTTCCGCACCGGCGACATCGGCCAGCTGGACGAGCGCGGTTTTCTCAAGATCGTGGACCGCAAGAAGGACATGGTCATCGTGTCAGGCTTCAACGTCTTTCCCAACGAAGTCGAAGCCGTGGCCACCGCCTGCCCCGGCGTGCTGGAATGCGCGTGCATCGGCGTGCCGGATGAGAAAACGGGCGAGGCACTGCGGCTGTATGTGGTGCGCGTGGCGGGCACTGCGCCACCGGTGGATGCAGACCACATCGCAGCCCATTGCCGCGCAGCGCTCACCGCCTACAAGGTGCCCCGGCAGATCGTGTTTGTAGAGGCCCTGCCCAAGTCCAGCGTCGGCAAGATCCTGCGCCGCGAGCTGCGCGACATGGCGTGAGCGAGCGGGGGCGGCGGTTTCAATAGGCAGCGGGCTTGCGCAGGCGTGGCGCGCAGTCGCCTCTGCGCTTGTCAGCCCCGCCGCTGCAGATCCCGCGCCCCATAAGCGCAGTAACCCGGCTTGGGGCTCTTCTTCTGCGGGTGCAGGCGGCAGGTCTCGGGCCGCTTGTCATACACCGTGCACAGCCGCGTCTTGGGGTCCAGAAAGTTGCAGTCCCCACTGGCCCGCCGCGCCATCGTGAAGACCGCGTTCTTGTGGTTGAAGTGGTCGATCAGTCGCGCCTTTTGCAGCCGCTTGGCGATGTGGCGGATTTCCTCATGCTCGGCCTCGAACGGGTCCACCAGTTCGAGCCGCACCAGGTCCGAAAGCTGCACCTCCAGCGGCATCGTGCAGCAGTTGGCCGCGCAGGTTTCGCACAGGCCCGCGCGGTAGCGGGTCCAGGTGTCCAGGCGGTCTACGTCAACGATGGCGATGGGGGAGCGCATGGGGTGAGGGCAGATGGGGTGCGGCGTGCGGTAGGACTAAGAAAAGCTAGCGCGATATGTGACAGGGTCCAGGTCACAGTGCTGATCCAGTGCGCCCTTCAAAGAGAACAACTTTGGAGTCTGCCGAAATTCAAATAGGCGACACAGTGTGAAGTCAGTACCCGCGTCTCGGGAGAAATGCAATTCGTTCTTGGATATGAAAAACGGTGTGTCCTTGCCAAACGCAGTGGTTTTCACTTCAATGAATCGCTCGCGACCGTTCGCATCGAAAGACAGGATGTCGTAGCCAAGGCCATCCCCCTTTGTTTGCGAGACATGCTCCACCCGTTCAGCCAAATCGCGCTTGCCGATATGAGCCAGTCTCCATTGCTCGTACCGAAGAACGAACTCTTCGCCAGCCTGACCTAACGAGCGATTGCGGGACTCGATTGCAAGGTAGTCCCGTTTGACGGGTGGGTTGCCGTAGTGTGGACTTGTCTCGCCGACACGATGTTGCTTTAGCGGCGCTTCGGTTTCAACTCTGGAGAAATCGACAATTTCCGGGGGGACTGCTGGCAGGTGCGCAGCCGCAAGCGCCAGTGAATCCAGGGCAGTGGACTGGTCAACTTGTAGCTCCACTACTTCACGCAGCAGACGTTGGTAGTTGGCTCGTGGTTGATATCCGCGCAGATACGGGCAACCCAGATGGATCAGCACTGCGCTGATATTGCAGTGCTTGAACTCAACAGAACCTGCGGAGCGGCCATTGAGCTTTTCAAGCAAGACGCGACGGTGCGCAGCTTTGCTGTAGGTCTGACCAGCCAGTTCAAGACTGAGCATCTTGAGGTAGTCGGCAACAACCACCTCAACCTCGGCCCGAGACCAGTCCATGGCTGGTTCAACCAAGTTGGCTAGCTACATCAAACGTCAATATTCCCCGCCCGCAGCGCATTCGTCTCAATGAAATCCCTGCGTGGCTCCACCTCATCCCCCATCAGCATCGTGAACACGCGGTCGGCTTCAATGGCATCGTCAATCTGCACACGCAGCAAACGGCGCACATTCGGGTCCATCGTTGTTTCCCACAGCTGCTCGGGGTTCATTTCGCCCAGGCCCTTGTAGCGCTGGCGGCTGGTGGTGCGTTCGGCTTCGCTGATGAGCCACTTCATGGCCTGGCGGAAGTCGCCGACCTTTTCTTCCTTCTGCTTGTCGCCTTCACCGCGCAGGGCCTTGGCGCCCTCGCCCAGCAGGCCACGGAAGGTGTCGGCGGCTTCGGCCAGGGCGGCGTAGTCGGCGCCGTGCACGAAGTCCTGCGTGATGACGCTGCTCTTGACGTTGCCGTGGTGGCGGCGGCTGATGCGCAGGATGGGTTTGTCGGTGCGGGCGTCGAACTCGCCCGCCACTTCGGCGGGGGTGCCGGTGGTGTTCAGCTCGCGCAGCTTGATCTGCAGGGCCACGGCGCTGGCTTCGGCCTCGGCCACGGTGTCGAGCTTCAGGCTCACGCCGTCGGCCACGGCGCGCAGGGCCTCCTGGTCCATGAAGTTGGACAGGCGGTTGATGACGCTTTCAGCGACCTGGTGCTTGCGCGCCAGTTCGGCCAGGGTGTCGCCCGCCAGCACCTGCGGGTTGGCGCCGCCGGTGCTCACGCTCGCGTGGTTCAGCGCAATGCGCAGCAGGAAGCCGTCGAGTGCGGGGCCGTCCTTCAGGTACAGCTCTTCCTTGCCCGCCTTCACCTTGTACAGCGGCGGCTGGGCGATGTAGATGTGGCCGCGCTCGACCAGCTCGGGCATCTGGCGGTAGAAGAAGGTGAGCAGCAGGGTGCGGATGTGGGCGCCGTCCACGTCGGCGTCGGTCATGATGATGATGCGGTGGTAGCGCAGCTTGGCCACGTCGAAGTCGTCGCCGCCGGTGGTGCCGCCCGCCTTGCCGATGCCGGTGCCCAGGGCCGTGATCAGCGTCAGGATTTCGTTGCTGGTCAGCAGCTTTTCGTAGCGGGCTTTTTCCACGTTCAGGATCTTGCCGCGCAGGGGCAGGATGGCCTGGAACTTGCGGTCGCGGCCCTGCTTGGCAGAGCCACCGGCGGAGTCACCCTCGACGATGTAGATCTCGCACATCGCCGGGTCTTTTTCCTGGCAGTCGGCCAGCTTGCCGGGCAGGCCCATGCCGTCGAGCACGCCCTTGCGGCGCGTCATTTCGCGGGCCTTGCGCGCGGCTTCGCGGGCGCGGGCGGCTTCCACGATCTTGCCGCAGATGATCTTGGCGTCGTTGGGCTTTTCCTGCAGGTAGTCGGTGAGCAGCTTGCCCACGATGTCTTCCACCGGCGCGCGCACTTCGCTCGACACCAGCTTGTCCTTGGTCTGGCTGCTGAACTTGGGCTCGGGCACCTTCACGCTCAGCACGCAGCACAGGCCTTCGCGCATGTCGTCACCTGTGACTTCGACCTTGGCCTTCTTGGCCAGCTCGTTTTCTTCGATGTACTTGTTGATGACGCGGGTCATCGCGGCGCGCAGGCCGGTCAGGTGGGTGCCGCCGTCACGCTGGGGGATGTTGTTGGTGAAGCAGAGGACTTGCTCGGTGTACGCGCTGTTCCACTGCATGGACACTTCCACGCCGATGTGGGTGCCGGGGATGCCGCCGTACGTCTCTGCCGGGCGCTCGCCCGCCGCGTAGAACGACGTGGGGTGCAGAACGGTCTTGCCCTTGTTGATGAACTCGACAAAGCCGCGCACGCCGCCGGCGCCCGAGAAGTCGTCTTCCTTGCCGCTGCGCTCGTCCTTGAGGCGAATGCGCACGCCGTTGTTCAAAAACGAGAGCTCGCGCAGGCGCTTGGCCAGGATCTCGTAGTGGAAGTCGTAGTTCTCTTTGAAGATCTCGGTGTCGGGCAAAAAGTGCACTTCGGTGCCGCGCTTTTCGGTCTCGCCGGTCACCTTCATGGGGCTGACTTCAAAGCCATCCACGGTGGACAGCAGACGGTCTTGCACAAAGCCGCGTGCAAACTCGATCTGGTGCACCTTGCCTTCGCGGCGCACGGTCAGGCGCAGCCATTTGCTGAGCGCGTTCACGCAGCTCACGCCCACGCCGTGCAGGCCGCCTGAGACCTTGTAGCTGTTCTGGTTGAACTTGCCGCCAGCGTGCAATTCGGTCAGCGCAATCTCGGCAGCCGAGCGCTTGGGCTCGTGCTTGTCGTCCATCTTCACGCCGGTGGGGATGCCGCGGCCGTTGTCTGTCACGCTGATGGAGTTGTCGGTGTGGATGGTGACGACGATGTCATCGCAGTGGCCGGCCAGGGCTTCGTCGATGGAGTTGTCCACCACCTCGAACACCAGATGGTGCAGGCCGGTGCCGTCGCTCGTGTCGCCGATGTACATGCCGGGGCGCTTGCGCACGGCTTCCAGGCCTTCGAGGATGGTGATGGAGCCTTCGCCGTAGCTTTCGCTGGCGCCGGCCTGATTGGTGTCGATCTTGTGCGGAACAGGCTCACCCGTGCCGGTAGGTTTTTGCTCGGGCAGGTTGTTGTCAGCGGTCATGGTGGGCCTTGGGGTCCGTGGAAACCGGGGTTTCCAGTAAGTTCAATGGTCAAATTGGGCTCTACCGCCTATCTAGTAAGCGCTAGTAGCTATCAATACGATAGTAAATGTGGTGCAGCCGTGCGATGGTGCAGGGGTGCGGCCGGTGAGAGGGGCCGCCTCACCCACTCGCTCAGATTCAGATGCGCATCGGCATCACCACATATTTGAAGCTGTCGTTGTCGGGGATGGTCATCAGCGCGGAGCTGTTGCCGTCCGACAGCTCCACCTTCACCATGTCCTGGCCCATGTTGGCCAGGGCGTCGATGAGGTAGGTCACGTTGAAGCCGATCTCGATGGTGTCGCCACCGTAGTCGATGTCGAGTTCGTCCACGGCCTCTTCCTGCTCGGCGTTGTTGGACGCCACGCGCAGGGTGCCGGGCTCCAGGTTCAGGCGCACGCCCTTGAACTTGTCGCTGGTCATGATGGCGGTGCGCTGCAGGCTGGCCAGCAGCGGCGCGCGGCCCAGGGTGATGCTGTTCTTGTGGTTCTTGGGGATCACGCGGTTGTAGTCGGGGAACTTGCCCTCGACTAATTTTGTGACGAACTCCATGCCGCCAAAGGTGAACTTCGCCTGGTTGTTGGCGAACTGCATCTCGATGTGGGGCTGGTTCTCGCCGCCCGCATCGCTCAGCAGGCGCTGCAGCTCGATCACGGTCTTGCGCGGCAGGATGACTTCCTGCTTGGGCACTTCCACATCCAGCGTGGCGCTGGCAAACGCCAGGCGGTGGCCGTCGGTGGCGACCAGGCTGAGCTGCTTGCCTTCGGCCACGAAGAGGATGCCATTGAGGTAATAGCGGATGTCCTGCACCGCCATCGCAAACGACACCTGGCCCAGCAGGTCCTTCAGCGTCTTTTGCGGCACGGCGAACACAGGGCCGAAGGCTGCGGATTCCTGCACCAGCGGGAAGTCTTCGGCGGGCAGGCTCTGCAGAGTGAAACGGCTCTTGCCGCCCTTGAGCACCAGTTTGGACTGCTGCGACTCCAGGCTCACGGTCTGGTCGCCGGGCATGGTGCGCAGGATGTCGATGAGCTTGCGCGCACCCACGGTGGTGGTGAAGTCGCCGGTGTCGCCGCCCAGCTCGGCCGTGGTGCGGATCTGGATTTCGAGGTCGCTGGTCGTCAGCTGCAGGGCATTGCCCGTCTTGCGGATCAGCACATTGGCCAGGATGGGCAGCGTGTGCCGGCGCTCGACGATGCCAGCCACGGACTGCAGTACCGCGAGAACCTTGTCTTGTGTTGCCTTCAGGACGATCATGTCTTCAACCTCTTGTGGTTTTTGGAACGGAGCTTGGACAGCGGCACGGGTTGTGCCTCCCCCTGCTGCACAACCCGTCATTTTGCCCCTTAAAGGGGCGTTTTCTCTGGGGCGCCTCGATCACGCCGGTTCAGCCCTTGAGCGTTTGCTCCAGCACATGCAACTGCTGGTTCAACTCGGTCAGCTGCTGGCGCTCGCCCGAAATCTTGCGCACCGCGTGCAAAACCGTGGTGTGGTCGCGCCCGCCGAACAATTCTCCGATCTCCGGAAGGCTCTTTTGCGTCAGCTCCTTGGCCAGGTACATCGCAATCTGGCGCGGGCGGGCAATGCTGGCCGGGCGCTTCTTGCTGTACATGTCGGCGACCTTGATCTTGTAGTAGTCGGCCACCGTCTTCTGGATGTTTTCCACAGAAATCTGCCGGTTCTGAATGGACAGCAGGTCGCGCAGCGCCTCGCGGGCGAGCTGGATCGAGATTTCCTTCTGATTGAAGCGCGAATACGCCAGGATCTTGCGCAGTGCACCTTCGAGTTCGCGCACGTTGGAGCGCACGTTCTTGGCGACGAAGAAAGCGACCTCTTCGGGCATCTCGGTGCCTTCGACGCGGGCTTTGTTGATCAGAATCGCCACGCGCATTTCCAGCTCGGGCGGTTCCAGCGCCACTGTCAGGCCCGAATCGAAGCGCGACACCAGGCGGTCGTGGATGTTGGTCAGGCCCTTGGGGTAGGTGTCCGACGTCATCACGATGTGGCTCTTCTTGGTCAGCAAGGCCTCGAACGCGTTGAAGAATTCTTCCTGCGTGCGGTCCTTGTTGGCAAAGAACTGTACATCGTCGATGAGCAGCAGGTCCAGCGAGTGGTAGCGTTCCTTGAACTCGTCGAAGGTGCGGCGCTGGTAGGCCTTAACCACATCCGACACGAACTGCTCGGCATGGATGTAGAGAACTTTGGCGTCGGGCTTGTCCTGCAGCAGGCGGTTACCCACAGCGTGCATCAGGTGGGTCTTGCCCAGGCCGACACCGCCGTAGATGAACAACGGGTTGTACAGGTGGCCGGGCATGCCCGCCACGTGCATGGCGGCCGAGCGCGCCATGCGGTTGGCCGTGCCCTCCACCAGGGTCTCGAATGTGAGCGCGGCATTCAGCCGGTTGCGGAAGGCACCGGCCGGGGCCTCGTCGATGCTGGCGGTCGGGGATTCTGCCGGTGCCGGGGCGCTGGAGGGTTCGGGCGATGCGGGGCGCACATAAGTGCGGGTCACGGATTCCCGCTGAGCGAGCGCTAACTCCAGCGAGACCGGCTGGCCGTACAGGCCTTCCAGCAGGGAGGCGATGCGGCCTGCGTACTGGGCACGGATCCAGTCCAGCTTGAAGCGGTTGGCCACCAGCAGGGTGACCTTGGAGAAATCCTCGGCCACCTGGGCGACCAAGGGCTTGATCCAGGTGTTGAATTGTTGTTCCGGCAGGTCTTGCGCCAGTTGTTCTACGCAGGCTTGCCACAGGCCTTGTCCGGCATCGGCTCCGGGGGATGGCTGGGCGCTGCGGGTGGGTTCCTCGGTCATTTATCGGGGATTCTTGTTGTGGATAGGAGGAACGGTGCTGGGCGGCGGATTGTAGCTTGTCAAGGAGTTATCCACATTTTTGCGGCAGCTGTCATCGGGGGATTCCGGGGTTGATAGGCTGGCATCCCCGGGGTGTCAAAACGGGCGCCTGGTGATCGTTGAAGGCCCGCCTGGGGTGGCGGCGAAGGGGCTGTGGTGGCCCCGCCGGGCGGCTTGCGGATAGGCCTGCCTGCCGAAAGGCATTGCCAGAGGGCGACAAGCCTGCGATAATTTTGGGTTTCCCTGAATGTGTTCAGGGTGATTTGACCCGGCGCGCCGTTATTTCTGCTTCTGTTTGGCTGGTTTTCAGTTGAGCAAGGCAGGGGTTCAAGAGCAGCAGTCCGGAACTGAACCTCAAGGAATAGCACCATGAAACGTACTTACCAGCCCTCCAAGACGCGCCGCGCGCGCACCCACGGTTTCCTCGTCCGCATGAAGACCCGCGGCGGCCGTGCCGTTATCAACGCACGCCGCGCCAAGGGCCGCAAGCGCCTGGCCGTCTAAGGCCGTCCCGGTCTACGGTCTGCTCCCCGCCTGCCCCCGGTTTGTACCGTCAGGTTCCAAACGGGGTGCCTGCATGCAACGGCTGAAAACCCGTCCGCAGTTCCAGGCCGCCATGGCGGGGGGTACCGTCTCCCGCACAGCGCACTTTGCGCTGCACCGTCTGGTGCTGGATGCTGCTGGCAGCCCTGCTGCCAATCCCGCCAGTGCTGCACCCACAGGGCCCGGTTCCTTGCCGTCAACGCAAGGGCCGCAGGCCCTGTTTGCCGTGCCGGATGTCTGGCTGGGTGCCATGGTGCCCAAGCGCTGGGCGCGCCGTGCCGTGACGCGCAACACCATCAAGCGGCAGATCTACACCGTGGGCGCGGCGTTTGAAGCGCGCCTGCCCCAGGCAGCCCATGTGGTGCGCCTGCGCACGGCGTTTGACCGCAAGCAGTTTGTGAGCGCCACATCCGACCAGCTCAAGCAGGCCGTGCGTGCGGAGCTGCTGCAGCTGTTTGGCCACGCCGCCCGGCGTGCGGGTGGCGGGGCTGCTGCGCCCGCTCCGGCCCCTGCTCCGCAGGGGCTTTCCCACGAGGTGGCGCCGTGATCGTGCAGCGCCTGCTGATGGGCGTTGTCAAAGGCTACCGGCTTTTCCTCAGCCCCTGGCTGGGCTCGGCCTGCCGGTTTGAGCCCACCTGCTCGGTCTATTCGCTGCAGGCGCTGGAATTGCACGGCGCGGCGGCAGGCAGCTATCTCACGGTGCGCAGGCTGGTACGCTGCCACCCCTGGTGTGATGGGGGCCACGATCCGGTCCCCCGAGAACTGCCGCGCGGCATGAGGCTGTTTTCGCGGCTGCAACAATCCTCCACCACCCAACCACCCTCACCAAAGAAGTCTTCATGAACGACATTCGCCGCACCATTCTGTGGGTGATTTTTGGCTTTTCCATGGTTCTGCTGTGGGACAAGTGGCAACTGCACAACGGCAACAAGGCCACGTTTTTCCCAACCACCCCGGCCGTGACCGCGCCTGCCGCTGCAAGTGCAGCGTCCGGTGCCACAGGTGCAGCCAGCGTCCCGGTGTCCACAGCGCCTGTGGCGGCGGCTGCTGCCCAGGGGGCTTCGGCCGTTCCGGGCCAGCCCGCCCCGGCCGCAGCACCCGCTGCCGCGCGTGAGCGCATCGAGGTCAAGACCGACCTGTACCGCCTCACCTTCGACAGCGAAGGCGGCACGCTCACCCATGCCGAGCTGCTGCAGCACGCCGACATGACCGACAAGAACCGCAATTTCCTGTTGCTGGACGAGAGCGCTCAACGCGTCTACGTGGCGCAGACAGGGCTGATCGGTGGTGGCTTCCCCACGCACAAGACAGTGATGACCGCCGTGCCCGGCCCGCGCGAACTCAAGGACGGACAGGACGAGCTGAGCATCCGCTTCGAGTCGCCCAGCCAGAGTGGCGTGAAACTGGTCAAGACCTGGACCATCAAGCGTGGCGCTTACGACATCGCCGTCAAGCACGAAGTCGTCAACACCGGCGCCGCCGCCGTGTCGCCCCAGCTGTACCTGCAGCTGGTGCGTGATGGCAACAAGCCACCGGGCGAGTCGTCGTTCTATTCCACCTTCACCGGCCCGGCCGTTTACACCGACGCCAAGAAGTACCAGAAGATCGAGTTCAAGGATATCGAGAACGGCAAGGTCGATATCCCGCGCGATTCGCCCAATGGCTATGTGGCCATGGTGCAGCATTACTTCGCCACCGCCTGGCTGCTGGCCGACGGCACCCAGCGCGAGCTGTTCACCCGCAAGGTGGATACCAACCTGTACTCCGTGGGCATGCTGACCTCGCTGGGCGCCATCGAGCCCGGCACAAGCAAGACCGTGGATGCGCGCCTGTTTGCCGGCCCGCAGGTCGAGACCATGATGGAGAAGCTCTACCCCGGCCTGGAACTGGTCAAGGACTACGGCTGGCTCACCATCCTGTCCAAGCCGCTGTACTGGCTGCTGGACCAGCTGCACAAGATTCTGGGCAACTGGGGCTGGGCGATTGTGGGCTTGGTGCTGCTGCTCAAGATCGCGTTCTACTGGCTCAACGCCAAGGCCTACGCCAGCATGGCCAAGATGAAGGCCATCAACCCCAAGATCATGGAGATGCGCGAGCGCCTGAAGGACAAGCCGCAGCAGATGCAGCAGGAGATGATGCGCATCTACCGCGAGGAAAAGGTCAACCCCATGGGCGGCTGCTTCCCCATCATGATCCAGATCCCTGTGTTCATTGCGCTGTACTGGGTGCTGCTGTCCAGCGTCGAGATGCGCAACGCGCCCTGGATCGGCTGGATCCATGACCTGTCCACGCCCGACCCGTTCTTCATCCTGCCCCTGCTGATGACGCTCAGCTCGCTGCTGCAGACGGCCCTGAACCCCGCACCGCCCGACCCGATGCAGGCCAAGATGATGTGGTTCATGCCGCTGATCTTCAGCGTGATGTTCTTCTTCTTCCCGGCCGGCCTGGTGCTGTACTGGCTGACGAACAACATCCTGTCGATTGCGCAGCAGTGGATCATCAACACCCGCATGGGCGTGCCACCGCAGTTCAATCTGCCCAGTTTCAAGTGATGGTGCAGCGGCAACGCTGACACCACCGAACTGACCCGAAAGGCCGCGCAAGCGGCCTTTTTCTTGCCCACACACCCTGTACAGTTGCCCCATGCTTGCCCGCCACCACGACCCCATTGTTGCCATCGCCACTGCCCCCGGGCGCGGGGCCGTCGGTATCGTGCGGGTGTCGGGCAAAGGGCTGGCGGCGCTGGTACTGGCACTGTGCGGCCGGGCGCTCAAGCCCCGCGAGGCCACCTACCTGCCCTTTCGGGATGCACAGGGCCAGGCCATCGACCAGGGGCTGGCGCTGTATTTCCCCGGCCCGCACAGCTACACCGGCGAGGACGTGCTGGAACTGCAGGCCCATGGCGGCCCCGTGGTGCTCCAGCTGCTGCTGGCGCGCTGCCTGGAGGCGGGCGCCGCCACCGACCCGGCCACGGGCCAGCCCTGCCTGCCGGGCCTGCGTGTGGCACAACCCGGTGAGTTCACCGAACGGGCTTTCCTGAACGACAAGATCGACCTGGCCCAGGCCGAGGCGATTGCCGACCTGGTTGACGCCAGCACCGAGGCCGCCGCGCGCAGCGCCAGCCGCTCGCTCACGGGCGCGTTCTCGGCCGAGATCCACACACTGCGCGACGCGCTCATCCACCTGCGCATGCTGGTGGAGGCCACGCTGGACTTTCCTGAAGAAGAAATTGACTTCCTGCACAAGGCCGATGCGCACGGGCAGCTATCGAACTTGCAGCAAACACTGGCCTCGGTCATGCAGCGGGCGCGCCAGGGCGCGTTGCTGCGCGAGGGCATCAAGGTGGTGATTGCCGGGCAGCCCAATGCGGGCAAAAGCTCGCTGCTCAATGCGCTGGCGGGCGCCGAGCTGGCCATCGTCACGCCGATTGCAGGCACCACCCGCGACAAGGTGCAGCAGACCATCCAGATCGAGGGGGTGCCCCTGCACATCATCGACACTGCAGGCCTGCGCGACAGCGAGGACGAGGTGGAGCGCATTGGCATCGCCCGCGCCTGGGACGAAATTGCGGGCGCTGATGCGGTGTTGTTCCTGCACGACCTGTCGCGCCAGAATGCTATGGAATACATAGCTGCTGAGGAAGACATAGCGCGCGCACTGGCCCAAAAACTGCCTCAAACCATTCCGGTGATCGATGTCTGGAACAAGCTGGATCGCGCCCCGGCGGCGGCTGCCATCGCCGCAGACGGGGCCGGGCACGCCGAAGCCCGGCCGGGCGTGTGGTTGTCTGCGCGCACGGGCGAGGGGCTGGACGGCCTGCGGCGCATCTTGCTGGAGGTGGCGGGCTGGCAGTCGGCGCCCGAGGGCCTCTACATCGCGCGCGCGCGCCACATCGAGGCGCTGCGCGCCGTGTCGGTCCACCTGCAGGAGGCCGCTGACCAGCTGCAGGCCCAGGGCCCGGCGCTCGATTTGCTGGCCGAGGAGCTGCGCCTGGCCCAGAACGCCCTGAGCGCCATCACCGGCGAGTTCAGCTCCGACGACCTGCTGGGCGTGATCTTTTCCAGCTTCTGCATCGGCAAGTAGGCGGGGCGCCCGGCCAGGGCGTCCGTGCCACCGCCTGTCGCTTATGTTGTAAACGGACGTAAACAGCGCTTGTGTCCGATCTGTAACAACGGTACTTTCGACGCATCATGAATGCCCCAACCCCCGCTGCCATCAAGGTTGACCTCAAAGGTTTGCTGGACGCCATTGCGCAAGCCACCGCTGACGACAGCATGACCAACCCCCTCTCCCCCGCGCAGTGGGAGGTGCTCTCGTCCTACCTGCTGCCCGTGGTGCTGCCCGCCGGGCAGGTGCTTTTCAGCCAGGGGGCCACCGACCGAACCCTGTACCTGGTGGAGAGCGGCAGCCTGAGCGTGCACTACCAGGACGAAAAAGAGCGCCTGCGCCTGGCCATCGTGGGCGCGGGCTCCGTGGTGGGCGAGGGCGCGTTCTTCTCGCACCGCGCGCGCAGTGCTACTGTGCAGGCCAGCGCGCCCTGCAAGCTCTGGAGCCTCACGGCCATCCGCTTCACCGAACTCACCAACCGCCAGCCCGCCATTGCCCTGGGTTTGGCGATGGCGGCAGGGGCTGTGCTGGCCAAGCGCCTGGGCAACCGCCGCCGCCGCGTTGCGGCGACCTGACAGGCGCCCCGCAGACGCTGGGTTTGCGGGCTTGTTCGGGGCTGTGCAAGGGGTACAGCAAGTTACACTCGATTTGGATTTTGTCCAGGCACCGTCCGAAGAAAGCAAGCCATGTCCCTGTTCAGCTGGTTTAGCCGCAAACCCGCCCCCCCCAAGCCCCGGCCAGCCGCAGAACCGTCGGGTCTGTTGAATGCCGACGCCACCGTGCCGCTGCACCCCGGCCGCATGGGCAAACCCCTGGTCGAACCCCAACCCCCCGAACACGCCGCCAACCGCAAGAACGAGCGCATGGAGCGCCGCGAACTGCTCTACACCGTGGTGCGCGATGCCATGGTGCGCGCCGGGGTGCTGTCGGCCAGCTACAAATTCAAGGTGCTGTCGCTGGACCAGCGCGGCCGCCAGTTCCTGGTGATGATGGACCTGGCGCGCGAGTACGGCGGCGAGACGGTGCGCCTGTCCGAGATCGAGGCGCTGATCGCCCAGACCGCCAAGACCCGCTACGACATCCTGGTGACGGCCGTGTACTGGCGCATCAACGACCATGTGGCCGTGGGTATTCCCCAAAAGGGCGTGGCGCCCCAGGGGGCGGCGCTGCCTGTGCCCGCAGCGCCCGTGGCTGTGCCCCCGGTGCGCAGGCCACCCGTGGCGGCGCCAGCACCGGTGGTGGCGCCTGCCAACCCCATCTTCCCCACAGCGCCAGCTCCAGCACCCATAGCGGCACCCGTAGCCGCTGCACCCCAGCGCCCGGTGGTCCCCCCGGTCGCTGCGGCTCCCGCCCGGCCCCCCGTGGCGGCGCCGGTGGGCGAGCAGCGCCCTGCCCCCCGGTTCGAACCGATCGAAGCCGACGAAGTGGCCGCCTTCAAGCGGGCCCTGGCCAACGCAGCAGGCTCCACGGCGGCCCCGGCAGCGGCTGCCAAGCCGGGCGTGCCCGTGCGCTCCGGCCCCCTGCTGCCCCCGGCGCAGCCCACCGGGTTTGAAGACACCGAAATGCCCGGGGCAGACAGCCCCTCGCCCGACCTCAGCAGCACCCAGTACGGCGAGCTGCGCTGAGCGCCGGGTCACCCCCCAAAAAAAAAGAAGCCCTCCATGCGGAGGGCTTCTTTGCTTGTGGCGGGCTTTGAGGGCCGAAGGCCCGCCGTTTCAGTTCCCATCAGTGCCCCGCAAAATCCACCAGCGTGTACAGCGGCAGGCCCGATGCGCGCAGGCGCTCCGAGCCGCCCAGCTCGGGCAGGTCCACGATGGCCGCGCCTTCGGTCACCGTGGCGCCCAGCTTCTCCAGCAGGCGCCGGCCGGCCATCATGGTGCCGCCGGTGGCAATGAGGTCGTCGATCAGCAGCACGCGGTCGCCCGCCTTCACGGCGTCGGTGTGCAGCTCCACGGTGGCGCTGCCGTACTCCAGCTCGTAGGTCTCCTCGACCGTGGTGAAGGGCAGCTTGCCCTTCTTGCGGATGGGCACGAAGCCCACGTTGAGTTCATAGGCCACCACGGCGCCCAGGATGAAGCCACGCGCATCCAGCCCAGCCACCACGTCGGGGCGCAGGGCCTTGTCCATGTAGCGGTGCACAAAGGCGTCGATGAGCACGCGGAACACCTTAGGGTCTTGCAGCAGCGGCGTGATGTCGCGGAACTGCACGCCCGTTGCGGGCCAGTCGGGCACGGTGCGGATGTGCTGGCGGAGGTAGTCGTTGACGCTGAGTGGCTGCATGGGCAAAGAGAGAGGGGGATCAAGGGGCGCGGGTGTGGGGGAGCCGGACAACGGCTTTCCCGCGCGAAGGGCTGAAGTGTAATCAGCCGCCTGCGTGCGCTTTTCTGCGCTCGCGGGGCCACCGCCAGCCCCCATAATGTTTCACTGCAGTTAGATCGTAAACACGTTCTTACACCCTCCGGCGCGGCTGCCTTGCAGGCCAAGCCCTTCCACAGAAGATTGGCCCATGCCCATCTCCATCCTGCTGATCGAAGGCGACCACGACCATGCCCAGTCGGTGGCGGGCGCATTGGCAGATCCCTGGTCGGGCTGGCAGGTGGAGGTCTGTGCGTCGCTGGCGCAGGCGCGTGAACACCTGCAGCAGCAGCGGCGGCCCGATATCGTGCTGGCCGCCCAGAACACCCTGGGCGGCACGGCTTTTGATCTGCTGCCGCTGCTGGGTGGCGTGCCCGCCATCATCATCGTGCGCATGGGGGCCGAAACCCACGCTGCGCAGGCCATGCGGCATGGGTTTGACGACTTTGCCGTGCAGGACCCGGCCCTGGACTACCTGCTCACCCTGCCCGCGCAGATCGATGCGGTGCTCGAACGCAGCTCCAGCGCCCGCGCCCGCCAGGCGGCCGAGGCCATGCTGGCGCGCCAGCACCGGCTGCTACAGGCCATCTCGCGCGCCCAGGGCATGTTCATCGCCAGCTCCGGGCCCCGGGCGGCGTTCGAAGCCTTGCTCGAAGAACTGATGTCGCTCAGCCAGAGCGCGTTCGGCCTGGTGGGCCAGGTGCAGCGCGCGCCGGACGGGCACCCCTTCCTGCGGGTGCATGCGATGACCGACATCAGCTGGGACGCCGCCTCCCGCGCGCTGTATGCGCAGCACGCCGAGGAGGGCATGGTGTTCGACAGCCTCCACTCGCTGGTGGGCGCGGCCCTGGTGTCCGGCGAGCCGGTGATCAGCAACGACGCGTGCCACGATCCGCGTGCCGCAGGCACCCCGCCCGGCCACCCCACGCTGCACACCTACCTGGGCCTGCCCATCCGCGCTGCGGGCGAGCTGGTGGCCATGGTCGGCCTGGCCAACCGCGCCGAGGGTTATTCGCAGGCGGACGTGGCGTTCCTGCAGCCGCTGCTCAACACCGTGGGCCAGCTGGAGACCGCGCGCCGCGCCGAGCTGGCCCGCAGCGCGATCGATGCCGAACTGCTGCGCACCGGCGCCCTGCTGGGCGAAAAAACCCGTGCGCTGGAAGCCACGCTGGCCAACATCTCCCAGGGCATCACCAGCGTGGACGCCGAAGGACGCATCCGGGTCTACAACCGGCGCTACCTGGAGCTGCTTGACCTGCCCGAGGACCTGCTGTCCAGCCAGCCCAAGGTGGAAGACGTGGTGCGTTTCCAGACCGAGCGCGGCGACTTCGGCCCCCAGTTCCAGCTCATAGAGCCCATGGCGCGCAACTACGTGGCCTCGGAGTACGCGGCGCACGGCGGGCAGCTGACCATGCCCGACTCCTATGTGCGGCGCACGCACAGCGGCCGCTATATCGAGGTGCGCACCCGTGCGCTGGAGCCTGGCGGGCGGGTGCGCACCTTCACCGACGTCACCGACTACCTCAGCACCCTCGAGGCCCTGCGCCAGAGTGAGGCGCGCTGGCGCAGCCTCACGCAGCTCTCGTCGGACTGGTACTGGGAGCAGGACGCCCAGTTCCGCTTTGTGCGGCTGGACGGCAACGCACAGCAAAAAACCGGCGTACCCGACGAAATGCATTACGGCCTCACGCGCTGGGAGCTGCCCGAAACTTTTGTGGGTGAAGGCCAGTGGCGCGACCACCGTGCGCAGTTGGAGGCGCACCAGGTGTTTCACGACTTCGAGATGCAGCGACGGACCCACGACGGCCAGCCTATCTGGGTGTCGATCAGCGGCGAGCCCATCTTCGATGCCGAGGGCCAGTTCACCGGCTACCGGGGCGTGGCGCGCGACATCACCGAGCGCAAGCTGGCCGAGGCCCAGATCCAGCGTCTGGCTTTTTATGACGAACTCACCGGCCTGCCCAACAGGCGCCTGCTGATGGACCGGCTGGAGCGGGCGGTGGTCAACTGCACCCGCGAGGGCCGCCATGGTGCGTTGCTGTTCCTTGATCTGGACAACTTCAAGGGCATCAACGACACCTTGGGCCACGAATGGGGTGATCGGCTGCTGGTGCAGGTGGGCGCCCGTGTGAGCGCCTGTGTGCGCGCCACCGACACTGTGGCGCGCCTGGGGGGCGACGAATTTGTGGTGGTGATCGAAGCCCTGAACGCAGAAGAGGTCGAAGCTGCCGCCGAATCCGAGACGGTTGCGCAGAAGGTGCTGGCCGCGCTCAATCAGCCCTACCGGGTCGAGGGCTGCGAGATGCACAGCACGCCCAGCATCGGCATCGCGCTGTTCAAGGACAGGCAGCAGCCCGTGCAGGAGCTCCTCAAGCGCGCTGACCTGGCCATGTACCAGGCCAAGGCCCAGGGGCGCAACATGCTGTGCTTCTTCGACCCCGACATGCAGGCTGCCGCGTCGGCGCGTTCGGCGCTGGAGGGCGACATCCGCCTGGGGCTGGCGCGCGCCGAATTCCTGCTGCACTACCAGCCGGTGGTGGACGCCACCGGCCAGCTGCTGGGCGCCGAGGCCCTGGTGCGCTGGAACCACCCGCAGCGCGGCATGGTGCCACCCGCCGACTTCATCCCGCTGGCCGAGCAGACCGGCCTCATCCTGCCCCTGGGCCGGCAGGTGCTGGCCATGGCCTGCCACCAGCTCGCACTGTGGGCGGCCGACCCCGCCAGGGCCAACTGGACCCTGTCCGTGAACGTGAGCGCGCAGGAGTTCCGCCAGAGCGAGTTTGTGCAGGATGTGCTGGCCGTGCTGCGCGACTCGGGCGCGGATGCGCGGCGGCTCAAGCTGGAGCTCACCGAAAGCCTGCTGCTGCACGACGTGGAGGACAGCATCCTCAAGATGCAGGCCCTGCGCACGCTGGGCGTGGGGTTTGCGCTGGATGACTTTGGCACGGGCTACTCGTCGCTGAGCTACCTCAAGCGCCTGCCGCTGGACCAGCTCAAGATCGACCAGAGTTTTGTGCGCGACGTGCTCACCGACCCCAACGACGCCGCCATCGCCTGCACCATCATCACCCTGGCCCACAGCCTGGCCCTGGACGTGGTGGCCGAGGGCGTGGAAACCGAAGGCCAGCGCGCGTTCTTGCTGCGCAACGGCTGCCAACGCTTCCAGGGCTACCTGTTCGGGCGGCCCGGGCCTGCTGTCCTGTTTTGATTGCTATTAAATATATAGCTATAAAGATATGATGGGCGCGCGGTAAGGCCGATTTTTAATCATAATTCGGCACCCTCTTTGCAACTGGCGCAGTCCTCGCTGCTCCGCAGCCGCCCAGGGGGATCACCCTCTGAGCAGTTTGTCTTCTGCCAGCGCCAGCGCCGCCGGGTGCCCCGACAGCACCAGCGTGTCGCCCTCGGCCAGCAGGGCCTCGTCCACGGCGGCACTCATGTGGCCGTTGCCGCGCCGCAGGTTGACCACGCGCACGCCCATCGCGGGCAGGGCCAGCTGGCCCAGGCTGTGGCCCAGGGCGGTGGCGCCGGGTGGCAGGTTCAGGGTGGACAGGCGTTCCTGGTCGCGCTCGTTCACCGTGTCATCGTCCGCGCCGTGGAAGTAGCCGCGCAGCAGGTTGTAGCGCGCATCGCGCTGGTCCTGCACGAGCCGCAGCACGCGGCGCATGGGCACGCCCACCAGGGCCAGGGCGTGGCTGGCCAGCATCAGCGATCCTTCGATGGCCTCGGGCACCACCTCGGTGGCACCGGCCTCCTGCAGTTTGTCGAGGTGGGCATCGTCCTGCGTGCGCACCACCACCGGCACCTGCGGCGCGTGCGAGCGCGCATTGGCCAGCACCTTCAGCGCGGCGGGCACGTCGATGTAGGTCACGGCCACGGCGCTGGCGCGCACCAGGCCGGCGGCCATCAGGGCCTGCAGGCGGGTGGCATCGCCATACACCACCGAGTCACCGGCCGCAGCGGCCTGGCGCACGCGGTCCGGGTCCAGGTCCAGCGCCATGTAGGGGATGCCTTCGTGCTCCAGCATGCGCGCCAGGTTCTGGCCGCAACGGCCATAGCCGCAGATGATCACGTGTTTGCTGGTGTTGATGGACTTGCGCGCAATCGACGTCATCTGCAGCGACTGCTGCAGCCAGTCGCTGGCCACCAGCTTCATCACGATGCGGTTGCTGTACATGATGAGGAAGGGCGTGGCCAGCATCGACAGCACCATGGCCGCGAGGATGGGGTTCATCAGCGCAGGCTGCACCAGCCCGTTGCCCTGCGTGAGCGACAGCAGCACAAACCCGAACTCGCCCGCCTGCGCCAGGTACAGCCCCGTGCGCAGCGCCACGCCCGTGGTGGCGCCCATGCCGCTCGCCAGCACCAGGATGATCAAGAGCTTGAGCAGCAGCGGCACCACCAGCAGCGCCAGCACCAGCGCCCACCGGTCCACCAGGATGTGCCAGTCCAGCATCATGCCGATGGTGATGAAAAACAGGCCCAGCAGCACGTCGTGGAAGGGCCGGATGTCCGTGCCCACCTGATGCTTGTACTCCGTCTCGGACACCAGCACACCGGCGATGAAGGCGCCCAGCGCCAGACTCAGGCCCGCCACCTCGGTCAGCCAGGCCAGCCCCAGCGTGATCAGCAGCAGGTTGAGCATGAACAGCTCGTCGCTCTTGCGCCGCGCCACCAGCGTGAGCCACCAGCGCATCAGCCGCTGCCCGCCCGTGAGCAGCAGGCCCACCAGCACCGTGGCCTTGATCAGCGCCCAGCCCAGTGAGGTGAGCAACTGGTCGGGCGAGGAACCGAGCGCCGGAATCAGCACCAGCAGCGGCACCACGGCCAGGTCCTGGAACAGCAGGATGCCCATCACGCGGCGGCCATGTTCGCTCTCCAGCTCGGCGCGTTCAGCCATGAGCTTCACCACAATCGCCGTGCTGCTCATGGCCATCACCCCCGACAGCGCCAGCGCCGTCTGCCAGCCCATGTCCCACACCCCGCCTGCCCAGCGCGACAGGACCAGGGCCAGCACCGTCAGCACCACCATGGTCAGCACCACCTGCATCAGCCCCAGGCCAAACACCTGTTTGCGCATGGCGCGCAGTTTGGGCAGGCTGAATTCAAGCCCGATGGCGAACATCAGGAACACCACGCCAAACTCGCCCAGGTGGCGCACGCCCTCGGAGTTTTGTGCCAGCGCCAGCGCGTGGGGCCCGATGAGCACCCCGGCCGCCAGGTAGCCCAGCATGGGCGGCAGCTTGAGGCTGCGGCAAGTCACCACGCCCAGCACTGCGGCCAGCAGGTAAAGCAGGGTGAGGGCAAGAGAAGACATGGGTTCGATGCTATCCGAGGCTTGTGCGCCAGCAAGGGTGTTTTCTGCAGGCGATGCACGGTCCGTGCCAGAGGGCATCCGTTGGCAGGGCCCGCCCGGCATGCCCGGTCGATAGAATCCCCGGATGACTCCCGCCCCCGCCGCGCTGCCCCCTTTTGATGCCGACCAGGCCCTGCGCCTGGCCCGCGAAACCTTCGACATCGAGGCTGCGGCCTTAACGGCTCTGTCAAACCGCGTGGACAAGCTCTTTGCCCAGGCGGTGCAGATGGTGCTGCAGACCCGGGGCCGCGTGGTGGTGATGGGCATGGGAAAAAGTGGCCATGTAGGCCGCAAGATTGCGGCCACGCTCGCTTCGACTGGTACCCCCGCGTTTTTCGTACACCCCGGTGAGGCCAGCCATGGTGATCTGGGCATGGTCACGCCTGGCGACGTGGTGCTGGCACTGTCCAACAGCGGCGAAGTGGGCGAAGTGACCGCCATCCTGCCTGTGATCAAGCGGCTGGGCGTGCCCTTGATTGCGATGACCGGTGGGCTGCAGTCCACATTGGCGCGCCATGCGGACATCGTGCTCGATTGCGGCGTGGAGCGCGAAGCCTGCCCGCACAATCTCGCACCGACGACGAGCACCACGGCCCAGCTGGCCATGGGCGACGCGCTGGCCGTGGCCCTGCTCGACGCCCGGGGCTTCCGCCCCGAAGACTTTGCCCGTTCCCACCCCGGCGGTGCGCTGGGCCGCAAGCTGCTTACCCATGTGAGCGACGTGATGCGCTCTGGCAGCGAAGTGCCGCGCGTGGCCCCCGAGGCCTCGTTCAGCGACCTCATGCGCGAGATGAGCGCCAAGGGCCTGGGCGCTTCGGCCGTCGTGGACGCCGCCGGGCAGGTGCTGGGCATCTTCACCGACGGCGACCTGCGCCGCCGGATCGAGGCCGGAGCCGACTTGCGCGCCGCCACCGCCCGCGAGGTTATGCACCCCAACCCGCGCCGGATTGCCCCCGACGCGCTGGCCGTGGACGCCGCCGAAATGATGGAGGCCCACGCCATCACCAGCGTGCTGGTGCTGGATGCGGCGGGTGTGCTGGTGGGGGTCGTGCACATCGGTGACTTGATGCGGGCAAAAGTCATATGACCCCCCTGAGTCGCTTTGCGCCTTCCCCCCAAGGGGGACGCACCCCCTGGCCCGGCGAAGCCGGTTCCACGGGTGCACTGGCTTTGGCCGTGCCTGTTCAAACGCTGTGCAATGACTTCTGACACAACCTTCCCCGTGCTGCAATTCCCCCCCGAGCTGCTGCTGCGCGCCCAGGGCGTGCGGGTGGCCTTCTTTGACGTGGACGGTGTGCTTACCGACGGCGGGCTGTACTTCAGCGAAGCGGGCGAGACGATCAAACGCTTCAACACCCTCGACGGCCACGGTCTCAAGCTGCTGCAAAAGGCAGGCATCACCCCCGCCGTGATTACGGGGCGCGACTCTGCCCCACTGCGCGTGCGGCTCAAGGCCTTGGGTGTGGAGCACGCCGTGTTCGGTACTGAAGACAAGCGCCCTGCGGCTGAGGACATCCTGGCCCGGCTGGGCCTGACCTGGGCCCAGGCCGCGGCCATGGGTGACGACTGGCCCGACCTGCCTGTGATGCGGCGCAGCGCCTTTGCCTGCGCGCCCGCCAATGCCCAGACCGAGGTGCGCCATGCGGCGCATTTCGTCACCCAGGCGCGTGGCGGCGACGGCGCGGCGCGCGAGCTGTGCGACCTGCTGCTGGTGGCCACGGGCCGCTATGCCGCGCTGCTGGCGGACTACTCGGCATGATCCGTGTGATCCGCCAGGGCTGGGACCAGCTCTCGATCTACTTGCCGGTGCTGTTGATGGGTCTGCTGGCCCTGGGCACCTGGTGGCTGGTGCGCAATGCGCCCATGGCGCAATTGCCCGCCATCGACCGCCCCGTCAAGCACCAGCCCGACTACTTCATGAAGAATTTTTCGGTGAAGAGCTTTGATGCCGCGGGC
Source organism: Acidovorax sp. Q11 (assembly GCF_054950075.1). Classification (NCBI taxonomy): domain Bacteria; kingdom Pseudomonadati; phylum Pseudomonadota; class Betaproteobacteria; order Burkholderiales; family Comamonadaceae; genus Acidovorax; species Acidovorax sp. Q11. Next base: position 370,240 of record NZ_JBUDZG010000001.1, on the reverse strand, counting down.
CGCCTGCAGAGCGAGGTGCAGGGCATAGAAGCGCGGCACTACCCTGACACGGACACGCTGGAGATCGACCAGGTCCGCATGCGCTCGATCGGCATCGACGGCCGCCTCACGGTGGCCACGGCCGATCGGGCCCTGAGCAATGCCGATGGCTCGGAGGTGCAGCTGTTTGGCAATGCCACCGTCACCCGCGAGCCCCTGCCCGCCAAACCGGGTGCGCAAGCGCAGCCGCGCATGGAGTTCCGGGGCGAGTTCCTGCATGCCTTCACCAACACCGAGCGCGTGCGGTCCGACCAGCCCGTCACCCTCACGCGGGGCAACGACCGCTTCACGGCCGATGGCATGGAGTACGACAACCTCGACCAGGTGCTGCAACTGCGCGGGCGCGTGCGCGGCATGATCCTGCCGGGCAAGAAATGAGACAACCCCCTGAGTCGCTTCGCGCCTTCCCCCTTCTCTCTACGCGCTTCGCGCTAGGGGAAGGGGAACGCAGCCAGCGTGGCGGGGCGGCCCTTGCGCGGCTGCCCGCGCATGGTGCGCGCCAGTTTCACGCGCTGCGGGTGATTCACAGCACAACGGATAACTGAGATGACCACCCCCCTTGTTTTCATCACCGGCGCGTCCAGTGGCATTGGCCAGGCACTGGCGCTGCGCTTTCACCAGGCGGGCTACCGGCTGGCCCTGGCCGCGCGCCGGACAGAAGAGGTCAAAACATGGGCTACCGCGCAAGGGATAAGCGCTGATAGCTATGAAATTTATAGTGCTGACGTGGCGGTGACCGACAGCATCGTGGCCGCAGGCCAGGCCTGTCTGGCACGCCAGGGCGTGCCCGACGTGGTGATTGCCAACGCCGGCATCAGCGTAGGCATGGACACCGCCGTGCGCGGCGACATCGAGGTGATGGCGCGTACCTTTGCCACCAACAACATCGGCATGGCCGCCACCTTCCAGCCCTTTGTGGACGGCATGGTGCAGCGCTGCAGCGGCACGCTGGTGGGCATCGGCAGCGTGGCGGGCATCCGGGGCCTGCCGGGGCACGGCGCCTATTGCGCCAGCAAGGCGGCCGTCATCAGCTACTGCGAAAGCCTGCGTGGCGAAATGCGTCCGCATGGCGTACGGGTGGTCACCATCTCGCCCGGCTACATCGACACACCACTCACGCAGAAAAACCGCTACGGCATGCCCTTCCTGATGCAACCCGGGGATTTTGCCGACCGCGCCTTCCGGGCCATCACGGCGGGTGTGAGCTACCGGGTGATCCCCTGGCAGATGGGCGTGGTGGCCAAGCTGCTGCGCCTGCTGCCCAATGCCGTGTTCGACAAGGTGCTGGCGGGACGCCCGCGCAAACGCCGGGAGGGCGAGTAGCGCCCAGAGGCGCTTCGCGCTTTCTCCGGAAGGGCGTTCCCGGCGCCCGCAAGCCAAACGCCGCACGTGTCGCTTTGCCGTCCTTGCGCGGGAGCGCTGGCCGGTGCAGCGCCAGTTTGCAGGCGGTGGGCTATTTCAGCCTTGCCAAGGTTTGGCGGGACGCCATGCCCTTCCTGTCGGAGCATGAAAAAAAAGCCCCCGAAGGGGCTTCTTTCAAGAAAACCGGACGGAGGGCTCAGTAGCCGCCGTTGCCACCACCACCGTAGCCGCCGCCACCACCATTGCGACCGCCGCCACCGCCGTTGCGCGAACCGGAGCCGTAGGGGCTGCGGAAACCGCCTTCGCCACGGCCGCCACCACCACCGTAACCGCCGCCGCCATCGCGGCCACCGCCACCGTAGCCACCACCGCCGCCTTCACGGCCGCCGCCGTAACCACCGCCGCCACCACTGCGGCCACCGCCGCCGTAGCCGCCACCACCACCGCCGCCAAAACCGCCACTTCGAGGGGGGCGGGGTTCCATGGGCCGGGCTTCATTGACCACGATGCTGCGGCCGCCCAGGGGCTGGCCGTTCATGCCATTGATGGCCGCCTGGGCTTCTGCGTCGCTGCCCATTTCCACAAAGCCAAAGCCCTTGGAACGGCCCGTGTCGCGCTCCATCATGACCTTGGCACTGGTGACCGCGCCGAATTGACCAAAAGCCTGTTCCAGATCGCTGTCGCGCACGGAATAAGGCAGGTTGCCGACGTACAGTTTGTTGCCCATCGAGGGACTCCTCAAAAACACATGGATAAAGCGATGGAGTCCCGAAAACGCAGCCAGCTAATCTCAATGACGCTCTCAGCGCGAAACTGACGGATCACCGCAAACTTGGAAAGCGGGAGAACCCCGCCAACCCATTATGCGCCACACTTTTGGGGAAAAAGCAAGCGGCAATGCGCGCTGTGGCGCTCATGCTGCGCAGGCACCAGAAATGGCCTCGGACTCCGCCGCCACGCAGGCCACCGCTTCAGGGGGCTGCACCTGTTGTGCAGGGCGGCCCGGCAATAAAAAAAGGAGCCCAAAGGCTCCTTTTTTTGCCATCTGCAGACGCGAGCGCCTGCAGAAAAGGTCTTTTTAGTAACCGCCGCGGCCACCGCCGTAGCCGCCACCGCCGCCTTCACGGCCACCGCCGTAACCGCCGCCGCCGTAGCCACCACCGCCGCCGCTACGGCCACCGCCGTAACCGCCGCCGCCGCCATTGCCGCCACCGAAGCCACCGCTACGGGGAGCGCGGGGCTCCATAGGACGGGCTTCGTTGACCACGAGGTCACGGCCGCCAAAGTTTTGGCCATGCACGCCTTGGATGGCGGCTTGTGCTTCGGCATCGCTGCCCATTTCGACAAAGCCGAAACCCTTGGAACGGCCGGTGTCGCGCTCCATCATGACCTTGGCGCTGCCCACGGAGCCGAACTGGCTGAAGGTTTGTTCCAGATCTTGGTCGCGGAAGGAATAGGGCAGGTTGCCCACGTAGAGTTTGTTGCCCATGAAGGACTCCTGAAAAAACATGAAAACGCGATGGAGCCCGACGCAATCAACAAACCTGTGACGACTTCAAAGACGCGAAACTGACCATTCACCGCTAAGCTAACTGCTCTCCTGCAAGCAGAAAAGCGAACCCATTATTAATCACTTTATGGGCGGTGTGGGGGATTATTTCTGGGCCAGACGCCCCAAAACAGGCGAATGGCGTGGTTTTGAGGCCAATCTCCGGACAAACCATAGGGTAAAATTGGGGGTCTTTGGGGAGTAGCCCGCCCGGCTGTGCAATGCGCCGGGGGCATGCGTCAACAAACTTGGGCCCGGTGGGCCTATGGCGTATGCGGTTTTCTAGCTGGGCGAGACCATTGACTGCATGCCGATCCACATGGCCGGAGTCGGGGTGCAGTCAATGCGTTTTCCACCCATCCGGCCGGATAGGACCCCCACATGGAACCGTTTTTCATCTCCACCGCCATCGTCGCGCTTGCCGAAATGGGCGACAAGACGCAGCTTCTGGCGCTGGTGCTCGCCGCCCGCTTTCGCAAACCCTGGCCCATCGTGCTGGGCATCCTGGTCGCCACCCTGGTCAACCATGGCCTGGCCGGTGCCGTGGGTGCCTGGGTGACCACCTTCGTCGGGCCGCAGGTGCTGCGCTGGATCCTGGGGGCCTCGTTCATTGCGATGGCCGTGTGGATGCTGATCCCCGACAAGCTCGACGAAGGTGAGGCCGATGGCTCGCCGCGCTGGGGCGTGTTCGGCACCACGGTGGTGGCGTTTTTCCTGGCCGAGATGGGCGACAAGACGCAAATCGCCACCGTCATGCTGGCAGCGCAGTACAACGCCTACCTGTGGGTGGTGGCGGGCACCACGCTCGGGATGATGATCGCCAACGCGCCTGTGGTCTGGCTGGGCGAACGCATCACGCGCCGCGTGCCGATCCGTGCGGTACACATTGTGTCGGCGGTGATCTTCATGGGGCTCGGGTTGCTGGCCATCTTTGCGCCCACGGGGGGGTGATGCCGCAACGGCGGGCGCTTTTGGTATATTTGCCGGACGCGCCGATTTGCCACAGCTTGCGGGCGCTTTATAAATCCTGCTAAAGACCCGTCCGACATCCATGCCCGGCCTCGTTTTTAGCGACGCCGGGTTTTTTTATGTCGTTTTTAGCCACGCCCCAGTCCATGCACTTTCCGGAGGTCCTGCCGCTGCAAAGCGGCGCGTCCCTCCGCGACTACCACCTGGCCTACGAAACCTACGGCACGCTCAATGCCGACCGCTCCAATGCGGTGCTTGTGTGCCACGCCCTCAATGCCTCGCACCATGTGGCGGGCGTCTACGCCGGGCAGGACAAGAGCGAGGGATGGTGGGACAACATGATCGGCCCCGGCAAGCCCGTGGACACCGACCGATTCTTCGTGATCGGCGTGAACAACCTGGGCTCCTGCTTTGGCTCCACCGGCCCCATGCACAACCATCCCGATACGGGCGAGGTTTATGGCGCGGACTTCCCCGTGGTCACGGTGGAGGACTGGGTCAACGCCCAGGCCCGCCTGCTCGACCGCCTGGGCATCCAGCAACTGGCCGCCGTGCTGGGCGGCAGCCTGGGCGGCATGCAGGCGCTGAGCTGGACGCTGCAGTACCCCGAGCGCATGCGCCACGCGGTGGTGGTGGCCAGTGCGCCCAACCTCACGGCCGAGAACATTGCCTTCAATGAGGTGGCGCGCCGCGCCATCGTGACCGACCCGGACTTCCACGGCGGCCACTTCTACCGCCATGGTGTGATCCCCAAGCGCGGCCTGCGCATCGCGCGCATGATCGGCCACATCACGTACCTGAGCGACGATGTGATGAACGAAAAATTCGGCCGCCAGCTGCGCGAAGGCATTGACCTGAAGTACAGCACGCAGGACATCGAATTTCAGATTGAAAGCTACCTGCGCTACCAGGGCGACAAGTTCAGCGACTACTTCGACGCCAACACCTATTTGCTCATCACCCGTGCGCTCGACTACTTCGACCCCGCGCGCAGCCACGGCGGCAACCTCACCCGGGCGCTGGCGCGCGCTACCGCACGCTTCCTGCTGGTGAGCTTCACCACCGACTGGCGCTTTTCGCCCAAGCGCAGCCGCGAGATCGTCAAAGCGCTGCTCGACAACCGCCGCAGCGTGAGCTACGCCGAGATCGATGCGCCCCATGGGCACGATGCCTTTTTGCTCGATGACGCCCGCTACATGGGCGTGATGCGCTCTTATTTCGACAGCATTGCCAAGGAGTTGCAAGCATGACGGACAAAGCGGCAATGCAAGCCCTGGCGCGCCTGGTGCCCCCCGGCTCGCGCGTGCTCGACCTCGGTTGCGGCAACGGCGCCATGCTCGACTACCTGCAGCGCGAGCGCGGCTGCAGCGGCTATGGCGTGGAGATCGACGACGCCAACGTGCTGGCCTGCGTGCAGCGCGGCGTGGATGTGATCCAGCTCAACCTGGATGAAGGCCTTGCCATGTTCGACGACAACAGCTTTGACGTGGTGCTGCAGATCGACACGTTGCAGCACTTGCGCAATGCCGAAACCATGCTGCGCGAGACGGCGCGCGTGGGCCGCACGGGTGTGGTGGCCTTCCCCAACTTCGCGCACTGGCCCAACCGCCTGTCCATCCTGCGCGGGCGCATGCCCGTGACGCGCCGCCTGCCTTACCAGTGGTACGACACGCCCAACATCCGCGTGGGCACGTACAAGGACTTTGAGGTGCTGGCGACCAAGAACGACCTGCGCATCCTCGACTCTTTCGGTTTGCAGGAAGGACAGGCAGTGCGCTGGCTGCCCAACGCACGCGCGGGCACGGCCGTTTTCCACTTCGAACACGCGTAGGCAGGGTACAACCCCCTGAGTCGCTTCGCGCCTTCCCCCTTCTCTCGAACGGCGATGCCGTTTGGGAAGGGAGACACCGCCAGCGCGGCGGGGCGGCCCCTGCGCGGCGGTCGCTGGCTGGAGCCATGCGCTTGCGTACGCCATGCGCGCGTCACGCAGCCGGGTTATGGTGAGTGGGTAGTAACCCGCTCCCGGAGAACACATGCGCTTTGCCCCTCTGAAGATACTTGTCGCAACCGTTTTGGCCACCTCGGCGCTGGGCGCCGTGGCCCAGGCCTGGCCGCCCACCCCCACCGTCATTGCCCACCGAGGCGCCTCGGCGCTGCGGCCCGAGCACACGCTGGCCGCGTACCAGAAGGCCATTGACGACGGCGCCGACATCATCGAGCCCGACCTGGTGATCACCAAGGACGGCGTGCTGGTGGCCCGGCACGAGAACGCGATTGCCATCCTGGGCGCCGACGGCTCGGTGAAGGAAGCCACCACCGACGTGGTGGACCGCCCCGAGTTCGCAGGCCGCAAAACCACAAAAACCATCGACGGCCAGGCCATCACCGGCTGGTTCACCGAAGACTTCACCCTGGCCGAACTCAAGACCCTGCGCGCCCGCGAGCGCATCCCCGCGCAGCGCCCGGCCAACGTGGCCTACAACGGCCAGTTCGAGGTGCCCACGCTGCAGGAAGTCATCGACCTGGCCAAGGCCCAGAGCGCGAAGACGGGCCGCACCATCGGCATCTACCCCGAGACCAAACATCCCACCTACTTCCAGTCCATCGGTCTGCCGCTGGAGGCGCCGCTGCTGGCCGTGCTGGAGAAGAACGGCTGGAACCACAAGGACGCGCCCGTGTTCGTGCAGTCGTTCGAGGTCAGCAATCTGCAGGCGATCCGCAAGCTCAGCAGCGTGCGCCTGGTGCAACTGGTGGCGCCCTCGGGCCGGCCGTATGACTTTGTGGCCCAGGGTGCGGCCAACACGCGCGCTTATGCCGACCTGATCACCCCCGAAGGCCTGAAGCAGGTGGCCACCTATGCCAATGCCATCGGCCCGTTCAAGACGCTGGTGGTGCCGGTCAAGGATGGCGTGCCGGGCGAACCCACCCCGCTGGTGGCGCGCGCCCGCGCCGAAGGCCTGGGCGTGCACATCTGGACGCTGCGGCCCGAAAACGCCTTTCTGCCCGCCGGGCTGAAAAAGGCGCCCGCCACCGACGGCACGGTGCGCGGCGACAGCGTGGCCGAGATCACGGCCTACCTGCGTGCAGGCATCGACGGCTTCTTCACCGACGACCCGGCCGTGGGCCGCGCGGCGGTGTCGGCCTTCACGTCGGCGTCGAAGGTGTCGTTGTCGCCGAAGCAGTAGCCGGGGGCGGCACCACAGGCCGCGCGCTGCGGTCTGGTGGCGCGCGGCGGGCCTGCCGGTTGCCCAGCTGGCGCGCGGCGTTCACCCACTGCGCCAGCCGCTCGGTGCTGGCGCTGCGCACCGGGCCAAAGCTGTGCACCCGCACGGGCCGGATGCCGCAGAACTCCAGGATGGCCTTCTTCATCTGGTGGTGGCCCGGCATGCGCGTGACCCAGCGGAAGTACCAGGGCGGCGAGTCCATGGTCACCAGCAGCTCGGCCGATCGGCCGGCCAGCAGCTTGTCCCACAGCGACGACCCCTGGCGGTACTTGAACGCGTAGCCCGGCAGGAGCACGCGGTCGATAAAACCCTTGAGCAGCGCGGGCATGGCGCCCCACCAGATGGGGTAGACCCACACCAGGTGGTCGGCCCAGCTGATGTCGGCCTGCGCGGCCAGCAGGTCGGGCTCCAGCGGCTGTGCCGCGCCGTAGCCCTGGAACAGCGGGTTGAATGCGAGCTGCCCCAGGTCCAGAAAGCGCACGTCGGCGCCCGCCTGGCGCGCGCCCTCGGCGTAGGCGTGCGCCATGCCCGCGCACAGGCTGTCGGCGGCGGGGTGGCCCAGGATGACCAGGATGTGTTGTTTTGCCACGGAATCTCCATCACACAGAAGTTGTTGATGGAGGCATGCTCACCTTGCCCCGTGGGGCAGAGTCAAGCGGTCCGGTCAATAGAAAGTGATGGGGTGCGCGGCCGGGCCGGGGCCGCCAGTGCGGCGGGCGCCACGCAGGCCTGGGGCGTGGCGGGCACGGCCAGCGTGTCGCAGGTGTGCAGCTCGGCCTCCAGCACGGCCAGCTGGGCGTCCAGCGCGGCCAGGCGGGCCAGCTCCTGCGCCACGGCGGTGCGGCGCTGGGCCACCAGCTGGGCCATGCGCTCCCAGCCTGCAGTGGTGTCGATGTGGGGCAGGCCGTCCAGCTCCGCCAGCCGAAAACCCAGCGCCTGGGCCTGGCGGATCAGCAGCACACGCGCCACATCGGCCTCGCCATAGTGGCGGTAGCTGCCCGCACGCGCCACGGCGCCCATCAGGCCGCGTGCCTCGTACAGGCGGATGGCCTTGGGCGTGGTGCCGGTGCGGCGGGCGAGTTCTCCGATGCGCATGGTGGGCGGGGGTTTTGTGGGTTGAGTATGATGCTATTAAATATATAGCTATAAAGGCATATCCATCGCGCGTAGAAGGCCTTTTTTGCTTGTATTCTGGTGCGGGTTGCGAGGGCGTGCGCGCCGTGCAGGATAAGCTGCCGCGTTCTCCTTGCGTTCCTTGTTGTCTTGGGCCCCCCGCCCCCGCCTGCCATGCCCCAGTTCGCCGCCAACCTGAGCCTGATGTACCCCGAGCTGCCCTTCCTGGACCGTTTTGCCGCCGCCGCGCGCGACCGGTTCACGGCGGTGGAATGCCAGTTCCCCTACGCCTTCGCACCCGCCGAGCTGGCCGCGCGGCTGGCGGACCACGGCCTGCAGCTGGTGCTGATGAACGCCCCGGCCGGTGGCGCCGACCGCGCCGCCATGGCCACGGCCTGGGAGCAAGGTGCGCGGGGCACGGCCGCGCTGCCCGGGCGCGAGGCCGAGTTCCGCGTGGGCGTGCACGCGGCGCTGCGCTATGCCGAGGCGCTGGGCTGCCCCCGCATCCATGTGCTTTCGGGCATCGTGCCGCCGGGGGTGGAGCGCGAATCCCTCAAGGACCTGTGTGCGGGCAACCTACGCTGGGCGGCCGCCGAGGCCGCACGCGCCGGGCGCGAGGTCTTGATCGAACCCATCAACCTGCGCGATGTGCCGCGCTACTTTTTGAACCGCCAGGACCACGCCCACGAGCTGCTCGATGCCGTGTGCGCCGACAACCTCAAGGTGCTGATGGACCTGTACCACTGCCAGATCGTGGAGGGCGACGTGGCCACCAAGCTGCAGCGCTACCTGCCCACGGGCCGCGTGGCGCATGTCCAGATCGCGGGCGTGCCCGGCCGCCACGAGCCCGACCGGGGCGAGCTGCACTACCCGTTTTTGTTCGAGACGCTGGACGCGCTCGGCTACCGCGGCTGGGTGGGGTGTGAATACCGCCCGGCGGCCGGCACGTCCGAAGGCCTGGGCTGGCGGGATCGCGCGCTGGCGGGGTCTGCCGCGGATTCCTAGGCGCAATTGCCCTGCGCCTCCAGTCCGCGCAATTGCGTAAGGGAATGCGTGAATAAATGTAACAAGACTCTGGCCGTAGATTCAGAGCAGACCGGCCCAGTCGGCTTTGTGCATTTGTATTCACCCGCAGGAGACATCCCCCATGGCAGCATCCCTGGCCAACAACCGTTCCGTTGCACGGCAGGTCACGCTGGCCGCCATTGCGCTGGTGGCCCTGGTGCTGGTGCTGGTGGGGCTGGCGATTGCCGTGCTGACCGAGCGCAGCACCCGCGCGCAGGTGGTAGCCAGCGTGGGCGACACGGCGCAGAGCGTGGCCCAGTCGCTGGACGCGGCCGACAACACCAACCGCGAGCTGGTGCAGCTCACCATGAAGGGCTTCCAGCGCTACTTTGAGGCCACCATGCAGCTCGACGAAGCCACGGGCGAGCTGCGCAGCTACGGTGCGCTGGTCAACGAGGACTACGGCTCGGTCGATAAATTCGCCAGCGAAACCGGCGGCATCGCCACGGTGTTCGCCAAGAAGGGCGACGACTTCATCCGCATCACCACCTCGGTCAAGAACGACAAGGGCGAGCGCCAGCAGGGCACGCCGCTGGGCAAGGACGACCCGGCCTATGCCACCGTCACCAAAGGCGAGCCCTACACCGGCGTCACCGTGGCGGGCGGCAAGCCCTACATGGGCCATTACCTGCCCGCCAAGGATGCCGCAGGCAAAGTGATTGCGCTGCTGTTCATCGGCAACGACATCAGCGTGTTCCACGCCATGCTGCAAAAGCAGGTCACGCAGACCAAATTCTTCGAGCACGGCGGCACCTACGTGATCAACCCCGGCACCTCGCTCGACAAGGCCGTGTTTGTGTACCACCCCACGGCACGCGGCAAGCGCGTGCTGGAGGCCTACCCGCAGGCCCGCCCCTTCTTTGAAGCCCTGGCCGCGTCGCAGGACGGCTTTGTGCGCGAAGCCGCCCCCGTGCTGGGCGCTGGCGCCACCGACCCCTGGGCCCTGGTGCGCAAAACCGGCGGCGGCTGGTGGGTGGTGGCCGAGGTGGCGGATGGCGAAGCCATGGCCAGCCAGCGCCGCGTGACGCTGGCCGTGTGGGGCCTGATGGCCGTGGCCGTGGTGCTGCTGGCCATTGGCCTGTTCCTGATGCTGCGCCGGGGCGTGAGCCGCCCGCTGCAGGACCTGACCCAGGCCATCACGCTGGTGGCGCAGGGCGATCTGACCGAGGCCTTCCGCACCACGCGGCGCGACGAGATCGGTGCGCTGGTGCAGGAGGTCGAAGGCATGCGCCAGCGCTACACGCAGATGCTGCAGCAGGTGCGCACGGCGGTGGACAGCATCACCACCGCCAGCGCCGAGATCGCCAGCGGCAACCAGGACCTGTCGGCCCGCACCGAAGCCACGGCCAGCAGCCTGGCGCAGACGGCGCAGAGCATGGACCAGCTCACGGCCACGGTGCGCCAGTCGGCCGACGCCGCGCGCCAGGCCAACCAGCTGGCCAGCACCGCCGCCGAGGTGGCCGCACGCGGCGGCCAGGTGGTGGGCGAGGTGGTCACCACCATGGGCGACATCAACCAGAGCTCGCGCAAGATTGCCGACATCATCGGTGTTATCGATTCGATTGCCTTCCAGACCAACATCCTCGCGCTCAACGCGGCGGTGGAAGCCGCCCGCGCGGGCGAGCAGGGCCGGGGCTTTGCCGTGGTGGCCAGCGAGGTTCGCAACCTCGCCGGGCGCAGCGCCGAGGCGGCGCGCGAGATCAAGGCGCTCATCGGCGCCTCGGTGGAGCGGGTGGAATCCGGTGCGCGCCTGGTGCAGAACGCGGGCAGCACCATGGACGAGATCGTGGGCTCGGTCAAACGCGTGGGCGACATCATTGGCGAGATCACGGCGGCCTCGGGCGAGCAGTCGGACGGCATCGGCCAGGTCAACACCGCCGTGAACCAGCTCGATCAGATGACCCAGCAAAACGCCGCGCTGGTGGAGCAGTCGGCCGCCGCCGCGCAAAGCCTGCGCGAGCAGGCCACGCGCCTGGCGGGTGCAGTGCAGGTGTTCAAGCTGCGGCCCGGCGCGGGCGACGGGCATGAGGACCTGCCGACCCTGGCCGCGCCGCAGGCCGGCAGCGGCCCCGGCCCGGCCCTGCGGGCGCCGGGCAGTGCCCTCACTGGGGGCCGCCGCCGGGGTGAACCCGCGCAGCTGCACTGAACCGTGCCCTCAACCCCCGGGGGGCGAAAAGGGAGACCGGCGCCAGCTCGCCGCCGGGGCGCCGGGGGGGGGGCACATTGGTGTTTCGCGCGCCGCGCCGCTTGGTTTATGCTGGGTTGACCCACCACCCGTCCCACAGGCCCCCCGCGCTCCATGGCTGCCCACGTTCCCACCATGCTGGCAATGATCATTGTCAGCTCGCTGATGATGGCGGCCTCCATGGCGGTGGTGGGCTGGGGGCGCCGGCGCGATGGCCTGGGGCGCTGGGCGGCGGCCCTGCTGGTCAACGCCATCGGGCACGGCCTCGTCATGCTGCGGGGCCTGGTGCCCGACCTGCTGTCGGTGGTGCTGGGCAATCTGCTGCTGTCCTGCGTGTTTGCCGGCATGATCGCGGCGATACGGCAGTTCCAGGGCCGCCCGGCCGGGTGGGTGTTGCTGCTGGTGCCCCCGGCACTGGTCACCTGCCTTGTGATCGCCTTCATCGACAACTTTGCGGCCCGTGTGAGTTTTGTGGGCCTGGTGATCAGCCTGCAGGCCGTGTGGGCCCTGGCCACGGCGCTGGAGCGCCGCGATGCCACGGTGGGGCGCGGGCAGTGGCTGCTGGTGGCGGGGCTGGGGCTGGAGGCGGTGGTGCTCAGCGGCCGCGCCCTGCTGGCCTTGAGCAGCACGGCCGTGGCGTCCGGCATCCTGCAGGCCAGCGCGCTGCAGACGCTCACCTTTCTGGCCACCTTCTCGGTGGTGCTCATCAGCTCCATGGGTTTTGTGTTCATGGCGCGCGACCGTGCCGACGAGAACAACCGCATCATGGCCGCCATCGACCCGCTCACCGGCGTGGCCAACCGCCGCTCGCTGATCTCGGCGCTGGACCGCGATGTCTCGCGCGCTGTGCGCACGCGCGAGCCCATCGCACTCATGATGGTGGACATCGACCACTTCAAGCACGTCAACGACCGCTATGGCCATCCGGTCGGCGACCAGGTGCTGTGCCATGTGGTTCAGGTGCTGCGTGGCCGCGTGCGCGCGCAGGATCTGGTGGGGCGCTATGGCGGTGAGGAGTTCATGGTGGTGCTGCCCGACACCACGCTGCTGGGCGCCGAACAGCTGGCGCGCGAACTGTGCCGCGCGGTGGCCGAGTCGCGTTGCCGCATTGGCGGGCCCGAAGGGGGCAGCGAAACCCGTACGGAGCCCGACGGCACCCAGATTGCCGTCACCGTGAGCATTGGCGTGTTCGGCGGCCGCCTGGAGTCGGGCGACAGCTGGGACATGCTGATCGCCGCTGCCGACCGCGCGCTCTACCAGGCCAAGGAGAACGGCCGCAACCGCGTGGAGGTGGCCACGGGCCTGCGGCGCCCGTCCGCGCAGCGCGCCGCCCTGGACAACCCCGACACCCACCCTGTCTCCCGGTATTGAGCGGACCCAAACACCAGCCTGTCTCCTCTTGATGCAGGGTTCATGCTGCGGCGCAGCAGAGTCCTTTGCAGGTGTTTAGCGACCCTCGGTGGCGTGTGCGCAGGGCTTGTGTTGGAATGCTGGTTTTGGTCCACAAGAACCTGCTGGCTGTCTCGGCGCGACCCGCACGAAACCGCCCCCAGGCTCCCATCCCCCCCATCCAGGAGAGCTGTCCATGAACGCCCGAGTCCCCCCCCACGCCCTGCAACCCGCCTTGGCCCTCGAACGGGTCAGCCAGGCCTGGGACAACGACATCCTGGGCCAGCTCACTGACTACATCGCCATCCCCGCCAAGTCCCCCATGTTCTCGCCCGACTGGGCAGCGCAGGGCCTGCTCGACACCGTGGTGCGCAACGCCGCCGCGTGGGTCGAGTCGCAAAAGGTCGAAGGCCTGAAGCTCGAAGTGGTGCGCCTCGAAGGCCGCACCCCCGTGCTGTTCTTTGAAATCGACGCCACCCAGGCCGGCGCCACCGACACCGTGCTCATGTACGGACACCTCGACAAGCAGCCCGAGTTCAGCGGCTGGCGCAACGACCTGGGCCCCTGGACGCCCAAGTACGAGGACGGCAAGCTCTATGGCCGCGGCGGTGCCGACGACGGCTACGCGGTCTACGCCAGCATCGCGGCCGTGCAGGAGCTCAAGCGCCAGAACGTGCCCCACCCCCGCATCGTCGGTCTCATCGAAACCTGCGAGGAAAGCGGCTCGCGCGACCTGCTGCCCTACATCGAAGCCCTTAAGCCCCGCATGGGCAACGTGGCGCTGGTGGTGTGCCTGGATTCGGGCGCAGGCAACTACGACCAGTTGTGGCTCACCACCAGCCTGCGCGGCATGGCCACCGGCACGCTCAAGGTCGAGATCCTGACCGAAGGCATCCACTCGGGCGATGCCTCGGGCCTGGTGCCCTCTTCGTTCCGAATCATGCGCCAGGTGCTGGACCGCCTCGAAGACAGCAAGACCGGCCGCCTGTTGCCCGCCAGTTTCCACTGCGAGGTGCCCGCCGACCGCCTGGGCCAGGCCCGCGCCACGGCCGCCATCCTGGGCGAAGAGGTGTACAAGCGTTTCCCCTGGGCGCACTACGACTGCGGCGGCTCCACCACGTTTGCACTGCCCACCACCACCGACCCGCTGCAGGCCCTGCTCAAGCGCACCTGGGAGCCCACGCTCAGCGTGACCGGCGCCGAGGGCTTCCCGGCGCTGCAGGACGCAGGCAATGTGCTGCGCCCCTACACCGCCTTCAAGCTCAGCCTGCGCCTGCCGCCCTTGGTGGACGCTGGTCAGGCCGTGCAGGAGCTGAAAGCCCTGCTCGAAGACAACGCGCCCTACCAGGCCAAGGTCACCTTCCAGGGCACCAGCGGCGCCACGGGCTGGAACGCGCCCAGCACCACGCCCTGGTTCGAGCAGGCGCTGAACGACGCATCGCAGGCGCACTTTGGCGCACCCTGCGGCTACATCGGCCAGGGCGGCACCATCCCGCTCATGAACATGCTCAGCGAAGGCTTCCCCACCGCGCAGATGATGGTCTGCGGCGTGCTGGGCCCCAAGAGCAACGCACACGGTCCCAACGAGTTTTTGCATGTGCCCTATGCCAAGAAGCTCACCGCTGCCGTGGCGCAAGTGATTGCGGGCATGGCGCAGCACCAGGCTGCGGCCGCCACCCCGGTCGCCTGACCCGGGTCTCGCGCTGTCGCTGAGGGGCTGCAGTCTATGCAGCCCCTTTTTTTGCGTTGGGCTTTTGAAGCCTGCCGGGTATGCTGCGTGCCATCCCCCTGACAGCCCCGCTGCCCATGAACGCTGACGAACTGACCCCCTCGACCCTGACCTCCTTCACCGCCAGCGACGGCGAGAACCTGGCCGTGCAGGACTGGCCCCTGCCCGAGGGCGAACCCTGCCGGGGCACCGTGCTGCTGGTGCACGGCCTGGGCGAGCATGTGGGCCGCTACGACCATGTGGCGCGCAGGCTGAACGACTGGGGGTTTGCCGTGCGTGGCTACGACCATTACGGCCATGGCGAATCCGCCGGGCTACGTGGCGGCCTGACCAGCGACCTGCGTCTGCTCGACGACCTGGCCGACCTGGTGGACGCCACCCGAGCGCGCATGCCGCAAGGCCAGCCCCTGGTGCTGCTGGGCCACAGCATGGGTGGCCTGGTCGCCGCGCGGTTTGTGGCCATGCACCTGCGGCCTGTCGATGCGCTGGTGCTGTCATCCCCCGCACTGGACCCGGGCCTCAACGCCGTACAAAAACTGCTGCTGGCCACGCTGCCGCGCGTGGCGCCCAACCTGCGCGTGGGCAACGGGCTTGATGCGCAGTACCTCTCGCACGACCCGGCGGTGCCCGCCGCTTACCTGGCCGACCCGCTCTGCCACGACCGCATCAGCGCACGCCTGGCCCGCTTCATCGCCGATGGCGGCCCCGCCACCGTGGCGCGCGCTGCGCACTGGAGCGTGCCCACGCTGCTGATCTGGGCAGGCGGTGACAAACTGGTGAACCCCGCAGGCAGCCGCGCCTTTGCCGCCGCTGCGCCCCCGGCCCTGGTGCAGTCGCACTGCTTCGAGCCGCTGTACCACGAACTGTTCAACGAAAGCCCCGAGCTGGCCGGGCCCGTGTTCGACCTGCTGCGCCAGTGGCTGGTGCGGCGCTGCCCGGGGGGCTAGCGGTCTAGTGGTCTGGTAGCCAAAAAATACAAGAGAAAAAGGCCTTCTGCGCGCGTCCAGAAAGCGCTGGAAGCTATTATTTTTGAAGCAACCCGCCCAGCATCCCGAACAGGTCATTGGCATTGCCAAACCCGCCCTGCGGCGCATGGCCTTGCGGGCTGAGCTGGTCCACCAGGCCCGGCAGCACCTGGGCCAGCTGGCCTGCTGCGGCGCCGCTGCCCACACCCAGCTGCGCGGCGATCTGTGACAGCGGCCCGCTGCCCAGCACCTGCGACAGCTGCTCGCCCGAGATCGCCTGGTTGGGCCCGGCGCTCAGCCACGAGGCAATCACATTGCCCAGCCCCGCCTGCTGGAACTTGGCCATCAGGCCCGGCAGCCCGCCCACCGGGCCGTCGTTGCTGATCAGGGACATCACGGCCTGGATGAGTTGCGGGTTCTGCGCCGCCAGGCCCAGCAGGCCGCCCAGCCCGCCGGCCGCGCCGCCCGCCGAGGCCTGTGCGCCGCCCTGCGACGCGTTGTTGATGACGGCACCCAAGACGGAATCGAGCAAGCCCATGGTGATCTCCTGCGGAAGGGATAAAACAAGATGGGCCCCATGCCAATGCACACCGCGCACTGCATCCGGCCCCCAAACCACCGATGGTATGCAGCCGGGCCTTGGCCCCACTGTTAACAATGGTGAATTCATGGGGCGTCAGCACGGTCTCGCGCACGGCCGCCCGGTGGTATCCGCTGGGGCCCGATGCCGCGACGGCTACTTGCTGCGCGTGGGCTGCTTCTCCAGCAGCGGCTCGCTCACCCCCTGCACACCCACCAGGCCCAGCACGGTGATCAGCGAGGTCTGCGCGCCCTGCCAGGCGTCGGTCAGGTCGATCCACTCCGACAGCGCATGGAAGCCGCCCGTCTTGCCGCCGCCGCCCATCACGATGGCCGGGATGCCCAGCGACATGGGCACGTTGGCGTCGGTGCTGGCCCCGCCCAGGGTCGCCTTGCGGCCATGGGCGCGGTTGGCGCGCACGGCGGCCTGCACGATGAGGGCGTCCGAAGCGGTCTGACCGCCCGGGCGGTCGCCGATCAGCTTGTGCGACACGCTGAGCGACTGCACGCCCCAGCGCTGGTTTTCTTCGGCCACGGCCTCGTCGATGGCGGCAAGGATCTTCTTTTCGGTCTCCAGCAGCGGCGCCATCGCGTCCGAGCGGATGTCCACCGCCATGCGCGCATCGGGCGCAATGGTGTTCACCGAGGTGCCGCCGCCCACCGTGCCCACGGTGAAGGTGGTCTTGGGGTAGCTGGGCGTCTTGATGTCGGCGATCTTGGCAATGGCGCGGCCCATGCCATGGATGGCGCTGGGCACGCGGCCAAACGCGGCGTAGCTATGGCCGCCCGGGCCTTTGAAGGTGACCTCGTAGCGGTGGCTGCCCGTGCCCAGCACCAAGATGTTGCCGTCGGCCGCAGGCTCCAGCGCCACCATGCCGTCGATGTCGCGGTGTTCGGCAAACAGGTGCTTCATGCCGCGCAGGTTGCCCAGCTCTTCCTCGCCCACATTGCCCACAAACAGCAGGTCACCCACGGTCTCGATCTTCTGCTCGTTGAGCACCTTGAGCCACGACAGCAGCACGGCCAGGCTGCGGGTGTTGTCCGAAATGCCGGGTGCCATGAGCTTGCCGTCCTGCTCCTTCACCTTCACGTCGGTGCCCGCAGGGAACACGGTGTCCAGGTGGGCCGAGATCACCAGCTTGGGCCCCTTGCCCGTGCCCTTGCGCAGGCCCACCACATTGCCTTCGGCGTCGATGCGGGCCTGGGTCAGGCCCAGTGCCTGCAGACGCGCCAGGAAGGCTTCGGCCCGCTTTTGTTCCTTGAAAGGTGGCGCCTCGATCTCGGTGAGCATCTTCAGGTCGTCGATGGAGCGGGTGTGGTCGGCGCGCACCGCGTCCACCAGCTGCGTGATGCGGGGCGAAGCCAGCAGGCGCGTGAACGCGGTTTCAACGGCAGGGCTGAGCTGCTCGGGCGCCGAGGCCACGGCGCTTTGTGCGGCGGCGGGCGCCGCCCAGGTGGCAGCGGCCAGCGCGATGGCGCACAGCGCGTGGGTGGCGTGGGGACGGCGGCGGGAGGATGGGGTAGTCATGAAACAAGAGGGAAGAAAGCAAAGGAAAGGGGCAGTGCCCCGCTGTGTGTGGGCGCGGAGCTTGCATGTCCCCGCATCGTCGCGCGAGCGCGCCGCGCCCGCTTTGCTTTAATTTGGCGGGCTGACAGTTTTTCTTACACCCCTCGCTTTGCCTGCCCATTCCATGCACCGCCACATCCCCAGCACCCGCGCCCTCCTGGCCTTCGAGGCCGTGGCCCGCCACCACAGCGTGAGCCAGGCGGCCGAAGAGCTGTGCATCACGCACAGCGCCGTCAGCCAGCAGATCCGCCACCTGGAGGCCCAGCTGGGCGTGCTGCTGTTCGAGCGCAGCGCGCGCGGCTCGCGCCTCACGCCCGCCGGGCGGCGTTACCACAGCCAGGTGGTGGGGGACCTGCTGCGGCTGCAGAACCACACGCTCGAAGCCATGGCCCAGCGGCCCGACGGCACACGCCTGCTGGTGGGCTGCGTGCCCGTGTTCGCCGAGCGCTGGCTGCTGCCGCGCCTGCCTGCCTTTGTAGCCGAGCAGACAGGCTGCAGCCTGCACCTGCAGGTCTACCCCACGCAGATCTACATGGCAGAAATTCCGTTTGATGTGGCCGTGCAATACGACGACGCCCCCTGGCCAGGCGTGCAGCCCACGCCGCTGATGCGCGAGGTCTGCGTGGCCGTGTGTGCGCCGCAGTCCCGCCACCGGCGCGCCATGGCGCGCGGCGATTTCCGCGCCGTGCCGCTGCTGCAGCTCAGCTCGCGCCTGGGCGCGTGGGACGACTGGTTTGCGCGCGCAGGCATCACCCGCGTGCCCGATCACCGGCTGGGCGGCCACCGCTTCGACCTGTTCTCGATGCTGGTGGAGGCCGTGCGCGCCGACTTGGGGCTAGGCCTGGTGCCGCAGTATTTTGTGCAGCGCGAGCTGGACGCGGGCGCGCTGGCCCTGGCCCACCCGCATGCCGACACGGGCACCCGGGGCTACAGCCTTTTCATGCCGCCCGCGCGTGAGCCCGACCCCATGGTGGCCGCCTTCACGCAGTGGCTGCAGGCCGAGGTGGCGGCTGCACGTGGAGGCACTACACCGCCGTAGCGCGGCGGCGCTGCAGCGCCAACCATAGCAGTGCCAGCCCGGTGAGGGTGATGGGCACCAGCGACCCGGCGTTGAGCAGCGTCCAGCCCTGCGTGGTGACCAGCACGCCGGATGAAAACGCACTCAGCGCCAGCGTGGCGTACACGCAGAAGTTGATGGCTGCCTGGGCGCGGTCTTTCTCTTCCGGGCGGTAGGCCGTCATCGCCAGCGTGGTGGAGCCTGTGAACAGGAAGTTCCAGCCCACGCCGAGGAAGAACAGCGCAATGCCGAAGTGGTGCAGCTCCAGGCCCATCAGCGCCACGGCCACGCAGGCGAAGTTGAGCAACACCCCCGTGCCCATGATGGGCAACACGCCGAAACGCTTGATGAGGTGGCCGGTGACAAAGCCGGGCGCGAACATGCCGATCACATGCCACTCCAGCACCAGCGCCGAGGCGTCGAAGTCAAAGCCACACACCTGCATGGCCAGCGGCGTGGCCGCCATCAGCAGGTTCATCACGCCATAGCCCAGCGCGGCGCCCACAATGGCCACGACGAAGGCAGGCTGGCGCATCAGTACAGAGAGGGGGCGGCCTGGCTCGCGCTGGCCCGCCGCGTTGAGCACCACGGGTTGCGCCTCGAAGCGGATGGCCGACATGCACAGCATGGACAGCAGTGCCACGCCGATCAGCGCGATGTAGGCGCCCGCAAACGGCACCGGGAACAGCGTGCGCGTGGCGCTGGCCAGGTTGGGGCCCGCCACGGCGCCCAGCAGGCCACCGGCCAGCACCAGCGATACGGCCTTTTCACGGTAGTCCGGCTTGGCCAGTTCGGCTGCGGCAAAGCGGTACAGACCGCCGTTGGCGCTGTAGTAGCCCGCCACCACCGTGGCGGTGCACAGCAGCCAGAAGCTGGCGCTGAACGCCGCCCAGGCACACAGGGCAGCCGATACCGCTGCCACGGCCAGCCCGATCTGGAACGACACCTTGCGCCCCCACCGCGCCTGGCTGTGCGCTACCAGCGGAGTGGACAGTGCCCCGCCCACCACATATCCCATCACCGGCAGCGTGGCCATCCAGCCAAAAGGGGCCAGCTGCAGGCCCACCAGCCCGTTGATGGCGATGAAGACGACGTTGTTGGTGAGAAACAGGCCTTGGCACAGGGCCAGCAGCCAGAGGTTGCGGTTCATGGGTTGAGGTGCGTCAGGGCTTTGAACTGGCTCTTGCTTGAAGTGGGTCAAGCCGGGGAGCGGACATGGGTCAATTCCGACCAAAAAACTCCGCCATTGTGCGCCCGCTTTGATCGGGATCAGCGGCTGCGCTGCCGGGCCACCGTACCGTGCGGGCCTGTTTGGACGATGGACCGCGATGGATTCCGTGACCGTATCTTCTTTTGCCGAAGCCCCTGCCCCGCAGGCAGCACACAGCGCGCCCGAGCTGGTCTGCCCCGCCGGCAGCCTGCCCGCCCTCAAGGCCGCTGTGGACCATGGCGCCAGCTGCGTGTACCTGGGCCTGCGCGATGCCACCAATGCGCGCAACTTTGCCGGGCTCAACTTCGACGCCGCCGCCATCGCGCAGGGCATTGCCTATGCCCACGCGCGCGGCGCCAAAGTGTTCATGGCGCTCAACACCTACCCGCAGGCCGGGCGCGAGGCCCCCTGGCTCAGCGCGCTGGACCAGGCGGTGGACCTGGGCGTGGACGCCGTGATCCTGGCCGACCCTGGCCTCATGCAGCACGCGGTGCAGCACCACCCCCGGCTGCGGCTGCACCTGTCGGTGCAGGGCTCGGCCACCAACCACGACGCCATCAACTTCTACCGCGCGCAGTTCGGCATCGTGCGGGCTGTGTTGCCGCGCGTGCTGTCGCTGCCGCAGGTGCGCCAGGTGATCGAACGCACCGAGGTCGAGATCGAGGTCTTCGGCTTTGGCAGCCTGTGTGTGATGGTGGAAGGGCGCTGCGCGCTGTCGTCGTACGCCACGGGCGAATCGCCCAACACCCACGGCGTGTGCTCGCCCCCGAAGGCCGTGCGCTGGCAGGAGACAGAGGGTGGCATGGAGTCGCGCCTGGGCGGTGTGCTGATCGACCGCTTTGCGCCCGGCGAAAAGGCGGGCTACCCCACGCTGTGCAAGGGCCGCTTTGACGTGGAGGACGACCAGGGCTACTACGCGCTGGAGGAACCCACCAGCCTGAACACGCTGGAGCTGCTGCCCCAGCTGGTGCAGATGGGCGTGCGCGCCGTCAAGATCGAAGGGCGCCAGCGCAGCCCCGCCTATGTGGCCCAGGTCACGCAGGTGTGGCGCGCCGCCATCGATGAATGCATGGCCCAGCCGCAGCGCTTTCGCCCCCGCACGCACTGGATGGCCCAGCTCGACCAGGTGGCTGAAGGCCAGCAGCACACGCTGGGGGCGTACCACCGCCCCTGGAAGTAGCAGGGCGGCGCGCAACACGACAACACCACGACGAGCAACGGAGACCACCATGATGAAGCTGGCCCTGGGCCCCCTGCAGTACTACTGGCCGCGCAGCCAGGTGTTTGACTTCTACGACACCCTGGCGGGCACGCCGCTCGATGTGGTGTACCTGGGCGAGACGGTGTGCTCGCGCCGCCACGAACTGCGCCTGGCCGACTGGCTGGCGCTGGGCGAGATGCTGCGCGCGGCGGGCAAGCAGGTGGTGCTGTCCACCCAGGTGCTGCTCGAATCCACGGCCGACGTGGGCACCATGCACAAGCTCGTGGCCAACGGCGCGGGGTTTGTGGTGGAGGCCAACGACATGGGCGCTGTGCACTGCCTGCACCAGGCCGGGCAGCCCTTTGTGGCTGGGCCACACCTGAACCTTTACCACCCGCGTGCCGTGGACTGGGTCGCACGCCTGGGCGCCACACGCTGGGTGATGCCGGTGGAGATGCCCCAGGCCGACCTGGCGCGCATCCAGGCCGCGCGGCCCGCCGGGCTGCAGACAGAGGTGTTTGCACATGGGCGCCTGCCGCTAGCCTACTCGGCCCGCTGCTTCACAGCGCGCCACGCCAACCGGCCCAAGGACGACTGCGGCTTTGTCTGCCAGAGCCACCCGGATGGCCTGCCGCTGCGCACGCGCGACGGCGAAGGTTTTCTGGTGCTCAACGGCATCCAGACGCAATCGGCCCGTGTGTACCAACTGCTGCACGCGCTGCCACAGATGGCCGCGCTGGGCGTGGACCTGGTGCGCCTGTCGCCCCAGGCCCGGCACATGCCCGAGGTGGTGGCGCTGTTCGACGCCGCCCGCCACGACGCGGCCAATGCCGCCCTGGCTGCACGCTGCGCCCAGCAGGCCGAACCCCTGCTGCCCGACGCGCCCTGCAACGGCTTCTGGGACGGCCGCCCCGGGCTGGAGCAGGGGCGTGTGGCGCCCCCGCCCGTGCGCCAGCAGCCCGCGTCCGACCAGGCCGCAGCGTAGGCCCAGCCATGTACCCCGGCGAACGTCTCAACAGCCTCACCCATCTGGTGGGCGCCGCCCTGGCCGCCACCGGCACCGCTGTGCTGGTGGTGCTGGCCACGCGCCTGGGCGACCCGTGGAAGATCGTGAGCTTCAGCATCTACGGCGCCATGCTGGTGCTGCTGTATGCGGCCTCCACCGCGTACCACAGCGTGCGTGCGCGTAAACCCAAGGCGGTGCTGCAAAAACTCGACCACTGCAGCATCTACCTGCTGATTGCAGGCAGCTACACGCCGTTTGCGCTGGTGTCGCTGCGCGGCGCGTGGGGCTGGTCGCTACTGGGCGTGGTGTGGGGGCTCGCAGCGCTGGGCGTGGTGCAGGAGATCTGGCTCGCGCGCGGCGCGCGCATCTTGTCGCTGGTGCTGTACGTGGCCATGGGCTGGCTCGCGCTGGTGGCTGTGGTGCCGCTGTGGCGCGCACTCTCGCCCGCCGGTTTTGCTTGGCTGGCCGCCGGTGGCGCGGCCTACACACTGGGCGTGGTCTTCTACGCGGCCGACCACCGCATTCCCCACGGCCACGGGCTGTGGCATCTGTTTGTGCTGGCGGGCAGCGCCTGCCACTTCACCACCGTGCTGTGCTACGTCGCCTGAGGCCCCAGAGCACACGCACCACCCCAAAGAACCTCTCTCCATGCCTGCAGAAAGCCCCCCGTTCACCGTCCCAACGTCCGCTGCCACCGCGCAGCCCTTCACCCTGCCTGCCCCGGTGGGCGCCGTGTTGTCGCGCCTGCCTGCCTGGCCGGGTTCGGCAGCGCTGGCCACCGGGCTCAACCTGGTGCTGGCCCCACACCTGCCTGCCGATGTGCTGGCCCTGCTGCGTGGGCGGCGCCTGTGCATTGCCGTGCGTGATGCGCGCGTGGCATTCGACTTTGGCTGGGACGGGCAGCGGTTTGCGCCCCTGGGCCGCAGCGGTGTGTCCACACCGGACCTCACCATTCGCGCCAGCGCGCAGGATTTTTTGTGGCTGGCCCAGCGCAAGCAGGACCCCGACACCCTGTTCTTCTGCCGCCGCCTGGCCATGGAGGGCGACACCGAACTGGGCCTGGCCGTGAAGAACGCGCTGGATGCGCTGGATACCCCCGTGCTCGACCCGCGCCAGTGGCTGCAGCCCGGTGGCGCGCTGCGCAGGCTGGCCCCGCGCGCGGTTCTGGGCGCAATGGCTCGGCGCGTTGGCAAGGGGCCGCAGCCATGAGCGACCACCCCCACCACACCAACCATCCGCTGGTGTACTCCTGCTCCGGCTGCTCCAGCGCCGCGCAGCTGGCCAATCACGTGGCGCTGCAGCTCGACCGGCGCGGCGTGGCCGAGATGTCGTGCATCGCCGGGGTGGGCGGCGACGTGCCCCACCTGATGAAAACCCTGCGCTCGGGTCGCCCCATCATCGCCCTCGATGGCTGTCCGCTGGTGTGTGTGAAGAGCACGCTCGCGCGCCACGGCATTGCGGCCGACCGGCACTACCAGCTGCAACAGTACGGCGTGAAAAAGCGCGCGCACGAAGACTTCGACCCCGTGCAGGCCGCGCTGGTGCTGGAGCAGGTGGAGACCGATCAGCAGGCGCAGACCTTGCAGCGCCCCACTGTGGTGGAGGCCTCCCATGGCTGAGCCCACCACCTTGCGCCGCATCATCGTGGGCATCTCCGGCGCCAGCGGCGCCGTGTATGGCGCGCGCCTGCTGCAGGTGCTGCAGGGCCAAAGCGGCATCGAGACGCACCTGGTCGTCTCGGATGCGGGCTGGCGCAACCTGCAGCACGAGCTGGACATGGACCGCCCTGCGGTGGAAGCGCTGGCGCACCGTGTGCACGACGTGGCCAACGTGGGCGCAGCCATCGCCAGCGGTTCGTTCCAGTGCCATGCCATGGTGGTCGCGCCCTGCTCCATGCGCACGCTGGCTGCCATTGCGCACGGGCTGGCCGACAACCTGCTCACGCGCGCGGCCGACGTGGCGCTCAAGGAGCGCCGCCGCCTGGTGCTGATGGTGCGCGAGTCGCCCCTGCACCTCACCCACCTGCGCAACATGGTGGCCTTGACCGAGATGGGCGGCATCGTCTGCCCGCCGCTGCCCGCCTTCTACCTGCGCCCACAGACCGTGGGCGAGGTGGTGGACACCAGCGTGGCACGTGTGCTGGACCTCATCGGCGTGGAGCACAGCTTGGCGCCCCGCTGGCAGGGATTGGATTGATTGCTATTGTATTGATAGCTGTTTGCGCATGATGGACGCGCGCAAACGGCCTTTTTGATTCATATTTTTTGGTACTGATATGGCCTACCGCGACCTGCGCGACTTCATGGCCCAGCTCGAAGCCACGGGCGACCTGCGCCGCGTGGCGGAGCCGGTTTCGCCCCACCTGGAGATGACCGCGCTGAGCGACCGTGTACTGCGCGCCGGAGGGCCAGCGCTGCTGTTCGAGCAGCCCACGGGCCACCGCATGCCGGTGCTCACCAACCTGTTCGGCACCACCGCCCGCGTGGCCCGCGCCATGGGCGTGGCCGACCTGCGCGGCGTGCGCGCGCTGGGCGAATTGCTTGCCACCCTCAAGGAGCCCGAGGCCCCCAAAGGTTTCAAGGACATGCTGGGCATGGGCCAGCTGCTCAAGACCCTGTGGAACATGGCGCCGCACACCGTGGCGCGCGGCGCACCCTGCCAGCAGGAGGTGTGGGAGGGGCCGGATGTCGATCTGGCCCGCCTGCCCGTGCAGCACTGCTGGCCCGGCGACGTGGCACCGCTCATCACCTGGGGCCTGACCATCACGCGCGGCCCGCGCAAGGCGCGGCAGAACCTGGGCATCTACCGCCAGCAGGTGCTCTCGCGCAACCAGCTCATCGTGCGCTGGCTGGCCCACAGGGGCGGGGCGCTGGACTTTGCCGACCACTGCGCCGCCCACCCCGGCCAGCCCTACCCCGTGGCCGTGGCGCTGGGGGCCGACCCGGCCACGCTGCTGGGCGCCGTCACGCCCGTGCCCGATGCGTTGAGCGAGTACCAGTTCGCAGGCCTGCTGCGCGGCGCACGCACCGAAGTCACGCCCGCTTTGGGCGTGCCCCTCTCGGTGCCCGCCACCGCCGAGATCGTGCTCGAAGGCCATATCCAGCCCGACGCTCAGCATCCGAGCGGCTGGCAGCATGCGCTGGAAGGGCCGTATGGCGACCACACCGGCTACTACAACGAATGCGCCGAGTTCCCCGTCCTCACCGTGGACCGCATCACCCTGCGCAAGGACGCGATCTACCACAGCACCTACACCGGCAAGCCGCCCGACGAGCCCGCCGTGCTGGGCCTGGCGATGAACGAGCTGTTCATCCCCCTGCTGCAAAAGCAGTTCCCCGAGATCGTGGATTTCTACCTGCCGCCCGAAGGCTGCAGTTACCGCATGGCGGTGGTCAGCATCCGCAAGGCCTACGCCGGCCAAGCGCGCCGCGTGATGATGGGCGTGTGGAGTCATCTGCGCCAGTTCATGTACACCAAGTTCATCGTGGTGGTCGATGCCGATGTGGATGTGCGCGACTGGAAAGACGTGATCTGGGCCATCACCACCCGCATGGACCCGGCGCGCGACACCCTGCTGGTGGAGCACACACCCATCGACTACCTGGACTTCGCCTCGCCCGTGAGCGGCTTGGGCAGCAAGATGGGGATGGATGCCACGAACAAGTGGCCGGGGGAGACCCAGCGCGAATGGGGACGGCCCATGGCCATGGACGCCGCCGTACAGGCGCGCGTGGACGGTCTTTTCACAGCGCTGGGCCTGTGACCAGTCCGTGCACCACGGCGGTGCTGCGCTCTCCAGTCACGTAGAAGACAAGCACGCCCCGCGTTGTTTGCGACGATGCGCCAGCCCCGGCAAAGAGGGCTCTGCACCGGCATCCCACGGATGCCGCGATGCAGCACCGCGCACACCACAAGGAGACGACAGCAATGCAGCAGCCCGGCAGCATGATGGATCGGCCGTTACTAGTCTCGGCCATCCTCGAGCACGGTGAGAACCAGTACGGCGACCAGCAGATCGTCTCGCGCGACACCAATGGCAGCCTGCACCGCTACCGCTTTGCCGACATGGCCCGGCGCGCCCGGCAGCTGGCCAACGCACTGCAGGCGCTGGGCCTGCGCCCTGGCAGCGTGGTGGGGTCGCTGGCCTGGAACAACCACCGCCACCTGGAGGCGTACTACGCCGTGTCCGGCAGCGGCATGGTCATGCACACCTGCAACCCGCGCCTGCACCCCGAGCAGCTGGCCTACATCGTCAACCACGCCGACGACGAGGTGGTGCTGTTTGACACCAGCTTTGCGCCGCTGGTGCGCGCCATCGCGGCGTCGTGCCCCCGCGTACGGCACTGGGTGGCGCTGTGTGATGCCGACACGCTGGGCAGCATCGACCTGCAAGGGGTGCCCGGGGTCGAGGCCTACGAGACACTGGTGGCCGGCCAGCATGACCGCTTTGAGTGGCCCGAATGTGATGAAAAGACCGGCGCAGCGCTGTGCTACACCTCGGGCACCACCGGCAACCCCAAGGGCGTGCTGTATTCGCACCGGGCGCTGGCGCTCAGTGCCCTGTCGGCCTGCATGCCGGGTGTGCTCAGCATCAGCGCGCGTGAGACCATCCTGCCCGTGGTGCCCATGTTCCACATCAACGCCTGGTGTCTGCCCTATGCGGCCCTGATCGGCGGCGCCAAGCTGGTGCTGCCCGGCCCGCGCCTGGATGCCGCCAGTCTGTACGAGCTGATGGAAACCGAGCGTGTCACCGTCAGTGCGGGCGTGCCAACCATCTGGATGGGTCTGATCCAGCACGTGGAGCAGCACCAGCTGCGGTTTACCACCATGCGGCGCACGGGCGTGGGCGGCTCGGCCATGCCCAAGGCGCTGATCGCCAAGTTCAACGACGAGTACGACGTGGAGGTGCGCCACGGCTGGGGCATGACCGAGACCACGGCGATTGCCACCATGAGCGTGCTGGGCGCTGCCGATGCCGAACTGCCGCCCGAGGACCGCCACGCGCTGGTCGCCAAGCAGGGCAAGTCGGTGTTCGGCATCGAGCTCAAGCTGGTGGACGAAAACGGCACCCGCCTGCCCCGGGACGGCGTGGCGCAGGGCGAGCTGATGGTGCGCGGCCAGTGGATCGTGGACCGCTACCACAAGGCCGAACGTTCGGCGCTGGCCGATGGCTGGTTCCCCACCGGCGACATCGCCACCATCAACCCGCAGGGCGTGGTGCAGATCCGGGACCGCACCAAGGACGTGATCAAGTCGGGCGGCGAGTGGATCAGCTCCATCGACCTGGAGAACGCCGCCGTGGCGCATCCGGCGGTGGCCATGGCCGCTGTCATCGGCGTCAAGCACCCCAAGTGGGACGAACGCCCGCTGCTCTTCATCGTGCGCAAGCCCGGCCAGTCGCTCGACAAGACGCAGATCCTGGACTTCCTCGCAGAGCGTGTTGCCAAGTGGTGGCTGCCCGACGACGTGCTGTTTGTGGACAGCCTGCCGCTGGGCGGCACCGGCAAGGTCCAGAAAAACGAGCTGCGGCAGCGCCATGGCGCGGTGTTCGGCGGCGAGTGACGCAGCCACGCGTTGACGGCTTTCGGCTTTCCTTTCTTTCCCACTCACCCACCCCACGGAGACAGACATGAATTTGGTTCCCAGGAAATGGCTTCAGGTCGGCGCATGCGCCACAGCGCTGGTGATGGCCGCGCACGCCGGGGCGGCCGAGACGGTGAAGATCGGCTTCATCGACCTGCTGTCCGGCCCGTTCGCGCTCACCGGCCAAAGCTCGCTCAACCAGCTGCGCGAGGTGGTGGCGCAGGTCAATGCCAAGGCCGGGCCCAATGAGCCCAAGTTCGAGGTGATGGACTTCGACAACAAGGGCACGCCGCAAGAGAGCCTGAACGCGCTCAAGGCCGCTACCGACCGAGGCGTGCGCTACATCACCCAGGGGGGCGGATCGGGGGTGGCACTGGCGCTGGTGGACGGGCTCAACAAGCTCGCCGAGCGCGACCCGGAGCGCGCGACGGTGTACCTGAACTACGCCGCCATGGACCCGCAGCTCACCAACGAGCGCTGCAGCTTTTGGCATTTCCGTTTCTATCCGTCGAGCGAGATGAAGATGGAGGCGCTGACCACCTACCTGCAAGGCCGCAAGGACGTGAAGCGCGTGTACCTGCTCAACCAGGACTACACCCACGGCCGCCAGGTCTCCAAGGCCGCCAAGGAATACCTGGCGCGCAAGCGGCCCGACATCGAAATCGTGGGCGACGACTTCATCCCCATCGCGCAGACGCGCGACTTTGCCCCCTACGTTGCCAAGATGGCCGCCGCCAAGGCCGATACGGTCATCACTTCCAACTGGGGCAGCGACCTGACGCTGCTGTTCAAGTCGTCCCGCGACTATGGGCTCAACATTAACTACTTCACGCTCAACGCCAACAACCCCGGCACGCCCGCGCAGATCGGGCCCTGGGGCGAGGGCAAGGTCGGGGTGATCTGGAACTGGGTGCACAACGCCCCCACCCCCGATCTGGAAAAGATCTACGTGGACTACAAGAAGAAGACCGGCGACGACTTTGTGTTTGCCGCGCACTGGAACAGCATGCACATGCTGCGTGAAGCCATGCGCAAGGCCCAGTCCACCGACGCCAAGAAGGTGGCCCTGGCGCTGGAAGGCATGACCTACAAGAGCCCCATGGGCGAGGTGCGCATGCGCAAGACCGACCACCAGCTCGAAGCGCCGCTGTACCTGGGCATCTGGGCCAAACAGGGCAGCAAGGGCGTGAAATACGACGCCGAGAAAACCGGCTATGGCTTCCGCTCCGAAGTGGCCTGGGACAACTACATCAGCGCCCAGCCCACGTCTTGCCAGATGAAGCGGCCGTCCTGAGTGAACGCTGGCTGGGCTGCGAGCGCCGCCCTCACTCCAGCCACCCCTTGGGCACCTTGTCCGCCTTCTTCTCCACCGGGTTGGCCGTGAGCGCGGTGGCGGAATACTGGCGCATGAACTCCTTGGCCTTGTCGGGTCGGGCCGAGAGCCAGGCGTCGTAGGCGCCTTCGTTCAGGATGGCGGGCATGCTCTTTTCGCTGCCGGGCTGCTGGTAGCGGTGCAGCAGCGCGTGGTTGTTGGCGTTCACGGTGAGCAGGCAGTAGCTCACGATCACCTCGCCTTCCGCTCCCTGCCAGCGCGCCCACAGGCCGGCCACGCCCATGGGCTTGCCGTCCACGCGGGCGATGCGGGTGGGCACGGCCTTGCCGGTGCGGAAGTCGTCTTCATAAAACGCCTGCATGGGCACGATGCAGCGCTGGCCGTTCAGCCACGCGTCGCGGAACGCGGTGCCGGTGGAGGCCAGGTCCGACTTGGCGTGGGCCAGCTTGGGCGCGCGCAGCTTGGCGTCGGACGCGGACTTGACCCAGTGGGGCACCAGGCCCCATTGCGCGGGCACCAGCACGCGCTCGGCGCTGTCGTTGCTGGCCTCCTCGCCCGCCGCTGGGTGCGGTGCCACACCCACGGCAGCGGCGCTGGCGGCGGGCACGATGCAGGCCCCGGGCTTGCGCGGGCGCAGGTGGCGGTCCAGCGGGGTGGCGGGTGGCTCCACCGCAAAGGCCTCGCGGTAGCTGTCGGTGGGGTGCAGGGTTTCGTAGTGGGTGGCCATGGGGCGATGGTAGCGGGTTGTCGGCAGGTTTTTGAATAAAAACGGGGCTTTGCGCGCATCTGGCAAAGGTTTGTAGCTATGAAAAATGTAGTTATCGACGCCTCCGCGCCACTGCGGTCCTGATGTGCATCAAGCCCCTTGTCGCCTGTGTTGTGACGGGGGCGTGCGCGGTTTTCACAATGGCCGCATGGACTTCGCACCCTCGCCCCTGGCCTGTGCTTTGCTGGCACGCCTCACCGCTTTCATGGACCGCTACCTGCTGCCCTACAACGCTGCCTGGCACGCGGCTGTGGCAGCGGACAGCTACCCGCCGCCGTTTCTGGACGACCTCAAGGCCCTGGCGCGCGAGGAAGGCCTGTGGAACCTGTTTTTGCCCACGCTACACGATGACGAGCCGGGCACGCGCCTCACCAACCTCGACTATGCGCCGCTGGCCGAGGCCATGGGTCGCCTGCCCTGGGCGGCCGAGGTGTTCAACTGCCAGGCGCCGGACACCGG
The DNA here is from genome assembly GCF_054950075.1 of Acidovorax sp. Q11. Classification (NCBI taxonomy): domain Bacteria; kingdom Pseudomonadati; phylum Pseudomonadota; class Betaproteobacteria; order Burkholderiales; family Comamonadaceae; genus Acidovorax; species Acidovorax sp. Q11. The sequence continues at coordinate 339,890 of NZ_JBUDZG010000001.1, read as the reverse complement.
CAACATCGAGCTGCTGCACCGCTTTGCCACGCCGGCACAGCGCGCGCGCTGGCTGTTGCCGCTGCTGCACGGGCAGATGCGTTCGGCCTTTGCGATGAGCGAGCCCGATGTGGCCTCGTCCGACCCGACCAACCTGCAGACCACGGTGCGCAGGGATGGTGACGATCTGGTGCTCAGTGGCCGCAAGTGGTTCATCACCGGCGCGGCACACCCGCACTGCAGGCTGCTGATCGTGTTGTGCCGCAATGCAGACGCCGATGGCGCATCCAGCCATGCGCGCCACAGCATGGTGCTGGTGCCCGCAGATGCACCGGGTGTGTCGATCGTGCGCAACATCAGCGTGCTGCACCACCATGCGCCCGAGGGGCATTGCGAGATCCTGCTGCGCAGCGTGCGCGTGCCCGCCGACCACCTGCTGGGCGACTGGGGCGCGGGGTTTGTGATGGCGCAGGCGCGGCTGGGCCCCGGCCGGGTGCACCACTGCATGCGCAGCATCGGCCAGTGCGAGCTGGCCCTCTCCCTGGCCACCGGGCGCGCGCTGGAGCGCACGGCCTTTGGCAAGCCGCTGGCCGAGCAGGCGAATGTGCAGGAATGGCTGGCCGAGTCGCGCATCGAGATCGACCAGGCGCGCCTGCTGGTGCTGCATGCGGCCTGGCTGCTCGACCAGGGCGATGCGGCCTATGTGCGCCAGGTGCGTGCCCAGGTCGCCGCCATCAAGCTGGTGGCGGCGCGGCTGCAGCAGCGGGTGGTGGACCGCGCCATGCAGATTTTTGGTGCGATGGGCCTGTCGCCCGACACGCCGCTGGCCGCCTTCTGGACCTGGGGCCGCGCGCTGCGGCTGATGGACGGGCCCGACGAGGTGCACCTGCGCACCGTGGCGCGCCACGAACTGGCCCGCGCGCGCGCGGGGCTGGGGGAATCCGGCGCCTGGTTCACCACACCCGAGCAGATGCGTGCGCCGCCACATCTGAGTGCGTGACACGGCACGCTCGCCACGGGGTGCTTCGCTGTCGGTACTTGGCAGTGTGGCGCCGCTTGGAGATACTGGCCCCCGTTCCTGCATTCCTCCACCCTGGAAGACACACCATGCGCCACCCTGCCATCGCCTTGACTACGGCCCTGTTGTTGACCGGCGCGCTGGTGCCCGCCCAGGCCCAGGTGCAGAAGATGCGCCCCGGCCTGTGGGAACACAGTGTGGCCATGAAAAGCCAGAGCGGCGAGATGGAGGCGGCCATGGCGCAGATGCAGAAGTCCATGGCCAGCATGACGCCTGCGCAGCGCAAGCTGATGGAACAGATGCTGGCCCAGCAGGGGGTGGCCATGGGCCCGGGCGGCAGCATCACCATCGTGAAGGTGTGCATCAGCCCCGAGCAGGCCGACCTGGACCGCATCCCGCCGCAGGAGGGCTGCACGCAGACCGTGAACCGCACCGGGCCGAACGCCTTGGCCATGCGCTTCAGCTGCAAGGGCGCGCAGGGCCAGCCGCCCACCACGGGCGAGGGCTCCATGACCTTCAACGGCCCCACGGCCTACACGGGCCAGTTCAAGGTCAAGACCACCACCAACGGCAAGCCCGACCAGCTCGACATGGCGAAGACCGGCAAGTGGCTGGCCGCCGACTGCGGCGCGCTCAAACCCGTGCGTTGAGGGGAGACGGGCCTGCGGCGGGGCGCGGCGGGTGCTGCGGGCCGCTGGGCGCCACCACCCACCGGTTGCGCCCCAGGGCCTTGGCGGTGTAGAGCGCCTGGTCGGCGCGCTCCAGCGTGTGCACCACGGTGTCGCCCGGCAGCTGCTGGGCCAGGCCTGCCGACACGGTCAGGCGCAGCGTGCCCGTGGCGTGGGGGATTTCGAGCGCCTCCACCGCCTGGCGCACGCGTTCCAGCAGGTCGCGGGCGTCGTCTAGCTGGGTCTCGCAGAGCATCAGCACAAACTCCTCGCCACCCCAGCGGGCCAGCACATCGGTGTCGCGCACGTTGGCGCGCACGGTGCCCGCAAAGGCCTGCAGTGCGCGGTCGCCGGTGGCGTGGCCGTGCTGGTCGTTGATGGGCTTGAAGTGGTCGATGTCGAGCTGCGCCAGCAGCAGCGGGCGGCCGCTGCGCAGGCTGCGGCGGTGTTCCAGCTCCATCAGGTCGAGCATGGCGCGGCGGTTGATGAGCCCGGTCAGCTCGTCGCGTGTGGCCAGCTCACGGTTGATGTCCAGCGCCTGCGCCAGGGCCTCGCGCTGCTGCTGCAGCCGCGCGCGGATGCGGTGGATGCGCAGGTTCAGCGCCACACAGCCGCCGAGCACGATCACCACCATGAGGGCATAGGCCGTATCGAGGTAGCCCGAGGCGTTGGCACTGAGGCGCGAACTCACGGCAATCGCGCAGCCAAAGGCCACCAGCGCATAGATGCCGATGCCGATCACCTCGGCCACCGTGAGGCCGAAGGTGCCAAAGAACAGGATCATGGCCAGCAGGCTGGGCACCAGCCCGCGCGCCTCGCCCGCCAGCACATAGGCCACGGCGCCGCTGGTGATGGTCCAGGCCATCTGGGGCAGGGTGAGCGAGGGGTCGCGCAGCGCCAGCGTGGCGCCGGACCGGATGAAGGCCGTCATCACGGCCAGCCCGCCCACCGAGAGGGCGGCCCACCAGTGCACGGCGGTGGCGTTCAGCGCAGCGCTGGCATGCGCCACCAGCAGCATCACGCCCGCGCTGGCGGCCATCAGCAGCAGGGCCAGCAGTGCCATCCCCACCAGCGTGCGCCGCCGGGGATCGGTGGAGAGAATCACATCCCTGAGGCGCTGCCAGCGGGAAGGGTGGCGCAAGGTGGGGGCTCCTGCCAGAGGTGGGGCCACGCGCGGGGCGCGGCCGATTGGGCATTTTAGGCCGCAGGGGCCCGCGCGTACATCCTTGGAGCCTGTTCAAAGCCTTTTTGGAGATCGCATTGGAGTGCAATCGGGAGGAGTGGATGCTTCGGGTGCGCCGCATGGGCTCGTGCCCATGCAAGCAGCCGGGGCGTCCAATCGCCCGATTGCACGCCAACCCTTCGGGCAAGTGCCTTGCCGGGCGGTCGGCGGCGTTGCGGCGCTTGCCGATAGCACAGGATATCGGCTGCGCACCGCGCCTAGCATCCCATCCCGGCAAGGGACTTGTGCGGCTCCAAAAAGACTTTGAGCAGGCTCCTACAGCAGCGTCAGCGCCGCCAGGGCCGCCAGCGGCGCGGTTTCGGCGCGCAGCACGCGGGGGCCCAGCGTGACGGGGGCAAAGCCATGCAACAGGGCCAGGTCCTCCTCGGCGCTGCTGAGCCCGCCCTCCGGGCCCGAGAGGAACAGCACCGGCCCGGCCGGGGCCGCCGCCTGCTGCAGCGGCAAGGTGCCTGCGCGCAGCGACAGCAGCAGGCGCTGCGCCGCCCCGGCCCCGTCGGACGCTGCGGCCCCTGCCTGCGCGCGGGCCCAGCCCGCGAGGTCGATGGCATCGTGCACCACGGGCACACGGTTGCGGCCACATTGTTCGCAGGCGGCCACGGCCACGGCCTGCCAGTGGGCGATCTTCTTGTCGGCGCGCTCGCCCTTGAGCTTGAGCACGCTGCGCTCGGCCACCAGCGGGGTGATGCTGGCCACACCGAGCTCGGTGGCTTTTTCCACCAGCCAGTCCATGCGCTCGTTGGCGGTGATGCCCGCCAGCAGGTGCACGGCGCGCGGCGCCTCGCGCTCGGTGGCGTGGTGGGCCCCCACCTGCACCAGCACATCGCTGCGGCCCATCTTCAGCACCGTGGCCTCGAACTCGCCGCCTTCGCCGTTGAACAGCGTCAGCGCATCGCCGGGCTGCAGGCGCAGCACCTGCACATGGCGCGCGGCGCCGGGGGGCAGTTCGATCTCGGCGCCCGTGGCCAATGGAGCGGGGCAGTGGAAACGGGGCATTTGCTGTGTTTTTAATAGCTATCTGGGCAATGTGATCGCGCGCAGAGGGCTGTTTTGCTTGAGTTTTTTGGCGTCTGGGCGTCTGGGCCTGCCTACATGCGGCCGTAGGCGAAGCCCACCACGGGCTCGGTGCCTTCGATCTGGTCGAGCATCTGCAGCAGCGGGCCCAGCTGGCGGTAGCGGTTGGCGGTGGCGCGGATGTAGGCCATGAACCGGGGCGCATCGGCCAGGTACCTGGGCTTGCCGTCGCGCAGCGTCAGGCGCGCAAAGATGCCCGCGACCTTGAGGTGGCGCTGCAGGCCCATCCATTCCACCGCGCGGTAGAACTCGCCAAAGTCATCGCCCCAGCCGCTGGCGCTGGTGGCGCCCAGCAGGCCGGCCTTGCGCGCCTTCTCCCAGTAGCGCACGGTGATGTCAATGATGAATTCCTCTTCCCAGCTGATGAAGGCATCGCGCAGCAGGCTGGCGATGTCGTAGGTGATGGGGCCGTAGACCGCGTCCTGGAAGTCCAGCACGCCCAGCGGCGCGCCTGCTTCCACAGGCGCCATCAGGTTGCGGGTCATGAAGTCGCGGTGCACATAGACGCTGGGGGCCGCAAGGTTGTGCGCCACGATGGCGTCAAAGGCGCTTTGCAGCGTGGCCTGGTGCTTGTCGTCCAGGGCGATGGCGCGGTGCTTGGCGAGGTACCAGTCGGGGAACAGCGCCAGCTCGCGGCGTAGCAGTGCGTCGTCGTACACGGGCAGCACGCCGGGGGTGGAGGCTTTTTGCCACTGCAGCAGCACATCGGTGGCCTGCTGGTACCAGGCGTAGGCATCCTGGGGTTTTTCAGGGTTCAGCCGCTCGATCACGGTCTGGTAGCCCAGGTCCGTCAGCAACATGAAGCCGGTGGGCTCATCAAACGCCAGGATCTGCGGTACGTTCAGCCCGGCGGCGGCCATCAGGCCCTGCACCTGCACAAAGGGCTTGCAGTTCTCCTTGTCGGGCGGGGCATCCATCACGATGCAGCTGGCGCCCGTGGCCGTGTCAATGCGCAGGTAGCGGCGAAAGCTGGCATCGGCCGAGGCGGGGCGCAGCGTGGCGGGCAGCAATTGCTGGGGGCCGACCAGGGGCGCCAGCCAGGCGTCGAAGGCGGCTTTGCGGGCGGCGTCGGGCCAGGTCACGGGGGGCAGGGCGGTGGCGGCAGCGGCCGCGCCCAGGGGCGCACCGGTGGGTGATGGGGGGATGGGGTGGCTCATGGATAATCCGATTTTAAAACCCGCTTTGGGCACGCGCCCCCGCAGAGCCTGGGGCGGGCCTTCTTCCTCTGCCACTGCCCGAACCACCACCCCACGTGCCACGCTGCCAGCCCCCTACCGTGCAGACCCCCTCTTCCCTGCGGCCCCGGCCTGCCACGGCACAGGCAGTGCGCCTGCGCGCCCCGGTGCCGCGCGCACTGGCCTACGGCGTGGCGCTGGCCTGCTGCAGCTGGCCGCTGGCGGCCCTGGCCCAGGGCCCGGCGCCCAGCGCCTGGGACGCCCCGCCCGCACTGCGCACCTCGCCCCTGCTGCAAGAAAAGATCCCGGACGCTGTGCGGCCCCAGCTGCCCGTGTTTGTGAAGGGTGACCGCATCAGCGGCCAGACCGACCTGAACGCGCTCATCGAGGGCAATGCCGAGCTGCGCCGGGGCGACACCGTGATCCACGCCGACCGGCTGGACTACAACGTGCCCGAAGACCTGGCCAAGGCCAACGGCAAGGTGCGCATCAACCGCGCGGGCAATGTCTACGAGGGCACGGCGCTGGAGCTGCGCGTGGATGCGTTTGAAGGCTTCTTCAGCGACGCGCGCTACCAGTTCCTTGCCACGCAGGCGCATGGCGACGCCACGCGCGTGGACTTCATCGACCGCTACCGGGCCGTGGTGCACAACGCCACCTACACCACCTGTGAGCGCAGCAACGAAGAAAGCTGGGAGCCCGACTGGGTGCTGCGCGCAGGCACGCTGCGCCTGGACAACGAAGAAGAAGTGGGCACGGCCGAGGACGCCGTGCTGGAGTTCAAGGGCATTTCGGTGCTGCCCATCCCCTACATCACCTTCCCGCTGTCGGACAAGCGCAAGTCGGGCCTGCTGCCACCCACCATCGGCCTGGACAGCCGCGACGGCGTGGCCTACATCCAGCCCTATTACTGGAACATCGCCCCCAACCGCGACGCCACGCTGCGCGCTGCGCTGATGACCAAACGCGGCGCCAACCTGGGCGGCGAGTTCCGCTACCTGGAGCCCACGTACTCTGGCCAGATCAGCGCGGACGTGATGCCCGCCGACCGGCTGCGGGACCGCCTGCGCTGGAGCTTCTCCGGCCAGCACCAGGGCGCGTTTGACACTGCCATCGGTGGCCTGGGCCTGAACCTCAACATCAACCGCGTGAGCGACGACAACTACTGGCGCGACTTTGGCCGCGCCTCCGAGCCGTTGCGCCAGCGCCTGCTGCCCGGCGACGCCACGCTGTCCTGGGCCCGCAACGACATGAGCGCCCGGGTCCGCACCCTCAAGTGGCAGACGTTGCAGGACGTGAACTCGCCCATCGTGCCGCCCTACGACCGCATGCCGCAGCTGCAGTGGCGCTATGCCCCGTCGCAGCTGGACGGTGGGCTGGATGCCAGCGTGGAGCTGGACACCACCCGCTTTCAGGCCGCGCGCGCCCTCACGGGCCAGCCCAACGCCGACCGCAGCTACGCGATGGCGCAGATCAGCCGGCCATTCCTGTCGCCCGGCGGCTTCATCACGCCGCGCCTGCAGCTGCACGCCACCACCTACCAGTTCGACAGTCCGCTGGCGAACGGCGACCGCTCTGCCAGCCGCACCCTGCCCACCTTCAGCCTGGACAGCGGCCTGGTGTTCGAGCGCGACGCGGCGTACTTTGGCCGCGCCTTTTTGCAGACGCTGGAGCCGCGTGCGTTCTACACCTACACGCCCTACCGCGACCAGAGCCGCCTGCCGGTGTACGACACGGCGGCCAATGACTTCAACTTTGCCACCATCTTCACGGAGAACGCCTTTGGCGGCAACGACCGGCTGGCGGACAACAACCTGCTCACCCTGGGTGTGACCACGCGGCTGCTGGACCCGAACACGGGCGCCGAGGCCGCACGTTTTGGCATTGCCCAGCGCCTGCGTTTTTCGGACCAGAAGGTCACCCTGCCGGGCGTAGCCCCCGTGAGCGAGCGCCTGTCCGACCTGCTGCTGGGTGCGGGCATCACCTGGACGCCACAGTGGGGCTTTGACTCCACCGTGCAATACAACCCCAAGACGGGCCGCTCCATCCGCTCTACCATCGGAGCGCGCTACAGCCCCGGCAACTACCGCACCGTGAGCGCGGCCTACCGCCTGCAGCGCGGTACCAGCGAACAGATCGACATCGGCTGGCAATGGCCCCTGAACGACCTTTGGGGCGACAAGGGCAAGGATCTGGGCGCAGGCCGGGGCCAGGGCGGTGGGCGCTGGTACAGCGTGGGCCGCCTGAACTACAGCCTGCAGGACCGCAAGCTGGTGGACACCGTGGTGGGCTTCGAGTACGACAGCTGCTGCTGGATCGGCCGCGTGGTGCTGGAGCGTCTGCAAAGCAGCGTGACCACATCCAACACCCGTCTGCTGTTCCAGATCGAATTTGTGGGATTCTCCCGCCTCAGCCTGGGCTCCAGCCCGCTGGAAACCTTCAAGAACAACGTGCCGCGCTACCAGAACCTGCGCGAGCAGGTCTCCACGCCGAGCCGTTTCAGCAACTACGACTAACGCCATGAACCACCGAGTTTTTGCACTGGCCCTCGCCACCCTGGCCTCCATGAGCATGCAGGGCGCTGCGGCGCAGGGGCTGCGCCCTTCGGGGGCGTCGCCGTCCGGCAAGAGTGGCCTGTCCGCGCCCTCGGCACGCCCACCGGCAGCGCCGTCGATCACGCTGCCAGAGTCTGGCGCGGGCGCAGCGCCCCGCTCGGCCGACTTCATCGTGGCGGTGGTCAATTCCGAGCCCGTGACCAACTACGAAGTGCGCTCGCGCCTGGCGCGGGCCGAGGCCCAGCTGGCCAAGCAAGGCGGCGCCATGCCCCCGCGCGACCTGCTCGCACGCGAGGTGCTGGAACGCATCATCCTGGAGAAGGTGCAGCTCCAGCAGGCGCGCGAATCCGGCATCAAGGTGGACGATGTGGCGGTGGCGCAGGCCGAACAGGGCGTGGCCCGCCAGAACGACATGACCGTGGAGCAGCTGTATGCGCGCCTGGGCCGCGATGGTCTGAGCCGCGAACGCTTCCGCGAGGAGCTGCGCAACCAGCTGCTGCAGCAACGCCTGCGCGAACGCGAGGTGGAGGCGCGGGTGAAGGTGACCGACCTGGATGTGGACCAGTACCTGCGCGAGGAGCAGAAGGGCACGGACCCCGCCGCGATGGAAATCAACCTGGGCCATGTGCTGGTGCTGGTGCCCGAGAACGCTAGCCCCGTGCAGGTGGCTGAGCGCCAGGCACGGGCCCAGCGCGCGGCCGACAAGGTGCGGGCCGGTGAAGACTTTGCCGTCGTGGCGCGGGAGTTTTCAGACGCCGCAGAGGGGCAGCGCGCGGGTGGCCTGCTGGGCCTACGCCCTGCCGATCGCTACCCCGAGCTGTTCGTGAACTCCACACTGGGCCTGCCCGTGGGCTCCATCGTGGGCCCCGTGCGGTCCCCGGCGGGTTTCCATGTGCTCAAGGTGGTGGAGCGGGTCACGGCGGGCATGCCCGCCACCGTGGTGCAGAACCGCGCGCGCCACATCCTGCTGCGCACCGGCCCCCAGTTGTCCGAGACCGCCGCCGCCGCCCGCCTGGCCGACTACCGCCGCCGCGTGCTCGCGGGCCAGGCCGACTTTGCGGCGCTGGCGCGCGAGCATTCGCAGGACGGCAGCGCCAAGGACGGCGGCGACCTGGGCTGGGCCAGCCCGGGCCGGTATGTGCCCGAGTTCGAACAGGCCCTGGACACCCTCAAGCCCGGCGACATCAGCGAGCCGCTGGTGTCGCGTTTTGGCGTGCACCTGGTCCAGCTGCTGGAGCGCCGCGAGGCCAAGCTCACCCAGCGTGAACAACGCGAGATGGCGCGTGGCGCCGTGCGCGAGAAGAAACTCGACGAAGCCTACGCCACCTGGGCGCAGGAACTGCGCGGGCGCGCGTATGTCGAGTACCGCGAGCCACCCCAGTAAACACTTGCAGCAGCATTGGCAGCAGCACACCCATCCCCCACTTCCGTGACAAGACAGGCAAGGCCGCGTTGAAACACATCCCCCGCAAGCGCTTCGGGCAGCATTTCCTGTCCGACCACGGCATCATCGACGGCATCGTCTCGGCCATCGCCCCCCTGCCGGGCCAGCCCATGGTCGAAATCGGGCCCGGCCTGGCTGCTCTGACCCAGCCCCTGGTGGAGCGCCTGGGGCGCCTCACCGTCATCGAACTGGACCGCGACCTGGCGCTGCGCCTGCGACTGCATGGCCAGCTCGACGTGATCGAATCCGATGTGCTGAAGGTGGATTTCACCGCCCTCGCGCAGGCCCTGCGCGAGAAGGCGGGCCAGCCCGGGCTGCGGCTGCGCGTGGTGGGCAACCTGCCCTACAACATCTCCACGCCCATCCTGTTCCACCTGCTGGAGCATGTGCAGGTCATCGAAGACCAGCACTTCATGTTGCAAAAAGAGGTCATCGACCGCATGGTGGCCAGCCCCGCCACGGGCGACTATGGCCGCCTGTCGGTGATGCTGCAATGGCGCTATGCCATGGAAAACGTGCTGTTCGTGCCGCCCGAGAGCTTCGACCCGCCCCCGCGCGTGGACAGCGCAGTGGTGCGCATGGTGCCCCATGCCGAGCCCGCGCCACTGTCAGTGCCCGTGCTGGAAGAACTGGTGCAGGTCGCCTTCAGCCAGCGCCGCAAGCTGCTGCGCCACACCCTGGGCCGCTGGCTGGAAGCCCGCCAGTTCGCAGGCACCTTCGACACCCAGCGCCGCGCCGAGGAAGTGCCCGTGGCCGAATATGTGGCGCTGGCGCAGATTTGCTCTTGAATTGATAGCTATCGGCGCTTGATGGGCGCGCGCAAGGCGCCATTTTGGCTGTGGATGCGGTGGCGTATCGGGCGATGATGCTCACCCAGCCTGCGATGGCGTCGCGCTTGCAGCTTCGGCGCCTCATTTCGCCACCACCGTCTCAACTGGCGCAGCCCAAGCCAGTGACACCGCGCAAGGGCCGCCCCGCCGCGCTGGTGTCGTCCCCCTTCCCGGCGAAGCCGAGAGAAGGGGGAAGCGGCGCAGCCGCTCAGGGGGATGTACCGAGTTATGCGGCGCTGAGCCAGTAACCCGCGTTGAACGGGCTGCTCATGCGCAGCGCCATCGGGGAGACGTCCACGAGCTTGTCGGTCGGCATCTTCTCGGCGGATTCCGCGTGGATCTCGATGCCCTTGACTTCCTGGGCGCCGGTAGCCTCGTTCGCCCGTTCTGCTTGGCTGGTGGATGCAGAACGGGCTACAGAAAAGAATAGAAACACCGGAACGGGATCTTGCGGTCGCCCCAGTAGTCCGCCGCGTCGCGGAAGATGTCGAGCAGTTGCTCGCGTGCTTCCTTGTCGAACTTGGCCGTGGCGGGGATCTGCTCCAGCACCACGATGAAACCTGGCTGCGGGCCCGATTTGTGCAAGGGGTCCGTCATGCAGTCGTACAACGCGTCGAAGTTCTTGCCGAAATGCGACGGGAAGGTGAACTGGGCGGCAATCAGGTCCAGCACATCCTGCTTGGACTGCGCGTGGGCCAGATTGGCATACAAGAAATGATGACCCATAGAGGTGGCCGCATCCTGCAGGTCCTGCACGCGGAAGGCGCGAATGGACTGCACGATGTTGGTGCGCACGCCACGCAGTGGCGTTTCCAGGTCTTTACGAAGTGGCGTCTGCATCTCCGCTACTCTTTCTTTAGAAAGTCCACAAACTTCTGGCTCTCCGCAGGGCTGCGGAATGCAGCCTGCGGGTGGGGGATTCAAGGGGGCGCACTGACCGCTGCCAGCGTATCTCTGGCCTGCGTGCAGCGCAACGGGTGTCACTCGACGATTTCGCGAAAACTGGCGTAGTGATCGCTGGTGTAGTAGCAGGCATCCGGAACCCGGGGCTTGCCGCCACACACAATGCGCCGGGCTCCCCGGTTGCGCGATCCTGGTGTTCTGACGGTGTACTCACGGTAGTAGCCCCGCTTGTGGGCGGGCAACAGCCGCTCGCGGTTGCCGAAAACTGTTCCGTCCTTGTCATACGGAAAGGGCCCTCCTTCACGGATCAGCGCATACGTGGCGCGCCCTTGGGGCGGCAACTCGGCCAATACGATGGGGGGGATGGCGCCGCCGGTAGACGGGGCGTTTCGTGCGTGCCCCATTGCCGGGGACAACACGAACGCAACACCCAAAACACACAAAAACCCTGCTTTGCGCGCCCGGGTGGCTACAGCCTTCAACATCAACGAACCTTTCACACGACTTATGCAATTCGGGGACAGGCAGGTCGCTTGTCCTCTAAAAACGCACTTCATGCACCCTTGTTTGCATAAGTCCAGCGTCCAGAAACCTACGGGTTAACCCGAAATTTCGAGCCGCTAGTGTCGCTCAACGGCCCCCAAAAAGCAAGCGTCTGCACAAAGATTGGGCAGACGCTGAAGGGTTGATCAAGTGCTTTAAGTTAGCACTTGCTACTGTCTTGTGGCTTATCTTGAAACGTTGGCGTCGGCCACCGTCAGGGCAGTCATATTGACAATCCGGCGCACAGTGGCGCTGGGTGTCAGGATATGGACGGGCTTGGCCGCACCCAGCAGCACGGGGCCGATCGCAATGCCGCCACCGGCTGCGGTCTTGAGCAGGTTGTAGGCAATGTTGGCGGCATCAATGTTGGGGAACACCAGCAGATTGGCATCACCCGTGAGTTCGCTGCTGGGCATGAGGGCCGCGCGGGCCTTGCCGTCCAGCGCCACATCGCCATGCATTTCGCCGTCCACTTCCAGCCAGGGTGCCTGCTGGCGCAGCAGCTCCAGCGTCTGGCGCATCTTCACGGCGCTGGGGTGGTTGCTGGTGCCAAAGTTGGAGTGCGACAGCAATGCAGCCTTGGGCTTGATGCCAAAACGCATCATTTCTTCGGCCGCCAGGGCGGTGATCTCGGCCAGCTCCTGGGGGGTGGGGTCGTAGTTGACGTGGGTGTCCACCAGGAACACCTGGCGGCCGGGCAGCATCAGGCCGTTCATGCAGGCATACACCGGCACGTCCTGCGCCGTGCTGTCGGCGCCGCCCGCGTGTTTGCCGATCACCTGGTCGATGTAGAGCAGGTGGTTGGCGGTGGTGCCCCAGGTGCCGCAGATCAGGCCGTCCACCTCGCCCTTGTGCAGCATCATCGCGCCGATGAGCGTGAGGCGGCGGCGCATCTCGATCTTGGCGACCTGCTGGGTGATGCCCTTGCGCTCCGTCATGCGGTGGTAGGTCTGCCAGAAGTCGTTGTAGCGGTGGTCGAAGTCGGTGTTGACCACGTCGTAGTCCACGCCTTCCTTCAGGCGCAGGCCGAATTTTTCGATGCGCTGGGCGATGATGACGGGGCGGCCGATCAGCGTCGGGCGGGCCACTTTTTCGTCCACCACGATCTGCGCGGCGCGCAGCACACGCTCCTCTTCACCTTCGGCATAGGCCACACGCTTCTTGGCGGCATTGCGTGCTGCGTCGAAGATGGGCTTCATCGTCGTGCCCGAGGCATACACAAAGGTCTGCAGCCGCTCGCGGTAGGCGTCCATGTCGGCGATGGGGCGCTGCGCCACGCCGCTGTCCATGGCCGCCTGGGCCACGGCAGGCGCGATCTTCATCATCAGGCGCGGGTCGAACGGCTTGGGGATCAGGTACTCGGGGCCGAAGGTGAGCTTCTCGCCCACATAGGCCGCCGCCACCACTTCGCTCTGCTCGGCCTGCGCCAGCTCGGCAATCGCGTGGACGGCGGCAATCTCCATTTCATCGGTGATGGTGGTGGCGCCGCAGTCCAGTGCACCCCGGAAGATGTAGGGGAAGCACAGGACGTTGTTCACCTGGTTCGGATAGTCCGAGCGCCCCGTGGCCATGATGATGTCGCTGCGCACGCTGTGCGCCAGCTCGGGCGTGATCTCGGGGTTGGGGTTGGCCAGCGCGAAGATCACCGGGCGCTCGGCCATCGTGGCCACCATCTCGGGCTTTAGCACGTTGCCAGCCGACAGGCCCAGGAACACGTCCGCACCCACCATCACCTCCGCCAGCTTGCGCGCGTCGGTCTTCTGCATGAACTGGCGCTTGTCGTCGTCCATCAGCTCTTCGCGGCCTTCATAGACCACACCGGCCAGGTCGGAGACGAACACATTCTTGCGCTGCACGCCCACCTTGAGCAGCAGGTTTAGGCAGGCCAGGGCAGCAGCGCCCGCGCCGCTGGTCACCAGCTTCACGTCTTCAATCTTCTTGTTGGCCACCTTAAGCGCGTTCACTATGGCCGCTGCCACGGTGATGGCCGTGCCGTGCTGGTCGTCGTGGAAGACCGGGATCTTCATGCGCTTGCGCAGCTCGCGCTCCACATAGAAGCAGTCCGGGGCCTTGATGTCTTCGAGGTTGATAGCGCCAAAGGTCGGCTCCAGCGCCGCGATCACTTCCACCAGCTTGGCAGGGTCCTTCTCGTCGATCTCGATGTCGAACACATCGACGCCCGCAAACTTCTTGAACAGGACGGCCTTGCCTTCCATCACCGGCTTGGAGGCCAGCGCGCCGATGTCGCCCAGGCCAAGCACGGCCGTGCCGTTGGAGATCACGGCCACCAGATTGCCGCGCGCGGTGTAGCGGAAGGCATTGGCCGGGTCCTTGACGATCTCTTCGCAGGGGGCCGCCACACCGGGCGAATAGGCCAGTGCGAGATCGTGCTGGTTGATCATCTGCTTGGTGGCAGCAATCGCCAGCTTGCCCGGCTTGGGAAACTCGTGGTATTCGAGAGCGGCACGGCGCAATTGGGCGCGTTTGTCGGAATGGCTGTTGTTGTTCTCGGCCGTGGTGTTCTCGGGCATTCAGTGTCTCCAGCGCAGTCAATCAGGCAGTCAGGATGGAAGCAAAAAACCGTGCCGCAGCGGGGCTGCAGCGGGCTGTCAGCTTTGTAAGGGTCTGCGATTGTAGGGGGTGGGCGGTAAAAACCCTAGTAAGCGAATCTGCTTATATGGGTGTGGGTGTTTTGACTTTCTTCGCTTTACTTGGGCACCTGTTCTGGATCCTCCCCAGCGAAGGGCTGATCCATGCTGACGTGTTGTGTTTACGGGGCCCAATTTCGTTTGGAAATAAAGAGTGACAACGGAGAGGGCATTGGTTAAAACCCATGGATTCAAATTGTTAATCCATTGAGGTTAAAGCCTTGAGTGCCTCTACGCGATACCTGCTGAACCCGCAGGAATGCTGAGTGCCCTTCTTATGAAGAAACCAGAAACGGCCACCACCTGGTGGCTCACGGGCCTTCCGGGCGCCGGAAAAACCACCCTGGCGCAGGCCTTGGCAGCAGCCTTGCGTGAGCGCGGAGAACCCGCTTGCGTGATTGACGGCGATGAACTGCGCATGGGCCTGTGCAAAGACCTGGGATTTGACGAAGCCAGCCGTGCAGAAAACGTTCGCAGGGCGGCGCACATGGCCCACCTGCTCAATGCCAACGCCATCCATGCGGTCGTTGCCATGGTCTCTCCTGCAGCACCCGCACGGGCGGCAGCGTACGCCACGATCGGCGAGGGGCGTTGCAAGGAAGTCCACGTCAGCACTCCGCTGGACGTTTGCGAAAAACGCGACCCCAAGGGCCTTTATGCGCGGGCAAGGGCTAATCAGCTGACACAGATGACCGGAATACAGGCGGGCTACGAGACCCCTGAGTCTCCCGCATTGCGCATTGACACCAGCCAGACCGAATTGCAAGTTGCCGTGCAGCAACTGCTTCGGGCCTAGGCATCCACGTTCACCCACTACCAATCTTTCATGACCTCCCTGGCCGCTCCTCGCTACCACTTCATCACAGGCCTGCCCCGATCGGGCTCCACACTGCTATCGGCACTGCTGCTCCAGAACCCACGCTTTCACGCAGGCATGACCAGCCCGGTTGGTGGTTTGTTCAAGGGCATGCTCAACCAGTTAGGGGCAGGCAGCGAATTCGGTCCCGTGGTCACTAAAGAGCAACGCAGGCGGCTGTCGCGGGGGCTTTTCGACAGCTATTACGCAGACCAGGTGGGCGAAAAAGAAGTCATCTTTGACACCAACCGCATGTGGAGCGCGCAGATGCCCGCGCTGATGGACCTCTTTCCCGGGGCCAAACTCATTGCCTGCGTGCGCAACGTGGCTTGGGTGATGGACAGCATAGAGCGCAGGTACCGCGCCAACCCCTTCGAGATCACCCGCTTGTTCAACGACGACACCGAGCGCAACACCGTCTACAGCCGTGTAGATACGCTTGCCCAGCGCAACCGCATGGTCGGCTACCCCTGGACAGCGCTCAA
The DNA here is from genome assembly GCF_054950075.1 of Acidovorax sp. Q11. NCBI lineage: Bacteria > Pseudomonadati > Pseudomonadota > Betaproteobacteria > Burkholderiales > Comamonadaceae > Acidovorax > Acidovorax sp. Q11. Next base: position 324,472 of record NZ_JBUDZG010000001.1, on the reverse strand, counting down.
AGAAGCCTTCTACGGCGAACACGCCAGTTCACTGTTGTTGGTGGACTACGACCTGCTTGCGCAGGCGCCACAAAAGGTGCTGCCCTTGATCTACCAGTTCTTGGGCGAGCCCGAGTACGCGCACAACTTCGAGCGGGTGAAATACGACGCCCCCGAGTTCGACGAAGCGCTGGGACTGCACGGGCTGCACCAGGTGCGCCCACAGGTGGGGCTGCAGCGGCGCGAGACCATCCTGCCGCCGGACCTGTTTGAGCAGTACAGCAAGCTTTCGTTCTGGCAGGACCAGACCAACAGCCGGGCCAGTGTGATCACGGCCAAACCTGCTGCTTCCACCGAGAATCGTTGATCGCTCCTATATTAATAGCTGACTTTGCAATGTAGACAGGCGCAAGAGCCACTTTTTAATCACAACACCATGACCACTGACCACACTCCCGTCGTCTCCACATCTCCTGTCCAAGAGGTGCTCTTTGTCGACAGCCGGGTTCCCGACCTGCAGGCAATCATTGCCTCAGCCCGCTCCGGTGTGAAGGTGGTCATTCTCGATCCGAATGAAAGCGGCGTGGCCCAGATGGCCAAGGCATTAGAAGGGGTGCACAGCCTGGCGTCCATCAGCGTGGTCTCGCACGGCGATGAAGGTGTGCTGCTGTTGGGCAACGGCCCGCTGTTCAGCGGAAACCTGGAGCAATACCAGGCGCAGCTCAAGGCGATTGGCGCAGCGCTGGGTGCTGACGGCGACCTGCTGCTGTATGGCTGCGACGTGGGGGCGGGCGAGGCGGGAGCCCAGTTCCTGCAGGCGTTGGCGCAACTGACGGGGGCGGATGTGGCCGCCTCCAACGACAGCACGGCGGGTGCAGCGCGTGGCGGTGATTGGGATTTGGAAGTCACCAGCGGGCAGATTGAGGCGACTGCTGCACTGGATGTGCAGGCGCTGGAGGGTTATGAATTCAGCCTTCACACGGCAAGCGTTAGCACTGTGGCGCAGCTCAAGGCAGCTATTGCTACGGGGAGCACGGATGGCTCCGCCGATACCATCACCTTCACTGGGAACATCACGTTCGCCAGTGCGGCAGACGCTGTCGCCATCAATGTGACCGATGGACACAACATGTCCATTGTGGGTGGTGGTTTTACTCTCAGCGGTGGAAATCTCGCACGGGTTCTCGACGTGACGGCGGGCACCGTGTCCATTGACAACCTCACCATCGCCAATGGTTTTGTGACCGGTACGGGGGGCGATCGCACTGCGGGGGCGGGGGGGGCGGGGGGGGATGCGCTGGGCGCTGGTATTTACAACGCGGGTACTCTTACGATCACCAACAGCACCATTTCTGCAAACAAGGCCGCAGGCGGCGGCGGAGCGGGGGGGAACCTGTTCAATGGCTCGGCTGCAGGCGCTGGCGGCGGAGGCGGTGGCTACGGATCAACATTTGGTGGGGTTGGTGGCAACAATTTTGGCGGAGGCATCCAGGCTGGCCCCAGCGCAGGTGTGGGTGGGCGTGGCAGTGGGTTCAATAGCGGCAGCAACTTTTTGGGAGGCGCTGGCGGATCTACTGTGGGTGGCGCAGGTTCGAACTACGGGGGGGGCTATTCGAATGGCGGTGCGGGTGGTAGCGCCAATGCTGGCGGCCCACTGCAGATAGGCGGCGGCGGCGGCGGGTCGGGGTACGATGCTGCGGGAGGACGCGGCGGAAATGCCGCCGGTGGCGTTTACAGCATCGGTACGCTGACTGTCACTACCAGCAGTATCACTAACAACATCGGCGCAGGCGGCGGTGGCGGTGGCGGCGCATTTGGCGGCCATGGTTCCGGCGCAGGCGGTGTGGGCGGTATCGGCATTGGCGGTATCTGGAACAAGGGCGGCACCGTCAAACTGGATGCAGCAACCAATGCTTCGCTGTCCACGGGAAACACCGGCGGCGGTGGGGCTGGTGGCGCGGGAGACACCCCCGGCACAGCTGGTTCCACGACATCCACGGTCTCGACCACTAATGGCGGCACCACGGTTACTAACTATGTTCCCCCTAGCCTGACCAATGCCACCTACGACGCCAGCACCGGCACGCTGGTGGTCACCGGCGTTGCCATGACCAACGGCGGCGCCATTGACGTGAGCAAGCTGAGCCTTGCAGGCCAGGGCGGCAGCTACACCCTCACCAGCGCCAACGTCACCGCTTCGAGTGCCACCAGCTTCACGGTCACGCTGAACGCGGCCGACAAACTGGCCGTCAACGGCATCCTTAACAACAACGGCACCAGCGCGGTGGACACCACCACCTTCAACCTGGCGGCAGCCGCCAACTGGGATGTGACGGCTTCAGCAGCGGCCGACCTCACCGGCAACGGCGTAACGGTATCGAACGTGACGGCCCCGACAATCACATCGGCCACCTACGACGGCACCACCCACGTCTTCACCGTCACCGGCACCAACCTGGTCAAGACTGTCGGTGCCACGAATGACATCACGGTTTCCACATTGACGATCACGGGCGAAGGCGGTGCAACACGCACTCTGTCTACTACCGGCAATGTCGAAGTCACTTCGGCCACCAGTTTTACCTTTACCCTGGCCGGTGCCGACATCGCTGCGGTGGATTCGCTTTTGAACAAGAACGGCACGTCATCGGCCAGTAGCAGCACCACCTACAACCTTGCGGCGGCCGATAACTGGAACAGCACAGTGACGGGCGGCAACATTGCCGACCTCACAGGCAATGGCATTACCGTCTCCAATGCCGCTCCGAGCATCACCAGCGCCACCTATGACGCAGCCACCGGAGTTCTCTCCGTCTCGGCAGTCAACATGGTGGGTGGTGACACCATCGACGTGAGCAAACTTTCCCTTACGGGCCAGGCTGGCTCCTACACGCTGACCACAGCCAACGTCACTGCCAGCAGCTCGACCGCATTTGCAGTGACCTTGAACGCTGCTGACAAACTGGCCATCAATGGCATCCTGAACAACAACGGCACTACGGCGGTAGACACCACCACCTTCAACCTGGCAGCGGCCGCCAACTGGGACCAGACCGCCACTTCAAGTGCAGACCTGACAGGCAACGCCGTGACGGTATCGAATGTCACGGCCCCCACCATCACATCGGCCACCTACGACGGCACCACCCACGTCTTCACCGTCACGGGTACCAACCTGGTCAAGACCATTGGCGCAACGAATGACGTCACGATTTCCACATTGACGATCACCGGCGAAGGCGGCGCTACGCGCACTCTGTCGACCACTGGCAACGTGGAGGTCACCTCGGACACCAGCTTCACCTTCACCCTGACCGGTGCAGACATCGCTGCGGTGGATTCGCTCTTGAACAAGAACGGCACCTCGTCTGCCAGCAGCTCCACCACCTACAACATCGCCGCAGCCGACGATTGGGACAGCGTCATTACCGGCGGCAACATTGCCGACCTCTCGGGTAACGGCATCACCGTCTCCAATGCGGCACCCAGCATTCTTTCCTCTGCGTACGACGCAGCCACCGGAGTCCTCTCCGTCGCGGCCGTCAACATCGTGGGTGGCGACACCATCGATGTGAGCAAGCTGTCCCTCACGGGCCAGGCTGGCAGCTACACCCTGACCACGGCCAACGTCACCGCCAGCAGCTCGACCGCATTTGCGGTGACCCTGAACGCGGCGGACCAACTGGCCATCAACGGCATCCTGAACAACAACGGTACCAACGCGGTCGATACCACCACCTTCAATCTGGCCGCGGCCGCCAACTGGGACCAGACCACCACATCGAGTGCCGACCTGAGCGGCAACGGTGTGACCGTGTCGAATGTCACGGCCCCCACCATCACCAGCGCCACCTACGATGCCAGCACCCACGTGCTGACCGTCACAGGCACCGGCCTGGTCAAGACCATCGGCGCCACCAACGACATCACCGTCAGCGCACTGATGATTGCTGGAGAGGGCGGTGCTACCCGCGCCCTGACCACCACCGGCAACGTGGAAGTCACCTCGGCCACCAGCTTCAGCATCACCCTGGCCGGCGCTGACCAGGCGGCGGTCGAAGCCCTGTTCAACAAGAACGGAACCAGCTCCACCAGCGGCAGCACCTACAACCTGGCAGCGGCTGACGACTGGAACAGTGTGATCACCGCAGGCAACATTGCCGACGCCACCAACGCGCTCACCGTGAGCAACGTCGCGGTACCCACCATCACATCCGCCACCTATGACGCCAACACCGGAGCGCTCACAGTCACCGGCACGGGACTCTCCGGGCGGACAGGCGCCGTCAACGACATCGTGGCCGACAAATTCAGTCTGCAGGGCGAAGGTGGTGCCAGCTACACGTTGACCACCACCAGCAGCGTGGAGATCACCTCTGCCACCAGCTTCACCCTGACCCTGAGCGCGGCGGACAGACTGGGCGCCAACCTCCTCCTGAACAAGAACGGCACCAGCTCCACCAGTGCCAACACCTACAACCTCATCGCAGCAGAGGACTGGAACGCAGGTGCTGACGCTGCGCTGGTCATCGCCGACCCCACCGGCAACGGCATCACGGTGAGCAACGTCGTCGCGCCCACCGTCACCAGCGCCACCTACAACGTAGGCACCGGCGTGCTGGTTGTTGCTGGTAACAACTTCCTGAGCCTCACTGGCGCTGCCAACGACATCACCGCCAACCGCATCCGCCTGCTGGGACAAGGCGCGTTCAACTACACGCTGACCGACACATCCAACGTGGACATCACGTCCAACACCAGCTTCACGGTCACCATGAGTGCCACCGACCGTGCGGCACTGGCCCTGCGCATGAACAAGGACGGAACGTCATCCCTTGACACCACGACCTACAACATTGGCATGCTGGAAGACTGGAACACCGGTGCGGCCACTGCCGTTGTGATTGCCGACCTGTTTGGCAACGGCGTCACAGTCAGCGGCAACGACCCCGATGCCCCCGTCTGGGCCTCGGCCAGCGTTAATGGCGCCAGCCTGGTGCTGACCTACACCGACGCCAGCGACCTGGATGCCGTCAACGTAGCAGGCACAGGAGCCTTCGCCGTAGTCTCTGGTGGAGTCGCCAACGCCGTGACCGGCGTGGTTGTGAACGGCCCCGCCAAAACCGTGACGCTGACCCTGACGACGCCGGTAGGGTTTGGCCAAGTGGTCACCGTGGCCTACACGGACCCCACGGCAGGCAACGACGCCAACGCCATCCAGGACATCCAGGGCAACGACGCCGCCAGCCTGGGTGTGACCGCTGTCACCAACAACACACTGGATACCACCCCCCCTGTGGTGAGCACAGCCACTGTGACCGCCAACCAACTGGTCCTGAGCTACACCGAAGCGACCACACTGGACGCGATCAACACCGCCGCCAACGGCGCCTTTGTGGTGATGGCGGGAGGCTCAGCCAATGCCGTCACCGGCGTGGTTGTCAACGCAGCCGCCAAGACCGTCACCTTGACCCTTGCATTCGTTGTGGGCGCCGGCCAGACCGTCACCGTGGCCTATACCGACCCCACGGCAGGCAACGATGCCAATGCCGTTCAGGACGCAGCAGGCAACGATGCCATTAGCTTCGCAGCCCGGCCAGTGACCAACCTCACCCCCGCAGATCCTGATCCGACCCCGGTTCCCCCCACACCAACCCCTGTTCCTCCCACGCCCGGCGTGCCCGACAACGACGGCATCCCCGGCCCGGTGGAAGACCAGGCGCCCGGGATCCCCGGCCCCGGTGGCAACACCACCCCGGGCGACGGCAACGGAGACGGCATCAAGGACAGCGAACAGCCCTCGGTGGGCTCCGTCGGCTTTGTGCTCAGCCCCACGGGCGAGAGCAACCCGGGCAGTGCACCCCCCACCTTCACCACCCTGGTGGCCAGCAGCCAGAACGGCAAGGTGGGCAGCGGCAACGACAACTCCCGCATCACCAGCCTGACGCAGAAAGACGCGCCAGCAGACGCCCCGGCGGGGCTGCAGACCCCCATCGGGCTGGTGAGCTTCACAGTGCAACTGGCCCCGGGCAAGACCAGCGAAAGCTTCAGCCTGTACCTGGACCCGGCGCTGGGGGTGAACGGCTACTGGAAGCAGGACGCCAGCGGCACCTGGGTGAACCTGGCGAGCGAGCCGTATGGCGGCAAGATGGTGCTGGAAGGCGGGAGGGTGCGGCTGGACTTCCAGATCACGGACGGAGGGCAGTTTGATGCGGACGGCAAGGCGGACGGGATCATCACGGACCCGGGGGCGCCGGGGCACATGCCGCTGTCGATCGTGGGGCTGGCGCCGGACATGCCGCAGGGGTTCTGGTTTTGAGCGGCCCCTGCAGCCTGTCTCCACTGCAAACCTTCAACAACATGAAACGGAAAACACCGATGCCAACGAACGCGCCGATGCAAAAGCCCACCCAAATCCATCGCACGCTGACCGCAGCCGCACTCACCCTGGCGCTGACTGGCCTGCTTGCCGCCTGCGGAGGTGGCGGTGGGGGGGACGCATCTGGCCCCACCATCGACCCCACCCAGCTCAAAGGGCGCTGGGTTACTGCTGCTGGCGTGACGTCGGCCACAACCGCTGTGGTGGTGCCTGACGCCAACGGAGCCGCCAACGCCTGGCTGCTGGCCCAGGATGCCAGCCGACTGGTCAAGCTGGTGGTAAGAAGCGACAGCAGCGCCAACGGCAAGTCCTATGCACTGGGGCAAGGCAATGTTGCGGGGCAGGCGGTAACAGGCCAGGTCACCGCAGCCCTGGCGGCCAGCCCCAAGACCATTGCGTTCACGGGCCTGAACACCGGCACCCTGACCCAGAGCGACACCCTGGCCACACCCGCTGTGCAGGCCGATGTGGTGGGCAACTGGAGCGCCACATCGGGCGGAAGCGCCCAGACCACGCAGTGGAGCCTCAGCACAACCGGCAGCATGACCGGAACGTCCACCACGGGATGCACCTATGCAGGCAGCGTGGCGGCGATTGCGAGCACAGCGGCTTACAGCGTGAGCTTCAGCGAAAGCTGTGCGGACGGGAGCAAGACCCCATTCAGCGGGGTGGGCACGCTCAACGCGGCGAAGAATGGTTTGACGGTGGTGGTGGCGAGTGCGGATGAGACCAAGGGGGCTGCGGTCTTCTTCTCCAAGTAAGCGGGCATTACTATCCCGCCCGGAGCCTGGTTTTGCGTTGGCAAAGCCAGGCTCTCGCACTGTGCACCGTCCACATCCACCAGATCTTCTCCGCATGTCCGCATCTGCAGCGCCAACCGATATTGACCTGGCTCTGGCAAAGCTCACCCCATTTTTCTGGCGCGCCCTCCTTTTGAGTTTACTGGCCGGTCTGTTGGTCTTGGGGCCAACGGTCTATATGTTTGAGGTGTACGAGCGTGTGGTGAACAGCCGCAGTGCCATGACCCTGGCCATGTTGACGCTGATGGTGCTTTTGGCCATTGGTGTGATGGAGGTGCTGGAGTGGGCACGCGCTGAAACCTTGCGTGAAGCCGGTGACGCGCTGGACCAGACACTTGCGCCTCGCGTGTTCAAAGCCATCCAGGCCGTGCACCTGAAGCAGGGTGCAGCGGTGGGTGCGCAGCCTATGGTCGATCTGCGAACCGTGCGTGATTTTTTTCATGGACCTGCACTGGGGGCGGTCATGGAAACACCGGTGGCCCTGGTGCTGCTGGTGCTTTTATTTGTCATCCACCCATTGTTGGGATGGGTATCCCTGGCAGGGGCCGTGTTACAGGTCGGTCTCTCATGGCTGAACGAGCGAAGCACCAGCCCTGCCCTGCTGGGTGCCAACAAATCCGACATGAGCGCAAAGGCCTATGTGGATGGAACCCTGCGCCATAGTGATGTGATTGCAGCGATGGGAATGGAGCAGGACATGCGTCGCCGCTGGCTAGCGCTGCATGAAGAGAGCCTGGGCCTTCAGTCGCAGGCGTCTGATCACGCCGGGGTGTTTCAAGCGCTGGGCAAGTTGCTGCAAACCACGCTGTCGTCGGCGCTTCTGGGCCTGGGGGCTTGGTTGGTGATGCATGACCAGTTGTTGGGCGGACCTGGCATGCTGATCGTGGGATCTGTATTGGGTGGGCGCGTGCTGGCGCCTCTGGTGCAGATGGTGTCCCAATGGCGCGCGGTGGTGCAGGCGCGGGGGGCTTGGGGTCGGCTGGGCCAACTGCTGGAGCGATCCCCCGTACCTGTCCAAGGAATGCCGTTGCCCAAGCCGCAGGGGCGTGTGGCGGTTGAAAATCTCGTGGCTGGTGCGTCGGCCGGTGCCCCTCCCTTTGTCAAAGGCCTGGCCTTCTCGCTGCAGGCGGGGGAGGTGCTCGCCGTTCTGGGGGCGTCTGCGGCTGGCAAGACCACAGTGGCCCGGATGCTGATGGGGCTGTGGTCGCCGTTGGCGGGCAATGTCCGGCTGGACGGGGTGGATGTCAGCGTGTGGAACAAGGCCGAACTTGGCCCCCATGTGGGCTATGTCCCGCAGGATGTCGAGTTGCTGGAGGGCACGCTGGCGGAGAACATCGTCCGTTTTGGCGAGGTGGACGAGCAGGCCCTGCACGAGGCTGCAAAAGCGGTGGGCCTGCACGCATGGATCACATCGCTCCCCCGGGGCTACAACACCCCCGTGGGGGACGCCGGTGTGATGCTCTCTGGCGGTCAGCGCCAGCGTGTGGCACTGGCGCGTGCACTGTACGGCATGCCCGTTTTTGTTGTTCTGGACGAACCTAATGCGAACCTTGATGAGATCGGCAATGCGGCCCTGATGAGCGCGCTGCAGGCGTTCAAGGCACGGGGAACGACCTTCGTGGTCATGACGCACCTGCCCAGCATTCTGGCCGTGGCGGACAAGCTCTTGGTGCTGCAGGGCGGTGTGCAACAGGCTTTCGGTCCCCGCGATGAGGTGCTGGCTGCGCTCAGGGGCGTTTCTGCAGGCACGCCTGCCGCAGCCACAGCACACCGCGTCGCCTGATTGAACCTTCCACCCAACCGAACCGACACCATGTCCATCAGCGGATTCTTCTCGCGCAGCGAAATCACCCTGGCCTTGTGGAGCTTGCGGCGTGAATGGGCTGTGATCGCGGTTTTCAGCATGGTTGCCAATGTGCTCATGCTGGCGCCGACGTTGTACATGCTGCAGATCTATGACCGTGTGCTGGTCAGTCGCAGTGAGCTGACCTTGTTGGCGGTATCACTTCTTATTTTGTTTCTGTTTGCGGCCATGGCATTCGCCGAGTGGGCCCGGTCTCGACTGCTCGTGCGCACGGGTGTTCGCCTGGACCGGTTGCTGGGCGAGCGGGTCTTCACGGCAGGTTTTTCTCGGGGTGCGCGCAGCGGTGGTGGCAGCCCGGGGCAGTCGTTCACCGACCTGACAGAGGTTCGCCAGTTCCTCACGGGCCCTAGCATCTTTGCCTTCTTCGATCTGCCATGGGCTCCAATCTACATCGGTGTGCTTTTCATGCTGCATCCACTGCTGGGTGCGGTGGCGGTGGTTTTCGCACTGATCCAGGCAGCGCTGGCATGGTTTGGGTATCACCGTACGGTGGCGCCCTCGGAGGCGGTGGCGCAGGCGCAAGCTAAGGCGCATGGCTACTTGAGCGGCAAGTTGCGCAATGCCGAGGCGATTGAGGCCATGGGCATGCTGCAACACCTTTATCACCGCTGGGCGCTGTTGCATGCCGGTTATGGCGAACTGCATGCCAAGGCTCAGGGGCTGACGCATCGAGTCACCGCCTGGAGTAAAGCGGTGCGTTATGCGCAGCAGTCACTGTCTCTGGCGGTGGGCGCTTTGCTGGTGATCGATGGTCAGTTGTCTGCGGGCGCGATGATCGCAGCCAACGTGTTGACGACCCGAGCGTTGGCGCCGATCGACCAGCTGGTGAACGCCTGGCGCGGTTTCATGGCCACCCGTGCTGCATTCCTCCGGTTGGAGGATCTGCTGATGCAGCAGCCAGCGCTGCCTGCGGTCTCCCAGGCTGCGCCTCTGCAGGGTGACATCCAGCTGCGGGACCTGCATGCCTCGGCACCGGGGCGCGCCACTCCAATTCTTCAGCAAATTGATCTGCGCGCCGCTCCTGGCACCTTGACGGTGGTGCTGGGACCCTCGGGGTCCGGAAAATCTACGCTGGCGCGGGTGCTGGTCGGAGCCTGGCCAGCGTCCCAGGGAGATTTGCTGCTGGATGGCAAGCCGATCACGGCTTGGAGCCACGAGGCTCTCGGCCCGCACGTGGGATATCTGCCGCAGGATACGTCGCTGTTTGGCGGCACCATCGCTGAGAACATTGCGCGCTTTTCCATGGTGGATTCCCGTAAGGTCATTGCAGCGGCCCGGTGCGCCGGCTTGCATGAGATGGTGCTGAGATTTCCCAAAGGCTATGACACACCGATCGGAGAGGCTGGGCGCCTGCTGTCCGGGGGCCAGCGCCAGCGCATCGGGTTGGCGCGTGCCTTGTATGGTGACCCGGTATTTCTGGTGCTCGATGAGCCCAATGCACATCTTGACGATGTGGGCGAAGCCGCTTTGTTGGCGGCCATCCGGCAGCTCAAGGAGCGCGGCAAAACCATTGTGATGGTTACCCACCGGGCCGGCGTGCTGGCGCTGGCGGACCAGGTGGTGGTTCTGCGCGAAGGCCAGATACAGCTCCAGGGGTCACGCGACCAGGTGCTGGCGCAGCTGGAGGCAGTGCGGCAACCACTTTCCTCTTCGCCTGCTGGCACCTTGTCGACACCGCAGCCGCTGCCTGCCTGAGCGCACCGTGCATATTTGAGTCGAGCGGACTTTTTCTGAATCCATGCCCATGGCCAATACTGAACCTCTGAAGCAAGCACCCCCGGTTTCATCTTTGCCGGGTATTCGATCCGTTCCCCAGCCGCCATCCGACACCGGGCGTGCGGCGCGGACCGGGCTCTGGGTCTTGGGCCTGGGGCTGGGCGGGTTCCTGCTCTGGGCCGGACTGGCGCCCTTGGACGAGGGGGTGCCCAGCCAGGGAGTGGTCGCGATTGATACCAAGCGCAAGGCGGTGCAGCATCTCAGCGGTGGCATCGTCAAGCAGGTTTTTGTGCGCGAGGGCGATGTCGTTCATGCGGGGCAGCCGCTGATCGCGCTTGACGATGCCGTTGCCAAGGCCAACTTCGAGGCGGTTCGCCAGCGGTACCTGGGCTTGCGCGCGGTGCAAGGCCGCTTGCTGGCAGAGCAGTCGGGCGCTGCCACCATTGCGTTCCACCAAGACCTGCAGGCTGCGGTGGTCGACCCGCTGATCCAGCAGCAGATGAAGAACCAGGAGCAGCTGATCCAGTCGCGGCGCGCGGCCTTGCGTGCCGACTTGCAGGGCATGGAAGAAAACATTCAGGGCCAGAACGCCTTGCTGCAGGCCTATGCCGGCATGCTGGCCAGTCGGCGCGGGCAACGGGCCTTGCTGGAGGAGGAGCTACGCCACACCCGCGAGCTGGTCAAGGAAGGCTATTCCCCCCGCAACCGGCAGCTGGAGCTGGAGCGCATGGTGGCCGATTCCAGCCTGGCCATCACGGAGCTGCTGGGTAACACGGCACGCACGCAGCGCACCGTGGGAGAGATGCGCCAAAGGGCATTGGCGCGGCAGCAGGAATACCGCAAGGAAGTCGAAACGAACCTGGCGGACATCACCCGCGAGGTGCAGTCGGATGCAGACAAGGTCACGGCACTGAAAGCCGACCTGGACCGCACCGAAATTCGTGCGCCTGCTGCTGGCCAGGTGGTCGGTCTTGCCGTGCAGACTGTCGGTGCCGTGGTCCAGGCGGGGCAGCAGCTCATGGGAATTGTTCCGCCGGATGAGCCTTTGGTGCTGGAAGCCCGCGTAGCCCCGCACTTGATCGACAAGGTGCGCCCCGGCCTGCACGCCGATGTGCGCTTCACGGCGTTTGCGCATTCCCCGCAACTGGTGGTCCAAGGGGAACTGGCCTCCGTGTCGGGCGACTTGTTGACAGATGCGCAAAGCGGTGTCACGTACTACCTGGCGCGGGTCAAGGTCACGCCAGATGGCATGAAGACGCTGGGCGCACGCCACCTGCAACCGGGCATGCCTGCCGAGGTGGTGATCAAGACCGGCGAGCGGACCATGCTGACATATCTGCTGGGGCCATTGCTCAAGCGGGTGTCGGGCTCCTTGAAGGAAGAGTGAGCATGGCACTGTTGACCACGTTGCCGAACTGCTTGCGGGTTATCTGCCTGGCGGCCCTTGCGTTGCTCTCCGGCCCCGCGTGGTCCATGGATCTCCTGCAGGCCTACCAGGCTGCGCTGCAGCAGGACGCCATCATTCGCGCTGCGCGGGCGGCGGCCGAGGTGGGGGACGAGCGTGTGGAACAAGCCAAAGCCCTGCGTTATCCCAATGTAGCGTTCAGCGCAGCCCGCAGCCGCAATGATCTGAGTAATACGCAGCGCAACGCTGCAGGCCGTGCGCTGACCGTGGATGAGAACTACACCAGCCACAACGCCACACTGACTCTGCGCCAGCCGGTGTATCGCAAGGCGCTGTCGGTGGGGTTGGAGCAGGCCCACCAGATGCGCGCCGAAGTCGGGGCACAGCTGGACCGGGAGTTGCAAAACCTGGGGGTGCGCGTGACCGACGCCTACCTGCAGTTGCTGCTCGCGCAAGATCAGCTGGCACTGGTACGGGCGCAGAAGGCCACCACCACCACCCAGCTGGATGCCGCACGCAAGCTGCTGGTGGCGGGCAGCGGCACGCGCACCGACATTGACGAGGCCCAGGCGCGGCTGGACATGGCCGTGGCCCAGGAACTGGAGACTCGGCAGCAACTGGACTACGCGCGGCGCCAGCTGGAGACACTGATCAATCAGCCGGTCAATGGACTGAGCCCGCTGGACGAGGCCAAGTTCTCTGCCTGGGCCCCCGAGCAGCGCAGCGTGCAGGACTGGCTGGCTCTCGCGGAAGACAACAGCCCCGAGATCCGGCAGCAGAAGGCGCGGCTGGATGTTGCCCGGCTGGAGATCGAAAAGGCGCGCTCTGGACATCTTCCCACCCTGGACGCCGTGGCGCAATGGACCCGCAGTGGCAGTGAGAACGTAACAACTCCCAGCTCCAGCTACACAAACCGCGTGATCGGCCTGCAGCTGAATGTGCCCCTGTTTGCGGGAGGCTATGTCAGCTCCACTGTGCGCCAAGCGGTGGCGGAGCAGGTACAGGCGAGCGAGCAGTTGGAGGCTGCGCGCCGGGACCTCAGCTTGCGCATCCACACGGAGTTTCGCGGGGTCAGCGAAGGCCGTCTGCGCATCCACGCGCTGGAGCAGGCCGCGCGGTCCGCCACGCAGCTCGTGGTGTCGAGCCGCCGCTCGTTTGAAGGCGGCTCTAGAACCCTGGTGGATATCCTGAATGCCGAGCAGCAAAAGGAATTGGCCCTGCGCGACCTGGCCCGCGCGCGCTATGTGTACCTGGTGTCGTGTGTGCGCCTGCAAGCGCTGGCTGGGGGCGACAAGGACGGGAGCATTGCCGCTGTGAATGCGTTGCTCAAGAGACCCTGAGCCCCGGTGCAGTGCACTGGTGGCCCCTGCACCCACTCCCACGGGCCCATAAAAAAGCCCCCGCACCTTGGGGTGCAGGGGCGTGAATGGTGCCTGAGAGAATTGTGAAATCCGAACTCAGCGGCTGCTCGGAAAACTGAACACCGCCCCTTCACGCACGCCCGCCGAGGGCCAGCGCTGCGTGATGGTCTTGCGCTTGGTGTAGAAGCGCACGGCATCAGGGCCGTAGGCGTGCAGGTCGCCGAACAGGCTGCGCTTCCAGCCGCCGAACGAGTGGTAGGCCACGGGCACCGGCAGGGGGACGTTCACGCCCACCATGCCGACCTGGATGTGGTCGGTGAAGTAGCGGGCGGCCTCGCCGTCGCGGGTGAAGATGCAGGTGCCGTTGCCATACTCGTGGTCATTGATGAGCTGCATGGCCTCCTGCAGCGTCTTCACTCGCACCACGCCGAGCACGGGGCCAAAGATCTCTTCCTGGTAGATCTTCATGCCGGGCTTGACGTTGTCGAACAGGCAGGCGCCCAGGAAGTAGCCTTCCGCATGGCCCGCCACCTGAACGCCCCGGCCGTCCACCACCAGCGTGGCGCCTTCGGCCACACCCTGGTCCACATAGCCCTTCACCTTCTCGAAGTGCTGCTTCGTGACCAGCGGGCCCATGTCGTTGCTGTTGTCGGTGCCCGGGCCGACCTTCATCTTGGCGATCTCGGTCTTCAGGCCCGCGATCACGGCGTCGCCCACTTGATCACCCACGGCGACCAGCAGCGGGATGGCCATGCAGCGCTCGCCACACGAGCCGTAGGCCGCGCCCATCAGCGCGCTCACGGCGTTGCCTACGTCGGCATCGGGCATCAGCACAGCGTGGTTCTTGGCGCCGCCCAGCGCTTGCACGCGTTTGCCGTGCTTGCAGCCTTCGCTGTAGATGTATTCGGCAATCGGGGTGGAGCCCACAAAGCTCACGGCCTTGACGCGCGGGTCCTGCAGCAAGGTGTCCACGGCCAGCTTGTCGCCGTTGACGACGTTGAGCACGCCGGGGGGCAAGCCAGCTTCCAGCGCCAGCTGGGCAATGAACAGCGTGGAGGATGGGTCGCGCTCCGAGGGCTTGAGCACAAAGGTGTTGCCGCAGGCCACAGCCATGGGCCACATCCACAGCGGCACCATGGCCGGGAAGTTGAAGGGCGTGATGCCGGCGGTGACGCCCAGCGCCTGGAATTCGCTCCAGCTGTCAATGCTGGGGCCCACGTTGCGGCTGTGTTCGCCCTTGAGCAGCTCGGGCGCGTAGCTGGCGTATTCCACGTTTTCGATGCCGCGCTGCAGCTCGCCATGTGCATCGGCCAGCACCTTGCCGTGCTCGGCAGTAATCAGGGCGGCGATCTTGTCGGCGTTTTCTTCCAGGAGGACTTTCAGCTTGGACATGACGCGCGCGCGCTTGAGCGGTGGCGTGTTGCGCCAGGCGGGGAAGGCGGCTTCTGCGGAGGCGATAGCCGCTTCGACGGTGGCCTTGCTGGCCAGCGCCACGCTGGTGGTCGATTGGCCGGTGGCGGGGTTGAACACGGGCTGCGTGCGTTCAGCGTCGGCAACGATCTTGCCGTCAATGAGGTGGCCGACGGTGGTGGTGACGTTCTTGTCGTGGTTCATGGTGATTTCAAGTAAAAAATGCCGTTTGCGCGCGTCCAGTATGCGCAAGTAGCTATAAAAAGATGAGTAACTATGCTGCCTGCACCGCCGCCTGGGGCTCCAGCGTGGGCACCACATGGCCCAGCGCCCGGTCGATGAAGACCTCTTTTTCGCCCACCGGGGCAAAGTAGTGCAGCACCTCGCGCGCAGCATCCAGCCCCTTGAGGCGGGCGATCAGCCAGGCCACCAGGTACTGCGAGGCCAGGCACCCGCCCGCTGTGGCCACGTTGCCGTGGGCGGCAAAAGCGCGCGGCACCACGTCCACGCCCGACTCCACCACCCAGGGTTTGCTGGTC
Organism: Acidovorax sp. Q11; assembly: GCF_054950075.1. Taxonomy (NCBI): domain Bacteria; kingdom Pseudomonadati; phylum Pseudomonadota; class Betaproteobacteria; order Burkholderiales; family Comamonadaceae; genus Acidovorax; species Acidovorax sp. Q11. Next base: position 309,019 of record NZ_JBUDZG010000001.1, on the reverse strand, counting down.
AGGTCGGTGCACGCAGGCGCGCGGCCCAGCAGGCCCAGGCGGCTCAGGAGGAAGGTGCCAGAGCACTGCGCAGCCAGCAGCTGGCGTGCAGGGTTGAGCACACGCAGCGGCTCCATCAGCGCCGGGGTGTTGGTCACCTCGCGCGTCTTCATGCCGCTGCCAATCAGCACCGCGTCGGCCTGCGCCAGCTGGCCCAGGTCTTCATGGGCGTCGATGGTCAGGCCGTTCATGGAGGTCACGCGCGGCGTGGGGCTGGCAATGCGCACCTGCCAGTCCGTGTCGCCCAGCAGCGCGATGCGGTTGAGCATGCCAAAGGCCACGAGCGAATCGAGGTCGTTGAAGGCGTCGAAGGTGAGGATGGAGATGCGCATGGGTTGCCGGGCTCAGGCCGTTTCGTGCAGGGCGTCGCCCAGGGCGCTCACCATGCGGTCGATTTCGGCGGAGGTCGAGATGAACGGAGGCGCGAGCTGGATCGTGTCGCCGCCGTAGCGCACATAAAAGCCTTTTTCCCAGCACTTCATGGCGATCTCGTACGGCCGCTTGGCGGGCTCGCCGGGCAGCGCGCTGATGGTGATACCGGCGGCCAGGCCGTAGTTGCGGATGTCCGCCACATGCTTGGCGCCTTTGAGGCCATGCACCGCGTTCTCGAAATACGGTGCCAGCGCCTTCACGCGGCCGGGCATGTCTTCCTTTTGCAGGATGTCGAGCACTGCATTGCCCGCCGCGCAGGCCACGGGGTGGGCCGAGTAGGTGTAGCCGTGCGGGAACTCCAGCATGTACTCTGGCCCGCCCTGGCCGATGAAGGTGTCGTAGATCTCCTTGGTGGCGATCACGCCGCCCAGCGGCTGCGCGCCGTTGGTGACCTGCTTGGCGAAGTTCAGGATGTCGGGCGTCACGCCGAAGGCCTCGGCCCCCGTCCAGGCGCCGCAGCGGCCAAAGCCGGTGATCACTTCATCAAAGATCAGCAGGATGTTGTTCTGCGTGCAGATCTCGCGGATGCGCTCCAGGTAGCCCTTGGGCGGGATCACCACGCCGGCCGAGCCCGAGAAGGGCTCCACGATCACGGCGGCGATGTTGGATGCATCGTGCAGCGCAATCACGTCCAGCAGCTTGTCGGCCAGCGCACGGCCGCCGTCCTCGGCCATGCCCTTCTGGAAGGTGCCGGCGGGCGGCTGGGTGTGGGGCAGGTGGTCGGCCTCGATGCCCTGGCCAAAGGTCTTGCGGTTGCCCACGATGCCGCCCACCGAGATGCCGCCGTAGTTCACGCCGTGGTAGCCCTTTTCGCGGCCGATCAGGCGGGTCTTGCTCGCCTGGCCCTTGGCGCGCCAGTAGGCACGGGCCATCTTGAGCGAGGTGTCGGCCGACTCGGAGCCCGAGCCGGTGAAGAACACGTAGTCCAGGCCCGCAGGCGTCAGCTCCTTGAGCTTGTTGGCCAGCGCGAACGAGGCGGGGTGGCCGAACTGGAAGGCAGGCGAATAGTCCAGCGTGGCTGCGGCCTTGCCGATGGCTTCGGCAACATCCTTGCGGCCATGGCCCAGGCCCGAGCACCACAGGCCCGAGAGGCCGTCAAAAATCTTGCGGCCGTCGGCGTCGGTGTAGTAGGCGCCCTGGCCGCTCACGATCATGCGTGGCTTGGCCTTGAAGTTGCGGTTGCCGGTGAAGGGCATCCAGTGCGCATCCAGCCATTCGGCGTCCATGCGGGGGCTGTCAGGGCCAGCGGCGGGTTTTTCGATGTGGACAAAGCTCATGGCGGATCTCCAGGGCGGGCGTTGATGGCAGGGTGACGGCAGTGCAGGGGCTTGCTTGGCAAAGCCCTGCAAAGCGCCCATTGTTGTGCCGCCTGTTAATCTCTCAAATAATCCAATATCAATGTTTACTTGACGCTTTATGCAAGTAAAAACACCCCCTGCCCCCCCCGCAACGGCCCCCAACCCCAAATACCGCGCCGTGCTGGGCCAGCTCAGCGACATGGACCTGCGCCTGCTGCAGGTGTTCAAGGCCGTGGTGGAGTGCGGCGGCATGTCGGCCGCCGAGCTGGAGCTGAACATCGGCACCAGCACCGTGAGCCGCCACATGAAGGACCTGGAAACCCGCCTGGGCCTCACCCTGTGCCGCCGGGGCCGGGCCGGGTTTGCGCTCGCGGCCGAGGGCCAGCGCGTGTACGACGAAACCCTGCGTTTGCTGTCCGCCGTGGACAGCTTCCGCAGCAGCATCGACGACATCCACCGCCGCATGGGCGGGCGGCTGGAGGTGGCCGTGTTCGACAAGACGGCCAGCAACCCGGCCGCGCACATCGGCGATGCGATTGCGCTGTTTGCCAGCCAGGCGCCCGAGGTGAGCCTGCAGATGCATGTGGCATCCATCCCGGCCATCGAGCGCGGGCTGATTGACGGCAGCTTCCACGTGGGCATCATCCCGGCGCACCGCACCTCGCAAAGCCTGGTCTACGCCGACCTGTTCGCCGAAACCATGCTGCTGTACTGCGGCGCACGCCACCCGCTGTTTGGCGGGGACCACGCCGCGCTCACCTGGGAAGCGCTGCGCGCCTACCAGTTTGCGGGCCTGGGCTACCACTCGCCCAACATGGAGCTGAGCCACAGCACCCGCCTGCCGCGCAAGGCCACGGGGTTTGACCAGGAGTCGATCGCCACGCTGATCCTGTCAGGCCGCTACCTGGGTTTTCTGCCCGACCACTACGCCGAAGGCTTCGAGCGCCAGGGGCTGATGCAGGCGGTGTCGCCCGCGCAGTTCCACTACCGCTGCCAGTTTGTGAGCGTGCTGCGCAAGTCGCCACAGCCGCCGCGTGCGGCGCAGGCGTTTGCGCAATGCCTGCTGCAGGCGCATGGTTGATCGCCCCGGCTTGCCTGCGCGGCGGTGCGGGCGGACAATTCGGGTTTTGTTGTTCTAACTGGCGTTTGGCGCTTTTTTGCGGGGCACAACCATGGCAACCATTTCTTCGATTGGCAGTTCGGGCCTGCAGGCCGCGCAGTTGCGGCTGGACGCCTCGGCCAACAACGTGGCCAACATGAACACGCCCAACTACCGCCGCCAGGTGGTGGCGCAGGAAGAAGCCGCCGACAGCGCCGGTGTGCGCGCCACGGTGCAGCGCCAGCAGGAGGCCGAGGGCGTGGCGCTGGAAAAAGAGGCGGTGGAGCAGATGTCGGCCACCTACGCCTTCAAGGCCAACCTGCAGACCATCAAGACGCAGGACGAGATGATGGGTTCGCTGCTGGACGTGAAGGCCTGAGCCGCCGCAGTCCTCGCTTACCCGATGCAATGCCCCGCTGGTCGGGGCATTGTTGTTTCTGGTCCTGGCGTTGCGTTCGTGCGGGCGGTCAACCGGCCGATGCCAAGCTAGCCAGCCGATGAACCAGCCAGCGCTGGAAGGCCAGCCCCGTGGTGGTGCGGCTGCGCAGAGGGATGCTGTACATGGTGAGCTCCTTCGGGTGGGGGATTCAATCAAGCGGCATGCATGGCGGCCGGGCTGGGGGCCGCTGGGGTGTCGCCACCGCTGGCATGGCGCCGCGCCGCCCGGTCCCAGGCCTTTTCGTGGAAGAAGAAGGCCACGGCCTGCACCGTGGGCTCCAGCAGGCTCAGGGTGAGCGAGGCCCACAGGTTGCCCGTGACGGCATAGGCCACCATCGCCGCCACGCCGATATGGATGAGGTAGTAGCTGCCGGTCTTCATCAGCATGGTCTTGTTTTGGCGGGCAGCGTGGCGGATACGGGACATGGCGGACTCCTTTTTTCTACAGGCTGCAGGGGGATATGCAGCGATGGAGAAATGGTAGTGATTCGCAATAGCAAAGGCCAATTGATCATCGCTAAGGCCGAGATAGTTGCTATCACATGGCAGCGATCGAAGCCCCTGCGCCGCCTATCCCAGAAACACAGCTTCCGCATGTGAACTGGTTCACACATGGAGGCAAAAATAGTGCGATCAGGCCCTCGCCCCCGTTGCTATGATGGCCGCTCTTTTCAACCCCTCTTTTGCTTTGGGAGCAGCTATGGCCCTCATGGACTTCATCAAGAAACAGTTCATTGACATCATTCAATGGACCGAAGAGGGGGATGGCACACTGGCCTGGCGTTTCCCCATGCGCGACATGGAAATCCAGAACGGCGGCCAGCTGGTGGTGCGTGAGTCGCAGATGGCGATTTTCGTCAACGAAGGCCAGGTGGCCGACGTGTTCGGCCCTGGCACCTACAAGCTCACCACGCAGACGCTGCCGGTCCTCACGTACCTGAAGAACTGGGACAAGCTTTTCGAGTCCCCCTTCAAGAGCGACGTCTACTTCTTCAGCACCCGCCAGCAGATCGACCAGAAATGGGGCACGCCCCAGCCCATCACGATCCGCGACAAGGACTTCGGTGCCGTGCGCCTGCGCGCGTTCGGCAACTACGCGTTCCGCATCGCCGACCCCAAGCTGTTCCACACCGAGATCTCGGGCACGCGCGAAAGCTACCCCGTGGCGGACCTCGAAGGCCAGCTGCGTGGCCTGGTGCTGCAGAACATCAGCAACGCCATTGCGGGCAGCGGCCTGCCGTTCCTCGACCTGGCGGCCAACCAGGTTATGTTTGCCGACGCGCTGACCAAGGAGCTCGCGCCCATCTTCGCCAAGCTGGGCATCTTGATCGAGTCCCTCACGGTGCAGAACGTCTCGCTGCCCGAAGAGCTGCAGAAGATCCTCGACCAGAAGATCGGCATGGGCATGGTCGGCAACGACATGGCCAAGTTCATGCAGTACCAGACGGCGCAGGCCATCCCCAAGTTTGCCGAAGCCAGCGGTGGCGGTGGCGGCATTGCGGGTGACGCCATGGGCCTGGGTGCGGGCGTGGCGCTGGGCCAGGTGCTGGCGCAGAACCTGCAACAAGGCCTGCAGGCCCCCGTGGCCCCGGCAGCAGCGCAGACTGCAGCTGCTCCGGTGGGTGTGAAGCCCGAAGAAGTGATGGCCACGCTTGAAAAGCTGGGCGACCTCAAGTCCAAGGGCATCCTTACGCAGGAAGAGTTCGACACCAAGAAGGCCGAGCTGCTCAAGAAGCTGGTTTAGGGCGTGTCATCAACCAACACCCCCACGCGCTGGCCGCGCAATGCGGCGTCTGCTTTGTCGGGCGGTTTGCCAATAGCCCGGCTATTGGCTGCGCCCCCCTTCGCGCATCCATCCGCATTGCGCGGCCAGTGCATGGGCGTATTGATCAATGACACACCCTTGGCGGTGCTCCACACTTTTTGACTCAATTGCTATCATAAATATAGCTGTCTTCGCAGGAGGGACGCGCGCAAGGGGCCTAAGAAGCCCCAAAGCCGCGTGATGCGGCGCAGGCAGAACACTCCAGACGATGGCCACCGACCCCACCCAGCGCTATTACCGCGCGCCCTGCCCCGGCTGCGGCGCGCCGGTGGAGTTCAAGAGCGCGCAGTCCACGCACGCCGTGTGTGGCTACTGCCAGAGCACCGTGGTGCGCAGCGGCGAGGTGCTCACGCGCCTGGGCAAGATGGCCGAGCTGTTCGACGACCACAGCCCGCTGCAGCTCATGGCCAGCGGGCGCATCCAGCTCGATGGCAAGGATGTGCCCTTCACCCTCATCGGCCGCCTGCAGTACAAGGGCGACGCGGGCGTGTGGACCGAATGGGCGGCCTTCCTGAACGACGGCACCCTGGCCACGCTGGGCGAGGACAACGGTGCCTACGTTTTCACCCGGCCCATCGACCCCGGCCGCGAGATGCCCGCGCCCGAGCGCTTTCGCATCGGCACCACCACGGCGATCAACGGCACGCCCTACAGCGTGGCCTACACCGGCCAGGCGCAGCTGATCTCGGCCCAGGGCGAGCTGCCCAAGCTGCCACCGCTGGGCCAGCCCTTCGGCATGGTGGAGCTGCGCAGCGCCGACGGCGAAGTGGTCAGCATCGACTACGGCCACACCCCGCCCAATGTGGAGCGCGGCCGCGCCGTGCTGCTGGAAGACCTGCAGCTGCAGGGCCTGAAGGACGAATCGGCCAAGGACGAAAAAGGCCGCCAGTTCAACTGCCCGCACTGTGGCGCGCCGGTGCAGGTGCAGCTGTCCACCTCCAAGAGCATTACCTGTGGCTCGTGCGCCAGCATCATCAGCCTCGATAGTGGTGTGGGCGGCGAGCTGCGCTCGGCCGAGCAGGACGAACCTGTGCAGCCCCTCATCCCGCTGGGCAGCAAGGGCCAGTTGCAGGGCGTGCACTGGCAGGTGGTGGGCTTTCAGCACCGCATGGGCGTGGAGCCCGGCGACGACGAACACTTTGGCTGGAGCGAATACCTGCTCTACAACCAGAAGCGCGGCTTTGCGTTCCTGGTCGATTCCGAAGAAGGCTGGAGCATGGTGCGCCCCACCACGGGCGCGCCGCAGATGGCAGCCACGGGGCGCTCGGCCACCTACATGGGCACCAAGTACGACCTCAAGTACACCTACGAGGCCGAGACCACCTATGTGCTGGGCGAGTTCTACTGGCAGGTCACGCGCGGGCAAAAGACCACCAACCGCGACTTCGCCAGCAGCAAGGGCCTGCTGTCGATGGAGCAGAGCCCGAACGAGATCACCTGGTCCGCCGGCGACAAGCTCGCCAGCGACACCGTGGCCAAGGCCTTCAAGCTCGAAGACAAGAAGGACGTGCTCCAGCGCGACGACCCGGGGCCCTTTGTGGCCAAGTCGGGCCTGGGCTGCGGCACCATCATCCTGATCGCGATCGTCATCCTCATCCTGCTGTTGCTGCTCAGCCGCTGCAGCCGCTGCGACCCGCGGGTAGAGAACTGCTCCTCATCCTCCTCAAGCTACCGCAGCTCGGGGGGCTCGTATGGCGGATATTCCTCGGGCGGCAGCCACAAATGACATTGAAACAACCCGAACTTCACCGGAGAACAGCATGACCAAATTCGAATGGCTTCACCCCTTGTCCATCGGCGGCACGCTGCTGTATGCCCTGATGGGCATCGTCATCTTCTGGGTAGCCTTCATCATCATCGACAAGATCACGCCCTACGACCTGTGGCGCGAAATTGTGGAAAAACAGAACCAGGCCCTGGCCCTGGTGGTGGCCGCCATGTGCCTGGGCATCAGCATCATCGTGGCGGCGGCGATTCACTGACGACGATGACAGGTGCGGTGCGGTGGGCGTGGGCACCGCACCCGTGTGAAAATCCTGGCGCGCAACGCGTCGTAGCAACGCCACGCAAAACCGCATCGCAGCGTGACCACCGCGTTGCGGCCTCCCGCCGCACGTGACTGCACGCCCGCAGCGCAGCCTCACAGACCTACACCCCAAGCCCATGAACGAATTCCTCTCGTGGAACCTTCTCCACAACCACTCGTGGGACACCCCGCCCCGCCTCACCGACGCCGAAACCGACGAACTCTTCGAGCTGATGGCCGACCCGTCGCTGTGCGATGACGCCATGACCATCGACATGGCCGATGGCTACCTGACCGCCATCGCCGTAGGCCCGTCCCCCGTGCTCGTGCATGTATGGCTGGAAGACATCTTTGCCCAGCCCACGCTGCCCCTGCCGCACGACCCGGCGCGCCAGCAGCGCCTGCTGCAACTGCTGCTGCACCGCTATACCGACATCCAGGCCGCCCTGGCGGTGCGCCCTACTGAAGCCTCGGTAGACGCCCTGTACACGCCGCTGTCGTCGGTGGTGGCCGAGGGCGACTGCATTACCCCTTACCAGCTCAACGCCCAAGGCGAGCGCATCGGCGACTGGGAGCTAAAAGACTGGGCCGAAGGCTTTCGGCGGGCCGTGGCCACCGATGAGGAGTGGGAGCCCTTGATGGCAGACCCCCAAGCTGCGGTCCTGCTGGCCCCCGTGGTGCTCTACTCCATGGGCTACAACCCCGACCAGCCAGAACTCCAGCTCGAAGCCGAAAGCGCAGAACTCATGCCCGCACTCCTTGTGTCGGTGTACGGCATGCGCGATTGGTGGCGCGATTACCGGCGCACCCACGGCGCCCGATCCGCGCACCCCGCCTACCCCGTGCACTTGCCCACCGTGCGCGACACCCCCAAAGTCGGCCGCAACGACCCCTGCCCCTGCGGCAGCGGCAAAAAATTCAAGAAATGCTGCGGTGCCTGAGAGGCTGAGCCGCCCTTGACCGATTGACGCCACCACGCACGGCCCTGCCAAGCCTCCCCGCTCGCCCCTGAGACCCACCCCGCATGCCCACCCTCGACTGGCTCCACCGCGCCGCCGCCTTCACCATTGCCGACCAGGTGCCCTACCGCCTGCTGGAGACCGTGTCGCACCACGGCAGCAGCGGCAGCCCGGAAAAGAGCACCAACAACCTGCTCATCCACGGCGACAACCTCGAAGCGCTCAAGGCCCTGATGCCGTTCTATCGCGGCCGCATCAAGTGCATCTTTATCGACCCGCCCTACAACACCCAAAGCGCGTTTGAGCACTACGACGACAAGCTCGAACACAGCCAGTGGCTCAGCATGATGCTGCCCCGGCTGGAATTGCTGCGGGATCTGCTGAGTGAAGATGGGTCCATCTGGGTGACCATTGACGACAACGAGGCGCACTACCTCAAGGTGTTGATGGATGAGGTGTTTGGGCGGGGAGGATTTGTGTCAAACGTGATTTGGCAAAAACGGTTTTCTCCGAACAGCACCGCTATTCATCTATCCGATTCGCACGATCACGTCCTAGTTTATGCAAAAGACAAATCTAGCTGGAAGCGAAATCTTCTGCCAAGGACGGAAAAGGCAGACGCGAACTACAAAAACCCTGACAACGATCCGCGCGGGATTTGGACTTCGAGCGATTTGTCTGCAAGAAACTTTTACTCATTGGGCGAGTACGGCGTCACCACTCCTGTGGGCACCGAGATACATGGACCGCCGCCTGGACGCTATTGGACGATATCTAAAGAGAAGTTTCTTGAACTCGATGCAGACAACCGAATTTGGTGGGGTGCAAAGAGAGACAACCAGCCAAGACTCAAGCGCTTTCTGGCAGACGTGCGACATGGTGTGGTGCCGCAAACGATATGGAGCCACGAGGATGTGGGTCATACCCAGGAGGCAAAGAAAGAAGCCCTGACATTCAACTCTGCTGATGTATTTGGTACTCCCAAGCCTGAACGCTTGATGAGGCGCATTCTTGAAATCGCCACCAACCCCGGCGACCTCGTCCTCGACAGCTTCCTCGGCTCCGGCACCACCGCCGCCGTGGCGCACAAGATGGGCCGGCGCTGGATTGGCATCGAGATGGGCGAACACGCCCTCACCCATTGCCTGCCGCGCCTGCAAAAGGTGGTGGCGGGCGAGCAGGGCGGCATCAGCGCGGCGGTGGGCTGGGGCCAGGGCGCAGACGGGGCACCGTTTGACGGTGGCGGCTTTCGCCTGGCGCGGCTGGGCGCGCCCGTGTTTGGGGCCGACGGCAGCATCGACCCCGGCGTGCGCTTTGCCACGCTGGCGGCCTACATCTGGCAGCAAGAAACGGCCACCGCGTGGGATGCGGGGCAGGGCACACCCGGCACGCCGTACCTGGGCATTCACTCTGTTTTTGATAGCGTCTTACGCATGATGGACGCGCGGGAAGGGCTTATTTCGTCTGAAATCTTGGAGCCCGCCCCCGCCTCCTCACCCGCCGACACCCCGGACGGCACCCCAGCGCCAACCCCCACGCCTGTGCTGCGCAGCCGCACCGCGTATTACCTGCTGTTCAACGGCATCCTGGGCGACAAGCGCCCGGCGGGCGGCAACGTGCTCACGCACGCGGTGCTGCAGTCCTTGCTGCAACTGCACGCCGCCACGCCCCACCCCGGCGCGCCGCTGGTGGTCTACGGCGAGGCCTGCCGCCTGGGCGCCGCCCGGCTGGCGCAGGCCAACGTGGTGTTCAAGCACATTCCGTATGACGTGAAGGCGCGGTGAGCAAGACCATGGCCCCTGCAAAACCGCCCCGCAAGCAGGAGAGCCGCTACGTGGAAATGGTGTGGAGCGAGGTGCGCCTAGTCCACGTGGTGGATGCAACCGACAACGCGCACTATGGGGTGTACTCCTCAAAAACAAAGCCGCTCGTGGGAGCGGCTTTGGAAAACAAGGTGGGAATATAGGATCGCCTGACTGGGTTGCCCCGTGGTTCCAGCTTTCACACGGCATGGAGCCGAATTTCGTTCCCACCGCATGATTTTAACGGTCGAATATGAATAAGCAGTCATCAAGGTTGATCGCCGTTGCGAACGGTTGGGGCGCGGCAACGCTACCCAATCAACAGGAAACTCTCTCCCAATGGGGTTGAAAAAGTTATTTGAACTCAAGGAGTTGGATTGGGGTTGCGCTTGCAGTTTGTCCCCATCGGATTCCATTCATTCCTATCCATGACCACCCTCACCCTCAAGTCCTACCAGCAGTCTGCCCTGGAAGCCCTGGCCACCTATGCCCGCGCTGCGCGCATCCAGGGCCCCGCTGCGGCCTTTGCTCAGCACGCAGGCCGCGCCTATAACGCCGACGCCTTTGGCCCCGATGTGCCCTGCGTGTGCCTGCGCATCCCCACCGGCGGTGGCAAGACGGTGCTGGCTGCGCACGCGGTGCCGCTGCTGGCGGCTGAGTGGCGCTGCACCGATGCGCCCGTGGCCGTGTGGCTGGTGCCCAGCGACACCATCCGCACCCAAACCTTGCGCGCGCTGCAAACCAGCGGCCACCCCTACCGCGAGGCGCTGGAGGCGGTGTATGGCCTGGGCTTGCGCGTGTGCTCGCTCGACGATGTGGCCCAGGTGCCCGCGCCGCAGTGGGGGCGGCAGGCGGTGGTGATTGTGGTGGCCACCATCCAGAGCTTTCGCATTGACGACGCGGGGCAGCGCAATGTGTACAGCTTTACCGAGGCGTTTGAGCCGCACTTCAAATACGCGCTGGCGCAGGGCTTGGGTGCCGAGGGCGGGCGCGACCTGGCCTGCCTGCACGCGCTGCCCGATGCGGTGGTGACGCCCGAAGACGTGGCGCAAGACCCCACCGGCATCCTGGCCGGCTTTGTGGGCCAGCCGCGCTGGAGCCTGGCCAACTGGCTGGCGCTGCACCGCCCCATCGTTATCGTGGACGAGGCACACAACACCAAGACGGACAAGAGCTTTACGGCGCTGCAGCGGCTGAACCCCTCGTGCATTCTGGAGCTGACGGCTACACCCATCGAGGCGCGCACCAATGTGCTCTACCACGTGAGCGCGCAGGAGCTGGCGGCCGAGAACATGATCAAGCTGCCCATCGTGTTGGCCGAGCACCCCGAGGGTTGGCCCGCCGCTGTTTTTGGCGCGGTGCAGACGCAGCGCAAGCTCGAAGCCGAGGCGCTCAAAGACGAGGCCGAGGGCCACGGCTATGTGCGCCCCATCGTGCTGTTCCAGGCGCAGAACGTGGGCGACGAGATGCCGCCCGAGGCGCTGCGCAGCTACCTTATCAACGAGCTGAAACTGCCCGAAGCCCAGGTGGTGGTGGCCACCGGCACCACGCGCGGGCTGGAAGACCTGGACCTGGCCGCGCGTAACTGCCCCGTGCGCTTCATCATCACCGTGCAAGCCCTGCGCGAGGGCTGGGACTGCCCCTTTGCCTACGTGCTGTGCAGCCTGCAAAAGCTCAGTAGCGCCACGGCGGTGGAGCAATTGTTGGGCCGCGTGCTGCGCATGCCCTATGCCCAGCGGCGCGGGCGCGAGGCGCTGAACCGGGCCTATGCCCATGTGTGCGCGGCCGAGTTCTCGGCCGCCGCCCACGCGCTGGCCGACCGGCTGATTCACCACATGGGCTTTGAGGCGCTGGATGTGGCGTCGATGATTGCCCAGCCTGCCACGCTGCCGCTGTTTGGCGGCGATGGGGATGAGGGTTTTGAGCAAAATAGGCCGTCACCGCCCGTCCAGCAAGCTCCAATAGCTACTAATTTTGAAGCGCTGCAGGCCACGCCCGAGCTGCTGGCTCTGCCTGGTGTGGTGGTCAAGACCATTGCTGGGGCCGAACAGGTGGTGGTGGCCGGGCACATCGGGCAAGACACCGAGGCGCTGATGCTGGCGCAGGTGCGCGGCCCCAAAAAGCAGGAGCAACTGCGCGAGCAGGTGGCCCAGCACAACGCGCTGGTGGCCGCGCAACTGGCACCCGCCGCGCGTGGCGTGCCGTTTGCGCCCTTGCCCACGCTGGCCTACCGCGAAGACGCTCAGGCCCCCCTGTGGCCGCTGGAGCGCGAGGCCGTGCTCGAAGCGGTGGAGCTGGACTTGCTCACGCCCCAGGCAGTGCAACTGCCGGGCTTTCAGGTGGCGCAAGAGTCGGACGTGTTCGAGATCAGCCTGAGCGCCGATGCCCGTGTCACGCTGCGCCGCACCGACGTGGACCAGATGGCCATGGACTACGGCAGCAGCTCCATCAGCGCCGAAGACCTGGTGCGCTGGCTGGACCAGTCGCTGTTCAAGCAGCTACACGAGCTGACACAAAGCCAGCGCCGCGCCTACCTGGCGGCGGTGGTGAACGATCAGTTGCACCGCTGCGGTGTGCCGCTGGTGGTGCTGGCGCAGGCGCGGTTTCAGCTGGCGCAAAGCATTACAAACCACTTTGGCGACCTGCGTGATGCAGCGGCCAAGCAGCAGTTTCGGCAGCTGGTGCTGCAGGCGGGCAGCGCGGGCGCTTGGCTGGTGGAGCCCGACTGGGCGCACCCGCATGTGTTTGAGCCTGGGCGCTACCCCGCGCCCGTGCTGTCGCGTTACGCGGGGCGCTACCAGTTTGGCAAGCACTACTTCCCGGTGCTGGCCGATTTGAAGGACGGCGGCGAAGAGTTTTTGTGCGCCAAGCTGATTGACGCGCACCCGCAGGTTAAGCACTGGGTGCGTAACCTGGACACCGCCCCGTGCGGTTTTGGCCTGCCCACATCGCGCGGGCGCTTTTACGCCGACTTTGTGGCCGAGCTGGTGGATGGCCGGGTGGCGCTGCTGGAATACAAGGGCGCGCATTTGCTGAACGACCCGTATGAGATCGAGAAGAGCCAGGTGGGCGCGCTGTGGGCGCAGGCCAGCGGTGGGCGGGCGGTGTTTGGCTGGCTGGCCAAGCAGCAGGATGGCCTGGGCCTGCAGCAGCAAATCAACGCGGTGCTGGCCTGACCATGCCGCAAGCTCCGTTGCCGGACTTGACGGATGTGCCGCACCTGGCGGAACCGGCCCCGCCCACCGGCCCGCGTCCCATCGAAATCGCCCTGCTCATCAGCGTCTTCGTCGTGGCCGCCTGCGGGCTGCTGTACGAGCTGGCGGCGGGGGCGCTCGCGTCCTATGTGCTGGGCGATTCGGTGCTGCAGTTCAGCACCATCATCGGCACCTACCTGTTTGCCATGGGCGTGGGCTCGTGGCTGTCGCGGTACTTTGAGCGGCAGCTGCCTGCGCACTTTCTGCGCATCGAGTTGCTGGTGGCGCTGATTGGGGGGCTGTTGCCCGCCACGTTGTTCCTGGCCAATGCCTACACGCCGGGGGCGTTCCGGTTTCTGCTGTACGGCATGGTGCTCATGGTGGGCACGCTGGTGGGGCTGGAGATTCCGCTGGTCATGCGTATCTTGAAGCGCAACGTGGCGCTCAAGGACCTGGTCTCGCAGGTGCTCACGTTTGACTACCTGGGCGCGCTGGCGGTGTCGATGGCGTTTCCGTTGCTGCTGGTGCCGCACCTGGGGCTCATCCGCACGGGGCTGTTGTTTGGCGTGATGAATGCGGCCGTGGCGCTGTGGGCAGTGTGGCTGTTCCGGCACGAGCTGCGGCGGCTCAAGGCGCATCTGGCGGCCTGTGTGATGGTGCTGGGCATTCTGCTGGCCGCGCTGGCGGGGGCCGAGCACATCACGAGTTTTGCCGAGGACAAGTTCTACCAGGACCGCATCGTGTTCACCTCCGCATCGCCCTACCAGCGCATTGTGGTGACCCAGGGGCGTGCGGGGCATCGGCTCTACCTCAACGGCAACCTGCAGTTTTCGCAGAGCGACGAGTACCGCTACCACGAGGCCCTGGTGCACCCCGCCATGGCGGCCCACGGGGCGCCCAAGCGGGTAGCGGTGCTGGGCGGCGGCGACGGCATGGCCGTGCGCGAGGTGCTCAAGTACCCCTCGGTCGAGTCCGTCACCCTGGTCGAGCTGGACCCGGCCATGACAAAAATCTTCAGCGAGAACCCCACGCTTGCGCGCCTGAACGGCCATGCGCTGCTGAACCCCAAGGTGACCATCGTCAACACCGATGCGTTTGGCTGGCTGCAGCAAGGCAGCGTGAGCGCCGCCCGGCCGCCCGAAGGCGCGAAGGCCCCCGCGGGGGGCAGCGAACCACGCGGAGCGGGGAGCGTGGGGGCGACAGCCCTTTTCGATGTGATCGTGGTGGATTTCCCGGACCCCACCAACTTCTCCATCGGCAAGCTCTACACCAACAGCTTTTATGCGCTGCTGGACAAGCGCCTGGCGGCCAGTGGTTATGCGGTGGTGCAGACCACGTCCCCGCTGGTGGCCCGTAAGAGTTACTGGACGGTGGCGCACACCATCGAGTCCGTGGGCTTGCAAACCGCGCCGTACCACGCACATGTGCCCAGCTTTGGCGAGTGGGGTTTCATCATCGCCAGCCGCCGGCCCTGGCGCATGCCCGATGCGCTGCCGGATGGCCTGCGGTTTCTGAGCCTGCCTTCGCTACCGCTGCTGTTCGACTTTCCGCTGGACATGGCGCGGGTGCCCGCAGAGGTGAACCGCTTGTCCAACCAGGCCCTGGTGCACACCTACGAGCGCGAATGGGGGAAGCACTGATGCCCCCCCTGAGCGGCTGCGCCGCTTGCCCCGCAGGGGGACGCACCCGGTGGCCCGGCAAAGCCAGCTCCACGCGTGCACGGGCCGGGGCGCGTGCCGGTATCGAAGAGCATGTGCGGCACGCTGTGACACGCAGCCGCATGCCAGGCGGCCCGCAGGTCCCTAAGACCGTTCACGCTGAGCCTGTCGAAGCGCTGCGCGGGCAGGCTCCGTCCGGGCGGCTTGGGACGATTGACCGCAGACTCTGACAACAGACTTCGACGCCATGCAACGCCGCCATTTCCTCGCCACCGCCGCCGCATCGGCTGCCGCAACGGTGCTCCTGCCGGGTTGCGATAAGGCCCCCCCCGTCTTGGAGGGCGGCTTCACCGGCATCGACATGGCCCGAGGCCACCAGCTGCGCGACCTGCTGAAAACCGGCAGCCTGCCCGCCCCCGCCGTGGTGCGCCGCGCGCAGGTGGTCATTGCAGGCGGTGGCGTGGCCGGGCTGGCCGCAGCACGCGCGCTGCGGCTGGCGGGCGTGCACGACTTTGCCCTGCTGGAGCTGGAAGATACCCCCGGCGGCAACAGCCGGGGCGGCGCCGTGAACGGCATCACCTGCCCGCAGGGAGCGCATTACCTGCCTGTGCCCGGCGACGACGCGCGCGAGGTGCAGGACCTGCTTGAAGAACTGGGCGTGCGCCAGCGTGTGGCCGGGCGCTGGCAGTACGACGAACGCCACCTGTGCCACAGCCCGCAGGAGCGTTTGTTCTTTGACGGCGAATGGCAAGAGGGCCTGCTGCCCGTGCACGGCGTGGGCGAGGCCACGCTGGCGCAGTACCGCCGCTTTGCCCGGGCCGTGGACGCCGAGGCCCGCACCGCCCGGTTTGCGATGCCTGCGCTCAAGCTATGGAGCCAAAAACAGCCGCTTGCGCCTGCCCATCAAGCGCTGGATGCTATAAATTTTGATGACTGGCTGGCCGCGCAGGGGCTTCATGATGCCCACCTGCGCTGGTACCTCGACTACTGCTGCCGCGACGACTACGGCGCGGGCGCCGACCGTGTCTCGGCCTGGGCGGGCATCCACTACTTTGCCAGCCGCCACGGGTTTCATGCGCCTGGCGAGGCGGTGGACGAAGCGCGCGAAAGCGTGCTCACCTGGCCCGAAGGCAATGGCTGGCTCACCCAGCGCCTGGCCGAACCCCTGCAGAGCAGTGCCCACGGTGGCGGCCAGCTGCGCACCGCCACCAGCGTGCTGCGCATCACCGAAAGCCGCCACGGCGTGGAGGTGGATGCGCTCAACCACCGTACTGGCAACGTGGAGCGCTGGGTGGCGCCGCAGTGCATCGTGGCGCTGCCCGTGCTGTTGGCGGCGCGGGTGGTGCAGCAGCCGCCGGCCTTTCTCACGGGCGCAGCGCAGCGCCTGCAGTGGGCACCCTGGCTGGTGGCCAACATCCACATCCACAGCCCGCTGGCCGACCGCCCCGGCGCCGCACCCGCATGGGACAACGTGCTCTATGCCGACCCCACGGCCGGGGGCCTGGGCTATGTGAACGCGGGCCACCAGCGCCTGGACCCGCGCGCCGCCCTCACCGGCCCCACCGTGCTCACCTACTACCAGGCACTGGGCGATCTGGCCGACGGCCGCCGGCAGTTGGCCACCCAGCCCTGGCAGCACTGGGCCAACGCCGCACTGGACGCGCTCTCGGTGCCCCACCCCGACCTGCGCGAACGCGCCACCCGCGTGGACATCACCCGCTACGGCCACGCCATGGCCATCCCCACGCCCGGGGTGCTGGAATATTTGAGCAAAATTGGCCTTCACCGCGCGACCAGCAAGCGCAAACAGCTATCAAAAGAAGAGCAAACACCCTGGATCCCCACGCCCACCACCGCGCGCCTGGCGTTTGCGCACAGCGACTGGTCGGGCTACTCGGTGTTTGAAGAAGCCTTCACGCGCGGGCACGGCGCGGGCCTGGTGGCCGCAGGCTGACCCCGATGGCGGGCACCGAACTGCACATCGACGTGGCGCAGCAGCGGCTGGCCCTGGTGGTGGACGGGGCCACGGAACGCAGCTACCGCATCTCCACCGCGCTGAACGGCGTGGGCGAACGCAATGGCAGCGGTTGCACCCCGCGCGGCCAGCACCGCGTGCGCGCCAAGGTGGGCGCGGGCTGCGTGCCCGGCACGGTGTTTGTGGGGCGACGGGCCACGGGCGAGGTGTATTCGCCCGAACTCGCCGCCGCCCACCCGGGGCGCGACTGGATCCTGAGCCGCATCCTGTGGCTCACCGGCTGCGAGCCCGGCGTGAACCGGGGTGGTGCGGTGGACACGCTGCGCCGGTACATCTACATCCACGGCTGTCCAGATGACTGCGCGATGGGTGTGCCGCTGTCGCACGGCTGCGTGCGTTTGGCCAATGCCGATGTGATCGACCTGTTTGACCGGGTGGTGGTGGGCACGCGGGTGACCATCCACAGCACCCCAACCCCTTGGACCACAGAGCGCACGGAGGGCACAGCGCCATGACAGACCCGGCCCACCCCGCCAGCCCGGCGCCTTCGCTCAACCGCCGCTTCCTCGTTTTTCTGGGCCCGCTGGTGCTCACCAACATGCTGCAGGCACTCACCGGCACGGTGAACCACATCTACGTGGGGCGGCTGCTGGGCGCGGGCTCGCTCGCGGCCGTGGCTTCGTTCATGCCACTGTTTCTGTTGCTCAGCGCCTTCATCTTCGGGCTGGGCACGGGGGCGTCCATCCTGGTGGGCCAGGCCTTTGGTGCACGCAACCATGCGCGTCTGCACGCGGTGGCGGGCACCACGCTGTGCGCGGGGCTGCTGCTGGGCCTGGTGCTGGCTGCGCTGGGGGTGGTGGTCGTGCAGCCCCTGATGCTGCTGCTGGGCACCCCCGCCGATGTACTGCCCCAGGCGGTGGCCTATGCACGGGGGATGATGGTGCTGTTCCCCGTGCTGTTCACCTCCATGCTCACGGCCGCACTGCTGCGCGGCACGGGCGACACCGTCACCCCGCTGCGCGCGCTGGTGGTGTCGCTGTCGGTCACGGTGGCGTGTGCGCCGCCGTTCATCCAGGGCGTGCCTGCCCTCGGGCTGCCTGCGCTGGGCATTCTGGGCGGCGTGGCCGCGCTGCTGCTGGCCACGCTGTGCTCGCTGGGCTACACGGCCTGGCACCTGCGGCGCCGCGCCCATGTGCTGGCCCCCACGCGGGCGCTGCTGGCGCAGGTGCGGCTGGACGCGGCCTTGCTGCGCACCCTGGTGCGGCTGGGTGTGCCCACGGGCCTGTTCTTCATCACCGGCTCGCTGGCCGACCTGGGCCTGCTCAGCCTGGTCAACGCCCATGGCTCGGCCGCCACGGCGGCCTGGGGCGCGGCCAGCCAGGTCATGTCGTATGTACTGTTCCCGGCGATGGCCGTGGCCATTGCGTCGTCGGTGTTTGCGGCGCAGGCCATTGGTGCGGGCCAGGGGCAGCAGCTGGTGGCCGTCACCCGCACCGGCATGCGCATGAACCTGTGGCTCACCGGTGGCCTGGCCGTGCTGGTGTTTGCTGCCGCGCCTTGGGTGGTGGGCCTGTTTGTGGCCGACGCGCGGGTGATCGACATCGCCGCGAGCGTGCTGGGCATCACCGTGTGGGGCGCGTTTTTCTTCGGGCGCGCCAGCGTGTACTCGGGCGTGATGCGCGCCAGCGGCACGGTGCTGGCGCCCACGCTCATTTCGCTGGGCTGCCTGGCCTGCCTCATCGTGCCGCTGGGCTGGGTGCTGGGCCGCCAGTGGGGCCTGGTCGCCACCTGGGCGGCCTACCCCGCCACCTACCTGTGCGCCATGGTGTTGCAGGGGCTGTACTTCCATGGCGTGTGGCGGCGCCAGGCGGTGCAGCGTCTGATCTGATCAAAAAAGGGCTTCTGCGCCTGATAGGTAATCCTGAATAGCTATAAAAATAATAGCTATCTCGGAGCCCTGCTCGCCAAGCTATCGGCATGGCCGTCACAGCCCCGTCACGCGCTGGCGGCATCGTGGACGTTTTACTTTTTTTGCCCCAGCCACCATGTCCCGACTCTCTGTCCTGGCCGCCTGCGCCGCGATTGCCTGCGCCGCCGTTTCCCCTTCTGCCATCGCCCAGCAGGCCTACCCCGCCACCCTGGCCGGCCACGCTGTGCTGCCGGCCTTCACCGTCATCCCCGCACCCAAGGATGCGCCGCAGGACCTGCAGGTTGCAGGCAAGTTCACCACCCCGCGCCGCGTGGAGGCCGTGGGCACGGTGATGGGCCAGTCCGGCGGGCGCAACACGGGCGTGTCGCTGCCCTTCCAGGGCCAGCCCATCCAAGGCCACTCGGGCATCAAGCGCATGGCCGATGGGTCGTTCTGGATCCTCACCGACAACGGCGCGGGCTCCAAGGCCAACTCGCCCGACTTCATGCTGCACCTGAGCCACTACGGCGTGGACTTTGCCAGCGGCCAGTTCCAGCGCCGCCAGACCGTGTTCTTGCACGACCCCGACAAGAAGGTGCCGTTCCGCATCACCCACGAAGGCACTGAAAAGCGCTACCTCACGGGCGCCGACTTCGACCCCGAAAGCTTCCAGTTTGCCGGTGGTGCGCTGTGGATCGGTGACGAGTTCGGCCCCTTCCTCATCAAGGCCGACCTGGGCGGCAAGGTGCTGGCGGTGTTCGAGACCAAGGTGGACGGCAGGGTCGTGCGCTCGCCCGATGCGCCTGGCGTGTTGATGCCCGGCGCACCCGACGCGAAACCCACGCCGTTCGAGGTCAAGCGCTCCAAGGGTTACGAAGGCATGGCCGCCTCCAAGGACGGCAGCAAGCTCTACGCCCTGCTCGAAGGCGCGCTGTGGAACGACGACGCCAAGGCCTACGAAAACGTGGGCGGCAAGCAATACCTGCGCGTGCTGGAGTTCGATGTGAAGACCGAGCAATGGACCGGTCGCCACTGGAAGTACGTGCTGGAGGCCAACCACCACGCGATTGGCGACTTCAACATGATCGACGGCAGCACGGGCCTCATCATCGAGCGCGACAACGGCGAAGGCACGGCCGACAAGGCCTGCCCAGAGGGCCAGAAGCGCGCGGACTGCTTCCATGACCTCGCCAAGTTCAAGCGCGTCTACAAGGTGGAGATGAGCGATGCCAACGTGGGCGGCGAGATCCGCAAGATCGGCTACATCGACCTCATGAACATCCAGGACCCCAAGCGCCTGGCCAGGAAGCCGCTGAACAACGGCGTGCTGACTTTCCCGTTCTTCACCATCGAAAACGTGGACATCGTGGACAGCACGCACATCGTGGTGGGCAACGACAACAACCTGCCCTTCAGCAGCAGCCGCGATCCGAACAAGGCGGATGACAACGAGCTTGTGCTGCTGGAAGTCGGCGAACTCTTGCGCGCCAAGTAACCCAGCACCAGCGCGCGGTGGGGGCCGGGTGGCAAAATTCCCGGTTCCCGTTCCAACGTACCCGGAAGCCGCGCCACCATGTTCACAGGCATCGTCCAAGCCACGGCAGGCATTGCCGCCATCCACGACCGCGCAGGGCTGCGCACCTTCACGCTCGATTTCCCCGAGGGCTTCTGCCAGGACCTGGCCATTGGCGCCAGCGTGGCCACCGATGGCGTGTGCCTCACGGTCACCGAAATCCTGTCGCCCACGCAGGCCAACTTCGACGTGATGCTGCAGAGCCTGAACATCACCACGCTGGGCAGCTACGGCCAAGGTGACCGCGTGAACGTGGAGCGCGCGGCCAAGGACGGCGCCGAGATCGGCGGCCACCCGTTGTCGGGCCATGTGGACTTCACCGGCACGCTGATTGAGCGGCGCGAGTTCGACAACAACCTGGTGTGGCGCGTGGCTGTGCCCGAGGCGTTTCGCCGCTACATCTTCGCCAAGGGCTACATCGCCATCCACGGTGCCAGCCTCACGGTGGCCGAGGTGAACCGGCAAGAGGGCTGGTTCGAGATCTGGATGATCCCCGAGACCCGCCGCGCCACGGTGTTTGAAACCAAGCAGGTGGGCGACCGCCTGAACATCGAGATCGAGCGCAGCACCCAGGTGGTGGTGGACACCGTGCGCGAGGCCGTGCAGGAGAGCCTGGGCCGCCTGCAGCCCGTGCTGGAGGCGCTGCTGAAGGAAAAGGGCCTGTCGCTGGACGACTTTGTGCAGGCGCCCGTGCTGCCGCACTGATTGAACCAAGCCCACTCATGTCCGTGGTGGTGCGCCCGCTGGCGCTGAGCGACCTGGCCGACCTGCTGGCCGTGCAGCTGGCCTGTTACGGCGAGGGCTTTGTCGAAAGCGGCGACGTGTTTGCGCGCCGCCTTGCCAGCCCGGCCAATTGTTCGCTGGTGCTGGACCAGGGTGGCAAGGTGTGCGCCTACCTGGCGGCCTACCGCAGCGTGCGCGGCAAGGTCACCCCGCTGCATGGCGACTTTGAGGTGGTGCCAGCTGCCGACACCCTGTACCTGCACGACATGGCCGTTTTGCCCACCTGCGCGGGCCAGGGGCTGGCACGGGCGCTGCTCGCGCCGTTGTGGGAGCGCGCTGTGCAAGAGGGGCTGCGCCACACGGCGCTGGTCTCGGTGCAGGGCTCGCAGGGCTACTGGAAACACTACGGCTACGCCGGCTACCCTCTACAGGACGCCACCCAACGCGAGCGCCTGTCCACCTATGGGCGCGATGCGGAGTACCTGTTGAGGCGCCTGGACACTCTGTAGCACTTCCACCTGTAAGGGGGAGCCGGTCATGCAAGGCTGCACACAGCAGGATGGCTACCGGGAGGCGTCTGCTGGCGCGGCAATCTGCCCAAGCGCATTATGGTACTGGGTAGAAGCCTTTAGTCTTGGCAAGTAGCGAATGGTCCGGCGCGAGCTGCGCACAATGCGGTAGTCGAGGAAGCTGCCCCGCATACCGCAATACATGCGGCACGTGGACTCGCCGGTCTCAGGGTCCGGGTCGGTCAACTCCAGATACTTGCCCGTCAGACGCAGTCGCAGGACGCAGCGCTGCTTCCAGATGGAGTCGAATTCCGCATCGCGGTAAACAAAACCGCCACGGTCATATGAGGCAGCACCACTCAGGCTGCAAATGTGCCCATTGGCAAACTGCAACTCGGCACGAAAATAGATGTTGCGCGCATCTATCGGCACGATTTCCACAATGTCTTCGGACGTCCAGGTTTCCTTTCCGTCAATGGTCCCATTGGGGAAACGGTACTTGTAGACACCCGAGATCGCTTGTATCAAGGTGTTTGGTGGCTCTGCAGCCGTGGCGGTGATTGCTGCGGTGGCAGCGATGAGCACTAGCGCCTGAAAACGCATGGCAATTCTTCCTTGGTTTCGCTTTTTTCAGTATCGGCGCGCTGAGAATGGGCGCGCGCCCATGGCCCCAGCGGAGGTCATTGTCTGCGCTTTGCTGGTGCTGAACGACTTCAGCGTTTAGGCATGGCATTTGTCCGTCATCCGTGCTGGCGATAATGCTGACCATGCCCCACCGCTGGAAACCCAACGTCACCGTGGCCGCGCTCATCGAGCGCGATGGCCGCTTTCTTCTGGTCGAGGAAGAAACCACGGACGGCCTCAAGCTCAACAACCCCGCAGGCCACCTGGACCCGGGCGAGTCGCCCATCCAGGCCTGCGCGCGCGAGGTGCTGGAAGAAACCGCGCACGACTTCGAGCCCACGGCGCTGATTGGTGTGTACCTCAACCGCTTTACCAAAACCCGCACCGGTGACGACCTCACTTACATGCGTTTTGCGTTTGCGGGCACGCTGGGCACGCACCACGATTGGCGCACGCTGGACACCGGCATCGTGCGCACGCTATGGCTCACGGCCGACGAGATCCGCGCCTGCCCCGAGCGCCACCGCAGCCCGCTGCTGCTGCGCTGCCTGGAGGACTACCTCGCAGGCCAGCGTTTTCCGCTCACGCTGGTGCACACCGACATCTCGGTGACCGAACCCTCTGCGCAATAGCGCAATAGCGCAATAGCGCAATAGCGCAATAGCGCAATAGCGCCGAGGCGCAACGTAAAAGTTTTTTTTTGGACGGCATGTAACCCGCAGCGTGCGGGGGACGAATTCCCAGGCAGAAAGCGCGGCACTGTGCAGCGTGATCTACCCGCCTGATGACTCATCCCCCAACGTTTACGGAGTTACCCACCATGCTGTCCACAAACACCAAGACCACTGCCTCGTTCGCCCTGTCTGCCGCCCTGCTGGCACTGGCATCCACCAGCTTTGCGGCCGATGCGCCCAAGGGCTCCAAGGGTGCTGCCGTCGCTGCCAACGACAAGGTGCACTGCTACAACGTGCACGACTGCAAGGGCAACAGCGACTGCGCCACCGCCGAGCACAGCTGCAAGGGCCAGAACGCCTGCAAGGGCCACGGCTTCAAGGCCAAGACGGCTGCGCAGTGCTTGAGCGAGAAGGGCACCATCGGCGATATCAAGGGATAAGGCAAGAAGCCCCCCTGAGGCGCTGCGCGCCATCCCCCAAGGGGACACCGCCAGCGCGGCGGGGCGGCCCTTGCGCGGCGGTGCTCGCCTTGGGTGGCGCCAGTTGCATCGCATTTGGCCGATGCTTTCCATTTGATTGAGTCATGGCACACGAACTCCTCGCCACGCGCGGCACCGGCTTTGGCCTGGGGCTGCGCACGCAGCACTACGCCGATTTCCTGGCGCACAAGCAGCCACTGGACTGGCTGGAAATCATCACCGACAACTACCTGATCGATGGTGGCAAGCCGCTGGCGGTGCTCGATGCCATCCGGCGCGACTACCCCGTGGCGATGCATGGCGTGGCCATGTCCATCGGTGCGGCGCAGGGCGTGGACTTGCCCTACCTGCAGCGCGTGAAGGCGCTGGCCGACCGCATCGAACCGCTGTGGGTGTCCGACCACCTGTGCTGGACGGGCCCTGGCCCCGAGCAGTTGCACGACCTGTACCCGCTGCCCTACACCGATGCCTCTGCGCGGCACGTGATCACGCAGATCCGCCGCGCGCAGGATGTGCTGGGCCGCAGGCTGGTGCTGGAGAACGTGTCGAGCTACGTCCGCTACCGGCACGACAGCGCGAGCGAATGGCAGTTTCTGGCCCACATTGCTGAGGAGGCCGACTGCCTGTTGCTCGTGGATGTGAACAACATCTATGTGAGCAGCGTCAACCACGGCTTCGACCCACTGACCTACCTGAATGCCCTGCCCGCGCACCGCGTGCAGCAAATTCACCTGGCGGGGCACAGCGACAACGGCGACCACATCATCGACACGCACGACCACCCTGTGGCGCAGCCGGTGTGGGACTGGTACGCCCAGGCCTGCCAGCGTTTTGGCGCGGTGGCCGCGATGATCGAGCGCGACGACCATATCCCGCCGCTGGACGAGCTGCTCGATGAAATGGCGACGGCGCGGCGCATAGCGGCGGAGCACGTGGGATCGTCCGAACCCGCCACCGCTGCCGCCATGACCTTGGCCCCCGCACTGGACCCACTGCCACTGGCTGCAGTACAGCGCCACTTTGCCGACCAGGTGCTGGCCGACGCGCTGCCGCCCGGCACTCCCGATGGCCCTGTCACCGGCCGCCTGCCCATCTACCACCACGCCTACCGCGCGCGGCTGTCCGAAGTGCTTGCAGACACCTACGCCAAGACGTTTCTCTACATGGGGGCCGACAGCTTCGACGCGCATGCCCGCGCGTTTGCGGTGGCGCACCCGCCGCGTGCACGCAGCCTCAACCGCTACGGCGAAGGCCTGGTGGAAGCGCTGCGCGTGCAATATCCCAACAACCCTGAGCTGCACGAACTGGCCCAGCTCGACTGGGACCTGCGCACCCGCTTTGACAGCGCCGATGTACCAACTCTGGAGACTGCGGCAGCCCAGGCGTCGGACACCTGGACCACCTGCCCCGGCGTGCTGCACCCAAGCGCCTTGCTGCACACGATCACGACGAACGTCGTGGCGGTGTGGAACGCCATCCACACCGACGACGATGTGCCCGAGGCCGTGGCCCTGCATTCTCCTGCCACGCTGCTGGTTTGGCGCAAAGGGCACCAGCCGCACTTTCGCACGCTCGACGCGACCGAGGCTGCCTGGATGCAAGCGCTGCATGCCGGTGCCTCGGTGCACGACGCCTGCACGGCGCTGCTGGGCAGTGGGCTGTGGCAAGGCGACCCCACCGTGCTCGGCGGCTGGCTTGCGCAGCTGCTGGACGATGGGCTGGTGCGGGCGGATGGGGGTGATGGATAGCGGCACATCCGGTCGGCCACTCTGGTGGCGCCAGCGCGACGGTCAATCCATTGCGCTGGTAGAGCTGGCACAGTGCGGGGGGCCAAGTGTAGTCGGCGTAGGTTTGGCCGCGCACCTGCGCCATGGCCTGCGGACTGTTCACTGCAAACTCGTGCGGCGGCGCGTACTGGCAGGCGTGCAGGCAGGCGCTGCAGATCTGTAGCTGGCGGGGCACTTCGGTTTCTCGCACACACAGCATGACGTCGCCATTCGCCAGCGCGGGCGCGGGTGTCCCGTTTCAGGGCTTCCAGCGTTTGCATGGTTTGCTCCTGTATTGATAGCTAATGAGGCAATGCCATCAGGCGGGGAAGCCTTTTTTATGCCCAAGCGGCGTGCGCTGCAGCCGCCGCGTGGCCAGCTCGCTCGCCAGCAGCGTGATCTGCAGACTGAGCGCGGACTGCACCGCGTCCGGGTCCAGCGCGGCTCATGGAGCCCTGCTCCATCACGCGCACGTAGTAGCGCAGCTGTCTCAGTTCTACCGGGGGCCTCAGGGCCTACGGGTGGCTTGACCAGAGGGCACGGTCATCGGCATGGCGGGCGGAGCGCATGGGAAGCCGTGGGTGGGTGGCAAATTGCTGCCTGGCGCTTTTTCATTGAGCGCAAAAAGGCTTTATCTAGAGTAGACAGCTTGGCGCGTTCATGCAGTGTGCAGGCCGGTGCCGGGCCCGAGCGTGGCGTAGCCCCGTTCATATGCCATGGGGCAGCAACGCCGCCAGCGCCTCGCGCATCCAGCGCGCCATCAATTGCTGGCGCTCGCGGGGCATGCGGTCCACGGTCGATGCCACGCTGATCGCCGCCACCGGTTCACCCGCCGCGTTGCGCACAGCCATTCCGGCGGCCAACACGCCCTGCGTGGCATGGTTGCCCACCACCGACCAGCCGCGCTCGCGCGTGGCCCGCACCAGGATCTGCAGCCGCTCGGGCGTCATGCCGCCGTAGCGCGGCAGCTCTCGCGCGTTGGCGGCGATGCACGCCTGCACCTCGGAATCGGGCAGCGCGGCCAGCAGCGCCAGGCCCGCAGCGCCCACGCCCAGCGGCTGGCGCGTGCCCACCTGGATCACCAGCATCTGCACCGGGTGTGTGCCCACATGGCGCGCAATGCAGTGTGAGGTAGGGCCTTCGCGCACGATGGCAAAGGCCGCATCGCCACAGGCGCGGCTCACGCGCTCCAGCACAGGCGCCAGGCGCACGGCCAGGTTGGGCTGACCCGGGGGCTCGGCCAGGGCGGACAAGCGCGAGCCCGCCACGTAACGAAAGCGCCCGCGCTGGGCCACATAGCCGCTTTCCAGCAGCGTGGCCAGCAGGCGGTAGACCGTGGCGCGCTCCAGCGCTGTGGCGCGGCACAGGTCCACCACGCGCGCTCCGTCGCGGCCCTGGGCCAGCACGGCGTCCAGCACTTGCAAACCCCGGCGCAGCGTGCGGCTGCCGGGGTCGTCGGCCGGTTCAGGCGTCGGTTGCTTGCGGGTGCGTTCGTCCGGCTGGCGGACGTTTGAATTCGCAGATTGGGAAGGCATGGGAAAGAATTTGTTCGTCAACGCCACCAGTGCGCAGTGTGCCGCAGAGCCCACGGCAGGGCGCCAAGACGGCATTTTTCCAAAAACCAACGGAGACAGACACCATGAGCCCACACCCCCCCGCCGCGCTGGGTCAGCGTACGGCTTCGTCAACCCTGCCACGCCGCGCGCTGCTGGCGCTGGCAGCCACACTGGCCTGCGGTGCCGCCATGCCGTTGCAGGCCCAGCCCAATGCCTCCGGCTGGCCCGCCAAACCGGTCAAGCTGGTGGTGGGCTACGCGGCGGGCGGCGCCACGGACGTGATTGCGCGCCTCGTGGCCGCCAAGCTGGGCGACCAGCTGGGCCAGCCCGTGGTGGTGGACAACCGCGCGGGCGCCAACAGCAACGTGGGCGCCGAGGCTGTGGCGCGTGCGCCGACCGATGGCTACACGCTCTACGTGTACACCATCGCCAACACCATCAACGCCACGCTGTACCCCAAGCTGGGCTACGACCCGGTCAAGGACTTCGAGCCCATTGGCCTGATCGCCAAGATTCCGAACATCCTGGTGGTCAACCCCAAGCTGCCCATCAAGAACCTGGCCGACTACGTGCGCTACGCCAAGGAGTCCAAGGACGGCGTCACGTTTGCGTCCTCGGGCAGCGGCTCGTCCATTCACCTCTCGGGCGAAATGTTCAAGATGCAGTCCAAGCTCAAGATGCTGCACGTGCCCTACCGGGGCAGCGCGCCCGCTGTCACCGACCTGCTGGGCGGCCAGGTGGATTCGATGTTTGACAACACGCCGTCGGCCCTGCCGCACGTGCAGGCGGGCAAGCTGCGCGCCATTGCCATCACCAGCGCACAGCGCTCGCCCCTGCTGCCAGATGTGCCCACGCTGGCCGAGTCGGGCTACGCGGGCTTTGACGTGCAGTCGTGGTTTGGCCTGGCCGCACCGGCGGGCACGCCGCGCGCCGTGGTCGAGCAGCTCAACACCGCCCTGAACAAGGTGCTGGCCCAGCCCGAGGTGCGCACGCGCCTGCAGGAGCTGGCCGCCACGCCCGAAGGGGGCACCCCCGACAAGATGCGCCAGTTTGCCGCCGCCGAGATCAAGCGCTGGCGTGAAGTGGTGAAAGAGTCCGGCGCATCGGCCGAGTGACGGATCACCCACACAACCTCACCTCTGCCATGTTTCCCATCGACTTCTTCTGGCGGGCCGCCCAGCGTTGGCCTGACCGCATTGCCATCGACGCGCCCGAGGGCGCCATCCGCTACGACGCTCTGGCCGCCCGCGTGGCCGCGCTCGCGGCGGGCTTCACCGCCATCGACCCCACACTCCAAAGCCGCGTGGGCATCTGCGCGGGCAACAGCGCCGATCACATCGCCGCGCTGCTGGCCGTGCTGGCCTGCGGCAAGGTGTGGGTGCCGCTCAATCCCAAGAGCACCCGGCCTGAAATCCGCCGCATCATCGACGCAACCGAGCCCACCTTGCTGGTGCTGGATGCCGCTTGTACCGACCTGCTCGATGGCGCACCCGGCGCTCGCGTGCTGACCGGCGCGCAGGCCGCCGAAGGCGCCACCACGCTGGCAGGCCTGGCCGCAGAGCACGCTGGCGCGCTACGCCCGCAGTTGGACCTGCCGGACGACGCCACCCAGGCCATCAAGTTCACTGGCGGCACCACCGGCGCGCCCAAGGGCGTGATGCAGCCCTACCGCGCGTGGATAGCCAACATCACCAACCAGATCCATGCCTGGGGCTTTGACGAGCACGAGCGCTACATCGTGGCCGCGCCCATCACGCACGGTACCTCCACGTACATCCTGCCCATCCTGGCGCAGGGTGGCTGCCATGTGGTGCTGGTGGGCGCGGGCGCCGAGGCGGTGCGCACGGCCTTTCGCGAGCGCGGCGGCACGGTGTGCTTCATGCCCCCCACGCTGGTCTACATGCTGATGGCGCTGCCCGGTGCGTCGCGCGCGGACTTTCCGTGCCTGCGACGCCTCATCTACGGCGGCGCGCCCATGCCGCCAGAGAAGATCCGCCAGGTGCGCGACTTTTTCGGCCCCGTGCTGGGCACCACCTACGGCCAGACTGAGGCGCCGCAGATCCTGACCGTGCTGTGCCCTGAGGACTTCGAGGACGAGCGCAACCTAGCCTCGGTGGGCCGCACCACCTGGTTCACCGATGTGGCCATCATGGCGCCCGATGGCCGCCTGCTGCCCACCGGCGCGGTGGGCGAGGTGGTGGCGCGTGGCGACCTGCTGATGACCGGCTACTGGCGCCTGCCCGAGAAGACCGCCGAGACCCTGGTGGACGGCTGGCTGCATACCGGCGACCGGGGCCTGATCGACGAGCGGGGTTTTCTCTACCTCAAGGACCGGCTCAAGGACATGGTGATCACCGGCGGCTTCAACGTCTACCCCGTGGACGTGGAGAACGCACTGGGCCAGCACCCGGCGGTGCACGAATGCTCCGTGTTCGGCCTGCCCGACGACAAGTGGGGCGAGACCGTGCAGGCCGCCGTGCAGCTGCGCCCCGGCGAGCGCGCGAGCGAGGCCGAGCTGATCGCCTTTGTGCGCGAACGCCTGGGCCCGGTGCAGACGCCCAAGCACATCCATTTCCACGAAAGCCTGCCGCGCTCGCCCGTGGGCAAGGTGCTCAAGTCCGCCGTGCGCGATGCGGCCCTGGCCGGTACGGCCACTGCCTGAAGGAACCCATGTCATGACCCACCCTGCTTCCAAGACCCCCGTCACCCGCCTGTGCACCCACACCCTCACCAGCCTGCATTACCGCGATGCGAATCTGGTGGAAGACTTGATGGGCCACAAAACCTTCACCGAGGTGATGCTGATGCAGATCCTGGGCCGTGCGCCGCGCGGCGTGGACCTGCGCATCACCGACGTGGTGCTCATCGTGCTCATGGAGCATGGCCTTACCCCTAGCGCCATTGCCACGCGGCTCATCTACATGAGCGCGCCCGAGAACCTGCAGGGCGCTGTCAGCGCGGGCCTGCTGGCCGTGGGCAGCTCCTTTGTGGGCACGATGGAGAACTGCTCGGGCCTGCTCAATCGCATCGCGGCGGCCCAGGACCCTGAGGCGGAAGCGGTGGCCATTGCGCGCCACTACAAGGGGCTCAAATCGCCTGTGCCCGGCTTCGGCCACCACCTGCACAAGCCCGTGGACCCCCGCGCCTACAAGCTGCTGGAGATGGGCCGTGCCGAGTCCGAGCTGCAGGGCGACAAGATCCGCGCGCTGGAGACGCTGTCCAAAGCCGTGGATGAGGTGGCAGGCAGCCCCATCACCATCAACGCCACCGGCGCTGTGGCCGCGCTGCTGGGCGAGATCGGCGTGCCCACGACCGTGATGCGCGGCTTTGCCGTGATCTCGCGCGCGGCCGGGCTGGTGGCGCACATCGTGGAGGAGCAAAGCAGCCCCTCGGGCCGCTTCATCTGGGACACGGTGGAGCACGCGATTCCGTTCGTCGGCGGGTCCGGCAAGGCCGCCCCTGTGTGAACGCGGCTTCGCAGCATCCTCCCGCTCTGCCCTTGGCCCGGGCTGGAGCATCGACCGAGGAAACGATGGCACTCATACATACAGGTTGAGGGCGGAACGGCCGTCACCCCTGGTGGGCGGCATGGCCGACGTGCAGCGCCTCTTTGCCGAGGCGCGCCTGTGTCTACCTTGCCAGCGATGCAGCTTACGTGACCTGGACCAAGTGGGGTTGGGCGGCGGTTTCGTCGGTGGTTTGGTGCAGGGCCTGCCGGCTCGACGCCCAGGGTTCAGAAGGTGTGCACCACACCCGCCGCGATGCCGTTGGCCGTGGCCTTGTTCGCAGCACCTTGAAATCCGTTGCGCCAACGTGTGTTGTCCAGTTCGGCATACACCTTGATGCGGCGCGAGAGCTTGTACTCGGCAAATGCCACCAGGCGGCCGTGGCCGTCGTCGGCGGCGCCGGTGCGTGCGCGGTCCACCTTGTAGTAGGCCGCTGTGAGGTCCACCCACGGCGTGGCCGCCCAGGTGCCACCGGCGGACAACACGCGCTGCACGGTGAAGCGGCCTGCCGCCGTTTCGGCCTTGTTGCGGCCCGCATTGGCGGCCAGGCGCACGCTGCCCCACTGGTACGCGGCGCCCAACGTGGTGGCGTCCAGCGAGCGCTTGTTGGTGTCGTTGAAGCTCTGGTAGGCGCCGGATACCACGAAGCCATCAGCAGCCCAGGCCAGGCCCACGCCGCGCGACGACAGGGCCGAGGCCTGCGATGCGACTTCGCCCATGCCCCACATGGCACGTGCCGTGAAGCCGCCGAAGCGGCCGGTGTACTTGATGGCGTTGTCGAGCCGGTACGAGCCCGAATTGGCGCCAGCACTGCCGTACTCGATGCCCAGGCCATGCTGGCTCAGTGCGGTCACGCCGATGTTGGGGTTGAAGCTGGCAAAACGCATGGCCAGCGGGTCCACGGGCGAGATGGCGTCGGCCAGCGTGGTGGTCTGGCGGCCCAGGGCCAGCGTGCCCCAGTCGCCCTGCAGGCCCACCCAGGATGCGCGGTCGAAGTGTTTCGTGGCGTTGGCCGGTGCACCCGTGTCGGCGTTGAGGCCGCTCTCCAGGTTGAACAGTGCCTTGGCGCCACCGCCCAGGTCTTCGCTGCCGCGCAGGCCCCAGCGGCTGGTGGTGTGGATGCCACTGCCGAGACTGTGGGTGGAGCCCGGCGCAGGCGCGTTGGATGCGGTGAGGCCGCTGCCGTTGCGCAGGCCCAGGTCCACCACGCCGTACAGCGTCACGCCCGCGTTCTGCGCCATGGCGCAGGGGGTGGCGAATGCAGCGCAAGCCGCTGCCACAATTTTCTTCATGCATGTCTCCTGTTGTCGAAATACGGGCGGGTAGCACGGCTCTCACGTGACCCGCTGGGCCTCCGTCGGCACCAGTCAGTCCGGTGTGAGCTGAGCCTTCAGCACCCACCCTTCCACTTGGCAAGTTTCTGCTTCACGGTCAGGGCCAGTTGCTCGGGCGTGCTGGTGTCCACCACGGCGCCTTGCTCCTCGATGCGGCGGCACGACATCCTTGTCTGCCAGCGCGGTGTTGAGGGTCTTGTTGAGCAGGTCGATCACGGGGCGCGGCGTCTTGCCGGGTGCGAACAGCGCATACCACTGGGTGATCTCCACACCCTTGACGCCTGCCTCTTCCAGCGTGGGCACATCGGGCAGCAGCGACGAGCGCTTGGGCCCGGCCAGGGCCAGCGCGCGCAGCTTGCCGTTCTTGACATGGGGGTAGGTCGAGAACAGGCTGGGGAACATCACCTGCGTCTGCCCGGCCATGGTGTCGTTCATGGCAGGCGCCGCGCCCCGGTAGGGGACATGGGCCATCTGGACACCGCTCTCCAGCTTGAAGATATCGGCCGAGAAATGTGGTGCCGTGCCGTTGCCCGCCGAGGCGTAGTTGAAGTCCTTCGGCTTGGCCTTGCTCAGCGCCACCAGCTCGCTCACCGTCTTGGCGGGCACCTTGGGGTTCACCACCATCAGCGTGGGTGAGTAGCTCACCGATGCCAATCGGCTCGAACTGCGTGATGGGGTCGTAGCGCAGCTTTTGCAGAGCGGGGCTCATGCCATGGGTGCCGATGTAGCCGAACAAAATGGTGTGTCCATCCGGTGCGGCGCGCGCTACGTATTCCGCCGCAATGGCGCCGTTGGCAGCGGCTTTGTTTTCCACAATCATCTGCTGGCCCAGCAGGGTGGGCAGCTTGAGCGCCACCACACGCGCCATGCCGTCGTTGCCACCACCCGCGGCGGTGGGAACGACCAGTGTGACGGGCTTGTCGGGGTAGGCCGCGTGGGCGGTGCGCACCAGCGTGGCCTGCACTAGCTTGAACTGGCCATCCACCTCGCTGAGTTCCATCTCCACCTGGATGCGGCCCGCCGGGTGTTGCACCTCCACGCGGCGCAGCCCGGCGCTGGGGGTGCTGCGTTCGTCGGTGGCCACCGTGCCCGGCAGTACCGATGCAGCGGCCACGCCAATGGCGCCGGTCACGGCATGCGAGCGGTGGCACTGGTGGGGGGTGAAGTAGCGCGACACCACGCTGCCCGGCTGCGCGCCCGGTGACACGATCACCGGCTTGGGCAAAACGCTGTGCGTCACGTCGCCCATGCCCATGCGCTGGCCTGCTTCGAGGCGCAAAGCTTCCAGACGGTTGTGCAAGGCGGTGTTGGCGTCCAGCTCTGCGGGTGTCTCGTCGCCGCGCAGGCCCAGGTCGGCGGCCCGTACCAGCACCATCACCTGGGCCGCGTCGATGCAGGTGGCATCCAGGCCCTGGATATGGTCGATGCGCTGGCCGGTGGGAAAAATCTGGCCGGTGACAGCGCCCCAGGCGTCCAGAAAGTTCATGAGTACCGGGGCGGCTGTGCCCTGCACGCCGTCAATGCGCACGTCGCCGTCGTAGTGCACCTGGCCCCCGGCGGTGCGCACCTGCACGTCAATGCGTGAGCGGGTGTTGACGTTGTAGACCCGCACCCGGGTTGTGCCCTGGCCTGAGGGCGCCACCAAGCCCTGCTCGATGGCAAAGGGGCCCACGCCCGCCAGCATGTTGCCGCAGTTGGGCCGCGTGTCCACACGGGCCTCCTGCACGCTGACCTGGGCGAACAGGTAATCCACGTCGCAGTCGGGCTGCGTGGAGCGGGAGACGATGGCGACCTTGCTGGTCAGCGAGTTGCCGCCGCCCAGGCCGTCGATCTGCAGCTCATGCGGCGATCCCAGGGCCGCTATCAGCGTGCGGTCGCGGGCCTCGGGGGCCTGCGGCAGCCAGTCGGCCAGAAAGAACGGGCCCCGGGAGGTGCCGCCACGCATCAGAACGCAAGGAAGGTTGGTGCTCATGGGTCGGCATGGTGCGGCGCCTTCTCTGATCTGTGAATTGCATTGTTGGCAATGATTGATGCATGCCGCGCAATAGGCTTTAGCTGCTTTTACATGCTCCAATCACGTCCGTGAATTGCAATGTTCTGAACGTTTGATGCATGGCTTGCAATGCCGAAGAAGCCGTGAATTCCCTTGGAGGAAGCCCTGATGAACAACAAGTTCGACCTCGCCGATATCCAGGCCTTTGCCGCTGTGGCCGAGCTGCAGAGCTTTCGCGCTGCCGCCGAGGCCATCCACCTGTCGCAGCCTGCGTTCAGCCGCCGCATCGACAAACTCGGAGACGCGCTGGGCGTGCGACTGCTCGACCGCACCACGCGCCGCGTCACGCTCACGGCCGTGGGCCGCGACTTTGCGCGCAAGACCCGTGTGTGGCTCGACGACCTGGACGGCATGCTCATGGGCCTGGGCGATGTGGCCGCGCGCCGCATGGGCGAGGTGACGATTGCCTGCGTGCCCTCGGCCGTGTACTACTTCTTGCCGCAGGTGGTCAAGCGCTACCACGAGCGCTTTCCGAAAATCCGCGTGAAGGTGCACGACGCCAGCGCCAATGAGGTGCTGGTGGCTGTGGCCCAGGGCGATGCGGACTTTGGCCTGAACTTCATTGGCAGCCAGGAGGCCGAAATCGAGTTCAAGCCCGTGCTGGCCGAGCGCTTTGTGGCTGCCTGCCGGCGCGACCATGTGCTGGCGCGGCGCAAGAAGGTGAGCTGGGCCGAGCTGGGCCAGCACGACTTCATGTCGGTGGGCAAGACCTCGGGCAACCGCCTGCTCATGGACCTGGCGCTGGCCAACGTGCCCGACCGGCCGCAGTGCCTGTACGAGGCCAAGCACGTGACCACGCTGCTGGGCCTGGTGGAGGCGGGTCTGGGCGTGGCGGCCGTGCCCAGCCTGGCCATGCCGGGCAAGGACCATCCCACACTGGTGAGTATTCCGTTGGTGGAGCCCATCGTCACGCGGCAGATGGGACTCATCAAACGCCGGGGCAAAACCCTGTCGCCCGCCGCGCAGCAGCTGTATGACCTCTTGGTCGCTACGCGTTCTGTGCGGCCGCGCAAGACGGTGGCCGCCTGAAAAATACAATCGGGGCAATGACAGCACCCACCAAACACCGCGTCGTCGTCGGCCTCTCCGGCGGCGTGGACTCGGCCGTGACCGCGTACCTGCTCAAAAAGCAGGGCCACGAGGTCGTCGGCATCTTCATGAAAAACTGGGAAGACGATGACGACAGCGAGTATTGCTCGTCCAACATCGACTTCGTGGACGCCGCCGCCGTGGCCGATGTGATCGGCATCGAGATCGAGCATGTGAACTTCGCCGCCGACTACAAGGACCGTGTGTTTGCCGAGTTCCTGCGCGAGTACCAGGCGGGCCGCACGCCGAACCCGGACGTGTTGTGCAACGCTG
Source organism: Acidovorax sp. Q11 (assembly GCF_054950075.1). Taxonomy (NCBI): domain Bacteria; kingdom Pseudomonadati; phylum Pseudomonadota; class Betaproteobacteria; order Burkholderiales; family Comamonadaceae; genus Acidovorax; species Acidovorax sp. Q11. The sequence continues at coordinate 274,206 of NZ_JBUDZG010000001.1, read as the reverse complement.
AGATCAAGTTCAAGGCTTTTCTGGACCACGCCATGCGCCTGGGTGCCGAGAAGATTGCCACGGGCCACTATGCCCGCGTACGCCAGAACACCACCTCCGGTCTGTTCGAGTTGCTCAAGGGGCTGGACCCCTCCAAGGACCAGAGCTACTTTTTGCACCGCCTGAATCAGGCGCAGCTGGCCAAGACCCTGTTCCCTGTGGGCGAGCTGCGCAAGACCGAGGTGCGCCGCATCGCCGAGGAAATTGGCCTGCCCAACGCCAAGAAGAAGGATTCGACCGGCATCTGCTTCATTGGCGAGCGGCCATTCCGCGAGTTTTTGAACCGCTACATCAGCCATGCGCCGGGCCCCATCCTGGACGACCGGGGCCGCAGCCTGGGCAAGCATGTGGGCTTGTCCTTCTACACGCTGGGCCAGCGCCAGGGCCTGGGCATTGGCGGGGTGAAGGAAAAGGGGGCGCAACGTGGTGGGGGCGCGCACGAGCCCTGGTTTGTGGCCCGCAAGGACCTGGAGAAGAACACGCTGCGTGTGGTCCAGGGACATGACCACCCCTGGCTGCTGTCGCACCATCTGGTGGCGCAGGATGTGAGTTGGTGCGCAGGGCGAGCACCGGCACCGGGCACCTACGCCGCCAAGACGCGTTACCGCCAGCAGGATGCGGCCTGCACCCTGGAGGCCGCACCCGAAGGCTTTGCCCTCCGTTTCCCCGAGGCCCAGTGGGCCGTGACCCCCGGACAGAGTGCGGTGCTGTATGACGGGGAGGTGTGCCTTGGAGGTGGGGTGATCCAGGTCGCTGCCCCCTGATTCCTGTGTGCTCGTGCGGTGGATTTTTTGCGGTCCAGATGGGCAAATTGACTATTGAAATTGTTTTGTAATAGTCTTTGTTTATATTGTGTGGTGTTGTGCCCACACACATCGGCATGGAGGGTGCCGTTCAAGGAAGTTGACCTTTGGCTTGGCGACTGAAAGCGCATTTTTTGGGGCAAGCCTCCTAGAATTCCGCACAACCTGTTTGAAACCACATGTATCAGTCGATGCATGGGGTATCTCCCTTGAGTCCACCCCCGCGAGGGCCGCCGAATCGGGCCCGAAGCTTGCTCGTGCGCACGCCATGTTTTCAACTGCTTCCCTGCCAGCCAACCCCGACATCACCCAACGCCTCATCGATCAGCAGTGCACCGTGCAATGGAGGGGGTTCCTGCAGGCCCTGGCGGCCGAGTTTGCTGCCGCGCTGCCACCTGAAGACCTGCGCGCGCTGATGTTCCGGGTGGGCGCGCGGTTTGCGGCCGAACACCCCCTGCCCGCATGTGCCACCCTGGATGACCTGCAGCACAGCATGGCAGCCGTGTGGGACCGCATCGGCTGGGGCGGAGTCCGCCTGCACCAGGCTGCAGCGCAGCTGGACATCCACCACGACCTCTCGCCCTTGTCGGCGGCTTTCGGGCCGGGCCATGCGCCATGGTCCGGGGGCTTCCTCGAAGGGGTTTACCAGAGCTGGTTCGAGCAGGCTGGCGCCGCCCAGCTCCGCGTGGCCCAGTCCGCCCCGGCGGACGCCTGGGGCTGCATCCATTTCCAGCTGGCACGCTGAGCCCTGCGGGTTTCGGTTTTCCACGTTTTGCTATTGGCGGTGACCCGTGAAGCAATCAGACGATATCGTGAACCTCTTCCAGCAGTTCGGAGGCAAGGCCGACCCCTACCAGGAGCTGGCCCGCAAGCAGGAGCAGCAGCGCTCCAGTGAACGCTGGCCGCTGGTGTCCGCCGTTCGGGGGGCTGTGAGCGGGGACGTGCCTGCGGTGGACCGCCGCCCCGGCGGCTTGGCAGCCTCAACCCCAGCCCTTGCGCCACAGAACCCGGCTGCGCCAGTCGCCAGCGGGCCCGCTCCCGCAGGCTGGACGCAGCCCGCTGCGCCGAGGGCCGGTGACAGCCCTGCGCCGTTGTGGGGCGCCGCCACGGCGCCACAACCAGCCGCCGCACCTGCCCCGCTGCCCGTTTCTGCGACTGCGACTGCGACTGCGCCTGCGATGGCCCAGGCAGCAGCACCCTTGGCACCCTCTGCGTCCGCTCCCGCACTCGCTGCGCGCTCCCCGCTGGCGGGGCTGGCCGGCCTGCATGCGTCTGCTGCAACCACCCTGCGCGATGCGCCCGCTGCGCCACCAGACCCTCTGCCCGCAGACCTTCCGTCTGTGTTTGCGCGCCTGGCCGGATCGCCGCAGCCCCGTCCTGCTGCCACCTGGCAGCCTCGCAAGGGCCAGCCATGAAGGTGGTTGCCGTTGTTTCTGCCAAAGGCGGTGTGGGCAAAACGACCCTGACTGCGAACCTGGCCACGGCGCTGCAGCACCAGGGCGCGCCGACGGTGCTGGTGGTGGACCTGGACCCGCAGAACGCGTTGGGCCTGCATTTCGGGGCCGACCCGGGTGCCCTTGCCGGGGTGTCCCGCGCCAGCCTGTCGGGCGACAGCTGGGGTTCGGTCTGCCAGCAAAGTCCTTCAGGGGTGCATGTGCTGCCCTACGGGGTGGTGAACGAGGCCGATCGCGTGGCCTTTGAGCGGCACCTGGAGGCCCATCCCGACTGGCTCGCGCAGCAGCTGCAAAGCCTGGATCTGCCCCCCGATGCGCTGGTGTTCATCGACACGCCGCCGGGCCCCTCGGCCTACATGCAGCAGGCGCTTACGGCGGCCCAGGTGGTGGTAGTGGTCAACCTGCCCGATGCAGCGTCGTATGCGGCGCTGGCCCTGATGCAGCGCCTGGTACATACCTATTGCACACCACGCCCCGATTTTGCCGGCACCCTGCATGTGCTGAACCAGGCCGATGGTGCGCGCCAGTTGTCCAAGGACATCACCCGTGTGATGCAGGACAGCCTGGGCGACCGGCTGATCGGCGTGATCCACGAAGACCAGGCGGTGCGCGAGGCCCTGGCCTATGACCAGAGCGTGCTGGAGTACGACACCCATGGCCAGGCGGCCGACGACCTGCGCAAATGTGCGCAGGTGCTGGCACAGCGCCTGGGCTGGCCACTGCCGGGGGCAGCGCGATGAGCGTGGACCAGCGGCCCCAGGCCGACGAAGTTGCCGACGCCGATTCCCACAGCCCGCAGGCGCATTGGCGCACGGTGGTGCATGCCATCACGGGCTGGGAGATCTGGCAACACCCCACGGCCCGCGTGGTGGCCGTGGTGTTCAGCGCGCTGCTGATGGGGCTGGTCATCAGCGTGCCGCTGGACCTGCAGGGGCAGATCCTCTTCTCCCTGGGCTCGTTTGCGGCTGCGCTGCTGCTGAGCAAGACCCCAGGGCGCCTGTCCACGCTGGCCATGATCGTGTTGTCGATTTCGGCGTCGTCGCGTTACATCTACTGGCGCTTCACCGACACCATCGGTTTTACCCACTGGATGGATGCGGCCTTTGGCTATGGGCTGGTGCTGGCCGAGCTGTATGCGTTTGCGGTGTTGCTCATCGGCTACTTCCAGACCGCCTGGCCGCTGCAGCGCCGCCCCGTGCCCATGCCGACGGATGTGAGCACCTGGCCCAGTGTGGATGTGTTCATCCCCAGCTACAACGAGCCGCTGGAAGTGGTGCGCCAGACGGTGTTTTCGGCCATGAGCCTGGACTGGCCCAAAGACCGCCTGCATGTGTATGTGCTCGACGACGGCCGCCGCACCGAATTCCGCGAGTTCTGTGAAGAGCTGGGCGTGGGCTACCTCATCCGCGACAACAACCACCACGCCAAGGCGGGCAACATCAATGCGGCGCTCAAGGTCACGCATTCCGAGTACATCGCCATCTTTGACTGCGACCACATCCCCACGCGCTCCTTCCTGCAGGTGTGCATGGGCTGGTTCTTCAAGGACACGAACCTGGTGATGCTGCAGACGCCCCACGTCTTCTTCTCGCCCGACCCCTTCGAGCGCAACCTGGACACTTTCCACCGCATGCCCAACGAGGGCGAGCTGTTCTACGGCATCGTGCAGGACGGCAATGATCTGTGGAATGCCTCGTTCTTCTGCGGCTCCTGCGCCATCATCCGCCGCAAGGAGCTGCTGGAGGTGGGTGGCATCGCGGTGGAGACCGTGACCGAGGACGCGCACACCGCGCTCAAGCTCAGCCGCCTGGGCTACAACACGGCCTACCTCGAAGTGCCGCAGGCGGCAGGCCTGGCCACCGAGAGCCTGTCGGGCCATGTGGGCCAGCGCATCCGCTGGGCGCGGGGCATGGCGCAGATCGCGCGCACCGACAACCCGCTGTTCGGCAAGGGGCTGCACTTCGGCCAGCGGCTGTGTTACCTCAACGCGATGCTGCACTTCTTCTACGGCCTGCCACGCCTGGTGTTTCTGACAGCGCCACTGGCTTACCTGTTTTTTGGTGCGCATGTGTTCCAGGCGTCCGCGCTGATGATCACGGCCTATGCCCTGCCACACCTGGCCCATGCCAGCGTGACCAACTCGCGCATCCAGGGGCGCTTTCGCCATTCGTTCTGGAACGAGGTGTACGAGTCGGTGCTGGCCTGGTACATCATGCGGCCCGTGCTGGTGGCCGCCATCAATCCCAAGCTGGGCAAGTTCAACGTCACGGCCAAGGGCGGGGTGATCGAAAAAGCCTATTTCGACTGGACCATCGCCCGCCCCTACGTGGTGCTGTTGCTGATCAATCTGGTCGGCATGGCGGTCGGGGTCTGGAAGCTGTTCTCGTCGGCCGGGGACGAAACCACCACGCTGGTCATCAACATGGTGTGGACCGTCTACAACATCATCTTGCTCGGTGCCAGCGTGGCCGTGGCCAGCGAGACGCGCCAGATCCGGGGCACGCCGCGCGTGGCGGCCAGCCTGCCAGCGGTGATTCGTTTCGAGAATGGCCGCACCCTGGTGTGCAAGACCGAAGACTTCTCGCAGCATGGCCTGGGGCTGGCGGTGCCGCCCGATGTCGATATTCCCATGGGCAGCCGCCTGGCGGTGTCGCTGTTCCGCTCGGACGAAGAAGGCGTTTTCCCGGCCATCGTCACGTTCAGCGGCAAGGGGCGCCTGGGTGTGAAATTCGACAACCTCAGCCTGCACCAGCAGGCCGAGCTGGCCTCGCTCACCTTTGCGCGCGCCGACGCCTGGATCGCCACCTGGGGCACGGGCCAGCGCGACAAGCCGCTGCGTTCGCTCAAGAGCGTGATCGTGATCGGGCTGCGTGGCATGGGGCAGCTGACCGCCACAGCTTTCAAGTCCCTCAAGCCCCGCTAGAGCGTGCACAACACGCTCTCAGCCTTTCCCTGTTTTCCAAGACTTCTCCCTCACCATGATTTCCACACGACGTCCGACAGCGCGGCTGCCACGCCAGCGCATGCTGCCTGCCATGCTCGCCCTGGTGCTGGCGGGGGCTGCAGCGCCCGTTTCGCAGCTGGCAGCCGCCCCCGCACCGCTTGCCGCACCGGCCCCTGTGGCTGTGCCGCCCGCCGAGTCGGGGGTGCGTGTGCACCGCGCCAGCCTCAAGGAGCTGGGCGCGCTGTTCCCGCTGCAGCTGCGGGGGGTGGATGGCACCAGCGGCGTGGCCTTCAGCGTGCGCAACGATGAGGTGGTGGTTGGCGCCAAGCTCAAGCTCAATTACTCGTATTCGCCTGCGCTGCTCACCAACCTGTCGCACATCAAGGTGCTGGTGAACGAGCAGGTGGCGGCCACGATTCCTGTGACCACCCAGCAGGCCGGTGAGAACCTGCAGCGCGAGATCACCATCCCGCCGCGCCTCATCACCGAGTTCAACCGGCTGAACCTGCAGCTCATCGGCCACTACACCATGGAGTGCGAAGACCCGCTGCACTCCAGCCTGTGGGCCAACATCGGCAACGATAGCGTGCTGGAGTTGACGGTGGCCCCGGTGGCGCAGACCAACGACCTGGCGCTGCTGCCCCAGCCCTTCTTTGACCGCCGGGACGTGCGGCCGCTGGAACTCCCCATCGTGTTCAATGCCGCGCCCAATGCGGGCACCCTGCAGGCGGCGGGCACGATGTCGTCGTGGTTTGGCGCGCTGGCGGGTTTCCGTGGCGCGAAGTTCCCGTCCCTCATTGGCGAGCTGCCTGCGCGTGGCAACGCCGTGGTGATGGTGGCTGGCCGGGCGCAGGCGCCCGCAGGCCTGTCGCTGCCCGAAATCTCCGGCCCCACCGTGGCCGTGGTCAGCCACCCGGCCGACCGCAATGGCAAGCTGTTGCTGGTCATGGGGCGCGACGATGCCGAGCTGGCTGTGGCGGCCAAGGCTCTGGCGATTGGCTCCTCGGCCCTGTCGGGTCCGCTCGCACGCATCACCGAAGTCACCGAGCTGAAGCCCCGCAAGCCCTACGACGCCCCCAACTGGCTGGCCAGCGACCGGCCCGTGAAATTTGGCGAACTGGCCGAGGCCCAGGCGCTCAATGTGTCCGGCTACTCGCCCGATCTGATCCGCGTGAACTTCTTCCTGCCGCCCGATCTGTTTGGCTGGCGCCAGAAGGGCATTCCGGTGGACCTGCGCTACCGCTACACACCGCGCCCCAACGCCGACAAGTCCACGCTCAACATCAACGTGAACCAGCAGTTCCTGCGCTCGCTGCCCCTGCGGGCTGTGAACCATGAAGAACAAGGCACGCTCGACCGCTGGTTCACCAAGGTGATGCCCGCAGGCGAAACGGTACCCGAGCGCGAGAAGCTTCACATCCCGCTGTTCAAGCTGCCTGCCCAGTCGCAGCTGCAAATGCACTACTACTACGACGTGGTCAAGCAGGGTGCCTGCAAGGACGTGCCGCTGGACAATGTGCGGGGCTCGGTGGAGGCAGATTCCACCATCGACATCTCCGGCTTCCCGCACTTCATTGCGATGCCAGACCTGGCCGCGTTCGGCAATGCCGGTTTTCCGTTCACCCGCATGGCCGACCTGTCGGAGTCGGCCGTGGTCATGCCCGACAGGCCGGGCGTGCAGGAGCTGGGCACCTACCTGGGGCTCATGGGCCTCATGGGCCGCGTCACGGGGTTCCCGGCCCTGGGCGTGACGGTGGCGCAGGCCCAGCAGGTCGAGCGCCTGGGCGACAAGGACCTGCTGGTCATCTCCTCGGGCGGTGGCAACCAGCCCCTGCTCAAGCAGTGGGCCAGCGCCATTCCGGCGGCGTTGCAGGGCGATGCCAAGAGCTTCCAGCTCGCGGACCTGGCCCAGCGGATGCTGCGCTGGTGGGGCTTCGAGGACGAATCCGGCACCCGCGCGCACCGCAGCCAGGTAGCGTTTTCCAGCAGCAGCACCGACGCGTTCATTGCGGGGTTTGAATCGCCCCTGCGCAGCGGTCGCAGCGTGGTGCTGGTGGCCAGCAACCAGCCTGCGGGCCTGGCCCAGGTGATGGATGCGCTGCTGGATGCCGACGCGGTCACCAAGGTGCAGGGCAGCACCACGGTGATCCGGGGCAAGCAGGTGGACAGCCTGGTGGCCGAGAAAAACTACCATGTGGGCCAGCTGGGGCCGCTGCTGTACGCGCAGTGGTACCTGTCGCGCAATCCGCTGCTGCTGATCCTGCTGGGGGTCTCGGCGGCGGTGCTGGTGGCCATCATCATGTACCTGTCGCTGCGGGCCCGTGCACGCGCCCGGTTGAAGCAGCAAAAGAAGGGCTGAGGCCGTGCGTGGCACGCCCCGCTGATTCGGAATCACGCAACACCCTCCCGGCCCTGGCGGCCGGGAGACTCGCAGGGAGAAGGTAGGCATGTCCTCCAAACGTCGTCGTCACCACCACACACTCGCCATGGGGCTGCTGGCCTCGCTGATGGCACCCGCTGCCGCCTGGGCCCAGACCGGGGCCGAGCAGACCCTGCTGGACCAGGGGCAATATTGGCAGGAGCGCGGCGATACCGAGCGCGCCGGCGAGGCCTGGCAGAAGCTGCTGCGCCTGAACCCGCAGAACGCCCAGGCGCTGTATGGCATGGCGCTGGTCGAACTGAACGCCCAGCGCCCCGACGGTGCGCAGCGCTACCTGACGCAGCTGCAGGCGGCGCATCCGCGCAGCCCGCTGGTGAGCCGGTTGCAGGAGTCCATCCGCACTGGGCGCAGCGCACCCCAGATCGAGACCGCGCGCCAGCAGGCCCGCAGCGGCCAGGCCAGCCAGGCGCTGAGCACCTACCAGGCCGCGCTGGGCGAGCGCCCCCCCACCGGGCCGCTGGCGCTGGAGTATTACCAGACCCTGGGCGCCACGGCCGGTGGCTGGGACGAAGCCCGCCGGGGCCTCAGCCGCCTGGCGCAGGAATCACCCGAAGACCCGCAGATTGCGCTGGCCCTGGCCCAGCACCTGACCTACCGCGAATCCACCCGCCGCGATGGCATCGCGCAGCTGGCACGCCTGGCGGGCCGCCCCGATGTGGGCAAGGCTGCCACCGAGAGCTGGCGCAAGGCGCTGGCCTGGACGGGCAACCGCTCGGCGGACATCCCGCTGTACCAGGAATTCCTGCGTGCGAACCCCGGCGACACCGCCGTGCAGACACGCCTGACCCAGGCCCAGAACCTGCAGAAGCAGGGGCAGGTTGCCGCCCGCCCTGTGGCGACAGACCCGCTGCGCCTGCGCACCACGGCCGGGTTCCAGGCGCTGGAGGATGGCGAGCTGGACGCGGCAGAAGCTGCGTTCCTGCAGGTGCTCGAAGCGCGCCCCAGCGACGGCGACGCCCTGGGGGGGCTGGGCATCCTGCGGTTGCGCCAGGAGCGGTTTGCCGATGCCCGGGGCCTGCTGGAGCGTGCCTCGCGCGCTGGCTCGGCCGCGCGCTGGAAACAGGCGCTGGACAGCGCCACCTACTGGAGCCTGGTCGAGCAGGCCACCAGCGAGCGCGAGCGGGGTGACACCGCCGCCGCGCGCCGCACGCTGGAGCAGGCTGTGCGCCTCAACCCTGCAGAAGTGACGGCCGAGACCGATCTGGCCGACCTGCTGGTGGAAGCCGGCCAGTACGACGCGGCCGAAGCCGCCTATCGCCGGGTGCTGGCGCGGCAGGCCGACAACCCTGACGCTGTGCGGGGCCTGGTGGGCGTGCTCGCCCAGAACAACAAGGCCGCCGAGGCACTGGCCCTGGTCGAGAAGCTCTCACCCTCGCAGCAGGAAAAGGTCGGCGCTCTGGGGCGCCTGCGCGCTGCGCAGGCCCTGGGCCAGGCCCGTGCGGCCACGGAGCGTGGCGACATGGCCGCCGCGCGCGCAGCGCTGGAAGATGCGCTGCTGAACGACCCGGCCAGCCCCTGGGTGCGCCTGGACCTCGCCCGCCTGTACCTGCGCCTGGGTGCCGTGGCCGAGGCCCGGGGCGTGATGGACGGCTTGCTGCTGTCCAACCCCAACATGCCCGAAGCGCTGTATGCCGGCGCGCTGCTGGCGTCCGAGGCCGGCGACTGGCCGGGGGCGCTGGCGCTGCTTGACCGCATTCCCGAAAAACACCGCACGCGCGACATTGCTGCGCTGCAAAAGCGGGTCTGGGTGCATGTGCAGGCGGCTGCCGCGTCGGCGCTGGCGGCCGAGGGCCGACAGTCCGAAGCGCTGGCCACCCTGGCCCAGGCCGAATCCTTCGCCACGCAGGACACCGAACTGCTGGGCGCGCTGGCCCTGGCCTACGCCGATGCAGGCGATCCCCAGCGCGCTTTGGGAATGGTGCGCCAGGTGCTGGCGCGCACGCCCCGCCCCGATGTGGGGCTGCGCTTGCAGTACGCCGCCACGTTGCTCAAGACGCAGCAGGACGTGGAGCTGTCAGGCATCCTGCGCCAGCTGCAGAATGCCCCCATGAGCGAGCGCGAGCGCCGCAGTTTCGCGGACATCCGCCGCGCCTACATCGTGCGCCAGGCCGATGGCCTGCGCGAGGCAGGCGACCTGGTGGCGGCCTATGACACCCTCGCTCCGCTGCTGGCCGAGCAGCCTGACGAGCCCCTGGCCATGGCGGCCCTGGCCCGCATGTATGCGGCTAACAATGACTACGCGCCCGCCCAGGCGCTGTACGCGCGGCTGCTGGAGCGCTCGCCCACCGACGTGCCCCTGCTGCTGCAGACCGCAGCCATGGCCACGGGGGCCAAGGACTATGCCTATGCCGAGTCGCTGCTGTCCGTGGCGCTGGCACGCGCACCGCGCGACCCCGAGGTGCTGACGGCGGCCGGGCGCCTGTATCGCGCGCAGGGCAAGAACACCAAGGCCACCGAATTCTTCACCGCCGCCGTGGCCGCCGAAAACGCCCAGCGCGATGCGGTGCTGGCCGCCAGCGGCGTGGCAGCAGGACCCGGGCGCTCGGGCAACCCCTTTGCCCAGCGTGCCGGGCTGCAGCCTCAGCGTGCGGGTGGCGGGCTGGTTGTACCGGGCGCTGCCGCCGTGGCGCGCTCCCCCGTGGGTTACACGCCCATGCAGTACGCACCGCAGCCCGTGGCGCGCAGCAATGCACCTGCGGGGCTCTACATCCCCGACCCGGCCGGGGCCAGCCGGTTTGCCCAGGCGCTGCCCCTGCCTTTGCAGGCCCCGCCCATGACCCCGGCGAGCTATTACCCGGAAGCCGCCAGCCCGGCCGTGGGTGCAGCCACAGTGCCATTGCCTGCTGCCAACGGCCAGCGCAGCGCCGGGACGGTCTCCCGGGCGGCCCCCCAGCCCACCGGGCGTGTGGTGCCTGCGTCCCCAGCCCCGTTGGCGGCTGCGCCTGTGGCGCCCATGGTGCCTATTGCGCCTGTCGCCTCTGCGGGCTACATCGCCCCGGCACAGGCCTCGGCAGCCAGCTATGGCAGCCTGCCGTTGCCCGCCTCCACGGCGGCACAGCGTGCTGCCGTGGCACCCCAGCCATCCGCCTGGGCCACCGCAGGCACCCTGGGCACCGTGCCCGACCCCACACGCCCACGCACCGTGCGCGATGAGCTGCGTGAGGTGCAGCAAAGCCAGATCTCCTCGTTCTCGGTGGGCGCCACGGCCCGTGCGCGCCAGGGCGAGGCGGGCATGAGCCAGCTGTCCGAGATCGAAGCCCCCGTGCAGCTCAAGATGAGTGTGGGCGATGGCCACCTGGTCCTGGGCGTCACCCCCACCGGGGCCAGCGCCGGGGCCCCCGGCACGCCCTATGGCACCCAGAGCCGGTTTGGCGGCGGCCCCGTCACGGCACTCGACATGCCGCTGCGCGCGCCGGGTTCGCAAAGCGACAGTGGCATCGGCGTGAGCGTGGGCTATGAATCCGGCGGGCTCAAGGCCGACATTGGCAGCACCCCGCTGGGTTTTGGCCAGTCGGATGTCACCGGGGGCGTGCGCTACCGCATGGCCCTCAATGACCAGCTGACCATGGCGGTGGACCTCTCGCGCCGCCCCGTGAATGACAGCCTGCTCTCGTTCGCCGGGGCCCGCGACGCCCGCACCGGCGACCGCTGGGGCGGTGTGTCGGCCACGGGGGGCCGCATTGACATGACCTGGGACGACGGCGAGCTGGGCCTGTACGGCTATGGCTCCCTGCACGGCATCACCGGTACGCGGGTGCGCAGCAACGCGCGCGCCGAGCTGGGCGGCGGCATGTACTGGCATGTGCACCGCACCTCCAACGCCGACCTCACCGCCGGGCTGAGCTTCTCCGGGCTGTCCTACCAGCGCAACCTGCGCTACTTCACCGTGGGCCATGGGGGCTACTTCAGCCCGCAGCAGTTTGTGTCGTTCGGGCTCCCTGTGGAATGGGCCCAGCGCAATGGCCGCCTGTCCTACCAGCTCAAGGGCTCGGTGGGCGTGCAGTACTTCAAGGAAGACGCGGCCCCCTACTTCCCCAACAGCCCCTCGCGCCAGGCGGCGGCCGTGCTGGCCGCCAGCGACGCCCTGGCGTTTGGCGAAACCGGCGCCACGGCCATCTACCCCGGCCAGTCGCGCACGGGCCTGGGCTACAACCTGGGTGCCGCCATGGAGTACCAGATGCACCCGCAGGTGTTCCTGGGGGGCCACCTGGCGCTCAACAATGCCCGCAACTACCGCGAGTTCGCGGGCGGGCTGTATGTGCGCTACGCCTTCCAGCCCTACAACGGCCTGCAGGTGTTCCCGGTCAACCCGCTGCGCTCGCCCTACGCCAACTGAGCCAGGGCCGGGTTGTCGCCCGGCAGTCCACACCCCAGCAAAAAGGGCCCGTTGCGCACACCGCGCAACGGGCCCTTTTTTTGGTTTCAGCCCCTCGCCACTGGTGCGAGGGGCTGAACCTGGCGCTTACGGCGTGAGCTGCTTGGCGCCCACAAACACCGTGCGTGCACGGGTGCCCGCCACCGAGAGCCCGGCGGCCAGGATGCGCAGGCCGATCACATTGCCGTTGGCATCAAACTGTGCCGATGCCGAGCCGGACTGGGGCGGGCCCGATGCCAGCTCGCAGGTGATGGGGCCGTTGGGGCTCTTGAGGTAGCCAAACGCTTCCACGCGGTACAGGTTCAGCCCGCTGCCCAGTTCGCCCAGCAGCTTGCCCGCCACCTCGCAGCCACTGGTGGTGAGGCCGGTGATCGCGCCATCGGCAAACACCTTCAGCGTCGTGGTGTCTCCACCAAAGCCGGTGCCCGCCATCTTGTAAGTGCCCACGATCATGGCCGTGGTGGCGACCTTGCCTGCAGGCAGTGCGTACAAGGGGTCGGGCGTCACGCTGAAGCGCGTGGGGAAGCCGCCCGGCTGCGTGGGGTAGCTGAAGCTGCCGCTGAACAGGCTGGCATTGCCAGAGCCATTGCTGCTTTGCAGCGTGCCATCGATCAGAACGGCCTCGTTGTAGGTGCCGGTGTTGCCCAGCAGGCGGTTGAAGAACACGCCGTCATTGGCGGTCACGAAGCGGTTGTTTGTGGCGTTGTTCTCGTAGCGGATCAGGCGGCCATACAGCGCGTTGTGGTCCAGGCTGCTGTTGGTATAGAAGAACAGGCCGCCATCGGGCAGCACGCTGCCCCACACCGTGGTGTCACCAATCACGCCCGTGGGCAGTGTGAACGAACCTTGCCAGTTGCCTGCGACCGACAGCGGCGTGGCCGACGGCGGCACGGGGGTGCGCGGGTCGGCAATGCCGTTGAGGGTGTAGGTGTTGTCGGTGCCCGTGGCATTGCGCGTGAAGGCCCAGATGCCGTTGGGCACACCGGCCGCGTCGAAGCGCAGCGCCGCAATGCCCGACTGCTGTGTGCCCGTGGCGCCACAGGAGGTGGTGTCGCCAGAGAGGTTGATGGTGAGCGAGTACAGGGGCGAGCCGGCCGCGCGCGGCGTGGCCGAGCCTGTGGCCAGGCAGCCGCCGATGCGACCCGAGAGCTGGCCCTGGGGCGTGACGGTGAGCACCCAGCCGCCGCCAAACAGGCCCGTGCCCCGGTAGGTGCCCTCGATCAGGCTGGCACTGGCGGTGTGGAAGTTGAGGCTGCTGTAGGCCAGCTTCAGCGGCACGGTGGCGCCCGAGGCGGCGGCCGTCTGCACCGGGTCGCTGTAGTTGCCGCTGATGGCATCGGTGCGGCCGATCTTGCCGCTGTTCGAGGCCGTGCCGCGCAAGGTCAGACCGGTGGCGAACTTGCCGTCCTGCACCGAGAAATACGTGACGCCGGTGGCCAGCACCGAGGTGACGCTCACGTTCAGGCGCCCATACAGCGCATCAAAACCCGCTGCACCCGGGGCCTCGCGGGCCAGGTAGAACTCGCCGCCAGTGCCCTGTGGGCCGGGGTCGATGTAGCCCACCACTTGGCGCTGCGCCGCGCCCGTGCCCACGGTGCCTTCCCACACACCGCCGGGGTACTGCTGCACGCCCGGGGCGGGGCCCACGTCTTCGCCATCGGACGAGCCCCCGCCGCAACTGGCAAGCAGCGCGGCACAGGCCAAGGGAAACCAGAAGTATTGACTACGCATGTTGGACAAGGACAGGGTCAGTAGGTGGTGAAAAGAAGAAGGCGCCAGCCCCCGCCAGGGCGGGGCCCGTGGCGCAAGCCTTGCACACTGCGTGCCCGCTGCCAACGGCACTGGGCCACAGCCCGCATGGGCGCAGGGGGGCGCTTGGCTGTATCGAATTGTGCCAGCAGTGGGTGGCGTGGCCTGGGCTGCAGCGTGCAGCCGGTGGCCCCACAGCCTGAGGGAATTGGGTTGCTATATATTTGATAGCTAAAAAATGAAATGGGTCGCGCGCAGAGGCCGATTTTCTTCATTTTTTCCTGGCCACACGCTAAAAAAGCCGGTGCCCATAGTGGGCTCCGGCTTCTTCTGCGTGTGCCCGGCGCGGGCGCTGCCGTGGCTTCAATCGTCGTTGGTCGCCAGGCTGATCAGGATGCGCAGCACATACCAGAGCATCAGCGCAATCGACGCAAACAGGTGCAGTGCGGCACCGGCGGGGCGGTCGGCGGGGTAGTCGTGGATGATGCGCGAGGTGTCGTACAGCACGCAGGCGCCTGCAAACAGCACCATGATCCCCGAGAACCAGATGCCCAGCTTGAAGCCGAAGATGGCGCCCGCGATGATGGTGCCCAGCGCCACCAGGCCAGCTACCTTGAGGACGCCGCCCAGGAAGGAGAAGTCCGTCTTGGTGCTGAACGCCGTCCAGGTGAGTGCACCCACCAGCAGCAGCGTGATGAAGCCCGCCGCACCAATGGCGCCGGGCGCCACCAGCTGGGCGATGCCGAACATGGGCGCGAAGATCAGGCCCTCTGCCAGCACATAGATGCCCAGGCCCATGAGCTGGGTCTGCGGGCTCTCGGCGTTGTCGGCCAGGTGGGAGGCCAGCCAGCCCACCAGCATGAAGGCGCCCATCACGCCCAGCCAGATGAACTTGTTGCCACTGGCCATCAGCATCTTGGCCGTGGTGTTGGAAAAGCCGCTCGCCATCAGCACGGCCGACAGTACGACAAAAGCCAGCATGGCCACGCCCAGGTGCTTGTAGGTCGAGACGATGAAGTCGCGGCGCTCCATGGGCGCGCCGGACGGGGTCTGCGGTGAAAGTGCGTTGGGGTTCATGGTGATGTCCTCCTTTGGATCTGCGTGTGCAAAAAACTCAGGAGGAGCGCCGCATGGGCGCCCCTCCCTCCCTCTCTTTGTTATGGAATGGTGCCGTCAGGCGGCGGCCAGCTGCTGGGCCTCATCGGCCGCGCGCAGCTTGCGGTTGGACCAGACACCGGCAGCGCCCACCAGCGTGAGCAGGATCGCCAGGATCCAGGTGCCCGCGCCGCTGAAGGACTGGGCCGACGACGTGGCCTCGGCCTGCAGGCGCTGCTTGGTGGTGTCGTAGCTGATGACGGTCGTGCCGCCTGCCGACACTTCGTAGACCAGGTCGTTGTCGCTGCTGTCCACCAGGGCCGTGACCTTCTCGTCGATCAGGTTGCCCACCAGCTGCTGCGGCGTGCTGTAGTCGATGCGCAGCTTGCGCACCTCGGCACCGGCGGTGTCGGGTTGCACGCTGATTTCGTAGTACTTCTTGGTGGCGCGGCGCTTGCGCTTGACGGTGACTTCGGAGGCCTGCGTCACAGTGCCCGACACGGTCTGCAGGCTTTCGCGCGCCACGTAGGCGTGGTCCCCGTCAGCCTTCCAGCCGCTGTACAGCGACAGCCCGATCAGGCCGGGCCCGGCCAACAGCAGCAGCCAGGCGTAGCCGGTGATGAAAATCAGAATCTTGCGGACGAATCCAGGCATGGCAACCCTCTCTCTCTTCAGTTGGAATATTGATTTTTGGTAACTGCTTGCCGCCGGGCTTTGCGCCTCTTTGCGAGCAAGGCCGCGATGATCTGCGAAATTTCCGTATCGGATGTAAGAAGTTGTTGGCCTGTCGCGGCGCTGCCGCACTGGACAAAATGGCGAAGCGGCGCGCCTGCGCCCCGTTGTAAAAGCAGGCTGGCGGCCAAGGGCGCGCGCGGATTTTGCGTGCCAGGCGAAGTGATTCTTGTTGCGAGTTGCTACGTTTTGAAGTGCAGCCCCCAAAGAAAAAGGCCCACACCTTGCGGGTGTGGGCCTCGGTTCGAGCCGTTGCTGGGCTGGCTTCAGAACGGAATGTCGTCGTCCATGTCGTCAAAGCCGGACGCCGCGCGCGGGGCCTGTGCCACGGGCGCGGGGGTGGGGCGTGGCACAGGCGCTGCCATGGGCCGGGGTGCGGGAGCGGCGCGGCGCGGAGCCTGGTCGTAACCGCCCTGGTCGCCACCGTAGCCATCGTCGTAGCCGCCGCCTTGCTGGCCACCACCACCCTGGCCGCCACCGCCCATGCCCTGGCGGCTGCCCAGCATCTGCATCTGGTCGGCGCGGATCTCGGTGCTGTACTTTTCAACGCCGCTCTGGTCAGTCCACTTGCGGGTGCGCAGGCTGCCTTCCACATACACCTGCGAGCCCTTGCGCAGGTACTGGCCGGCGATTTCGGCCAAGCGGCCATTGAAGACCACGCGGTGCCACTCGGTGGCTTCCTTCATTTCGCCGGACTGCTTGTCTTTCCACTTGTCGGTGGTGGCAATCGTCACGTTGGCCACCTGGTCGCCACTGGGGAAAGTGCGCATTTCGGGGTCGCGGCCCAGGTTGCCGACGATGATGACTTTGTTTACGGATGCCATGGTGCTGTCTTTGCCTTAAAAGGAGGAAAGCGCCGGATTTGGAGAGGGATTCCGGGCGCCAAACGCGCCATTGTGCCGCAACCGGGGGGCAGGGGAAGCCCCTGGGGCACGGCTGCTCCCCCGGGTCAGTGCCCGCCGCGCCCCACGGGGCGCAGGGGCCAGGTCAGCACCAGCCACAGGGCCGTGAGGGCGGCAGTGGCCGCAAACAACCCCGGGGCCCCGGCCCATTTCACCAGCGCGCCGCCCAGGGCGCCCCCTGCAAACAGGCCCAGCGACTGCAGGGTGTTGTAGGTGCCCAGCGCCGCGCCGCGCAACTGCGGCGGCGCCATGCGCGACACCAGGCTGGGCTGGCTGGCTTCCAGTGCATTGAAGCCGCAGAAGAACAGGAAGAGCAGTGGCCCCAGTACCCACAGCGTGGCGGGCCGTCCGCTGGCCGCCAGCAGCCCCAGCCCCGCCTGCACCACCAGCACCAGCGCAATCGCCCCCAGCAGGGCGGCGCGCAGGCGCCCGGCGCGCTCCAGCGCAAACAGGCCGCCCATGGCTCCAAACGACAACACCACCGCGGGCAGGTACACCTGCCAGTGCGCGTCCTTGGCCAGCCCCGCCTGCACCAGCAGGGCAGGCACGGCCACCCACATGGACAGCTGCACCGTGTGGAGCACAAACACGCCCAGGTTCAGGCGCAGCAGGTCGGGCTGGGTCCACACCTCGGCCAGCCGCCCCCGGGGGGCGTTCTGGTGCTGGGTGGGTTCCGGGGGTACCCACCACACCACCACCGCCACACCGGCCAGCGCCAGCGCGCAGGTGAGGCCAAACAGCCCGGCCAGCCCGACCTGGGCCGTGAGCACGGGCGCCAGCACCAGCGCCACGGCAAACATCAGGCCAATGCTGCCGCCCACCAGCGCCATGGCCTTGGTGCGCACGGCGTCGCGGGTCTGATCGGCCAGCAGGGCCGTCACGGCGGCCGACACGGCCCCCGCGCCCTGCAGCGCGCGGCCCACCAGCAGCCCGGTGAGCGAATCGGCCAGTGCGGCCAGCAGGCTGCCCGCCGCAAACACCAGCAGGCCCAGGACGATCACCCGCTTGCGGCCAAACCTGTCGGACGCGATGCCCAGCGGCAACTGCAGCACCGCCTGCGTGAGGCCATAGATGCCCATGGCCAGGCCCACCAGCGCCGGGTCGTCGCCCCCGGGGTACTTGCGGGCTTCGAGCGCAAACACGGGCAGCACCAGGAACAGACCCAGCATGCGCAGCGCAAAGATGAGGGCCAGGCTCACGCTGGAGCGGCGCTCCAGTGCGGTCATGGGGGTGGCAGGTGCAGAGGGCTGCGGGGCAGCTGCGGCTGGCAGGGAAGAAGAATCCGGCACGGTGTGCGCTATGGCCCAAAAAAGCAAAAGCGGGATTTTCGCCCATTGGCCCCCGGGCTGCTGACCGGAGCCGACCCGGCGGCCCGGGCTTTCAGCTTTTGTCCCGCCCCGGGGAGCGGTCCATCCACACCATCCTGGCCACCAGGGCGGCGAGCAGGCCCAGCGCCCAGGGGTTGTCGATGGGGGTGGGAATGTGGGAGCCGTCGTGGGATGTGGGGCTGCCGCTGGCGTGGGGCTTTGGCACCGGGGTGGCGCGGGGCTCCCTGGTCGCCGCACCACCTGGGGAAGTCAACAAGGCCACGGTGGTGCTTTCAGGCGGTGGTGGCGGGGCTTCGCCCCGGGCCCCTGCCGACAGGGCCACGCCCAAGGCCACCGCCGCTGCCCAGCCCCGGGGGCGGACGGGCGTGGTGTGGCGCGCAGAGCGTGATCGAGGCAGCGGGGCAATGGCGGGAGGCATGGCGGCAGGTCAGCGGAACAGGGCTGGACCGATGCTAGGGGCGCCCTCCGGCCGTGGCTTGCCTCTGTGTTTGCGTTTTGTTGACCTTGTGTCCCACGCGCCTTTGCGCCTCGGTGGGCGCGGAAGGAGGATCAGCAGGCAGTGGCGCCCGCCCCTTGCAGGCCCCGCACCCAGGCGGCGTACTCGGCAGAGCTGCCCTGCGCCGTGGGCAGGTGCGGCCCCCCGGCACCCGTGCCGCTGGGCGCCCGCACGTCCGAGGGCGCGATGCCGAACGCCGTGCGGAAGGCCCGGCTGAAATGCGCATTGCTGGCAAAGCCCACCCGGGCAGCCACCTCGGCCACGCGCAGGCGCTGGTTGGCCGGGTTGGCGAGCGCATGGTAGGCCGCCAGCAGCCGGCGCTGCTGCACATGGTGGGCCACCCCGCCCAGGGGTTCAAACAGGCGGTACAGCGCACTGCGCGAGAGGCCAAAGGCGTGGCACAGGGCGTCGGCACTCAGGTCGGCACCCAGGTGGCGGTGGATGTGCTGCTGGATCCGCTGCAGCGTCACGCCCTCAATGGCACCCTGGGCGCCTTGCAGCGTGCGGGCGCTGGGCCGCACGCAGGCCGCCAGCATCTGCACGCTGGCCCGCGCAACAGCGGGCGCATCGTCCTGCGCAATGCCGGGCAGACAGCGCTGCAGCGACAGCAGGTGGTCGCTCAGCAGGCCACCCAGGGCCGAGCCGCCGCGCAGCACCGTGCCGTGCAGGTCGGAGTCGCGCACCCCCAGGGCCTCGTGGAGCAGCTCGCGCGGCACGATCAGGGTCATCACATGCGAGGCGCGCGCAAAAGTGCGCAGGGTGCGGCCCAGGTCCAGGATGGCAATGTCGCCAGGGCGTACCTCGATGTCCGTGTCCCCGTCGCGCTGCCCCACAAAGCCGCCGGTGCGGTACCACTGCACCAGGTAATGGTCGAGCCCGTCGCGCACCACCCGGGGCTGCGCACGCAGGAACTGCTGCTCCGCAAAGTGCAGGTCGCCCACCAGCAAATGCCCCAGATGGGTGGCATGCACAGTGGCCTGGAACGCCGCAATACCTTGCGGCACGAGCGGCGCCACGTCAAACACCACCGAGATGCTCTGGCGCCAGGCCTCAAACCGTGCTTCTCCGGCCTGCTGGTCGGTGGTGAACAGGGTGGAGGGCAGGGGCTGGGGGGTGGTCATGGCGCGCCCATTATGTGGGGGCTGCGCGCAAAGGGCGGGTGACCTATCATGGTGGGTTTTCCTGCACCGAGCCCGCCCGTGACCCCTCCCCCCGTTGCCGACGACCGATCCGCCGATGGTGTGTACCTCGCCCGCGCCCTGCGCGAGCAGCGCATCAGTATCCGGGGGGCGCGCACGCACAACCTCAAGAACATCGACCTGGACATCCCGCGCAACCAGCTGGTGGTGATCACCGGGCTGTCGGGCTCGGGCAAGTCCAGCCTGGCGTTCGACACCTTGTATGCCGAGGGCCAGCGGCGCTATGTGGAAAGCCTGTCGGCCTATGCACGGCAGTTCCTGGGGCGGCTGGACAAGCCCGATGTGGACCTGATCGAGGGCCTGTCGCCCGCCATCAGCATCGAGCAGAAGGCGACCAGCCACAATCCGCGCTCCACCGTGGGCACGGTGACCGAGATTCACGACTACCTGCGCCTGTTGTACGCCCGCGCGGGCACGCCGTTCTGCCCCGACCACGGCCTGCCGCTGGCCGCGCAGACGGTGAGCCAGATGGTGGACGCCGTGCTGGCCCTGCCCGAGGACACCAAGCTCATGATCCTCTCCCCCGTGGCGCGTGAGAAGAAGGGCGAGTTCACCGAGCTGTTCACGCAGATGCAGGCGCTGGGCTACGTCCGCTTTCGCGTGGACGGCCAGATCTACGAACACGAGAGCCTGCCCGCACTCAAGAAGACCGAGAAGCACGACATTGACGTGGTGATCGACCGCGTGAAGGTGCGCGCCGACCTGCAGCAGCGCCTGGCCGAGAGCATCGAGGCCGCCCTGCGCGTGGGAGGCCACGACGGCAATGGCCGCGTGCTGGCGCTGGAGATGGACACGGGCCAGGAGCACCTGTTCAGCAGCAAATTTGCGTGCCCGGTGTGCAGCTATTCACTGGCCGAGCTGGAGCCGCGCCTGTTCTCCTTCAACTCGCCCATGGGCGCGTGCCCGGCCTGCGACGGCATTGGCCAGCGCGAGGTGTTTGATGCTGCGCGTGTGGTGGCCTTCCCCACGCTGAGCCTGGCCAGTGGTGCCATCAAGGGCTGGGACCGGCGCAACGGCTACTACTTTGCGATGCTGGAGAGCCTGGCGCGCCACTACGGCTTTGATGTGGAGGCGCCGTTCGAGTCGCTGCCCGCCACGGTGCAACACGCCATCCTGCACGGTTCGGGCGAGGACGAGATCGCGTTCAGCTACATCCTGGACAGCGGCGCCAACAAGGGCAAGGTCTACACCAAGAAGCACCCGTTTGAAGGCATCCTGCCCAACATGGCGCGCCGCTACCGCGAGACGGATTCGGTGGTGGTGCGCGAAGACCTGGCCCGCTACCGCAGCACCCAGCCCTGCCCCGAATGCCACGGCGTACGCCTGCGCCGCGAGGCCCGCCATGTGAAGGTGGGCGAAGGCTCACAGGCCCGCGCCATCTACGAAGTGAGCCACGCCACGCTGAGCGATGCCCATGCCTGGTTCAAGGCCCTGCAACTCACGGGCGCCAAGGCCGAGATTGCCGACAAGGTGGTGCGCGAGATCGCCACGCGCCTGCAGTTCTTGAACGACGTGGGCCTGAGCTACCTGAGCCTGGACCGCAGCGCCGAAACACTCTCGGGCGGCGAGGCGCAGCGCATCCGCCTGGCATCGCAAATCGGTTCGGGCCTGACGGGCGTGATGTACGTGCTCGACGAGCCCAGCATCGGCCTGCACCAGCGCGACAACGACCGCCTGATCGCCACGCTGCAGCACCTGCGCGACATCGGCAACAGCGTGATCGTGGTGGAACACGACGAAGACATGATGCGCGCCGCCGACCATGTGATCGACATGGGCCCCGGCGCGGGCGTGCACGGCGGGCGCGTGATGGCGCAGGGCACCTATGACGAGGTGCGTGGCAACGCGCAGTCGCTCACGGGTCAGTACCTCTCAGGCACGCGCACCATCGCCGTGCCCCAGCGCCGCACGCCCTGGCTGCCGGTGCTGGACCAGCCCGCGCCCGTGGTGGAAGCCAAGACCAAGTCGCGCTTTCCGCAGACCGAGGCCAGCAAGCGCCGCGCCGAGCGCATGGCCGAACACCATGCGCGCCAGGGCGCCGTGCAGGCGCTGCGTGTGGTGGGCGCCACGGGCAACAACCTCAAGGGCGTGACGGTGGACTTCCCCGTGGGGCTGCTCACCTGTGTGACGGGCGTCTCGGGCTCGGGCAAAAGCACCTTGGTCAACGACACGCTGTATGCCGCCGTGGCGCGGCAGATCCACCGCGCGCACGAGGAGCCGGCAGCGCACGAAGAGATCGTGGGCATCGAGTATTTCGACAAGGTCATCAATGTGGACCAGAGCCCCATTGGCCGCACGCCGCGCAGCAACCCCGCCACCTACACCGGTCTGTTCACCCCCATCCGCGAGCTGATGGCCGAGACCAACACCGCCAAGGAGCGCGGCTACGGCCCGGGGCGCTTCAGCTTCAACGTGTCGCAGTCTTCGGGCGGCGGCCGCTGCGAGGCCTGCCAGGGCGACGGCGTGGTGAAGGTGGAGATGCACTTTTTGCCCGACGTGTACGTGCCCTGCGACATCTGCCATGGCCAGCGCTACAACCGCGAGACGCTGGAAGTGCTGTGGAAGGGCAAGAACATTGCCCAGATCCTGGAGCTGACGGTGGAGGACGCTGCGGCCTACTTCAAGGACGTGCCATCAATAGCGCGCAAGCTGCAGACGCTGCTGGATGTGGGCCTCTCCTATATCCGCCTGGGCCAGGCCGCCACCACGCTCTCGGGCGGCGAGGCGCAGCGCGTGAAGCTGGCGCAGGAGCTGAGCAAACGCGACACGGGCCGCACGCTCTACATCCTGGACGAACCCACCACCGGCCTGCACTTTGCCGATATTGACCTGCTGCTGAAGGTGCTGCACCAGCTGCGCGACGCGGGCAACACCATCGTCATCATCGAGCACAACCTGGACGTGATCAAAACCGCCGACTGGCTCATCGACATGGGGCCCGAGGGCGGTGCGGGCGGCGGCACCGTGGTGGGCGTGGGCACACCCGAGGAGCTGGCGGCCAACCCGGCCAGCCACACGGGGCGGTACCTGGCGCCCTACCTGCAGTCAAAATCGCATTAAAAATGCCGTTTGCGCGCGATGGGTATGCCTTTTGAGCTATTAAAATAATAGTAACCGCGCAAACCCTCACGGCAGCCGCCGCGCCACCTCGGCATCCAGCGAGCCCATGAAGGCCTCCACGGCCCGGGTGTAGGGGCTCTCCAGCCCCAGCTGGGCGTTGATTTCGCCGTGGCTCAGGTCCTGCGGCAGCACCTCGGCGCGGCCGCCCAGGCCGTGCACGTGGCGGGCCAGGGCTTCGGCCTGGTGGCAGGGCTGGTCGGCGCGTTCGGTGGAGCACACCATCTGCACCGGCGGGGCGCCCGCCGTCCACTGGTGCCAGGGCGACAGCAACCGCCAGTAGGCCGGGTCGGCGCCAAACGCGTCGTCGTACAGCGGCATGTGAGGCGCGCGCATGGTGGTGGGCACATTCATCACCGCACTGTCGAGCACCACCGTGCCCAGCCAGGGCCAGGCGCCTTCGCGCAGGGCCTGCGGCGCGCGGGCATTGAGCAGCGCCACCAGGTGGGCGCCTGCCGAGTGGCCCATGAGGATGAAGCGGCTGGGGTCGGCGCCCCAGGTGGTGGCGCGCTGCTGCGCGGCCATCAGCGCGGCCTGCACGTCGCGCTCCTGCTGGTCCACGGGGGTGTCGGGCAAGAGCCGGTAGTTCACCGAGATCAGTACAAAACCCCGGGGCACCCAGCGCGCCACCTTCTCCTGCACCACGCGGCCCATGGCCTTGTCGCCGTAGCGCCAGCCGCCGCCGTGCACCATGAAGACCACGGGTGCGCGCACGGCGCTGGCGGTGGCGGACGAGGTCGTGGACGGGGCGGGCAGGTACACGTCCATGCGCTGGCGCGGGTCGCTGCCATAGGGCACGTCGGCAATGCGCTGCACGCCGGTGGGCAGGGCGGCGGCCTGTGCCTGGGCCTGCTTCTGGGCGATGAGTGCGCGCAGGCGCCCGCTCTGGGGCGCATCGGATGGCTGGGCCTGGGCGCAGGCTGTGGCGGCAAGGGCCAGGGCGGCTGTGGCGGCAAGGGCCAGGGCGGCTGTGGCGGCGAGGGAGGAGAAGGCGCGGCGGGCAGCGGGCATGGACAAAACTCCTGCAGGGGGTTGTGGTGGCGGCTCTGGGCCGATGCCTGCCACTGTCGCATCTGTGGATGTGCGAATCGTTGCAGCGTGGCGCCAAGTCATGACAAAGCATGACAAACGCGCGGGGGCTGTCACAGGCTGTCATCACCTGGGCCCTGGGGGGCGGGCGTGGCCCGGGTGGGGCGCGCCGTACCATCGGGCCTGCGCCCTGCCTGGCCCTCAACCTCCCCACCCATGACTGCCACCCTCGCCAAGATCCTGGTCGCCGACGACGAGCCCGAGCTGCGCGCGCTGCTGCAGCGCTACCTGAGCGACCAGGGCTACACCGTGCGCACGGTCGATGGTGCGGGCCCGCTCGATGTGCTGCTGCAGCGCGAGCGGTTCGATGTGCTGGTGCTCGACGTGATGATGCCGGGCGAGGACGGCCTGGCCATCTGCCGCCGCCTGCGTGCGCAGGGCGAGACCATTCCCATCCTCATGCTCACCGCGCGCGGCGACCCGGTGGACCGCATCGTGGGCCTGGAGATGGGCGCCGACGACTACCTGCCCAAGCCCTTCAACCCGCGCGAGCTGCTGGCCCGCATCCAGGCCATGGTGCGGCGCCAGCGCCTGCTGGGCGCGCACACCGGGCCGCAGGGCGTGTTGAGCCGCCTGGCATTTGGCGACTTTGTGCTGCTGCCTGCCGAGCGGCGGCTGGAGCGCCAGGGCGATGACATGCCCCTCACCACCGGTGAATTCGCCCTGCTGCTGGCCCTGGCGCAGAACCCCCACCGCCCCCTGGGCCGCGACCGGCTGCTGGCCCTGGCCTATGGGCCCGACCATGCCGCCACCGACCGCAGCATCGACGTGCAGATCATGCGATTGCGCAAGCTCATCGAGGCCGACCTGGCGCAGCCGCGCCACATCCGCACCGTGTGGGGGGTGGGCTATGTGTTTGTGCCCGATGGCGCTGCGCCGGGCGGGGGGGCGCAGCCATGACGGCCCCCGCTCCCCCTGCCCGCCGTTGGGGGCTCTGGCCGCGCAGCCTGCTGGGGCGCAACCTGCTGCTGATGGCCGCGCTCATCGTGCTGGGCCAGCTGGTGGCGGCCGTGCTGGTGCGGCAGATGATCTTTCAGCCGCGCGTGGCGCAGGTGGCCGATGGCGTGGCGCGCAATGTGGCCGCGCTGCGGGCGGGGCTGCAGGCGCTGCCCCCGGCGCAGCGGGCGGCGTTTGTCGAGGCGTTCAACCAGCAGGCCATGCGGTCGGCACCGCCCGTGGCAGCGGAAAGCGCTGCGCGGCGTGCGCTGTTGTCGCCCATGGAGCGGCAGTTTGTGCTGGCCGTGGCGCGCCGCCTGGGCCTTCATGATGCCGCCACCTCCCCCCAGCCCCTGTGGCGCCGCGACAGCACCGGCATGCTGGCCCTGCGTATGGAACACCCGGGGGCCGATGGCCCCGAGAGCTACTGGCTCAACCTGCCCAGCGTGTTCCCCACACGCACCTTCACCGGCGCCTGGCTGGTGGCCACACTGGCCAGCATGCTGCTGGCGCTGCTGGGTGCGTGGTGGCTTCAGCGCCATATCCACCGCCCGCTGGCGCAGGTGGTGGGGGCCGCGCGCCAGCTTGCGCAGGGCCAGACGCCCGCCGTGCTGCCCGAGGCCGGGCCGGAGGAAATCGCCACCGTGGCCCGAAGCTTCAACCACATGGCGCAGAGCCTGGCCGCCGCCGACCATGAGCGCGCGCTGATGCTGGCGGGCGTGTCGCACGACCTGCGCACCCCGCTGACCAAGCTGCGCTTGGGGGTGGAGATTGCCGGTGCGCAGGTCGATGCACCGCTGGCGGCCAGCATGGCGCGCAGCATCGACGAGATGGACGGCATCGTGGGCCAGTTCCTGCAGTTCGCGCGCAGCGGCGAGGCCGAGGCACCCACCACCGCATCCCTCAACGACCTGGCCCAGGCCGTGGCCGAGGCGCAGGCCGACCATGGCCGCGCGCTGGTGCTGGAGCTGGCGGCACAGCACCATTTACCCGACGTACCCGTGCGTCCCCAGGCCCTGCGCCGCGCGCTGGACAATCTGGTGGAAAACGCTTGGCGCCACGGCCTGCCGCCCGTGGTGCTGCGCACCGGGGCGGGTGCCGACAGCGTGTGGCTGGAGGTGCAGGATCAGGGCACCGGCATCGGCGCCGACGACATCGACCGCATGCGCCAGCCCTTTGCACGCGGTGGCGGCGCGGCGCGCACCGGCCCGCCGGGTGCGGGCCTGGGCCTGGCCATCGTGGAGCGTGTGGCGCGCAGCCACGGCGGGTGGCTGGAGCTGCGCAGCGCGCCCGGCGCGGGGCTGCGGGCGCGGCTGGTGTTGCCGGCTCAAGCAAAAATGGCCGCTACCGCCTGATGAGCATGCCTTTATTGCTATCAAATAGATAGCTATTGACGGCTATGGCGTGGCGCGCCCGCCCAGCTTGCGGTACAGCGTCTGGCGGCTGATGCCCAGCTGGCGCGCCGCCTGCGACATGTTGCCGCGCGCGGCCTGCAGGGCCTGGTCGATGGCGGTGCGGGAGAGTTGCCGCAGGTTCAGTGGCACCGGGCTGGCTGCGGGTTCGTTCTGTGCGGGGGCCGGGGCTGCCGTGAGTGCCTGCACCAGGTCGTCGGGCATGTGCTCCCATCCCAGGGTGTCTTCGCCCTCGGCCAGCATGGCGCAGGCGGTGCGCAGCACGTTGGCCAGCTGGCGCAGGTTGCCGGGCCAGGCATAGGTGGCCAGGCGGGCCAGCAGGTCGGGCGCCATTTGCACCTCAAAACCCAGGCCCTGTTCCGTCGCCAGGTCGGCCAGCAGGCGCTGGGCCAGTGCCACGAAGTCACTGCGCTCGCGCAGCGCGGGCAGCTGCACGGTGAGGCCGTTGATGCGGTAGTACAGGTCTTGCCGAAAGCGCCCCAACTCGGCCGCCTGCAGCAGCTGCTGGTGTGTGGCGCAGACCAGTGCAAAGTCCACCGGCACGGCCTTGCTGGCGCCCACGGGCGTCACGCTGCGCTCCTGCAGCACGCGCAGCAGGCGGGTTTGCAGGGCCAGGGGCATGTCGCCGATTTCGTCGAGGAACAGTGTGCCGCCCTGGGCCTCACGCAGGCGGCCCAGGTGGCCTTCCTTGCGCGCGCCGGTGAAGGCACCCGCCACATGGCCGAAGAGTTCGGATTCGATCAGGTGTTCGGGAATCGCCGCGCAGTTGATGGCCACAAACGGCGCATCGCGGCGCGGGCCGCTGGCGTGCAGGGCGCGGGCAAACACCTCCTTGCCCACGCCCGACTCGCCCTGCACCAGCACCGCAATCGGCTTGCCCACCACGCGGCGCGCCTTGTCGGCGGCGGCACGCCAGCGCGTGTCGCCAGTGTCGAGCTGGGCCAGTGCATCCTGCGCAGGCACCGCAGCGGCGCTGGCCCGGGCCGGGGCGGCCACCCACGCGGCGGCATCCACCTGCACCTGGGCAAACAGCAGGGCCCCGCCCAGCACACGCACCGCCTGGGGCTGCTGGGGGCGGCGCTTGTGGTGCGAGAGCAGGTCATCCAGCCGCACCTGCAGCACCCGCTCCAGCAAGGTGGCGCCCACGTCGCCCGCACGCAGGCCCAGCTGGGCCAGGGCCATGCGGTTGGCGCCCACGATCCAGCCATCGCCCGACACCGCCACGATGCCCTCGGCCACGCTGCCAATGCCCTCGGGCGCGCTGTGCAGGTGCAGACGGATGTTGCGTTTGCAGGTGGCCGCCAGCAGGCGGTTTTCGATCATGCGCGCTGCCGTGCTCACCAGGCCCAGGGTGTGGGCGTGGCCGTTGCGGTAGTCGCCCGAGATGTCGAGGATGCCCAGCAGGTCGCCCGTGGCCGAGAGGATGGGCGAGGCCGCGCAGGTCAGAAAGCCGTTGCGCTCCAGGTAATGCTCGCCGCCATGCACCTCCACCGCGCAGCCCTCGGCCAGGGCCGTGCCGATGGCGTTGGTGCCCCGGTGGTCCTCGTGCCACGAGGCCCCGCTGGTCAGCGCCACGCGCTCGGCCTTGTCCACAAAGTGCGGGTCGCCCAGCGTGTGCATGAGCATGCCGCGCCGGTCGGCCAGCACCACCACGCTCTGGCTGTGGCGCACCTGCTCGAACAGGTACTCCATCACCGGCCGCGAATGCGCGAGCAGCTCGGGGTTGCTGGCCAGCACCTGGCGCAGCGTGCCGCTGCTGGGGTGGTCGATGCCCTGGGGCCGCCCAGTGGGCACCAGGCCGGCCGCCAGGCTCCGCGACCAGGAGCGCGCCAGGCGCTCGTCCACCAGGCCGCTGGGGCACTGGCCGGAGTCCAGCAAATGCTGGCGGGCCTGTCGCAGGGCGACGGGGGAGGTGTTGGGGCGCACGCTTTGTCTCCGTGCGGGCTCAGGGTGGCCCGCTTGTGGTGTGTGGGCCAGTATGGCGGGGCCCAAGGCGCAGGGCAAGGGTGTGGGCGCAAGGTGGGCGCCAACTGTTCCATTTCGTGACAGGTGTCGCGGCCCGGCACAGCGCCGGGTTGTCCGCTGCAACAGGTGGGCGCCATGTCTGGTCAAAAAAGCCAATGAAATCAAAGGCCCGCGTCCCGGCACGCGCTGGCATGTGTTTTGAGTAGGGGGTTGGCATCGGACGGGCCTTCAGCGTCCGCCCGATGCACACAACCACCGCAGGAGACAAACACCATGACCGTGTACGCAGCCCCCGGCGCCCCAGGCGCCAAGATCACCTACAAGCCCCAGTACGACAACTTCATCGGCGGCAAATTCGTGCCACCCGTGAAGGGCCAGTACTTTGACGTCATCACGCCCGTGAGCGGCAAGGTCTATACCCGCGCCGCCCGCTCCACTGCCGAAGACATCGAACTGGCACTCGACGCCGCCCACGCCGCTGCCGACAGCTGGGGCAAGACCGACGCCGCGACACGCGCCAACCTTCTGCTCAAGATCGCCAACCGCATCGAAGAGAACCTGGAGCGCCTGGCCTATGCCGAGACGGTGGACAACGGCAAGGCGATCCGCGAAACGCTGAACGCCGACATCCCGCTCACCGTGGACCACTTCCGCTACTTTGCGGGCTGCCTGCGCGCGCAGGAAGGCGGCATCAGCGAGATCGACGAGAACACCATGGCGTACCACATCCATGAGCCGCTGGGCGTGGTGGGCCAGATCATTCCATGGAACTTCCCCATCCTGATGGCCGCGTGGAAGCTGGCCCCGGCGCTGGGCGCGGGCAACTGCGTGGTGCTCAAGCCTGCAGAGTCCACGCCCATCTCCATCCTCATCCTGGTGGAGCTGATTGCCGACCTGCTGCCGCCCGGCGTGCTCAACATCGTCAACGGTTTTGGCCGCGAGGCGGGCATGCCGCTGGCGCAGAGCAAGCGCATTGCCAAGATCGCGTTCACCGGCTCCACCAGCACCGGCCGCGTGATTGCGCAGGCCGCCGCCAACAACCTCATCCCCGCCACGCTGGAGCTGGGCGGCAAGAGCCCCAACATCTTCTTCGCCGATGTGATGGACAAGGACGATGCCTTCCTCGACAAGGCCATCGAAGGCCTGGTGCTGTTTGCATTCAACCAGGGCGAGGTCTGCACCTGCCCGAGCCGCGCGCTGATCCAGGAAAGCATCTACGACCAATTCATGGAGCGTGTCTTGAAGCGCGTGGCCGCCATCAAGCACCAGAACCCGCTGGACACCGACAGCATGATGGGCGCGCAGGCCAGCAAGGAGCAGCTCACCAAGATCCTGAGCTACCTGGACCTGGGCAAGCAGGAAGGCGCCGAGGTGCTGGCCGGCGGCGGCCAGGCCCACCTGGGCGGTGACCTGGAAGGTGGCTACTACGTGCAGCCCACGCTGTTCAAGGGCCACAACAAGATGCGCATCTTCCAGGAAGAGATCTTTGGCCCCGTGCTGGCCGTGACCACCTTCAAAGACGAGGCCGAGGCCCTGGCGATTGCCAACGACACACTGTATGGCCTGGGCGCTGGCGTGTGGTGCCGCAACGGCAACGTGGCCTACCGCATGGGCCGCGCGATCAAGGCCGGCCGTGTGTGGACCAACTGCTACCACGCGTACCCCGCGCATGCGGCGTTTGGTGGCTACAAGGAGTCGGGCATCGGGCGTGAGACGCACAAGATGATGCTGGACCACTACCAGCAAACGAAAAATCTGCTGGTTTCGTATTCGGAAAACAAGCTCGGATTCTTCTGATGCAGGTCTGCGCATGTTGAGAGCCCCGAACCGTTCGGGCTGAGCCTGTCGAAGCCCTGCGCAGCGCTTCGACAGGCTCAGCGTGAACGGGCGGGATGATTGAGACAGGAAGGCAAAGGGGGCTGGCGACAGATCCCCTTTTTGCCTTCTGCCGAGACAAGGAAACATCCCATGGTCCAAAAAGTCATCGCCACCCCCGCCGCGCTGGAGTTGGTGGCCTTCCTGCAATCCAAACACGGCCCCGACCTGATGTTCCACCAGTCGGGTGGCTGCTGCGACAACAGCGCAGCCAATTGTTACCTGCCGGGTGAAATCACCATGGGCACGGGCGACGTGTACCTGGGTGACATTGGCGGCTGCCCGTTCTACATCGGGCGCGCGCAGTACGAGACCTGGAAACACACGCAGCTCATCATCGACGTGATTGAGGGCACGGGCGGCACGTTCTCGCTCGAAGGGCCCGAGGGCAAGGCCTTCCACACCCGCTCGCGCGTGTTCACGGCGGCGGAGCTGGATGCGCTGGGCATCGCCCCGCCTGGGGCCTGAAAAATTCAAGCCAAAATGGCCGCTTGCGCGCGACCAGTATGTCTCGGTAGCTATTGAAGTCGTAGCATTCCGGTGCCACCGCTGCTGCCGGTACTGCCATCGCCCCCCAGGCGGAACACCGACACCACCTGCACCAGGTCCTCGGCCTGGTTCTGCAGGCTGCTGGCGGCAGCGGCCATTTCTTCCACCAAAGCCGCGTTTTGCTGCGTGACCTGGTCCATCTGCGTCACGGCCTCGCCCACCTGGGCCACACCCAGGGACTGTTCGTGGCTGGCTGCGCTGATCTCGCCCACGATGTCGGTCACGCGGCGGATGGACGCCACCACCTCGGTCATGGTGCTGCCGGCGCGGTCCACCAGGGCCGTGCCCTGCTCCACGCGTTCCACGCTGGCGCTGATCAGGGTCTTGATCTCGCGCGCGGCCTCGGCACTGCGCCCGGCCAGGCTGCGCACCTCGCTGGCCACCACCGCAAAGCCCCGGCCCTGCTCACCGGCGCGGGCAGCTTCCACCGCAGCGTTCAGCGCGAGGATGTTGGTCTGGAAGGCGATGGAATCGATCACACCGATGATGTCGGAGATCTTTTGCGACGCGGCGTTGATGCCCTGCATGGTGTTCACCACCTGCGCCACCACCTCGCCGCCCTGCGTGGCCACGGTGCTGGCACTCGCGGCCAGCTGGCTGGCCTGTTGGGCGCTGTCGGCGTTCTGGCGCACGGTGGCGTTGAGCTGTTCCATCGAGGCGGCGGTTTCTTCGAGCGCGCTGGCCTGGCTTTCGGTGCGGGCCGAGAGGTCGGTATTGCCCTGCGCAATCTGCACGCTGGCCGTGGCCACGCTCTCCGACCCGCTGCGCACCTGGCGCACCACCTGCGTGAGCTGGCTGCGCATCTGCTGCAGCGCCTGCAGCAGCTGGCCCACCTCGTTGGTGCCATGGGGGATGGGTGCTCCGCTCAGGTCACCCTGCGCCACGGCGCGCGACAGCGCCACGGCCTGCGACAGCGGCCCGGTCATGGAGCGCACAAATACCAGGGCCATGGCGCTGGTTGCCGACAGCGTGAGCACCAGGGCCAGCGCCACCCCCAGCAGGTTGCGCTGCAGCCCGGCCACACGCGCCTGCAGGGCCTGGTCCAGGCTGG
This sequence comes from Acidovorax sp. Q11, assembly GCF_054950075.1. Lineage (NCBI taxonomy): Bacteria > Pseudomonadati > Pseudomonadota > Betaproteobacteria > Burkholderiales > Comamonadaceae > Acidovorax > Acidovorax sp. Q11. Next base: position 242,656 of record NZ_JBUDZG010000001.1, on the reverse strand, counting down.
CCATGGACAGGTTGTTGAGCGCGTTCAGCGCCTCGATGGTGCGGGTGAAGGCGTCGAAATAGTCCTTGGACGCGAGCTGCAACTCGGTGGCGTTGATCACGTCGCGCTCAGCCATCTGCAGCGACTGCTGGATCTGGCCCTGCACCGTCTGCACGCTGCTGCCCAGTGCGCGCTGCAGGTCGGGGTTGCCCTGCAGGGCGCGGTCCAGGCCGCGGAAGGTGTCGGCCTGCAGCTCGGCCACGCGCTGCTGCAGCACCAGCAGCTGGCCCTTGCCCTGGGGCGTCAGTTCGCGCTTGCCCAAAGCGCTGGCGCCCTGGGCGCGCAGCATGCCCAGCTTTTCGCCCAGCATGGGCGCCTGCATCAGCGAGGCCTGGATCAGCGCGTTCGTGTCGGCTTCGGGGTCGATCTGTAGGCCATAGGCGTGCACCAGGGCTTCGTTGAGCTGCAGCAGGCTGGCAATCAGCTGCGTGTGCTGCGCCGTGCTCTGCGCCTGCTCGATGCTGCGCGCGCCCACGGCCTGCTCCAGCGTGCGCCAGGTCTGCTGGGCTTGGGTCCAGGTGGCCAGTTGGGCGGCGGGCACCTGGGCGGCGGCAAAGCGGGTGCTGACATCGGACAGCGCGGCATTCACTGCGTCGCGTGCGGCGGGGCGGCGTGCGGCCAGGGACTCATCGCCCCCTAGCATGCTCACCGACAAACCCCGGTGCACCTGCATGTGCTGCACCAGCCGCGTGAGGGCCTGGGCGGGTGGCACGCCACGTGTCTCCTGGCGCGCGTGGCCGATGGCGTGCAGCGAATCGCTCACAGTGAGGTAGGTGGGCATGGCGCTCATCGTGAGTCCCAGCGTTCCAAGGATCAGGAATTTTTCGAGCAGGTTCAACCGGTGCAGAAGTGACATGGCAGTGGGCGCACGGTCAGGCCGCGCGGCAATAGAAAAACCTCAGCGGGAGGGGCGTCAGCACCCGCCGAAGGGGTGCTTCCCTTCAGAACCTGTTTAAGGTCTCTTCAGGGATTGCACTCCAATCCTTCCGGCAAAGCACTCGTGTGACCCCGAAAAGACCTAAAACAGGCTCTCAGGCCGCGTGGCGTGTAACGCAATGTAGGTTTCTGCGTGCGGCAGGGTTTTGATGGAAGTCAATCTCAAACCATGTCGGGTCCACTTGGCGGTTCGCACGCGATGGTGTGGCTGGGGAATAATTCCAGGTCAACTTGTCTTCGAGAGCACCGGCATGCAGTCCGTCACCCTCCGATTTCTGGCCCCGCAAGGCGCCCAGCCCCAGGCGGGCCGCGTGGCGGGCGGCACCGTGTTGCGCTGGGTGGACGAGGCCGGGTTTGCCTGTGCCAGCGCCTGGGCCCGTGGCGCCTGTGTCACCGAGTTTGTGGGCGGCGCCCACTTTGTGCGGCCCATTCGCCCGGGGGATCTGGTGGAGGTGCATGCGCGCCTGGCCTACACCACCGACTCCAGCATGTGCCTGGCCGTGGAGGTGCGCAGCGGCGGCGTGCAGGGCGCGCCGCTGGAGGATGTGGCGCACTGCGTGGTGGCCTACACCGCCGTGGACGCGCAGGAGGTGCCCCGCCCGGTGGACGCCTGGAGCCCCGACACCCCGGGCGACATTGCGCTGGCCCAGCGGGTCAAGGCCCACATCGACGCGGCGCGTGCCGCGCAGTGAGCGCTGTGGCAGCGGCGAGGCACTTTTCGTTGATCAAAAAAGGGCCTATGCGCGCTATGGGCATGCCTTTTAAGCTATTAATACAATAGCATTCGAGGCGCCGCCTTGAACAGGGCTTGGGGCCGGGTCTACAGCACCTGGCGGCGCGCAAACCGCACCACCGTGACGCCCGCGCGCGCCTGCCGCACCGAGGGCATGACCAGCACGCAGCCGTCGTACGGCGTGGCCACCGGCACCCCATCGTTGTCACCGATCACCGTGCCGGCCTGCTCAAACAGCTCCAGCCCCGTGTAGGGCGCCACAAAGCGGAAGGCGCTGCTGGTGGCGACCACGGGGCCGGTCACTTCCAGCGCCCATTGTTGGGTGGCGTCGGGCTGGCGCCAGCCGGGCAGTTGCTGCGCCAGGGTGCCAGCGTCCAGCACACCGGACTGTTCGAGGAAACGCACACACTGGTCCTGCGCCACCGTGCGGCTGGCGGGGTCGCCGTGGAAGCCACATTCGACGAGCAGCGAGCGGGAGTCGCCGCCTTCACCCTCGCCATTTCCATCGGGCAGGCCAAAGCGGCCGTAGTCGCGCATGCGCACGCCGTCTTTGTGGCCCGCGTCCACCACGATGTACTCGGGCGAGCGCATGGCGCGCGCTAGTTGCCGGTTGCGCGGCTGGATACCGGTGAGCAGCAGCGGCGCCGAGGGCTCGTGCATCGAGTGGATGTCGAGCAGCCAGTCGGCCTGCGCCACCCACGGGCGCAGCGCGGCGGCGCGGCGGCGTTCGCGGGTGTCGGCGGCATCGATGCGCTCATCCAGCCACTGGCGGTTGAGGTCTTCGTCGGTGAAGCGCGAGGCATCGTGGTTGGCCGGGTCGAAACGGTCGAACGCGTCAAGGTTGCAGAACGCGAGCGTGAGCGTGCCCTGCGCAGGGCGCACACCGGCGTCGAGCAGGCCCTTGAGCGCCCAGGCGCCGCACAGCTCGTTGCCGTGCACCAGGGCGCTGATCATCACGTGGCGCCCGGGCTGGCCCGAGTCGAAATGCCACACGCCTTCGGTGCCGGTGTTGCCGGCACGCCAGGCGCTGATGTCGGGGGCCGGCAGTTCAAACACCAGGGGGGGCACGGCGGTGGGGGCGAGGTCGGTGGGGTTCATTCTTCGATCTTGGCGAATTCAACAATCTTCTTGTACTTGGCCACTTCGGTCGCCAGGAACTGGTCGATGTTCACGGTGGGGGCGGCCACGGTGGAGCCGCTGGCTTCCATCTTTTTCTTGAAGTCGGGCGACTGCAGGCTGTCGGCCAGCGCCTTCTTGAGCTTGTCGAACACGGGCTTGGGCAGGTTGGCGGGCGCCATCAGCGCAAACCAGGTGCCGATGTCCACGTTCTTGTACTGCGGCGTCTCAGCCAGCGCGGGGATGTCGGGGGTCACGGCCGAGCGTTTGGCCTCGGTGGTGCCCAGTGCAATCACCTTGCCACTCTTGATGTGTGGCAGGCCGCTGGAGAGCACGAAGATGCCGTATTCGAGGTTGTTGCCCACCAGGTCGTTGGTGAGTGGTGCCACGCCCCGGTAGGGGATGTGCGTCATGAACAGCTTGCCCTGCTCCTTGACCATCTCGCCCGCCAGGTGCAGCGAGGTGCCCACGCCCGAGCTGCCGTAGCTGAACTTGCCGGGGTTCTTGGACACCTTCTGCGTGAACTCGGCCAGGGTCTTCACGCCCGTGCCCGTGGACGCCACCAGCACCAGCGGCTGCGAGGCAATCAGGCCGATGGCGGTGAAGTCCTTGATGTCGTACTTGACCTTCTTGGTCACCAGCTTGTTGATGGCGATCTCATTGCTGGCACCCACCAGCAGCGTGTAGCCGTCGGGTGCGCTGCTGGCCACCTTCTGCGCGCCAATGGCACCACCCGCGCCACCCACGTTCTCGATCACCACCGGCACGCCGAGCTTGAGGCCCAGCTCCGTGGCCACGGTGCGGGCGGTCAGGTCGGTGCTGCCGCCGGGCGGGTAGCCCACGACGATGGTGATGGGCTTGCTGGGGTAGGTGTCCTGCGCCAGCGCAGGGGCGGCGCCGAGCAGCGCCAGGCCGCACAGAAGCGCCACGCGGCGCAGGGGGAGTGTGGGTTGCATGGGGAGGTCCTCGTCGTGGATCGGGGTTGTGGCCCGATTGTGCGAAGCCCCAGGCGCTGACCCGGTGCTGAAACGGCACCGGTTTGTGCCAATGTGGTTCGATGCCCTGATGAAAACCCTGTGCCCCGCTGGGGGTCCCGCCCAGGCTCAGCGCTGCGCCAGCGCCTTCCACAGCGCCTCGGCCAGCGGGCCCAGGCGGCGCTTGGGGCGGTACAGGCGCACGTCAAACCGCACCTCCATGCGCGCATCGCCCGCCAGCGCCATACGCTGGGCCTGGCAGTCGGCAAACACCATGGACCAGGGCAGCCAGGCCACGCCCAGGCCTTTTTGCACATATTCATAGTGCGCGTCGGCCGAGTCGCATTCGACCACCCGTTGCAGCCGGGGCGCGTGCGGGTTCTGGGCCAGGTGGTCTTCCACCAGGCGCCCCAGCGCCAGCTGCGGGGCGTAGGCCAGGTAAGGCACGCGCGTGGCGTCGGGCCCGAAGCGGTGCAGTGCCTGCCCCTGCGCAGTGGCGCGCGACACGGGTACCAGCCGGTCCGAGGCCACGGTCACATGCATGAACTGGCGTGCATCCAGGCGCACGGCGAGTGTGGGGTGGTGGTAGACGAGGGAGAAGTCGGCCTCGCTGCGCTCCAGCATGGCCACGGTGTCGGCCAGCGCCCGGGTGCGGATGCACAGCTCGCCGCCCTGCAGGATGGGCTGCAGGCGCACCAGCCAGTCGGCCACCACGGTGCGCGCCAGCGTGCGGCCGGTGGCCAGGGTCACGGTGCGGGCCTGGCGCCCGGCCAGGCTCTGCAGCTCTTCGTGCGACTGCGTGAGGTTGCGCACCATCTGCCCGGCGGTGTCCAGAAAACTCAGCCCTGCAGGCGTGAGGGTGACGGGGCCGCCGCCCCGTTCCACCAGCGGCGTGCCCGCCCAGGCCTCCAGCGCCCGGATGCGGCGGCCAAAGGCGGGGTGTGTCACATGCCGCAACTCGGCGGCGCGGGTGAAGCTGCGCTCCTGCGCCAGCACGATGAAGTCCTCCAGCCACTTGAGTTGCATGGGGTGCGGTGGTGGCTGCGGGGCTGGGAGGGCGCTGCGGCGCGTGGAGCTCTAGCGGCTGCGCGAGGCTTCGAGCACTGCGCGGGTGTGCTGGGCGGCCGTGCGCGCTGCGGCCGCAAAGTCCGCGCCCTGGGAGGCGTACAGCACGGCGCGCGAGGAGTTCACGATGATGGGGCCGTCGTTGCGCAGCCCGGCACGCACCGTGGCGGCGGCATCGCCACCCTGGGCGCCCACACCGGGGATCAGCAGGGGCAGCGTGGGGGCGATGGCGCGCACGCGTTCAATCTCCTGCGGGTAGGTCGCGCCCACCACCAGGCCGAGCTGGCCGTTCTTGTTCCAGGGGCCCTGCGCCAGGCGCGCCACATGTTCGTACATCAGCGGCTGGCCTTCGATGCTGGCCAGGCGCTGGTTCTGCAGGTCGTCGCCGCCGGGGTTGGAGGTGCGGCACAGCAGGAAGGCGCCCTTGCCGTGGTACGCCAGGTAGGGCTCGATCGAATCAAAGCCCATGAAGGGCGACAGCGTGACCGCGTCGGCGCCATAGCGCTCGAAGGCCTCCTTGGCATATTGCTCGGCGGTGGAGCCGATGTCGCCGCGCTTGGCATCCAGGATCACCGGCACCTGCGGCGCGTTGGCGCGCATGTGCTGCATCAGGCGCTCCAGCTGGTCTTCGGCGCTGTGGGCGGCAAAGTAGGCGATCTGGGGCTTGAACGCGCAGACCAGGTCGGCCGTGGCGTCCACGATGGCGGCGCAAAAGTCGTAGATCTTGCGCGGGTCGCCCTGCATCCCCGCAGGGAAGCGAGTGGGTTCGGGGTCCAGGCCCACGCACAGCAGGGAGTTGTTCTGCGCCGTGGCGCCGCGCAGCATGTCGGTGAAGTTCATGGGGCGTGATTTTAGTGGGCGGCCCCCGTCGCATCCCCTGCGGGTCGCACTGGGGGGAACTGCGGCCCGTTGTGCCAGTGGAGGGGGCCCGATCCTGCGGGCATGAAAAAAGGCCGTCGAAACGGCCTTTTTTGTGTTTGCAGGCGGGGCCTGCGGGTGCAGACAGGGGCTCAGCGTGGCACAGCCAGCAGGCGCTGCACGTCGCGGTCGTTGGGCAGGGCGTAGTCGTGGCCACGCACGATGCGGCTGTCTTCAGTGCGCACCAGCTTCAGGCTCACATAGGTGTAGTTGGCAGCGGCCGAGTAGGTGCCCACCAGCACCATCGAGGCGTTGTGGTTGCGGGCAATGTCCTTGATCTCGCGCGACAGCAGCAACTCGCCCTGGCCTTCGCGCACAAACACGTCGCCGCGCAGCTTGATTTCCTTCACGTTGAAACCGCTGGCGGCCATGCTGGTGGCGTACTGCTCGGACAGCGTGCGGCCCAGGGGGGCAGCGCGGCTCAGGTCGTTGACGTTGACCACGGTGGCCACAAGCACCGGGCCTGCGCCCAGGGCGTTCATGTCAAAGCCGGTGGTCAGCTTGGCCACGGCATCGCGGCTGGTCTGGATGAACTGGCTGCTGGCGGCTTCCTGGTAGGTGGGCTCGACGCGCGTGGGCGCAGCGTTGTTGGCGCAACCGGCCAGAACCACGCCGGCCAGCACCGTCAGAAGAAGTGCGGGGGTTTTCATTGCGAGACAACCTTCATGTTGACGTTCTTGTACGAGGGGCGCGTGAACAGCGGGGTGTCAGCGTTTTCCAGGTAGTACACGTCGGTCTTGCGGGCCAGATACTGACCACCGCGCGTGACCGTGGTGGTCAGGATCAGTTCGGTGTTGGTGGGGCCACCCGAGTTGATGCTGTTGGCGTAGTCGGCTGCAATGGTCAGGCCCAGGGCTGCGGCCATCTGGGCATCGACGTGCTGGTGGCGCAGGCCGTGTGCAGCAAACAGGCCCGCAGCCAGCATGGTGAACTGACCAGGAATGAAGTGGGGGCGGTCACTGTTGTGGCGCACGACCTGGATACCGTAGGAGACGTCCAGCGCCTGGCCGGGGCTTTGCTGCACCACGGCACCGTTCTGGACCAGCTTTGTGATCAGGAACTCGCGGAACGCGGTTTCAAACTGTGTGGGATTGGCGGGCAGCGACACATGCATCGGGGTGCCTGGGGCCACACCGGCCTTGTCCAGGGTGCCCAGCGTCTGGCCGACGACATCACGCGACACCAAGTCCCAGTGGCCTGCAGAGCGGACCTTGGGTTGCGAGGTGTATTCAAAATTTTCCGCAACGGGAATAGGCGCTTTCTGCGCGCACCCAACCAAAGTTGCCACAGCGCCAGCCAACACGGCCAAGCTGATTGCCTTTGAAAACGACATGATTCCCTCCTACGGACTAGATTTGCGAGGATCTGGACAGATACAGCCCGCACGATTGAAAAATAATTCTGGGCGGGTTCCTCAACAAAAACAAGAAAAAATTACGCTAACTGCGCTCCGCCGTACACAGTTCGTTGTTTTTGGTCACAGTTGTGTGTTGCTGCAAGGCCCTCAGGGCCAAATAGCCCGGTTTGCCTTGCATTTGCTTACACGGAAGCCGCTGCGCGCTGCTCCAGGATGTCGAAAGCGGGCAGTTTTTTGCCTTCCAGCACCTCCAGGAAGGCGCCGCCACCGGTCGAGATGTAACCCACGTTTTTCTCGATGCCGTACTTGGCGATGGCGGCCAGTGTGTCGCCGCCACCCGCAATACTGAACGCTGGAGACTCGGCAATCGCTGCGGCGAGGGTGCGGGTGCCGTTTTCGAAGGCTGCAAACTCGAACACGCCCACGGGGCCATTCCAGACGATGGTGCCTGCCGATTTGAGCTGGGCAGCCAGGCGGGCGGCAGTGTCGGGGCCGATGTCCAGGATCAGGTCATCGGGCGCCACGTCGGCGGCGGCTTTCACGGTGGCGGGCGCATCCGCAGCAAAGGCCTTGGCCACGACCACGTCGGTGGGGATCGGCACCTCGGCGCCCCGGGCCTTCATGGCGGCCATCACGGACTTGGCAGCGTCCAAAAGGTCGGGCTCGGCCAGGCTCTTGCCGATGGGCAGGCCTGCGGCCAGCATGAAGGTGTTGGCAATGCCGCCGCCCACGATGAGCTGGTCCACCTTGTCGGCCAGGCTTTGCAGGATGGTGAGCTTGGTAGACACCTTGGAACCCGCCACGATGGCGGCGAGCGGGCGCTGGGGTTGGGCCAGGGCCTTGGTCAGTGCGTCGATCTCGGCCGACAGCAGCGGGCCCGCGCAGGCCACGGGGGCGAACTGGGCGATGCCGTAGGTCGTGCCTTCGGCGCGGTGGGCGGTGCCGAACGCGTCGTTCACGAAGATATCGCACAGCGCGGCCAGCTTGCGCGCCAGCTCTTCCTTGTTCTTCTTCTCGCCCACGTTCAGGCGGCAGTTCTCCAGCAGCACCACCTGGCCGGGGGCCACGGTGACGCCATCCACCCAGTTCGCCACCAGCGGCACATCGCGGCCCAGCAGCTCGGACAGGCGCTGGGCCACGGGGGCCAGCGAGTCTTCAGGCTTGAATTCGCCTTCGGTCGGGCGGCCCAGGTGGCTGGTGACCATCACGGCGGCGCCGACGTCCAGCGCCATGCGGATGCAGGGGATCGAGGCGCGGATGCGGGTGTCTTCGGTGATCTGGCCTGCGTCATCCTGCGGGACGTTCATGTCCGCACGGATGAAGACGCGCTGGCCTTGGGCCTTGCCTTGGGCACACAGATCGGAAAAGCGGAGGATGTTCATGGGGGAGGGCTTCCGGGAGGGGCTCGTGGATCAGGGCCGCCATTTTAGGCCGCGCACACCACGCGCCAGCCCCGGCGCTACCAGCCCCAACCTATGTGCAGCGGCAGGTACACCGCCATGCCCACCAGGATCGTGCCCAGGATGCCCCGGCGCCAGAAGTAGTAGGCGCTGGCGCACACCACGGCGGGCAGGCGGGCGTCCATGAAGGTGTCGATGAGTTCGCCCTGGGTCATGAGGATCTCGGGCGCGATCACGGCGGTGAGGGCCGCCAGGGGGGCGTATTTGAGCCCGCGCTTGAGCCAGCCGGGCAGCGGCAGCTCGCGCTCGGGGATCATGAAGAAGGAGCGCGATACCACGGTGATGACCGCCAGGCCCACGATGGCCAGCACCGGTTCGATCCAGGAGCCGTTCATCATGGATGGCGCTCCTCACGCAGCGGCACCACATCGCCCGCCGCGACATGCTCGCGTTCTTCGGGTGGCATCACGCTGTCGGCGGGCACCAGTAGCAGCTCGGGCATGTGGAGGCGGCGGTCCACCGCCTCCATCAGCAGCCCGGCAGCCACGGCCGCAGCCAGGGCCACCAGGATGTTGAGTTTGAGCGGCAGCGCAAAGGCGGCAATCGCCGCCGTGGCCGCCACGCCCGTGGCCAGCCAGGTGGCGCGGTCGAACAGCAGCGACAGCAGCACGCCCAGCAGCGCCAGCACCCCGGCAAACCCCAGCCCCCAGGACAACGGCACTGCGTTGGCCAGCAGGATGCCCGCGATGGATGGCACCTGCCAGGCCAGCCAGTTGGTGCTGGCGGCGCCCCAGAAATACGGCACCTGCTCGGGCGCGGGGCGGGGCTCGGGGAACCGCTTCATGAAGGCCACGTAGATCACGTCGCCGCTGAAGTACCCCAGTGCCAGCCGCTGGCGCAGCGGCAGGTGGGCGAAGTAGCTGCGCCACATGCTGCTGAAGATCACAAAACGCAGGTTCACGCAGGCGGCGGTAAGCCAGATGACCCACAGTGGCGCGCCCACGGACAGCAGCGGGATGACCGCCAGCTGCGCGCTGCCCGCATAGACCAGCAGCGACATGAACACCGCCATGCCCACAGGCATGCCGCTTTTGACCATGGCCACGCCCGTGACCAGGCCCCAGGCGGCAATGCCCAGCGAGGTGCCCGCCATGTCGGTGGCGGCGAGCCGGAACGACGGGTGGCGCACGGTGCTGCGCAGGGGGGCGAACACGCTCATGCGGCGGGGGCGCCCAGCACCATGCCGGGTTGCAGGTCGAAGCCGCGCAGGAAATCGGCCGCAGGCAGCCGTTTGCCCCCCGCACGCTGCAGCGTGGTGAGGCGCAAGGCCGTGCCCGCGCCACACGCCACTAGCACCCCGGTGTCGTCTGCAGACAAAACAAGGCCTTTGCGCGCGTCTGTATTGTCTTTCGCGCTATGAATAACATAGCTCCAGATTTTGATGGTCTCGCCGCTGCACTCGGTGCTGGCGCCCGGAAACGGGTCGAATGCGCGGATGCGCTGGCCGATCACGCTGGCGGGTTGGGACCAGTCGATGCTGCTTTCGGCCTTCTCGATCTTGTGGGCGTAGGTGATGCCCTCGGCAGGCTGGGGCACGGGCTGCAGGCCACCGCAGGCCGCCAGCTCCAGCGCTTCCACGATCATGCGGCCACCCAGGTGGGCCAGCCGGTCGTGCAGCGCCGCCGTGGTGTCGTCGGCGGTGATGGTCAGGCGCTCGGTGAGCAGCATGTCCCCCGTGTCCAGCCCTGCATCCATCTGCATGATGGTGACGCCGGTGCCGGCGTCACCCGCCTCGATGGCGCGGTGGATGGGGGCGGCGCCGCGCCAGCGTGGCAGCAGGCTCGCGTGGATGTTCAGGCAGCCTAGGCGCGGCATGTCCAGGGTCCACTGCGGCAGGATCAGCCCGTAGGCGGCCACGACCATCACATCGGCCTGGGCGGCCAGCAGCGCATCGCGCGCGGCGGCGGCGTCCTCGGGGTACTTGCCATCCAGGCGCAGGCTGCGCGGTTGCGCCACGGGAATGCCGTGGTCCAGCGCACATTGTTTGACGGGCGATGCCTGCAGCTTCATGCCCCGGCCCGCCGGGCGGTCAGGCTGGGTGAGCACCAGCGGGACGGTGAAGCCTGCGGCCAGCAGCTGCTCTAGCGCCACGCGGGCAAATTCGGGCGTGCCGGCAAAAATGACTCTCATGGATGGCTGCATGCGGATGTCTGGGAGCGCTCTCAGTCGCGCGCATTGTCGAAAAAGGGGAGTTCGTCGGTGAACAGCACCTGCCGCACCACGCCCTGGCGGTCCAGGTGCACATGGGCTAGGCGTGGGTCGGAGTTCTGGCGGAAGCGGTAGGTCCAGATGTCGCCATCAAACCGCGCGACGCGCTCCACCCGCAAGGGGGGGCCAAAGTTGCGCTGCACATCGGCCTGGGTCCAGGTGCCCAGCGGAAGGTTTTCGAAACGCGCCTGCGTCAGCACCTGTTCGTTGCGCAGCAACCGGCCGCTGGCATCAAAGTCGAGGGCGTGGGCTTCAAAGCCTGCGGGCAGTTCGGAATACAGCAGCCGCTCGCCCTGCGCCAGCGCAAAGGTCGCGCTGGGCGGGCCCAGGCGCGCCAGCACCTCGGCACGCAGCGCGCCGGGCTGCTCGCGGGCAGGCAGCGCGCAACCTGCAAGGTGGGCGAGCAGCGCCACAAGCGCCACGCGCGCCAGCACTCCGCCACCCCGCAAGGCGCAGAGCGCTGAAGGCCTCACTCGCGGGCCTCCCGCTGCTGCTTGATCATCTTGGTCTTGATGCGGTTGCGTTTGAGGGGCGAGAGGTATTCGACGAACACCTTGCCCATCAGGTGGTCCATCTCATGCTGGATGCACACGGCCAGCAGGCCGTCTGCCTCGATGACACGCGACTCGCCCTGGGCGTCGAGCGCCTTCACGTGCACGGCGTCAAAACGCTCCACGCCGTCGTAGATGCCGGGGACGGACAGGCAGCCTTCGTCGTTCACATGCTTTTCTGCACTGGTCCAGACGAGTTCGGGATTGATCAGCACCAGAGGCTGGTCGCGTTCTTCGGACACATCGATCACCACCAGCCGTTCATGCACATCCACCTGGGTGGCGGCCAGGCCGATGCCGTGGGCGTCGTACATGGTGGCCAGCATGTCGGACACCAGCGTCCGGATGCGGTCGTCCACCACCGCAATGGGGCGTGCGACCTTGTGGAGCCGGGGGTCCGGGTAACAGAGAATGGGAAGGATTGCCATGGCTACAGGTAGAAGATGTCGCTATTTTCGCCACTTTTGCGGCCTGCCGCCGTGTTGCTGGCCAATAATCGTTGCCGAATCAAGGGCTTGAGCAGAGAATCTGAGAAGGTTTGTAACGTAGTTACCCGGGCGCCCGCATGCTGCTGGTGCCGGGTTGCCAGTGAGGGGGCGTTTCACAATGCATGAGAAAAGGAACAACATGACGGCATTCACCAGCGTGCGGCGGACCGCCCTGGGCGCGCTCACCATCATCGCTGGCGCCCTGCTGGTTATGCCGGCTCAGGCGCAGAACTACCCCATCTCCAGCAGCCAGCGCGCCACGGCGCAGCAGGTGTCCGAGCGGGGCGTGCCCCTCGAAGAGCTGGCGCCCAATGCGCCCGACAGCTACACCGTCAAGCGCGGTGACACGCTCTGGGGCATTTCGGGCATGTACCTCAAACGTCCCTGGCGCTGGCCCGAGCTGTGGGGCATGAACCTCAAGGCCATCCCCAACCCGCACCTGATCTTCCCGGGCCAGACCCTGTATCTGGAAAAAGACGGTGGCTACGCCCGCCTGCGCACCAGCCGCCCCGGCGCGCCGAGCGAGCCCGAAACCGTGCGCGTGTCGCCGCGCACGCGCAGCGACAGTCTGGCGGACTCCGCACTGCCGACCCTCAAACCTCATCTGATCGAACCCTTCCTGGTCGAGCCCCTGGTGGTGGACGAACAAACGCTGCTGCGCGCCCCCCGTGTGATCGCCACGACCGACGAGCGCGTGCTGATGGGCGCGGGCGACCGCGTCTATGTACGCGGTGACACCGCTTCGCCCATGCTGGCCGAGGCTGGGGAGCCGCGCTTCTACCGTGTTTTCCGCAACGCAGTGGCCCTCAAGGACCCGATGACGGGCGAAGTGCTGGGCTATGAAGCCCAGTACGTAGGCAAGGCCGAACTGGTGCGTGGCGAATCCTTTGAGGAAACGCCCAATGGCAAGGGCGGCTACAACTCCGAGTACGTGCCCGCAACGGTGGACCTGTCGGCCACGAAGGAAGAAGTACAGGCCGGTGACCGCCTGCTGCCCGCACCTGCGCGTGCGTTCATGAGCTACACACCGCGCGCCCCCGAGGTCGAGGTCAATGCGCGTGTGGTGTCCATCTACGGCAGTTCGGCCGTGGCCTATGGTGCCCAGAACCAGGTGGTGGCGATCAACATGGGTTCGGAAGACGGCGTGGAGCCCGGCCATGTGCTGAGCCTGATGACCAAGGGCGATCGCATCAAGGACACCACCGACAAGGCCAAGACCACGGTCAAGCTGCCCAGCGAAATCAATGGCACGGCCATGGTGTTCCGCACCTTTGAGCGCGTGTCTTATGCGTTGCTGCTTGAAATCCGCAACGGCGTGCGCGTAGGCGACCGCCTCGTTAATCCCAAGTAAGTCGCGCGCCTTCGCGTGGATGGGGCCAGTGGTCTCGGTATGAGGCGGTGGCATCAGACTGTGCGTGGGTGACCTGAAACCCATGGACCATGAAGAGCTGGGGGCTTGGCTGCGTTTGACGCTGTCCCCTGGCGTGGGTAACGGCGCTGCGCGGCGGCTGTTGTCCCGCTTCGGGCTTCCGCAAGCGATTTTTCAGCAGCCCGAGGCGGCGCTGCAGCAATGTGTGACCAATGCCCAGGCGCGGGCTTTGTGTGAGTTCCCAGCTGCCTGGCAGGCCTTGTGGGACACCACTGCCCAGTGGCTGTCCGGAGCGGGCTCCGAGGGCCCCGCACGCACCATCGTCACGCTGGGCGATGTCCGCTACCCGCAGTCCTTGCTGGACACGGAAGACCCTCCGCTGCTGCTGTATCTCACCGGCTCGGCGCAGTTGCTTGCACACCAGCCTTTTCCCAGCGACCGGTGTCTGGCAGTGGTCGGCAGCCGCAACCCAACCGCCCAGGGCGCCGAGAACGCCCGCCTGTTCTCGCGGGCACTGCACGGTGCCGGGCTGACCATTGTGTCGGGGCTGGCGCTGGGCGTGGATGCTGCGGCACATGAAGGTGCACTGGATGCCTCTGTGGCGGGCGCTTCGGCGGCGGCCACCATTGCTGTGGTGGGGACCGGCCTGGACCGGGTGTACCCCCGCAAGAACCTGGATCTGGCGCGCCGCATCGCAGCCCGGGGGCTTCTGGTCAGCGAGTACCCGCTGGGAACGCCCCCGCTCGCGGCCAATTTCCCCAAGCGAAACCGCATCATCTCGGGCCTGTCCCAAGGGACACTGGTTGTCGAGGCTGCGCTCGCCTCGGGCTCCCTGATCACGGCCCGGATGGCGGTCGAGCAGGGACGGGAGGTTTTTGCGATCCCGGGGTCCATCCATGCACCCCAGTCGCGGGGCTGCCATGCACTGATCCGCCAGGGGGCCAAACTGGTCGAGTCGGCGCAAGATGTGCTGGAGGAGTTGCGGCTCCCGGCTGCCACGGTGCCGGGCTTGCCGGAGGCGCCCGCCGAAGAGGGTGCAGCGGCGCAGGAGCACGCGGAAAGCGGGTCAGACAACAACCCCGTGCTTGCAGCACTGGGGTTTGACCCTTTGGGCCTGGACGCACTGGTGGCACGCTCTGGCATGGACACCGCCTCCCTGCAGGTGATGCTGCTGGAGCTGGAACTGGATGGCCGGGTGGCGCGCCTGCCCGGCGGGCTGTTCCAGCGCCTGGGGCGCGGCTGAAGCCGAAATCTTCAAGGCAGGAACGACGACGCCCCGGGCCCGTTGTATGGGTGGCGAGAAACCGCTCTGCTGTCAGTCCAGCAAACGTTCGGGGTTGGCGTCCAGCTTGGCCAGGGCGTCGCGGGTAGCGCGCAGGGTCAGGCCCTCTTCGTCCTGGGCCACGAGCAGGCCAGCCTGCAGGTACGCGGCCAGGCGGCGCAGCTGGATCAGGTAGCTGCTGCCATCGACGGCTGCGAACAGATGCAACTGCTTGCGCTGGCTCTGCCAGGCGTACTGCACCTGGGCCGACGCGCCGTTGTGGTCCAGCGTGTACCAGGTGCCGGGCTGCAGCTCCTGTGCCCACACCACCATGGCATCGTCCACTGGCGCGCCGTTGTCGGCCACCACATGGATGGACGAAGCATCAATACCCAGCATCATCTCGATGTTGTCGGCATTGAGCGGCATGTCACCCAATGCTGCGTCGCTCATGAAGTCCTCAAGGTTGGCCAGGCGTTTGGCCATGGCCTCGATGTGTGCCTGCGGGATTGAGGCGGTTTTGGACAGGAAGGCATCTGCCAGCGTGTCGGTCAGGGTTTTGACCTGTATGTCCTGCTCGGGCCCATTGACGCCGAGCAGCGCAAGGCCCTGGCGCAGACGCTGCAGCAGGCCCGGCAGGTTCTGGATCACCTGGGCCCGGTCGCTGCGGTTGGGTTTGGCGCTGGCGGCCCATACCAGGTCGGCTGCTGTGCGTTTGAACGCTACGGTGTCGGCATGCTGCGGGCCATCGCGCACGGCCGACAGGGCCAGTACCTCGGCCCAGGTCTTGAACAGGAACTCGCGGATCTCGTCGCGCACCGGCATGTCGCGCAGCATGGTGCGCAGCTCGATGGTGTACTGGATGGCCAGGGTTTCCCGCTGTTCCACCTGCTGGGCCACGCTGACAAGGCGGGAGGTGGCCTGCTTTTCGGTGAGGAACTTGGACAGGAACTTCTCAAACTCGTCGTACACAAGCTGGAACACCCGCCGGCCGGTTTCAGGATACTGCTCGATCACCTGCACCACGCGGCGGATTTCGGCTTCCAGGGCGCTGCCGTTGATGCTGGTGGAATCAAAGCCCAGCACACAGGCACCCATGCGGTCGATCAGCTTGCGGGCGGGATGGTCGAGGTTGCTGAAAAACTCGGGTTCTGCGAGCGCCACGCGCAGCACAGGCACCTGCAGGCGCGCAAACCATACGCGCACTGCGGGTGGAATGCGGTCTTCGGCCAGGATGCTCTGGAACATCAGTGCCACCACCTCGATGATGGCCTTCTCGCCCGTGGTGGTAGCCTTTTTCTTGAGTTCCGTGGACCGCTCCCTCACTGTGCCCGCCAGCTGCACCACAGCGGCCGGGCTGTAGTCCTCCACCAGCGTGGCAATGCCGCTGTAATAAGTGTCGGCATGCACGCGGTGGGCAGTGAGTGCATGGGCCAGCGCCGCCGACGCCGGCGGGGCATTGACCATATCAAATCCCGTGGCGGGCTGGGTGAGCAGGCGGCGCAGCTGGCCCATGACCCCTTGCGCACGCTGGCGGGCGCGTGCCAGCGGTGTCATGCCCGTGGCAAAGGTGGTGGGCATGCCGTGCCGGGGATAGCCGGGCGGCGACTGGGGTGGGCGTGCCATCTGTGCCGGGAAAGGAGAGTCGCCACGCGCTGCCGCCATGGCCTCGCGGGTCTGCGCCAGAGCCTGCGAGGCCAGGCCGCCAGAGCCGGAGTCGCCACCTCCGCTGCCCGTCACGGCACCGCCGCTGGTGCGCCGCACTCGGGACTTCAGGTCCGTCTGCGGGGTGATGCCCTGCTCCACATAGAACACATTGACGGCCTGGTAATGCTTCTGAAGCAGATTGGCCAAGTCGCGCTGCAGGGGGTCCACCACGGTCTGCAGGTCGGTGCGGGACAGGCCGGATTCCACCCACTGCTCCACCAACAACAGGCACACGGCGTCCGGCCGAAGGATGTCGTTGCTGTCGAGTTCCTGGCCCTCCAGGGACTGGGTGCGCTGGCGCAGGGTGTCGAACTGGGGGCCGACCTGTTCGGTGATCGTCAGGGCCATGCGCGAGGCCAGGATCTTGTTCTCCACCACATCGTCGCTGAGCAGCTCGAACTGGTTGCCGACAACCCCTCCGGCGAGTGGCCCCCGGGCGCTGATGGCATGGGGTGCCAGAGCGTCCTGCCAGGCCTTGGCCGTGCGTTGGGTCCAGGCGGTGTGCAGCTGCTGGTACTGCATCCACGCATCCCGGCGCGACTGCATTTCACGTGCTGTGCCTGTCTGGGCCATCAACGTGGCCAGGAACTCCTGGACCGTCTTGCCCAGCTCCGGGAGTCCGGAGCACAAGCCCTCTACGAACTTCTGGCGCGCCTGGCGGGCCAGGCGACGCTGTGGAACGGAAGAGGGCGTGGGCTGCATAAGCAGATATTAGCGGGTCAAACGGTCGCTCCGGCATGGGGATCGTTGGGATCCCCTTCCTTTTTGGCAGGCTTGACAAGATCCTCGCGCTTGACCCCGAGCCACATGGCGATGGCTGCCGCCACAAACACCGAGGAATAGATGCCAAACAAAATCCCGATGGTCAGCGCCATCGCGAAGTAGTGCAGGCTGGGGCCGCCAAAGAAGAGCATCGACAGCACCATCGCTTCGGTCGAGGCGTGGGTGATGATCGTGCGGCTCATCGTGCTGGTGATGGCGTGGTCGATCACCTCGTGGGTGGTCATCTTGCGGTACTTGCGGAAGGCCTCGCGGATCCGGTCGAAGATCACCACCGACTCGTTGACTGAGTAGCCCAGCACGGCCAGCACGCCCGCCAGCACGGCGAGCGAAAACTCCCACTGGAAGAACGCGAAGAAGCCCAGGATGATCACCACATCGTGCAGGTTGGCAATGATGGCCGCAACGCCGAACTTCCACTCGAAGCGGAAGGCCAGGTAGATCACGATGCCCACGACCACCATGGCCAGCGCCATGAGGCCGCCATGCACCAGTTCTTCGCCCACCTGCGGGCCCACAAACTCGGTGCGGCGCAGCGTGACTTCGGGGTTGGCGGCCTTCAGTGCGCCCAGAACCTGCTCGCTTTGTTGCGCAGAGGTCACGCCCTTTTGCACCGGCAGCCGGATCATCACATCACGGGCCGTGCCGAAGTTCTGCACCTGCACGTCGGGGTAGCCCAGGCCGGAGACGGTCTCGCGGACCTTGGCCAGCTCAGCCGGCTGGCTGTAGGCCACTTCCATGACCGTGCCGCCCGTGAACTCCACCGACAGGTGCAGTCCGCGCGTGATCAGGAAGAACACGGCCAGCGCGAAGGTGATGAAGGAGATCGCGTTGAAGATCAACGCGTGCTTCATGAAGGGGATGTCTTTTCGGATGCGGAAGAATTCCATGATCTTCCTCCTTTAGTTCGTCTTGGCCACGGAGGTATCGGCGTCGGGCTTCCACACCTGGCCGATGGACACGCTCTTGAGCTTCTTCTGGCGGCCGTACCACAGGTTCACCAGGCCGCGCGAGAAGAACACGGCCGAGAACATGCTGGTCAGGATGCCAATGCAGTGCACCACGGCAAAGCCGCGCACCGGGCCGGAGCCGAAGGCCAGCAGCGCCAGGCCCGCGATCAGCGTGGTCACGTTCGAGTCCAGGATGGTCGCCCAGGCGCGTTCATAACCCGCGTGGATGGCCGCCTGCGGCGAGACCCCGTCGCGCAGCTCCTCGCGGATGCGTTCATTGATCAGCACGTTCGAGTCAATGGCCACACCGATCGCAAGTGCCATGGCGGCAATGCCTGGCAGCGTGAGGGTGGCCTGAAGCATGGACAGAATAGCCATCAGCAACAGCACATTGACAGCCAGCGCCACGGTGGAGAACACACCGAACAGTGCGTAGTAGATGCACATGAAGACGGCAATCGCCACCATGCCCCAGACCACGCTATCAATACCGCGCTCGATGTTGTCGGCGCCCAGGCTCGGGCCGATGGTGTATTCCTCGATGATCTCCATGGGCGCGGCTAGTGAGCCGGCGCGCAGCAGCAGTGAGGTGTCGTTGGCCTCGGCCGTGGTCATGCGGCCGGAGATCTGCACACGGCCACCACCGATTTCGCTGCGGATCACGGGGGCCGTGACCACTTCGCCCTTGCCCTTTTCGAACAGCACGATGGCCATGCGCTTGCCGATGTTCTCGCGCGTGATGTCCTTGAAGATGCGCGAGCCCTTGGCGTCCAGCGTGAGGTTCACGGTGGGCTCCTGCGTCTGGCCGTCAAAGCCAGGCTGGGCGTCGGTCAGGTTCTCGCCGGTCAGGATGACCTGCTTCTTCACGATCACGGGCTGGCCGCTGCGCTCCAGGTAGCGTTCGGAACCGAACGGCACGGGGCCCCGGCCGGTCTCGGCAGCTCGGGCTTCGGTGCCTTCGTCCACCAGGCGCACTTCCAGTGTGGCGGTGCGGCCCAGAATGTCCTTGGCCTTGGCCGTGTCCTGCACGCCGGGCAGCTGCACCACGATGCGGTCCAGGCCCTGCTGCTGGATCACCGGCTCGGCCACGCCCAGTTCGTTGATCCGGTTGTGCAGCGTGACGATGTTCTGCTTGAGTGCCTGCTCCTGCACGCGGCGGGTGGCCTCGGGTTTGATGGAGGCGCGCAGCTTGAACTCGGTGCCCTCGGGCGTGCTGGTGACCTGCAGGTCGGTGAACTGGTCGGCAATCAGGTTGCGGGTGGCCGTGAGCGTGGCTTCGTCGCGCACCTTGATGTCGACGTTCTGGCCTTCGCGGCTGATGCCGCCGTGGCGGATGCTCTTGTCGCGCAGCGCAGTGCGGATGTCACCGGCATACGACTCGGCCTTCTTGGTCAGCGCGGCCTGCATGTCCACCTGCAGCATGAAGTGCACGCCGCCGCGCAGGTCCAGGCCCAGGTACATGGGGTTGGCGTGCAGGGCCTTGAGCCACAGCGGCGAGCGCGACACCAGGTTCAGCGCAACGATGTACGAGGCATCGTTGGCATCGGGCACCAGGGCCTTCTGGATGGCGTCCTTGGCCTTGAGCTGGGTGTCGGGCGTGTCGAAGCGCGCGCGCACCGAGTTGCCTTCCAGCGCCACGAAATCGGGCGTGACGCCAGCGGCCTTGAGGGCCCCTTCCACCCGCTGCTGCACGGCGGTGTCCACCTTGACGGTGGCCTTGGCCGACGACACCTGTACGGCAGGGGCTTCGCCAAAGAAATTGGGCAGGGTGTACAAGGCCCCCACCAGCAGCACGATCACCAGGATCGCGTACTTCCAGACCGGATAACGGTTCATGTTTACGCCTTTTCCACGCCCTGCCAGCCAATGCCGTGCAAGGGCCGCCCCGCTGCGCTGGTCACGTCACCCGGTCTGCACGCAGTGCGAGCGACCGGAGGCGGCGTGCAGCGCCCGCAGGGGCTGTTCATTGATTACTTGACGGAGCCCTTGGGCAGGACCTGCACCACTGCGCTGCGCTGCATTTGCACTTCCACGCCGCTGGCGATCTCAATGTGCAGGAAGCCCTCGGACAGGCGGGTGACCTTGCCGACGATGCCCCCGGCGGTGGCTACTTCATCGCCCTTGGCGATGGCGTCGATCATGGCGCGGTGTTCCTTCTGGCGCTTCATCTGGGGGCGGATCATGACGAAGTACAGCACCACAAACATGAGCACCAGGGGCAGCATGCCCGTGAGCGTGGACATCATGTCACCGCCACCAGCGGCTGCGGCAGGTGCGGTTTGGGCAAAAGCGGAAGAAATAAACACGGACGGGACTCCACAACGGATGGTCAAAATACACAAAAACCGCCAACGGCCAGCGCCAAAGCGCCCGCCAGGGCGGAACAGGACATTGTATGCGGCGCCCTGCCCACGCCCCAAGGGGTAAGTCCCAGGCCTGCGGCGGGTGTTTGCACAGGCACACAGGTGCGGCAGACAGGGTGAAAAGAATCTATAAAAATCGGCTTCTACGCGCATCCAGTAAGAGCTGATAGCTATTCTTTCGATAGTAAAAAGCCCGCGCAAGCGCGGGCTTCTCTTCCAAGGTGCTGCTGGTTCGCAGAACTTCAAGCCGCCTGGCGCTGGCCGGGCGCCGCTTGGCCGCTGCGCCACTGCGCCATCAGGCCGTCCCACTTGGGGCGTGCCGCTTTCAGGTGGCGCTCCTTCACGTGGCCATAGCCCCGGATCTCTTCGGGGATGCGGGCGATCTCCACCGCCAGGGCCAGGTTGTCGGCGCTCAGGCGGGCCAGCAGCTCGTCGATAGCGGCGCGGTACTCCACGATCAGTGCGCGCTCCATGCGGCGCTCTTCGGTCTTGCCGAACACATCCAGCGCCGTGCCGCGCAGGCCTTTCATCTTCGCCAGCAGGCCGAAGGCGCTGCGCATCCAGGGGCCGAACGGCTGCTTGACCAGTTCACCCTTGTCGTTCTTCTTGGCCGTCAGGGGCGGCGCCAGGTAGTGCACCAGTTTGTAGTCGCCTTCGAACATGTTGGCGATCTTGTCTGTGAAGGCCTTGTCGGTGTGCAGGCGCGCCACTTCGTACTCGTCCTTGTACGCCATCAGCTTGAACAGGTAGCGGGCCACGGCTTCGGACAACTTCGTGCTGGTGCCGAGCTTGGCTTCTGCCGCCTTCACCTTCTCGACAAAGGCCTGGTAGTCGGCAGCGTAAGCAGCGTTCTGGTAGCCGGTGAGGAACTCCACGCGCTTGGCGACCATTTCGGTCAGCGAGGGCTTCTTCACGAACTGGATCACCTGCGCCGCCTGGAACAGCGCCTGCACCGACGCCAGGTCGTGCGCGCAGCGGCGGCCCCATTCAAACGCCGCCTTGTTGTTGTCCACCTGCACGCCGTTCAGCTCCATGGCGCGCATCAGCGATGCCAGCGTGAGCGGCACGCGGCCCTTTTGCCAGGCGTAGCCGAGCATCAGCGGGTTGGTGTAGATGCTGTCGCCCAGCAGCTGCGTAGCCACCTGCTCGGCATCAAAGCTGCCTACACCGCCTGCGCCCACGGCCGCTGCAATCGCGCTATCGCAATTGGCGCCCGGGAACTGCCAGTCCGGGTTGGTCACAAACGCCGCGGTGGGCGTGCTGTGGGTGTTCAGCGCCACAAAGGTGCGGCCGGGCTGCATCACCGTCAGCGTGTACTTGTGGGCCGCCACGATGGAATCGCAGCCGATCACCAGGTCCGCCTTGGCCGTATCGACCTTGGTGGTGTAGATGGCTTCGGGGCGGTTGGCGATCTGGATGTGGCTCCAGGTGGCGCCACCCTTCTGCGCCAGGCCGCCA
Organism: Acidovorax sp. Q11; assembly: GCF_054950075.1. NCBI lineage: Bacteria > Pseudomonadati > Pseudomonadota > Betaproteobacteria > Burkholderiales > Comamonadaceae > Acidovorax > Acidovorax sp. Q11. The sequence goes on along the minus strand of NZ_JBUDZG010000001.1, from coordinate 220,923 downwards.
GCGTCCTGCGTGATGACGCCCTTGCCATCCAGGTGCGCCGCCATGCCCAGCAGCGAGCCAATGGTGATCACGCCGGTGCCGCCCACACCGCCGACCACGATGCCCCAGGCCGCTTCGGCCAACGGCAGCACGGGTTCAGGAATGGAGGGCAGCGCCGACAGGTCGCCCTTCTTTTCCTTCTTGGGCTTCTTGGGCTTGCCGCCCTCCACCGTGACGAAACTGGGGCAGAAGCCGTTGACGCACGAATAGTCCTTGTTGCAGGTGCTCTGGTTGATGCGGCGCTTGCGGCCAAATTCCGTCTCCACGGGCTCCACGGAAAGGCAGTTGGACTTGGTCGAGCAGTCGCCACAGCCCTCGCACACCAGCTCGTTGATGACCACGGTCTTGTCGGGCGTGGCCAACGTGCCGCGCTTGCGGCGGCGGCGCTTTTCCGTCGCGCAGGTCTGGTCGTAGATGATGACCGTGCAGCCCTTGATCTCGCGGAACTGGCGCTGCAGCGTGTCGAGCTCGTCGCGGTGGTGCACCGTCACGCCCTCGGCCAGCGCCACGCCGTCGTACTTCTGCGGCTCGTCGGTCACGATGATGAGCTTGACCACGCCCTCGGACTTCAGGCTGTTCATGATCTGCAGCACCGAGTGGCCCTCGGGCCGCTCGCCCACCTGCTGGCCGCCGGTCATGGCCACGGCGTCGTTGTAGAGCACCTTGTAGGTGATGCTGGTGCCCGCCGCAATGCTCTGGCGGATGGCCAGCAGCCCGCTGTGGAAGTACGTGCCGTCGCCCAAATTGGCGAACACGTGCGCGTCGGTGGTGAACGGCGCCTGGCCCACCCAGGTCACGCCCTCGCCGCCCATCTGCGTGAAGGTGGACGTCTTGCGGTCGGGCATCCAGTTGGCCATGTAGTGGCAGCCGATGCCCGCCACAGCGCGCGAACCCTCGGGCACGCGGGTGCTGGTGTTGTGCGGGCAGCCGCTGCAGAACCACGGGGCGCGTTCGCCCGTGTCCACCTTCAGCTCCGTCATCGCGCGTTCGCTGGCCTCGATGACGGCAATGCGCGAATCCATGCGCGCGATGATGTCGCTCGATACGCCCAGCTTCTTCAGGCGCTTGGCAATCGCCTTGGCGATGATGGCGGGCGTCAGGTCGGCCTTGGCGCGCAGCAGCCAGTTCTGGCTGGGGTTGGGCATGGACCATTCGCCGCCCGTGGCGTCGCCTTCGGGCTCGTCGAACTTGCCCAGCACGTTGGGGCGCACGTCGGCGCGCCAGTTGTACAGCTCTTCTTTCAGCTGGTACTCGATGACCTGGCGCTTTTCCTCCACCACCAGGATCTCCTGCAGGCCTTGTGCAAAGTCGCGCGTGATGGTGGCTTCGAGCGGCCACACCACGTTGACCTTGTGCACGCGGATGCCCAGCTGGCGGCAGGTGTCGTCGTCCAGGCCCAGGTCCACCAGCGCCTGGCGCGTGTCGTTGTAGGCCTTGCCGCTGGCAATGATGCCGAAGCGGTCATTCTTGCCTTCGATGACGTTGTAGTTGAGCTTGTTGGCGCGGATGTACGCCAGGGCCGCGTACCACTTGTAGTCCATGAGGCGCGCTTCCTGCTCCAGCGGCGCGTCGGGCCAGCGGATGTGCAGGCCGCCGGGCGGCATCACGAAGTCCTCGGGCATCACGATCTTCACGCGGTCCGGGTCGATGTTGATGCTGCTGGAGGACTCCACCACCTCCTGAATGGTCTTCATGCCCGACCACACGCCCGAGAAGCGGCTCATGGCAAACGCGTGCAGGCCCATGTCCAAAATCTCTTGCACGCTGCTCGGGAAGAACACCGGCGTGCCGCAGGCCTTGAAGATGTGGTCGCTCTGGTGCGCGGCCGTGCTGCTCTTGCTGATGTGGTCGTCGCCCGCAATCGCGATCACGCCGCCATGCTTGGCGGTGCCGGCCATGTTGGCGTGCTTGAACACGTCCGAGCAGCGGTCCACGCCCGGGCCCTTGCCGTACCAGATGCCGAAGACGCCGTCGAACTTCTTGCTCTGCGGGTACAGGTCCAGCTGCTGCGTGCCCCAGACGGCCGTGGCGCCCAGCTCTTCGTTCACGCCGGGCTGGAAGACGATGTTGTTGGCCGCCAGGTGCTTCTTGGCAGCCCACAGCGCCTGGTCGTAGGTGCCCAGTGGCGAGCCCCGGTAGCCGCTGATGAAACCCGCCGTGTTCAGGCCCGCCACGGCATCGCGCTGGCGCTGCAGCATGGGCAGGCGCACCAGGGCCTGCACCCCGCTCATGAAGGCCCGGCCGTGGTCCAGGGAATACTTGTCGTCAAGCGTGACGGTTTCCAGCGCCTTGCGGACGGATTCTGGGAGTGGGGCATTCATGGCTATGTCTCCAATGGCTTTTTTGTGGGGGCCGCGCCTTGTGGGCCGGTGGGGGGCAGAGTCCATCCGCCCGTTTAGGGCAGCGACTCCAGTGTGGAGAGAAGTGTATGTCTGCGCCGCTGATATGTCTTTGCGTTCTGTGCCGTGTTTAGGCTATTCTGAGAAAGGATCTTTCTCGTTGCAGCCATTTTGTGAACACTCTCGACAAATTCGATATCGCCATCCTCAACGAACTGCAGGCTGACGCCCGCCTGACGAACGCCGAGCTGGCTCAGCGCGTGGGCCTGTCGGCCGCGCCCTGCTGGCGGCGCGTGCGGGCCCTGGAGGAGCAAGGCTTCATCAAGGGCTACCGTGCCGAGATCGACCGGCACAAGATTGGGCTGGGGGTGCTGGCCTTTGTGCGGCTCGATGCCGACCGCAGCACGGGCAACCTCACGCGCAAGATGGAAGAGGCCATCCGCCAGATCCCCGAGGTCGTGTCGTGTCACTACATCAGCGGCACCGGCACCTTCGAACTGCAGGTGGTGGCGCGCGACCTGGACAGCTTCTCGCAGTTCGCGCGCGATGTGCTGCTGAACCTGCCCAATGTGAAAGACATGCACACCAGCTTCTCGCTGGGCGAGGTGAAGGCCAGCGGGGCGCTGCCGCTCACGCACCTGGCGCGGGTCAAAGCGTGATTGCTATTAGATCAATAGCTAGTAGGGCTTGATGGACGGGCGGAGAGGCCTGTTTTGGCCTCAAATCCGGGCAGCGCAAGCCCCCGCCCCGGGGCGTGGGGCTCGATGTGGCTGGGCGCCCTGCAGCAAGGTAACAAGGCGTTAAGGCGTGGTTCCTGCGCAGGGTGTGCTGTATAAGCCTGCAGAACCACAGCGGGGCTGCCAAGCTGCCGCACGCAACCTCTCCGCCACGCGCCTGCAAGGCCCTGCACCTCGTGTCCCTGACCGGGGTGTTGGTTCACAAGGTGGCTGCACGAGCAGTTGCCGGTGGGTCTACCAATACGACGGCTCCTTTCGCGCAAAGCCCCAGGGCCTGCCGACCGGAGCCTAAAAAAGAGGGCGAGGGCGGGCATGATCATCTGGGGCATTTTCTGGGGCGCGGTGCTGGGCTCGTGGTTCGGCGGCTACGGCGACTTCGGGCCGTTTGTGGGCGGCATTCTGGGCTTTTTCGCCGGGCTTTCGCTGCGCTGGGCAATCCGCTCGGCCATCCGCACCGAGCTGCAGGCGCACGCCACCAAGGCCACTGCCCAGCCCACGCGGGCACCGCAGGTGGCGGTTGCCGAAGACCAGCCTGTGGCGGTAGCGCCCGTGGCGCAACGGCCTGTGCCACACGCACCCCCTCCACCACCCACCACCAGCGACACCCCCCGGGATGCAGACGACGCCTTTTGGACCGGCGAACTCACGCCCCAAGGCCTGCCGCGTGTCCCGGTGTCGGCCCCGGCGTCGGCCCCGGTGGCCGCCCGCACGGATGCGCCTGACGCGCCCCGCAAGACAGCCCAGCCCGCCCAACCCAACCCCATCGAGCTGGCCGTGCTCGCGGCCAAGAACTGGCTCCTGGGCGGCAACACCATCGTGCGTGTGGGCCTGGTGATCCTGTTCATCGGCCTGTCCTTCCTTGCGCGCTACGCCGCCTCGGCCGGGCTGCTGCCGGTCGAGTTCCGCCTGGCGGCGGTTGCAGCGGTGGGCATTGCGCTGCTGGGGGTGGGGTTCCGCAAGCGCACCCACAAGCCCGGCTTTGCGCTGGCCCTGCAGGGCGGCGGTGTGGCGGTGATGTACCTCACCGTGTTTGCGGCCTTCCGGCTCTATGGGCTGCTGCCGCCGCTCTGGGCCTTCGGGCTGATGATCGCGGTCTGCGCGGCCAGCTGTGCGCTGGCGCTGCTGCAGGATTCGCGCGCGCTCGCGGTGGCGGCGTTCGCCGGCGGCTTCGCTGCGCCCATCCTGCTGTCCACCGGCCAGGGCAGCCACGTGGGCCTGTTCAGCTACTACACCCTGCTCAACCTGGCCATTCTGTTCATAGCCCACAAGCGCTCCTGGCGCGTGCTCAACGTGGTGGGTTTTGTCGCCACCTTTGGCGTGGCCACGGCCTGGGGGGCGCTCAAATACGTGCCCGATCACTACGCCAGCACACAGCCTTTCCTCGCGGGTTTTGTGCTGATCTACCTCGCCACCGCCATCCTCTATGCGCGCAACACGCCCACGAAGCTGGGCAAGACGGTGGACAGCATGCTGGTCTTCGGCACGCCACTCGTGGGCTTTGGCCTGCAGGCCGGGCTGGTGCAGCCGTTTGAGCTGGGCGCGGCCTTCTCGGCACTGGCCTTTGCTGCGGTCTACCTGCTGACCGCGACCATGCTGGCGCGCCGCGCGCAAGCCAGCTGGCGCCTGCTCACCGAGTGTTTTATCGCCATCGGCGTGGGTTTTGCCACGCTGGCCGTGCCGCTGGCGCTGGATGCGCAGTGGACCTCGGCGGTGTGGGCGCTCGAAGGCGCGGGCGCCTTCTGGGTCGGCATGCGCCAGGCGCGCTGGATGCCGCGTGCCTTTGGCCTGGTGCTGCAGGTCGTGGCCATGCTGGCGTTCATGGGTGGCGTGGACAGCGGGGGCCTGCAGGTCTCGCCTCTGCCGCTGGCCAACCCGGCGTTCCTGGGTGCGATGCTGATTGCGCTGCCCGCGCTGCTGCTGGCCTGGTGGCTGCGCCAGCCGCTGCCCCACAGCGGTTCGGCCTGGGCCCAGGGCTATGCCAGGGTGGAGGTGCTGCTGCCCAACCCTGCCTACCTCTACGGCTTTGTCTTCTGGTGCCTGGCCTGGTGGCTGGAGATCACGCGGCGTGTGCCCGGCCTGGAGCAGGGCCAGTGGCCCGTGCCGGTGTTCTCGGACCGCGTTGCCGAACTGCTGGGCATGCTGGCCGTGGTGCTCAGTGCGGCCCTGTCGATGGTGCTTGGCCTGCGCACGCGCTGGGCTGTGGCCACCTGGCCCGCGCGCGCCACCATCGGCGTGCTGGCGCTGGGGTGGGTGGCGCAGGTGGTGGATGGCCACCGCGTGCTGACCACGCCCGCCTGGGCCGTGTGGCCTATCGTGCTGGCGCTGCACGGGTGGATGCTGTGGCAGACCGATCGCTGGCAGGCGGCGGGCACTGAGGGCCCGTCCGCCCAAAGCGCGCCGCGCTTCGGCTGGTTCCACGCCGCTACGGCCTGGCTGGTGACCTTGCTGCTGGCCGACTGCCTCTGGTCCGGCATCGGCAAGGCCGAGCTGTGGCGCACCTCGTGGGCCGGTGTGGTCCTGCTGGTCAGCGCGATTGCGGTGCTGATGCTGCTGGCGCTCTGGGCGGGCCGTGGCAACCAGCCTGCGGCACGCGCGGCGCTGCCCTGGCCGCTGAACCCCCATGCCCAGGCTTACTACTGGTTGGCGGCCCTGCCCCTTGCGGTGCTGGTGTTCGGGGGCGCGCTGCTGGCGGCCGTGCATTCGTCCGGACACACGGCGCCGCTGCCCTACATCCCGCTGCTCAACCCCACCGACCTGACCCTGGCGCTTGCGCTGGGCGGCCTGGTGTTCTGGCGGCGCGTGCTGCTCGCAGCGCTGCCGCCCCCGGCCCGCTCGGGCGGGCTCACCGGGCGCCATGCGCTGGTGGCCTTGGCGCTGCTCGCGTTCATCGTGATCAACACCGTGTGGCTGCGGGTGGCCCACCACTTCTTTGGCGTGCGCTGGGATGCGTCGGCGCTGTTCAGCAGCTTCGTGGTGCAGACCGGCTACGCCATCCTGTGGACGCTGCTGGCGCTCAGCCTGATGGTGCTGGCACACCGCCGCGTGCAGCGGCCGCTGTGGCTGGTGGGCGCGGGCCTGCTGGGCGTGGTGGTGGTCAAGCTGCTGCTGATCGATCTGTCCAACGCGGGGGGTGCCGAGCGCATCATTGCCTTCATCGCCGTGGGTGTGCTGATGCTGGTGGTGGGCTACTTTGCGCCTTTACCTCCGAAGTCGCCTCCGAAGTCGCCACCCAAGTCGGACGCCCCTGCGGAGCCTGCCGCGCCACCGCTGGCGCCATCGCAACCAGAAACACTGCCATGAAGAAGCCTGTCGCCCTGAACCTGCCCCTGGTGCTGGCCGCTGCCGCCCTGTCCCTGTGCACCGGCGTGGCCCAGGCGGCGGCCGATGCCAACAGCCCTGCGGCCTACGCCATCCGCGTTCCTGTCACGCTCGCGGCCGATGCGCCGCTGCAGCGCGTGATGCTGCCTGCCGAGGTGCTGGTGCGCCTGCAAAGCCCGGGCTATGCCGACGTGCGCCTCTTCAACGGCGCGGGTCAGCCCGTGCCCATGGCACTGGCCGGTGTGGCGGCAGCCAGCGCGCCCGAGGAATCAGTGACCTTGCCCGCGTATCCCATCCTGGGCGCCGCCAGCACGGGCACGGCCGGGCTGGAGGGGCTGTCGCTGCGCATCGAGGAGCGCCAGGGCCAGCGTGTGGTGCAGATCGACACGACCACCACGGCAGGCCCTGCCACCCCGCAGGCCGTGCGCGGCGCGCTGCTCGACGCGCGCAATGTGCAGCTGCCCGTGGCCCGCATGGCCCTGGACGTGGATCTGCCTGCGGGCCAGCCCGTGACGTTCCGGGTGCAGGCCAGCAAGGACCTCAAACATTGGCAGCCACTGGCCGAGACCGTGCTCTACCGCGCCGACGCGGCAGCGGCACCCACGGCACCGGGCCGCCTGGGCAACGAGCAGATCGACCTGCAGCGCGCCGACCTGAAGGGCCACTACCTGCGCGTGACCTGGGGCGACGCCGCCGTGACCCTGCGCGGCGCCACGCTGGCCACCTCGCGCAGCACGGGCCCGCGCGAGCGCGTCAGCGCCAGCATGGCCACGCCCGCCCTGGCCAACCCGCGTGAACTGGTGTTTGCGCTGCCGTTTGCCACACCGGTCGCAGCGCTCGCCATCACGCCGCCCGGCAGCAATGTGCTGATTCCCGTGCGCGTGCTGGGCCGCAACCACCGCGAGCAGCCCTGGTCGCCACTGGCCAGTGCCGTGGTCTACAAGATGGCAACCGGCGGCAAGGAACAGGCCAGCGGGCCCGTGGAGCTGGGCGGTGCCTCGGTGCGCGAGATCAAGATCGAAGCCGACCCCAAGACCCCCGGGTTTGCTGCTGCGCCCGCTTTGGCGCTGCAGTTCGAGCCTGCGCAGCTGGTGTTCCTGGCCAGCGGGCAGGGGCCCTTCACGCTGGCGGCCGGGCTGCCCGGGGCCACGGCGGCGGCCAGCGCCTTCCTGCCCCTGGCCAGCCTGGTGCCGGGCTACCAGCCCGCGCAAGAGAACCAGCTGCCCGTGGCGCTGGCCGATGTAGCCCGGGCCGACATCACCGGCGGCCAGCCCGCAGACGGCGCGCTGGTGCCCGCTGCGGCGGCCAGCGGCGGCATCTCCACGCGCAGCGCCGTGTTGTGGGGCGTGCTGCTGGCGGGCGTGGCGGCACTCGGGCTCATGGCCTGGCTGCTGCTGCGGCAAACCAAACAGGCGGGCACCCAGGCCCCGGCTGCGCCGACCGATGCGGCGTGACGAGGCGGGAGAAGGCGCGATGTTTGGCGCAGGCCCGCAGTGGGCTATTTGGCGCTGAGCCACCACAGCCGCGCCAACCGTCGCACAATGCGCAGACATGCCGCCATTGCCGTCCCACGAAAGCACGCGCAGCGTTGCGCCCCCGCCCTCCCCTGATGCCCCGGACCTGAGCCCGGGCGCCCCGCCGCAAAGCGATGCGGCTGCAGACCGTGCCGCGCGTGCGGATCTGGCGCATGGCACCGAAGAGTCCGTCGCCGCCCAGTTGGGGGACAGCGCGGCGCTGAACCAGGCGGCTTCGCTCTCACCGTTTGCGCCGTTGTCGGTGCCCGTGTTCCGCATGCTCTGGCTCACCTGGGTGGCGGCCAACACCTGCATGTGGATGAACGACGTGGCGGCCGCCTGGCTCATGACCACGCTCACTACCTCGCCGGTGCTGGTGGCGCTGGTGCAGACCGCTTCCACGCTGCCGGTGTTCCTGCTCGGCCTGCCCAGCGGTGCGCTGGCCGACATCCTGGACCGGCGCCGTTACTTCATCGCCACGCAGTTCTGGGTGGCGGCCGTGGCGCTGGTGCTGTGCGTGTTCGTCATGGCCGGGGGCATGACGGCGCCGCTGCTGCTGGCGCTCACCTTTGCCAACGGCATTGGCCTGGCCATGCGCTGGCCGGTGTTTGCGGCCATCGTGCCCGAGCTGGTGAGCCGCCCGCAACTGCCCGCCGCATTGGCGCTCAACGGCGTGGCGATGAACGCCTCGCGCATCATCGGCCCGCTGCTGGCGGGCGCCATCATCGCCAGCGCGGGCAGCGCCTGGGTGTTTGTGCTCAACGCCGTGCTGTCCATCGTCTCGGGCCTGGTCATCATGCGCTGGAAGCGGGTGCACACACCCAGCCCGCTGGGGCGCGAAAAGCTGCCCAGTGCCATGCGCGTGGGCCTGCAGTTTGTGCGCCAGTCGCCGCGCATGCGCGCCGTGTTGTGGCGCATCTCCATCTTCTTTTTGCACGCCACTGCGCTGCTGGCCCTGCTGCCGTTGCTGGCCAAGGGGCTCGAAGGCGGCGGCGCGGGCACCTTCACGCTGCTGCTGGCCAGCATGGGCGCGGGCGCCATCACGGCGGCCATGTTCTTGCCGCGCCTGCGCCAGGCCATGGCGCGCGATGTGCTGGTGATACGCGGCACGGCGCTGCAGGCCGCCGCCACGGGCGTGATGGCCGTGGCGCCCAATGTGTACGTGGCCGTGCCCGCGATGTTCGTGGCGGGCATGGCGTGGATCACCACCGCCAACTCGCTGTCGGTGTCGGCCCAGCTCGCGCTGCCCAACTGGGTGCGCGCGCGCGGCATGTCCATCTACCAGATGGCCATCATGGGCTCCACCGCGCTGGGCGCCGCCGTGTGGGGCCAAGTGGCCACGGTCACCGATGTGCATGTGAGCCTGGGCATCGCCGCCGCCACCGGCGTGGTGGCCATGCTGCTGGTGCAGCGCCTGGTGGCCGACCGCAGCATGGAGGAAGACCTGAGCCCCTCGCGCGCCTTCAAGGCGCCCGTGGCCGACACACCGCCCGGATCAGGGCACCTGGTGGTCACCATCGAATACTTCATCGACCCCGCGCGCGCCGCTGAATTTCGCGCCGTGATGCAGGAAAGCCGCCGCAGCCGCCTGCGCCAGGGCGCTCTGGGCTGGCAGTTGCTGCACGACATCAGCCAGCCCGCGCGCTATGTGGAGCGCATTGAGGACGAGTCGTGGACGGAGCACCTGCGCCGTTTTGACCGCGTGACGGCCTCGGACGTGGCGCTGCGCGACCGCAAGCTGGCGTTTCATGTGGGCGAAGCGCCGCCGAGGGTGACGCGGTGGACGGTGGAATAGGCGCTTGCGTGCTGGGGGCCTCCCCGGTTTCGCCTACGATGGCGGCCTTCCCTGCCTGACCGCGTGCCCTTGGCGGGCCCGCCCTTTCTGCATGCCGAGCTATTTGCGTTCCGTCCTCTGGACCCTGGCCCTCGTGGCCCCTGCCATCCACGCCGCCGCCCCCGACCCCGCCCTGTTCGGCTGCTGGCGCGCCACCAAAATCGTGCTGCACACGCCGGATGGCGAGAAGGCTGAAGACAGCTCGGGCCGCTGCACGCTGCAGTTCAAGGACGACCAGTTCGACTCCGTCTGCAAGACCACCAGCGGCGTGTCCACCACCACCTACCGCTACCAGGTGGTGCGGCCCCAGGTGTATGCGGCCACCATGGCCAGCAGCAGTTTTCGCACCGAGATGGTGGGCTCGACGCGTGAATACGAATACCGCATCGACGGCGACCGGCTGCGCACTGTGACCGTGCCCCCGGCCATGGCGTTTGCGGCGGCGGCTGCAGCCCCCCGCGTGGAGACCGAGGCGGCCCGGGTAGCCTGCCCGTAAAGGCTGTGGGTTACTCCTGTTTTGATAGCTGTTAAGGCAATACCAACAGGCGGTAGCGGCCAAAAAAGCCAATAGTCAACCTGCCAGTGGGCCTGTGGGGTTGGTGCCAGCCCCCTCTGCCGCACAACTGCGCTGCAGGATCCCCATCAGCACGGTGCGCAACAGCGGTGTCAGGGCTTCAGCGTTTGCGCCGTCCTGCAGCGCGGCAGCCAGCGCCGCGCCATGGGCGGCCACCGTGCCGGTGACCTCGGCATGCCAGCGTGTGGCCCAGGGGTCAGCATCGCCCGGTGGCATGCGCTGCTGGTGGGCGATGGCAAGGTAGTGGCTGCAGGCCGCTTCGGCGGCGTGTTGCAGCAGGTCCTGCCGTCCTTCGTCCTTCTTTTGCAGCGATCGCACCACCCAGGCCGTGGTGCCGCCCAGCAGCGCGCCCAGGGCCGTGCCTGCACCCAGGGTCAGGCCGCCTGTGCCCAGGTCAATCAGCGCACCGGCCTTGGCCCCGGCGGCAGCGCCCGCAGCGGCCCCGGCCGAGGTGCCCAGGGCCAGGGCCGTGCTGTCGATGCGGCGTGGTGCGGACAGCGGTGGGGCCAACTGCGCCGACGGCATGGCCGGCGCAGTGGGCTCGCCATGCAGGGCGCGCAGCGTGGCGTCCAGCGCGCGCACCTGGTCTGCGTACTGCGCAGCGGCGGCATCTGGCGGCAGGCGGGTGAGCGCGGCACAGGCGCGCAGGTGCTGCGCGAGCGCCAGCAGGGCCTGGCCAAAACGCTGCTCGTTGCGTTCCACCCAGGCGGCGCGCAGGCGGGCCCATGCATGGCGCTGGGTGGGCAGGGCGCCGTCCAGCCGGTCGAACAGCCTGGGCTCCAGCACCCAGCTGGCGCCAAAGTCTTCCCAGCGCAACGCCACATGGGGGCGGCCTGCCAGGCGGGCGGAATGGGGTCGTCGGCCCAGGCCAGCACGGCGTCCACGGGCTGGTCGGGCTGGCCGGTGTGCCCGGTGTGGCACGTGTGGTCGGTAAACCGCAGGTGGTCGCCTTCCGGGGTCTGCAGGCGGGCGCCCAGCAGCACCTGGGTTTGCGCCTGCGGGCCGTGCAGGCCGATCACCAGGTCGCCCGGCAGGCTGGCGCGCAGCGTGTCAAAGGCGGCGCCCTGCGGGTCGATGTGGCCCTGCCACCGGTGTTCGCACCAGCGCGCCCAGGCGGCCAGGGCCAGGCGCGGCAACACCACGGCCAGCAGCAGCAGGCCCACGTACATCCCCACCCAGCGGCTGCCAGCGGCACTGCCCATGCCCGCCACGCCACTTTCGCCCGCAAAGTTCTGCGTGGCCGCGATCTCTTGCAGCGTGAAGGGCGCCAGGCCCAGCAGCAGGGTCAGCGGCGCAAACAGCACCGAGACGATGGCGTGCACCTGCGTGGCGTCGAGAAAGGTGCTCTCCCAGCCAAACTGGTAGCGCACCACCAGCCCGCGCAGCAGCAGTGACAGCGCAATGCCCGCGCCCCAGGCGGCGGCGCACAGGTGCAGCACCCGCGCGGCGCGCTGCTGCAGCAGGTCGGCCGCATGGGCCCACCAGCGTTGGTGAAAGTCGGCCGCAATGCGCGCGGCCAGCCCGCGCCCCCGCTCGGCACGGCTGAAGGGTGGACCGAGGGGGCGCAGCGCCTGCTGCAGCCATGCACCGGGCGCCTGGGGCGGGTGCATGGCGCGCCAGGCGATCAGCCAGGTAGACGGCGAGGTTCCAGGCCAGCACGGTGAGCAGCGGGGGCGAGAGCAGGTCCACCCGGTGCGCGTTGCTGATGCGGTCGATGGCCAGGCCCAGCAGCAGTGCCGCCAGCGGCAGGCCACGCGCCACCCAGGGCCCCAGCCCGCCTGCGCCGGGCTTCTGTGGGTGCAGTGCGGCCACGGTGTTGTCGCGGCCGCTGGCGTGGTTGGCGATGGTGGTGGCGCGTTCCAGCATCACCTCGGCCACCCCCACGCGGGGCACCCCGCGCGCCCGGGCGGCGGCCACGGCGCTGCGTGTGGCGTCCTGCAGCTCCACCGGGCTGACCAGGGTGTGCCGGGTGTCGGCCTGCTCGATGGCCTGGGCCAGCAGCAGGGTGCGCAGCTGGGGCTCCGTCACGCGCATGGATGCTCCTGATTCAATAGCTATCAGCGATTGATGGACGAGCGCAGAAGGGCATTTTGAGTACTACTTTGGCCACAGCGCCCAGAGCCGCAGGTTCTGCTTGAGGCGCCCGGCAATGTCGCCCGCCTCGGGGCCCCAGCCGGTGAAGTAGTCGGCCCGCACCGCGCCCAGGATGGCGCTGCCCGTGTCCTGTGCCAGCACCATGCGGCTGAGCTGCACCTGCGGGCCGCTGGAGGCCAGCCACACGGGCGTGCCGTAGGGGATGCTCTGGCGGTCCACCGCGATGGAGCGGCCGGGGGTCAGGGGCACGCCCTGTGCGCCCTTGGGGCCAAAACCTGCGTCCATGCCCACCAGGGGTTCCTCCTTGAAGAAGACGTAGCGCGGGTTGGTCCACATCAGCTCGTTGGTGCGCTGGGGGTTGGCGTTCAGCCAGGCGCGGATGCCGGGCCAGGTGGCGTCGCGGGTGTAGCCCTGGTCCAGCAGCCAGCGGCCGATGCTCTGGTAGGGCTGGTCGTTGGTGCCCGCGTAGGCCACGCGCACGGTGGTGGTGCTGCCATCGGCCTCGGTGATGCGCAGGCGGCCCGAGCCCTGGATGTGCAGCACCATGGATTCGACCGGGTCGCGCAGCCAGCCGATGGCGCGGCCCGCGAGTGCGGCCTGGGCCTCGGGCAGGGTTTCGATCTGCTGGCGTGTATACCAGGGCTTGCGTGCGCCAAAACCGGCGGGCAGGCGGTAGATGGGCACGGTGAAACCGTTGCCGGGCTGGCGCGCGGCGTCCATCATGGGTTCGTAGTAGGCGGTGAGCAGGCCCTCGGCATTGCCGTCGGTGGCTTCGACGCGGTAGGGCTGCAGGCGGGCCACCAGCCAGGCGCGTTGCTCGTCGGCGGTGGCAATGCTCAGCTGGCGCACGTCGCTGCACAGCGCGGTGAAGGGGGGAGCGGGCCGCTCGCAGCTTTTGATCCAGGCGTTCCAGGCCTCGTGCAAGGCGTCTTCGCCAAAGCCCGGCAGCTCGGCCCAGCGCACCGGGATCCAGCGGCTTTTGGGCTGTGCCAGCGGCGGTGGCAGCGGGCCGGTGTCTCCGGGCAGCACCACGGTGCTGGCAGGCGGCGGGGGCGGGATGGCCCCGGGGCGGGAGGGGCTTGGGGCGGGCGGCGTGGAGCAGGCTGCCAGCGTTCCTACAATCAGCGCCGTTACAACAAGGCGCAGGGGGTTCAGGGTCATGGGGCTGATTTTGCTTGAAGCGCTGCTGGCGCTGGTGCTGCTGGTGGCCATCGTCTGGTGGACCATGTTCTCGGGCCGCAAGAAGGGTGAACTGCCGGGCGACGATGCCGAGCAGCCGCCCAAGTAACTCTTTTTTGATAGCAATAAAGCGCCATTGGGTGCGCGCAGATGGCCAAAAAAAGGCCTGAAAACTCCTAAGCAGGCATTCCAAAGCCGCAGACAGTCACCCCGCCCCGCGCAGCAGGTTGGCCAGCTCCACGGCCGACTTGACCTGCATCTTGTCGAACACGCGCGAGCGGTGCACCTCCACCGTGCGCACGCTGATGTCGAGCTGGTCGGCGATCAGCTTGTTGGGCAGGCCCGCCACCACCAGGTCCATCACGTCGCGTTCGCGGTCGGTCAGCTCGCCCAGGCGCACCTGCAGGCCGCTGCGTGCACGCAGCTGGGTAAGGTGTTCGGTGGACTGGGCGAGTGCCTGTTCGATGCGGTCCACCAGGGCGTTGTCGGAGAAGGGCTTTTCGCAGAAGTCGAACGCGCCGCGCTTGACGGTGTCCACCGCCGTGGGCACGTCGGCATGGCCGGTGAGAAAAATCACCGGCATGGTGGCCAGGTCGCCGCGTGCGGCGAGCAGGTCGAACAGGGCCAGCCCGCTCATGCCGGGCATGCGCACATCCAGCAGCAGGCAGCAGGGCTGGCGCTGGGCCGGGCGGGTTTGCAGCATGGCGTCAAAGGCCTCGGCGCTGTCGTAGGACTCGCTGGGCAGCCTGCGCGAGCGCAGCAGCCAGGCCAGGGCTTCGCGCACGCTGGCATCGTCGTCCACGATGTACACGGTGGCGTTGGTGATGGGTTCCATCAGGGTCTTGAATCAGGTTGTGACGCAGGCAGCGTGAAAGTGAACACCGTACCACGCGGCACATTCGGCGCGAACCCGAGAAAACCGCCGTGCTGCTCGATCACCGTGCGGCACATGCTCAGGCCCAGGCCCATGCCCTCGGGGCGGGTGGTGAAGAAGGGGGTGAAGAGTTTGGCGGCCACGTCGGGCGGGATGCCGGTGCCCTGGTCGGTCACCACGAACTCGACCCAGCCGCTGTGCTGGCTGGGGGCCGCGTGCCGCACCCGGATGTCGAGCACGCGGCTGCGCACGGCGGGGTCGTCCATGGCCTGCATGGCGTTGCGCGCCAGGTTCAGCAGCACCTGCTCGACCATGGTGCGGTCGCACAGGGTGGGGGGCAGGCCGGGCTCCACGGTGGTGTGCACGCGCACGCCCAGTTTGCGCGCCTGCAGGCTCACCAGGGGCAGGATGGCGTCAAGCAGCTGTTGCGCGCTGACCGCCTCGCGCGCCTGGTCGCGGCGGCGCACGAAGTCGTGCACGCTTTTGATCACCCGGCCCGCGCGTTCGGCCTGGCGCGCAATCTGTCGCATGGCCATGCGCACGTCGTCCAGTGCGTCGGGGGCGGGCGGGGCGGCGCTGGTGCCCGGGGATGCAGATGCAGACGCAGAGGCCAGGGCCGGTGTGGCCTGCTGCTCCAGCAGGTTCAGCGAGCCGTTGGCGTAGCTGGAGATGGCGGCCAGCGGCTGGTTCAGCTCGTGGCTGAGCAGCGAGGCCATCTCGCCCACCGTGGCCAGCCGGGCGGTGGCCTGCAGCCGCTCTTGCGAGGCGCGTGAGAGTTCCTCGACGCGGCGCTGCTCGCTGATGTCCAGGAAGGCGCTCATCCAGCCGGTGTGTTGCCCCTGGGCGTTGATCAGCGGCGCCTCGATGATGAGCACCGGGAAGCGCGTGCCGTCCTTGCGCATGAATTCGGACTCGAAACCTTCGCGCGGTGGCATGGTGCCCGCAAAGCGGATGGCCTGGCGCTGCTGGTATTCCTCCACGCGCTCGGGCGGCCAGTACGGCGCCGACATGCTCAGGCCCAGCAGCTCCTGCGGCGCGAAGCCCACCATCTCGCAGAACGCCGGGTTCACGTAGGTGATGCGGCCCTGCAGGTCGCGGGCGCGCAGGCCGGTGACGAGCGAGTCCTCCATCGCCTTGCGAAACGCCAGCGCGTCGGCGAGATCACGTTCGGCACGCAGGCGGCGGCGGTTGTCGCGCACCAGCACCACCATCACCGTGACCAGCGCAATCGACATGGCGGTGACCAGCGCCGTGAGCACGTTGGGGAACACGCTGGGCGCGGTGTGCCAGCCGTCCATGCGCAGCACCAGGGTGGCGCCGGGCAGGTCCAGCAGGTGCTGGGCGGTGAACATGCGCGAGCCCCGGCGGGCCGCGCCCATCACGGCCAGGCGCGTGCCGTCGGGTTCGGTGAACGAGGCCTCCTGGCTGCGCGTGAGGTTGTGCGCCACCAGGTTCAGCAGGATGTCCTGCAGCCCGTAGGTGGCCACCAGGAAGCCGGTGGTGCGCCCGCCTGCGGTCAAGGGCACACACAGCTCCATCATCTCGGAGCCCAGGCCGTCGCCATGCGGCTGGAAGTAGCTGGTGGAATAGGCGGGGCTGCCCAGGCGCCGGGCGTTGGTGCAGGCGATGGTGAGGTCGGACTGGCTGCTGTCGCGTGCCCGCATGTCCCAGGCCACAGGGCGGTAGGGCGACTGCACATGGGTGCGCAGCTTCAGGTGGGCGTCGCGCAACTCGATGCGCACCAGCTCGCGGCGGATGCGCAGCAGCTCGGAGGCCTCGACCTCCCAGGCCAGCTGCCCCGGGGTGTCGGCAGGCAGGGCCTGCAGGCTCTGCAGGTTGTGTGTGAGCGCGGTGCGGATGTCGGACACCGCATCGGCCGCGTCGCGCTCCAGGCGCGTCTGCACCTGGCTGGCTTCGTAGCGCCCCGCCAGCCACACCATGGTGGCCAGCATCGACACCACCAGCAGCACCAGTGCCGTCCACAGCGACCAGCGGCGCCAGGCGCCACGCCAGCGCTGCAGCAGGGTGCGGGGGGCGCGCGGGGCGCGTGGGTCGGTCACGGCAGCACGCGGTGCGTGAGCGCGGGCAGCTGGGCGCGCACGGCGCGCAGCCGCTCGGCGTCGAGCACGCCGGTCACGGCGCCGGGGCCCTGGTCCTGCTGCGCCAGCACGGTGCCCCAGGGGTCCACCAGCATGCTGTGGCCCCAGGTGTGGCGCCCGTTCTCGTGCACGCCGCCCTGGGCGGGGGCCAGCACATAGGCCAGGTTCTCGATGGCGCGGGCGCGCAGCAGCACCTCCCAGTGCGCCTGCCCCGTGGTGTGGGTGAAGGCGCTGGGCACCAGCAGCAGGTCGGCGCCCGCCCGGGCATGGGCGCGGTACAGCTCGGGAAAGCGCAGGTCGTAGCACACCGACAGGCCCACGCGCCAGCGCTGGCCGTCGCGCGCCTGCAGGTCAAACTGCACCGGGGTGTTGCCCGCCTCGATCACGCGGCCTTCGTCGTACAGCTCGCGCCCGTTGTCGAAGTGGAACAGGTGGATCTTGTCGTAGCGCGCCACGCAGGCGCCCGTGGGGTTGAAGACCAGCGTGGTGTTGCGCACGCGGTCAAGGGCAGTGGTCTGCAGCGGCAGGGTGCCACCCACGATCCACATCTGCAGCGCGCGCGCCGTGTCGGCCAGAAAGCGCTGGATCACCCCATCACCGTTGGCCTCGCGCAGCGCGAGCTTGTCGGTGTCCTTGTGGCCCATCACGCAGAAGTATTCGGGCAGCACGGCCAGCTCGGCGCCGCCCTGCGCAGCCTGCTCCAGCAGCGCACGGGCTGCGCCCAGGTTGTCGTCGCGCTGGGTGCCAGACACCATCTGGATGGCGGCTACTTTCATGAGGGCTCTCCGGTTTTGGGGGGGCTGCTGCGGGGCGGGGTATCGGTGGTGGGGTTGGCCTCGCGGCCCCGGCGCGCCACACGCACCACGCGCGGGTCGACCCAGGTGCCGTCCACGCGGAACTCCTGCGTGGCGGCTTCGATGAGCGGGCCGCGCAGGAACACCTGGGCCAGGAAGCTGCCCAGCCCGATCACGGGGTTGATGGCCGTGGCCACCAGCGAGGCCGTCATGGCATTGATCTCGGGCACCACTACCACCCGCAGGTCCTGGGTTTCCTGGTCGATGTTGGCATGGCCTTCCATCAGCACGGCGGCGTTCACGCCTTTCATCTGCAGGTTGTTGGTGATGGCGACGCCGCGCTCGATGCGCAGGTCGCCGCGCACAAAGTCAAACGCGAAGCCCTCGCTGAACACGTCGCGGAAGTCGAGCGTGAGCCGGCGCGGCAGCGACTGCAGGCTCAGCACGCCCAGCAGCTTGGCCAGGCCTGGGTCGGCCTTGAGGAACTGGCCGGACTCGATGTTGAGGTTGATCTGTCCGGTCATGCTGCGGTAGTCGGGGCTGAACGGCGCGCCGATCCAGGCCACCTGCCCCTCCATGCGGCCCTTGCCGCGCCGCATCACGTTGGCCATGCCCATGCGGCCCAGCAGGTCGCCCGAGTCGCGGATGTCGAGCTTGAAACTGAGCACCGTGCGCCGCTCGGCCGCACGCGGGCCGGCCCCTGCGGCATTGAGCACGGCCCAGTTGCCGTTGGCCGTGAGGCTGGCCTCGGGCGCGGTGATGTTGAACTTGGCGAGGCGCCATTCGCGCTGGGCGCCCTCGCCGCCCCGGTTCTGGGCTTCCATCTCGACCCGGCCCAGGCGTTTTCCGCGCAGCTCGAAGTCGTCCACCACGATGTCGAGCGCAGGCAGCGTGCCGGGCTGTTCGTCCAGCAGGGATTCCACCTGCGTGACCTCGCTCTGCGGCATGTTCACGCGCGACAGGCGGGCAAACAGGCGGCCGCTGGCGTTGTCGGGGGGGCCGGGCTGGCGGTATTCCAGATAGCCGTTGAGTTCGGTGGCGTCCAGGTTGGCGCGCCAGGTCGTGCCGTCGCGCAGGGCGCCCGCCACCACGTTGTGCAGGGTGCGGCCCTGCAGTGTCAGTTCGCGCGCGCGCAGCGCCAGGGTGGTGGGCAGGTAATCCTGTGCCATGGCCGGTCCGGAGGTGCTGGGCGTGGCGGCAGTGGTCGGGACCGTGCGCGCGGGGGGCTCGGCCGTGGTGGCCTGCGTCAGCACGTCTTCCCAGGCGTCCACGTCCACCTTGCCCTGGCTGATGTTGGCAGCCACGCCCTGCACGGGCAGCGGGGCGGACTCTCCGCCGCTCAGCCCCAGGCCAATGGCGCCGCGCAGCACGCGGGGCTGGGGGCCGCTCAGGTCGCGCAGGTAGGTGGCCGAGCCCAGGGCGCCCAGGTCCAGTGTGATCTGGTCGCGCAGCGGTGGCGTGTTGCTGCCATTGCCGTTGCTGCTGCCATTGGCGGCCAGGCCGGTGAGGGATTCGCGCGCCACCTGGTTCTCGAAGCGCAGCGGCAGGCTGCTGTCGGCAGGTTTTCCCAGCGGGGGCGGCAGTGCCAGCGCCAGGCCCTGCAGCGTGGTGCTTACCTGCAGCTCGGGCACACCCCGGCGGAACGCCAGGGCCAGGGTGTAGGGCGTGCTGCCGGTGGCGCGGCGCGCCAGCTGCGCCAACATGCCCAGCTGGGGCGTTTGCTGCAGGCCCTCGGCGGTGGCCGTGCCCTGGGCACGCAGCTGCACGGCCGACTCGGTGGCGGGCGCGTTGGGAGCCAGCGCCCGCATGCCGCCTTCGAGCCGCACGTTGCCGCCCAGCGCCTGGGCCTGCACGTTGGTCAGCGAGAACCCGGTTTCGCTGAACTGCACGGCGCCCCGCACCCGGCTCAGCGCGGGCGTGTCGGGGGTGATGCGCAGCTCGTTGCCCGCCAGCGTGACGGTGCCCTGCACCTTGGATTTGTTGATGTCGCTGATGGGCAGGCTCAGGCGCAACTGGAAGTCGGCATTGCCGGTGCCGCTGGCCTGGTCGAGTGCGTGGCCGGTCATGCCCCCCAGGGGCGAGGTGGTCATGAGCGTGAGCAGCTCGGCCAGCGGGCCACGCGCGTCGGCGTTCACGGCCACCACGGTGTGTTCCAGGTCGGGGATCTTGGCGTCCACCTTGGACAGCCGCAGGCCCTTGCTGCCCGCAAAGCTGCCGCTGGCGCCGCGCACCATCATGGATGAACGCTCGAAGATCAGCTCGCCGCCCAGCTCCGTGAGCGCGGGCCAGGGCAGGGTGCCCGCAGGCTGCAGCGAGGGCGGCACATAGGCGTAGGTGACATCCTTGACCCGCGCAGCGATGCGGAATTCGCCCAGCTTGGGGTCGTTGAAGGGCAGGTCGTGCAGATCGCCCTTGACGCGGAACTGCACGTTGCTGGCGCTGCCCGCCACCACAGCGTCGCGCACATAGTGGCGCGACTCGGCAGGGATGGACAGGGGCAGGTAGCGGTGCACGCGTGTGCCGTCGGCGCGGTTGAGCGTGCCGGTGAGGTCCAGCACCCCGGGGAAGCGCGATTTGTGGGGTGCCTTGTTGGCATCGCTGGTGTGCCAGGTGGCGCGGGCCTCGCCCTGCGCATCGGCGTTGGCAAACTGCACGTCGTTGGCCTGCACGGCAATGCGACTGCCTTCGATCTGCCAGCGCAGGTCGGCGCTGAGCCGGTCCAGCGGCAGCAGGGGGTCTTCAAACACCCCCGGCAGCACCAGTGCCCCGGAGGCCATGGTGAGCGCGGCCTTGCCGCCAGCCTGGGTCATGTCGATGTCCACCGTGGCGCCGCGCAGGCCAAGGTGCTTGGGCGCCACCCCGGCGGGGGCTCCAGCCAGCGCCAGGCCCCGGATGCGGCCCTTGACCTGGTATTGCTGCAGGGCATCCAGGGGGCCTTTCCAGGTGGCCTGGATCTCATCGACCAGGCCCTCGGGGGTGTAGGTGCGCACGGCATCGTGGGCCGTGGGCCCCAGAGGCAGGCGGCTGGCGATCTGTGCCAGCGCAGCCAGGTCCAGGCGGTCGGCACGGAACTCGCCCTGCTCCGGGGCCTTGCCCGTGGCCGCCGTGTGGATGAGTCGCAGGTTGCCGCCGGGCCAGGTCAGGCCGTCGTCGGTCTGGAACTGCAGGCCCTGCGTGGAGAACTCGAACCCGCCGTTCAGCCGCCGTCCGCCCAGGCGCCCCTGGATGGAAGGCAGCACCAGCGCCTGCAGGTCGGGGCTGAGGGTGGTGTTCACGTCGGCCAGCGCCAGGTCGGCCGTGCCGCCCACGATCTGCCCGCCGCGCACATCGGCCCAGGCGCGCAACGCGCCCCGGCCTTGCGCCACCTCAATGCCCACGTCGGCGTGGTGGCGCAACTGCGAGACATCGACGCGTGCGAAATCGGCAAACACCTGGCCGTTCCAGTGCTTCCAGTTGCCGTCGCCAGCGCGCAGCAGCGGCGCGCGGAACAGGCCCACCACCGAAAAGCGGTCGCCCCAGGCCGGTGGCGGTGTGGCGTCCAGCCGCATGTGGTGGTGCCAGTTGCCGTTGCGCAGCAGCAGGTTGACCTTCTCCAGCGCCAGCGCGGGGGCGCCGCGCTGCTCGTCGGTCCAGCGCACGGTGCCATCCTGGATGAACACCTCGCCCTGTGAAAAAAGCCAGTCGGCCGCGTCGTTGTTGTCGCCCTGGTTCTCGGCAAACTCCAGGCCCGCGACGTAGATGCGGCCATCGGTGGCACGGCGCACGTCCAGCTCCGGCCCCTGTACATAGAGCTGCTCGAACCCGCCCTTGAGCAGCGAGCGGGGCGACAGCGCCACCACCACACGGGGCAGGTGCAGGGCCGAGCGGCCCGATGCGTCCAGCAGCGCCACGTCCGACAGCTCGATCGATGGCACCAGCCCCTCGGTGCGGGCCGCGATGGCGCCGATCTGGACGGGAACCCCCAGAGCCCGTGCGGCATGCGCCTCCAGCTGTGGGCGGAAGTCCCCGATTCGCGGCACAATCCAGCCATGAAGGGCCCCCCACGCGATGGCCAGCAGCAGCCAGAAGGCCAGCAGCAACCCCAGTGACCACCGCGCAAAACCTGCCACTATTTTGAGCAGGCGTGAGGGGTGCGTGGTGGGATCGATCATGGTGGGATTCAATGTGGCAGGAATTATGACCCGCAGGCCTCGCGCGGGTTCACTACAAACCAGTGTTCTTATGGATGCAGCCCAGCGCTGCGGCCGCCCTATCCTCCATGACCGCACCGTCCTCTGACCCCCGCTGCAACCAGCCCTTCCTTGAGGGGCCGCTGGCCGGACACTCGCGCTTCTACCAGCGCCTGCACCGCCGCTACGCGGATGACCTGGCCCTGCTGCCGCCGGGTTGCCCGGTGCTGGCCACCATGGAGCAGGCCTACGATGCGTTGTGTGCCCGGGGCTGTGACACCGGCACCGCCCTGCGCATGCTGCGCCAGCTGGTCATGGAACGGCTCATTCAGCTCGATTGCGAAGCCCAGGCCCCGCTGGCCGACATCACCCGCGCCGTGACCGAACTGGCCGAGCTGGCCCTGGACCGGGCCTGCGCCCAGGCGCGCCGCGAACTTGACGAGCGCCATGGTGCACCCTGCGGGCCGCAGGGCCAGCCCGTGCAGCTCTGGATCATTGGCATGGGCAAGCTCGGCGCCCGCGAGCTGAACGTGTCCAGCGACATCGACCTGATCTACGTGTACGAACACGACGGAGAAACGGCGGGCATGCCCGATGGCCGGGGCCGCATCTCCAACCATGAATACTTTGCGCGCGCCGTCAAGGCCATCTACAGCCTGGTGGGCGACACGACCGAGCATGGTTTTGTGTTCCGCGTGGACCTGGCGCTGCGCCCCAACGGCAACTCGGGCCCGGCCTCGGTGTCGCTGGCGGCGCTGGAGGAATACCTGCAGATCCAGGGCCGTGAGTGGGAGCGGTTTGCCTGGCTCAAGAGCCGGGTGGTGGCGCCACGTGACTGCATTGGCCGCCCCGAGGTGCAGGCGCTGCGCGGGGTGGTGCTGCCTTTTGTGTTCCGCCGCTATCTGGACTACAGCGTGTTCGATGCGCTGCGCTCCCTGCACAGCCAGATCCGCGACCATGCGTCCAAACGCAGCGCCGGGCACCCCGAGCGCGCCAATGACGTGAAGCTCTCGCGCGGGGGCATCCGCGAGATCGAGTTCACCGTGCAGCTGCTGCAGGTGGTGCGCGGCGGGCAGTTCCCCGAGCTGCGCCGCCGCCCCACGCTCGATGCCCTGCAGCGGCTTGCCCACGCAGGCCTCATGCCGCAGGCGACGGCCGACGCCCTGGCGCAGGCCTATGTCTTCCTGCGCCGGGTCGAGCACCGCATCCAGTACCTGGACGACCAGCAGACCCATGTGCTGCCCACGCGCGACGACGACCTGGCCTGGATCGCCCAGACTCTGGGTTTCAAAGACTGCTGCGCGTTCTTGCACGAGCTGGACGCCCACCGCGAGCTGGTGGCGCAGGAGTTCGACACCCTGCTGGGTGGCGCGGGCAAAAAACAATGCAACGGCGGCGGCTGTGGTGGCCCCCGCGCTGCCGCGCCCCCACCGCCCGAGCTGGAAGCCCTGCTGGAGCAACTGCCCGGTGGCTTCCGCGAGCGTGTGGCCGAATGGCGCAGCCACCCGCGTGTGGAGGGGCTGCGCGACGAGGCGCGCGCGCGCCTGTTCCGCCTGGTGCAGCGTACCGCGCAGTGGCTCAAGGAAGGGCGTGTGACCGAAGAGGCCGCCGTGCGCCTGGCCAACTGGCTCGAACCCCTGCTGCGCCGAGAGAGCTACCTGGCGCTGCTGCTGGAGCGCCCCTCGGTGCACGAACAGCTGCTGCACCTGCTGGGCGCCGCCAAGTGGCCCGCGCGCTATTTGCTGCAACACCCGGGCGTGATCGATGAGCTGGTGGGTGACCACCTGCTGTCCGAACGTTTTGTGGTGGCCGACTTCGAGCGCGAGCTGGCCATGCGCCTGGCCTCGCTGCGGTCCACCGGCGAAGACGACGACGAAACCCTGCTCAACCTGCTGCGCCGCGCGCAGCACGCCGAAACCTTCCGCACCCTGGCGCGCGATGTGGAACGCCGCATCACGGTCGAGCAGGTGGCCGACGACCTGAGCGCGCTGGCCGACAGCGTGCTGCGCATCACCAGCCAGTGGTGCTGGAGCCGCCTCAAGAACCGCCACCGCGACGAACCCCAGTTCGCCATCATTGGCTACGGCAAGCTGGGCGGCAAGGAGCTGGGCTATGGCAGCGACCTCGACATCGTGTTTGTGTTTGACGACGATGACGAGCGTGCGCCCGAGGTCTATGCGGCCTTTGTGCGCAAGCTCATCAACTGGCTCACGGTGAAGACCGGCGAAGGCGACCTGTACGAAATCGACACCGCCCTGCGGCCCAACGGCAACTCCGGCCTGCTGGTGACCAGCTTTGAGGCCTATGCCAACTACCAGCAACAGCGCGGCAGCAACACCGCCTGGACCTGGGAGCATCAGGCCATGACGCGGGCGCGTTTTGTGATGGGCAGCGAGGCCTTGCGGGCGCGGTTTGACGCCGTACGCGAAGCCGTGATCACCTCCAGCCGCGACCCGCTGGCCTTGCAAGGCGAGATCGCGACCATGCGCGAGCGTGTGCGCTCGGCCCACCCCGCACCCGCCGGGCGCTTCGATGTGAAGCACAGCACGGGCGGCATGGTGGACGCCGAATTCGCCGTGCAGTACCTGGTGCTGTCGCAGTCGGCGGCCCACCCCGAACTGCGCGGCAACGTGGGCAATATTGCGCTGCTGCAGCGCGCCGAGCAGGTGGGCCTGCTGCCTGCCGGTGTGGGCATGGCGGCCGCCGACGCGTACCGGGAACTGCGCCGCGTGCAGCACGTGGCGCGCCTGGACGAAGCCCCCACCCAGGTGACCCCCCCCGCGCTGCAGGCCGAACGCGATGCGGTGCTGGCGCTGTGGCGGGCGGTGTTTGGCGCGGAGGCATAGCGCCTTCTGGGGCGGTGACAAATGGTTGCATCTTGGTGCTGCGCCGCTTCATGAAAAATTCATTAATTCAAACAACTGTTTGAATTCTGGTGGTTTAATCCGGGGCCATGAGTTCCGGTGCCCCTTCCATCATTCCCGCCTCCCAGCGCACGGCCCGCAGCGACGGCGAAGACACGCGCGCACGCCTGCTGCAGGCCGCGTTGCAGCTCTTTTCTGAAAAGGGCTTTGCCCAGACCTCCGTGCGGGCCATCGCCCAGGCGGCGGGCACCAATGTGGCGGCCATTGCCTACCACTTCGGCGACAAGGCCCAGCTCTACACCGCCACGTTCTATGAGCCCTTTGGCAGCGGCAGCGACCTGATCCCGGTGTTTGCCGATCCGGCGCTGGACCTGGCGGGCGCGCTGCACCACTACTTTGCAGGTTTTCTGGAGCCACTCAAGCACGATGACCTGGTGACGCAGTCGCTGCGCCTGCATGTGCGCGAGCTGCTCGACCCCACCCATGTCTGGCCCGAACTCATCGAACGCGAGTGCCGCGCCCCCCACATGGCACTCATCCAGGTCCTTTGCCGACACATGGGTGTCTCGGTGGTGGACGACGATATGCACCGCCTCGCCTTCTCCCTGGCGGGTTTGATCATGCAGCTGTGGACGCAGCGCGACCCCCTGCAGGCCATTGCCCCCCAGCTGGCGACAGCGGCGGCGGTGGACCAGTGGGTGGAGCGGCTCACCGGCTATGCCCTCTGCATGGTGCAAGGGGAAATCATCCGGCGGCAGGCCACACAAGGGCCCGCGCGCCGCGCTTCCAGGACTTCGCACAAGAAGGAATCCAACGCATGAGATTGAGCACTACCTTGCGCACCCGCCAATGGGCGTGGGCGGCCTGGGCGGCCTTGCTGCCCCTGGCGCTGGGCGCCTGCGCAACCACCGCGCCGCCCGCCCAGGTGCCTGCGGCCCCGCCCGCGGCCTGGCAGGCCCCCTTGCCACACCAGGGCTCGCTGGGCGACATGGCCCGGTGGTGGACCCAGCTGGGCGACCCGCTGCTGGTCGAGCTGATCGACGCCGCCCAGGCCGTGAGCCCGGGCATCGCCCAGGCCCAGGCACGCCTGGTGCAGGCCCGCGCCACGCAGGTCAGCAGCCGCGCCGCGCTGCTGCCGTCGCTCGATGCGCAGGCCAGCACCAGCCGGGGCTTGAACGAGCAGTTGGCACGCGTAGCCACCACGGCGCAGGCCGGGCTGCAGGCGAGCTGGGAGATCGATCTTTTTGGCGCGAACCGGGCTACCAAGACCGCCGCCGATGAGCGGCTGGCGGGCGCGCAGGCCCTGTGGCACGAGGCCCGCGTGAGCGTGGCGGCCGAGGTGGCGCTGCAGACCAGCAGCCTGCGCACCTGCCTGGCGCAGCTGCAGGTGGCCGAGCGCGATGCGCAGTCGCGCGGCGAAACCTCGCGGCTGTCGGGCCTGAGCGAGCGCGCAGGGTTTACTGCCCCCGCCACGGCGGCCCTGGCCCGCGCCAGTGCGGCCGAAGCCCAGGCCCGGGCATCGCAGCAGCGCATGCTGTGTGATGTGGACGTGAAGACCCTGGTGGCGCTCACGGGCTGGGAGGAACCCATCCTGCGCACCCGCCTGGCCACGCCCGTGGCTGCGGTGCCCGACACGCTGTTTGCGATTGCCGCGCTGCCTGCCCAGGTGCTGGCCCAGCGCCCCGACGTTTACAACGCCGAGCGCGAAGTGGCTGCCGCCAGCGCCGAAGTGGGCAGCGCACAGGCGCAGCGCTACCCGCGCCTGTCGCTCAGCGGCTCGGTGGGCAGCGCCTGGGTGCGCGCCAACGGTGTGACGACCGACCTGAACACCTGGACCATTGGCCCGCTGGCGCTGAGCGTTCCCCTGTTCGACGGCGGCCGCCGCGCTGCGGCGACCGACGCCGCACAGGCCCGCTACGACGAGGCCGCCGCGCTGTACCGCGCCAAGGTGCGCCAGGCCGTGAGCGAGGTGGAGCAGGCGCTGGTGCGGCTGCAAAGCACGGCCGAGCGCAACGCGAGCGCACGCACGGCGGCCGAGGGCTACCGCGCCTCGTTCGACGCGACCGAGGCGCGCTGGCGTGGCGGGCTGGCCAGCCTGGTGGAGCTGGAGGATGCGCGGCGCACTGCGCTCGCTGCCGAGAACGCGCTGGTTGCTTTGCAGCACGAACGCCAGACCGCCTGGATTGCGCTGTATCGCGCTGCGGGCGGAGGCTGGGACGGGCAGACGGCCGTCGCCACGGCCGCCCCCTCTGCGGCAGCCACCGCTGCACGCTGAACGAAACCCCGGGGGCCAGGCCGATCGCCGACCTCCATTTCCTGACACCGACTGGATGAACGGATAGACAACATGCCAACGCAACGCTTTCAATTTTCTGCCACCGCCTTCGCCGTGATCGCCGCCTGTGTGCTGGCCACGGGGGGCGCCCTGGTGTACTCCGGCGCATCGCGCGCAGCCGACGAACCCAAGGCGGGCCAGCCCCGCCCCGCGCTCACGGTGAGCATGGCCCAGCCGCAGCGCACCGCCGTGCCCGTGCGCCTGGCCGCCAACGGCAATGTGGCCGCGTGGCAGGAGGCCAGCATCGGCGCCGAGAGCAATGGCCTGCGCCTGACCGACGTGCGTGTGAACGTGGGCGATGTGGTCAAGGCCGGTCAGGTGCTGGCCACCTTCTCGGCCGAGACGGTGTTGGCCGATGTGGCGCAGGTGCGCGCCAGCCTGCTCGAAGCCCAGGCCAATGCGGCCGAGGCTGCCGCCAACGCCGACCGGGCCCGCGCGCTGCAGGCCACGGGCGCATTGAGCCAACAGCAGATCCAGCAGTTCACCACGGCAGAGAAGACGGCCCAGGCGCGGGTGGAGGCGGCCCAGGCCACGCTCAACGCGCAGCAGCTGCGGCTGAAATACACCCAGGTGGTGGCGCCCGACAGCGGCGTGATCTCGGCCCGCACGGCCACCGTGGGCGCGGTGGTGGGTGCGGGCACCGAGCTGTTCCGCATGGTGCGCAAGGGCCGCCTCGAATGGCGCGCAGAAGTCACCTCCACCGAGCTGCGCCGCATTGCGCCCGGCGCCAAGGTCAGCGTGACGGCGGCCAGCGGCACCACGGCCGAAGGCACGGTGCGCATGGTCGCGCCCACGGTGGACCCGCAGACGCGCAACGCGCTGGTGTATGTGGACCTGCCCGCCAACGCCGACTTCCGGGCGGGCATGTTTGCGCGTGGCGAATTTGCGCTGGGCAACAGCGATGCGCTCACCGTGCCGCAGGAGGCGCTGGTCGTGCGCGATGGCTTCTCGTACGTGTTTGTGGTGGGGGCCGACCAGCGCGTGCAGCAGCGCAAGGTGCAGGCAGGCCGCCGCGTGGCCGACCGCGTGGAGGTGCTCACGGGCCTGGACGCCAATGCCTCGGTGGCTGTGCGGGGCGCCGGGTTCCTCAACGACGGCGACCTGGTGCGTGTGGCCGCAGCCCCCGCAGTCCCAGCCGCGGCCGTGCAGACCTCAGCGGTTGGAGATTCAAAGCAAAAACAGCCTTCACCGCGCGACGGTAAAGCGCTGAATGCTATCAATTGAGGAGCAATCGGATGAATGTATCCACCTGGTCCATCAAGAACCCGATACCGGCGCTGATGCTGTTTGTGCTGCTGACCTTCGGCGGCCTGCTGTCCTTCAACGCCATGAAGGTGCAGAACTTCCCGGACATCGACCTGCCCACGATCTCGGTGACCGTGGCGCTGCCGGGTGCCTCACCCGCGCAGCTCGAAAACGATGTGGCGCGCAAGATCGAGAACAGCATCGCCACGCTGCAGGGCCTCAAGCACATTTACACCAAGGTGCAGGATGGCGGGGCCACCATCACCGCCGAGTTCCGCCTGGAAAAACCCACGCAGGAGGCGCTGGACGATGTGCGCTCGGCCGTGGCCCGCGTGCGCGGCGAGCTGCCCGGTGATGTGCGCGACCCCATCGTGACCAAGATGGATCTGGCCGCCCAGCCCGTGCTGGCGTTCACCATTGCTTCGACCCGCATGGACGACGAGGCGCTGTCGTGGTTTGTGGACGATGCCGTGGCCAAGAAGCTGCTCACCGTGCGCGGCGTGGGCGCGGTCACCCGCGTGGGCGGCGTGCAGCGCGAGGTGCATGTGGCGCTGGACCCGGTCAAGCTGCAGGCCCTGGGCGCCACGGCGGCCGATGTGTCGCGACAGCTGCGCCAGGTGCAGACCGAAAGCGCTGGGGGGCGCACCGACCTGGGCGGCAGCGAGCAGCCCGTGCGCACGCTGGCCACCGTGCAGTCGGCGCAGGAGCTGGCGGGCCTCACGCTCGCGCTGTCCGACGGGCGGCATGTCCGCCTGGACCAGGTGGCCACGGTGTCCGACACCATTGCCGAGCCCCGTGCCATGGCCCTGCTGAACGGCAAGCCGGTGGTGGGCTTCGAGGTGGCGCGCAGCAAGGGCGCGAGCGAGGTCGAGGTGGGTGCCGCCGTGCAGGTGGCCCTGCAGGAGATGCGCGCCCAGCACCCCGACCTGGAGATCACCGAGGCCTTCAACTTTGTGCTGCCGGTGCAGGAGGAATACGACGGCTCCATGCACCTGCTGTACGAGGGCGCGCTGCTGGCTGTGCTGGTGGTGTGGCTGTTTCTGCGCGACTGGCGCGCGACCTTTGTCTCGGCCGTGGCGCTGCCGCTGTCGGTGATCCCGGCGTTCATCGGCATGTACTGGCTGGGCTTTTCCATCAACGTGATCACGCTGCTGGCCATGTCGCTGGTGGTGGGCATCCTGGTGGACGATGCGATCGTGGAGGTCGAGAACATCGTGCGCCACCTGCGCATGGGCAAGACGCCCTACCAGGCGGCCATGGAAGCCGCCGATGAAATTGGCCTGGCCGTGGTGGCCACCACCTTCACGCTGATCGCGGTGTTTTTGCCCACCGCCTTCATGAGCGGCATCGCGGGCAAGTTCTTCAAGCAGTTTGGCTGGACGGCGTCGCTGGCGGTGTTTGCCAGCCTGGTGGTGGCGCGCGTGCTCACGCCCATGATGGCGGCCTACATCCTCAAGCCCATCGTGGACGAGCACAAGGACCCGCGCTGGATGACGGTGTACCTGCGCTGGGCGGCCTGGTGCATCAAACACCGCTGGATCACCTTCATTGGCACGGCGGCGTTTTTCATCGGCTCGCTGGCGCTGATCCCGCTCCTGCCCACGGGCTTCATCCCGCCCGACGACAACTCGCAGACCCAGGTCTATCTGGAGCTGCCCCCCGGCGCCACGCTGTCACAGACCCGCGCAGCGGCCGAGGATGCGCGCGAGCGCATCGCCCGGGTGGACCATGTGAAGAGTGTCTACACCACCATTGGCGGCGGCACGGCAGGGGGCGACCCGTTCATGGGCAGTTCCAATGCCGAGACGCGCAAGGCCACGCTCACCATCCTGCTGGCCGAGCGGGGCGACCGCCCGCGCAAGCAGGGCATTGAGAACCAGATCCGTGCCGCGCTGGAGACCCTGCCGGGCGTGCGCAGCAAGGTGGGCCTGGGCGGCTCGGGCGAGAAGTATGTGCTGGTGCTCACCGGCGATGACCCGCAGGCGCTGACCACGGCCGCGCTGGCGGTCGAGAAGGATCTGCGCACCATTCCCGGCCTGGGCAGTGTGTCGTCCACCGCCAGCCTGGTGCGCTCCGAGATCGCCGTGCGCCCCGACTTCGCACGCGCCGCCGACCTGGGTGTGACCAGCAGCGCCATTGCCGAGACGCTGCGCATCGCCACCGTCGGCGACTACGACGTGTCGCTGCCCAAGCTCAACCTGGCCTCGCGCCAGGTGCCCATCGTGGTCAAGCTGCAGGACGATGCGCGCAAGGACCTTGCGCTGCTGGAGCGCCTGCCGGTGCAGGGCAGCAAGGGCCCGGTCATGCTGGGCCAGGTGGCCACGCTGGAGTTCAGCGGCGGCCCGGCCGTGGTGGACCGCTATGACCGCGCGCGCAACGTGAACTTCGAGATCGAACTCTCGGGCCAGCCCCTGGGTGATGTGACCAAGGCCGTCGCGGCCCTGCCCTCCATCCAGAACCTGCCGCCGGGCGTGCGCCAGATCACCATTGGCGATGCGGAGATGATGGGCGAGCTGTTTGCGAGCTTTGGCCTGGCCATGCTCACCGGCGTGCTGTGCATCTACATCGTGCTGGTGCTGCTGTTCAAGGACTTCCTGCACCCGGTCACCATCCTGGCGGCGCTGCCGCTGTCGCTGGGGGGCGCGTTTGTGGGCCTGCTGGTGGCGCAAAAGAGCTTTTCGATGCCCTCGCTCATCGGGCTCATCATGCTCATGGGCATTGCCACCAAGAACTCCATCCTGCTGGTGGAATACGCCATCCTGGCGCGGCGCGAGCATGGCATGACGCGCTTTGAGGCGCTCATCGACGCCTGCCACAAGCGTGCGCGGCCCATCATCATGACCACGCTGGCCATGGGCGCGGGCATGTTGCCCATCGCCATCGGTTTTGGCGCGGCAGACGCCAGCTTCCGCTCGCCCATGGCGGTGGCGGTGATCGGGGGGCTCATCACCTCCACGCTGCTGAGCCTGCTGGTGATTCCGCCGGTGTTCACCAGCGTGGACGACCTGGGCCAGTGGTTCGGGCGCATGCTGCGCCGGTTGCGGGGGCTGCAACCGGTGCGTGCGCAGGCGGTGTCGCCCACCCCGGAGACGCCCCCTGCCACTCAATGAGAGCGGGTGCTTACATTTTTGGGGATTTCCTTTGGCAGAAAAGCCGGGAAATCACCCGGTAGGCCATGGCTTTGGCGGGTGGGGAAGCGTTAGATAATGTAACGAGCACCATGAACCTCGTCAGCCTCAACATCGAATCCATCCAGCTCGGCCACCCGCTGCCTTTTGTGCTGCGGGGCTCCGATGGCGTCCTGCTGGCCCAGAAAGGCTATGTGATCCGCACCCGCGAGGAACTGGCCAAGATGGTGGCCCGGGGGCGGCAGCTGTGTGTGGACACCGACGAGTCGGGCGAGAGCCACCGCGCCTACCTGGCCCAGCTGCAGCGCATGCTGATGGCCGACACCAACCTGGGCGAGATCGCCTCGATGAAGATGAAGGCCGCCGAGGAGTCCGCGAGCCGGGACCGCGCCGCTGCGGCCCGGGCGCAGGCGGACTGGCCCGAGCTGCAACTGCGCGCCACCCAGCTGCTGCGTTCCCCTTCGCCCAGTGATTTCAGCGGGCGCTTCCAGGCGCTGCACGACGAGCTGGTACGCCACTGCGAACAGACGCCCGACGCCACCCTGCTGGCGCTGATCTACCTGTCGGCCCAGGAAACCCGCATGTACAGCGCCACGCATTCGATGCTGGTGAGCTGCGTGTGCATGGTGGTGGCGCGTGAGATGCTGCGCTGGCCCGCAGGCCGGGTGCAGCAGGTGGGGCATGCCGCCCTCAGCATGAACATCGCCATGACCGAGCTGCAGGACCAGCTGGCCCAGCAGACCCACCCGCTGACCGCTGCCCAGATCGCCGCCGTGGAAAACCACGCCGCGCGCTCCGAGGCACTGCTGCGCCACCTGGGCGTGGCCGACCCCGTGTGGCTGGAGGCCGTGCGTTGCCACCACCACCGTACGCCCGGGCCGCTCGATAAAAAGACCGAAGCCCAGCAAATGGCGCGCCTGGTGCAGCGCGCTGACATCTTCGGCGCCCGGCTCGCGCCCCGCGCCGCCCGCTGGCCCATGCCGGTCACGGCGGCCATGCAGGCCAGTTACTACGACGAAGAGCAGCAGGCCGACGAAGCCGGTGCGGCACTGGTCAAGACCCTGGGTGTGTACCCGCCGGGCGCCTTTGTGCGGCTGGCCAGCCGCGAGGTGGGCGTGGTCGTCCGCCGGGGCACCACGGCCACCACGCCCAAGGTGGCCGTGGTGACCAACCGCGACGGCATGCCCACCGGCGAGCCCATCCCGCGCGACACGGGCATGCCGCCCTGGAAGATCACCGGCGTGGTGGCTTTCAAGGATGTGCGGGTCAAGCTATCGCTGGACCGCTTGCTGCAGATGGTCTGACCGCTGGCTGCACCCTGGGTGTGGCCATCCGTTTCTTCCCCTCCTTCCCTTTTTCCCCTGCTCTGCCCGCCGGCCCTGCGCCTTGCGGGCATGGCCTGCGTGCGCCTGCCTGTCTGGCCCCTGGACGCACGGCGGACAGGTCCGCCCATGCCGCCATGTCGGAAATCTGAATCCAAACGCGGGGATACTGCGTATACCGCTCAGTACAAATAAAAACTCATGTGGACAAAAAATAATGAAGCGGTTAAATTGCCTCCATCGCCCGCCTGCTGCACACCACACCATGAACACACCGTCTCGCTGCTTCTCTCTGGCCGCCCTGCTGGCGGCGGGGCTGTTGCTATCGCCCGCCGCCCAGTCGGCCGATGCGCCCGCCAATTGCCCGGCCACGTTGCAGCACAGCTTTCCGCGTCTGCAGGACGAAAAGCCCCAGTCGCTGTGCCAGTACAGCGGAAAAGTGGTGCTGGTGGTCAACACGGCCAGCTTCTGTGGCTTTACCGGCCAGTACAAGGGGCTGGAAGAGCTGTATGCGCGCTACAAGGACAAGGGCCTGGTGGTGCTGGGCTTCCCGTCCAACGACTTTGCCCAGGAAAAAGGCAGCAACAAGGAAATCGCGGACTTCTGCGAAAACACCTTCGGGGTGAAGTTCCCGATGTTCGCCAAGAGCAGTGTGAAAGGCCCCGAGGCCTCGCCGCTGTTCCAGCAGCTGGCGCAGCTGTCGGGCACGGCTCCGCGCTGGAACTTCCACAAGTACCTGCTGGGTCGCGACGGCCAGATGGTGGACAACTATTCCAGCCTGACCGGCCCCGACAACAAGGGCCTGGTGCGTGCCATCGAGCAGCAACTGGCTCGGCCCGTCCCCCGGTGAGCGCCATGGCTTCTTTACGTTTCTTTAAAAAAAATCCGGGCGGGTTCTGGAACTTCGCGGAAATGGCACCACTCTATCCATTGCGCAAGACGATTGCGCGGCGTACAGTTTTAACGTTGCGAAGCCTTTCGGGCCCCTGGGTTCCGACTGACCTCCTGGAGCGCTTCTCCTCCCTCCCTCTCTTATTCGTTTCGGGACGCTTCGCAACCTTTTTATTCCAGGCGCCGGCCAGAGGGGGCCGGCCATGAAAATCGCCATCATTGGCTCCGGCATCTCCGGGCTTTCCGTCGCGCACCAGCTGCGCGGCCAGGCGGACATCACGCTGTTTGAGGCGGGCGACTACTTCGGCGGCCACACCCACACCGTCGATGTCACCCTGCCCGATGCGTCAGGCACCCCGGTCACACACGGCGTGGACACCGGCTTTCTGGTGTTCAACGAGCGCACCTATCCCCACCTGATCCGCCTGCTGGCCGAGCTGGGCGTGGAGACCGCCAAGTCGGACATGTCGTTCTCGGTGCAGGTGCCCGCAGCCTTGGGCGGTGGCCGCGCGCTGGAGTGGAGCGGCACCAACCTCAGCACCGTGTTTGCCCAGCGCTCCAACCTGGTCAACCCGCGCTTTCTGGGCATGCTGCGCGACCTGCTGCGCTTCAACAAGCTCTGCACGCGCATTGCCGAAAAGCAGGCCGAGGCCGCGCTGATGCAGCCCCTGGGAGACTTCTTGCGCGAGCACCGCTTTGGCGACGCCTTCCGTGACTGGTATTTCTTGCCCATGCTGGGCTGCATCTGGAGCTGCCCCACCGACCAGATGCTGAAGTTCCCCGTGGCCACCATGATCCGGTTCTGCCACAACCATGGCCTCATCCAGGTGAGCAACCGCCCACAGTGGTGGACGGTGTCCGGTGGTGCGCGCCACTACGTGGACAAGATCGCGGCGGGCATTGCCGACAAGCGCCTGAACACCCCCGTGCGCCGCATCGAGCGCGATGCTGCCGGGGTGCGCGTGATGACTGCTGACCACACCGAACACTTTGACAAGGTGGTGCTGGCCACACATTCCGACCAGTCGCTCGCCCTGCTGGTCCAGCCCACCACCCAGGAGCGCGCCGTGCTCGGCGCCGTCCGCTACCAGGCCAACCGCGCTGTGCTGCACACCGATACGTCCGTGCTGCCAGAGCGCCGCGCCGCCTGGGCCGCGTGGAACTACGAACGTGCCCCGCAGCGCAGCCGCGAGTCGGCCCGCGTGTGCCTGCACTACCTCATCAACCAGCTGCAGCCCGTGCCGTTTGCCCAGCCTGTGGTGGTGTCGCTCAACCCGGTGCGCGACATTGCACCCGAACAAGTGATCGGCAGCTACGAATACGCACACCCAGTGTTCGACATGGCCGCCATCCGCGCGCAGCAGCAGGTGGGCAAGCTGCAGGGGCAGCAGCACACCTGGTTCTGCGGCGCCTGGACGGGCTATGGCTTCCACGAAGACGGCCTCAAATCCGGTCTGGCCGTGGCCGAGCAACTGCTGGCCGCTCTGCCAGCGCCTTTGGCGGAGGCTGCGTGAGCCACGCCCCGGCCCCCCCCGCAGCGCCCCTCATCGGCTTCGGCCAGGTGCGCCACACGCGGCTGCGGCCCCGGCGGCATGCGTTTGCCTACCCCACGTTCTTCCTGATGCTGCCCATGCGCAACCTGCCCGGCCTGGGCAGCGCGCTGGCCGTGAACCGGCGTGGCGCCATCAGCTTCCATGACGTGGACCACGGCGACGGCCGCAGTGCCGCGCAGGGTGGTGCGCTGGCCTGGCTCGATGAGCTGCTGCGCACCGAAGGCGTCACCGACGCCACGGGCGAGGTCTGGTTGCACTGCTATCCGCGCGTGCTGGGCTACACCTTCAAGCCCGTGAGCTTCTGGTACTGCCACCGTGCCGACGGCCACCTGCGCGCCATCGTGGTGGAGGTGAACAACACCTTCGGCGAGCGCCACTGCTACCTGCTCGATGCCCCGCAGTACGGCGTGGAACAGCAGGCGCGCAAGGTGTTCCATGTCTCGCCGTTCTGTGCGGTGAACGGGGGCTACCGGTTCCGCTTCATGCGCACCGAGGCGGGGGCACAGGACGCGGGCCGCACCGTGGTGCGCATCGACCACGACGACGACACCGGCCCGCTCATCCAGACCAGCGTGAGCGGCACCCTGCAGGCCATCACGCCCCAGACCCTGCGCCAGGCGCTGTGGGGCTACCCCGCCATGACGCTGGCCATCATTGCCCGCATCCACTGGCACGCGCTGCAGCTGTGGCTCAAGCGCGTGCGTTTTCACCGCAAGCCCGAGGCGCCTGCATCCATCGTGACCCGCTGAATTCCATGACGAACGAGAACGCCGCCATGAACTCCACCACCGCCCCCCGCACCGCCCTGGCCCTGCCCGCAGGCACCCCGGCTGCCGCCCGCACGGCGCTCAAGCTGCTGCAGCGCCTGCAGCATGGCCACCTCACGGTGCAGCTGCCCGACGGCACCTTGCAGCATTTCGGGCATGGCAACGGCCCCTCGGCCGCGATCACGCTCAAGAACTGGAACGTGTGCAGCGCCGCGCTCAAGTCCGGCGACATCGGCTTTGCCGAGAGCTACATCGCAGGCGACTGGACCACGCCGCACCTCACCGACCTGCTCAAGCTCTTCATCGCCAACCGCCAGCAGGTGGAAGGCGTGATCTACGGCACCTGGGCGGGCCGCCTGCTGTACCGCATCAACCACCTGCTCAACCGCAACACCCGAGCCAACAGCCAGAAGAACATCCATGCCCACTACGACCTGGGCAACGCGTTCTACGAACTCTGGCTGGACGACACGATGAACTATTCGTCCGCCTGGTTCGAGGGCGATGCGGGCGGCGACATGCGCAAGGCCCAGCACGCCAAGGTGCGCCGCGCGCTGCGCATGGCGGGGGTTGAGCCGGGTTCCCGGGTGCTGGAGATCGGCTGCGGCTGGGGCGCGTTGGCCGAGATGGCGACGGTCGAATTTGGTGCGAATCTGACGGGTGTGACGCTCTCCACCGAGCAGCTCGCGTTTGCACAACAGCGCATGGTGCAGCAGGGCGTGGCGCCATACGCCGACCTGCGCCTGCAGGACTACCGCGACATCCAGGACGGCCCGTACGACGCGATCTGCTCCATCGAGATGGTCGAGGCCGTGGGCCGCGAGTACTGGCCCACCTACTTCCAGTCGGTGCACCGGCTGCTCAAGCCCGGTGGCAAGGCCTGCATCCAGAGCATCGTGATCGACGACAGCCTGTTCGAGCGCTACATCAGCTCCACGGACTTCATCCAGCAGTACATCTTCCCGGGTGGCTGCCTGCCGTGTCCGCGCGAATTCCGCCGCGAGGCCGAGGCGGCAGGCCTGCGTGTGGTGGACGAATTTGCATTTGGCCAGGACTACGCCGAAACCCTCAAACGCTGGCGCGAGCGTTTCCTGGCGCAGCGCGCGCAGATCCTGCAGCTGGGGTTTGACGAGCGTTTCATGCACATCTGGGAGTTCTACCTCGCCTACTGCGAGGCCGCGTTTGCGATGCGGAACATCGACCTGGTGCAGTACACGCTGGTGAAAGCATGAGTGCTATAAAAAACATAGCTATCAGCGCTTTACTAGCGGGCGCAGGAGCCGTTTTTTTCTCAAATTTTGCAATGGCACAGGGGGCCGAAGGGGTGGCGAGCGTGTCGCTAGCCGCCAGCACACCGCTGGAAGGCGCGCGCCTGGTGGGGCAAGGCACCATGCGTTTCCTGGGGTTTGAGGTGTACCGCGCGCGCCTGTGGGCCCAGCCCGGTTTTGATGCCGACCAGTACACCGCCCACCCGCTGGCGCTGGAGCTGACCTACCAGCGCAACTTCACGGCCGAGGCGATTGCCAAACGCTCCATCGAAGAGATGCGCCGTGTGGGCCGATTCACGCCGCAGCAGGCCACCCGCTGGCAGCAGGCGCTGCAGGCGGCCTTGCCGGATGTGAAACCCGGCGACCGCCTGCTGGGCCTGTACCAGCCCGGCGCCGGCGCCGTCTTCAAGATGGGCGGCCGCGTGGTGGGCGAGGTGCCCGACGCCGAGTTCTCGCGCCTGTTCTTTGGCATCTGGCTGTCGCCCCAGACCTCCGAGCCCGGGCTGCGGCAAGAGTTGATTGCGGCCACCCGCACCGCAGGCCAAGGGCAGCCATGACCACCACCATGCCCATGCGCGCCGGCCACGGCCTGGCCTATGGGCTGTTGGGCCTGCCCCTGGCGTTTGTGGCGCTGCCGCTGTATGTGCTGCTGCCTAACCACTACGCGCGCGAATTTGGCATGCCGCTGGCCACGCTGGGCGCTGTGCTGCTGGCCGCGCGGCTGTTCGATGCGTTCACCGACCCGCTGCTGGGCCGCCTGGCCGACCACCTGTTTGGCCGCTCGGTGCGCGCCGTGCTGGCGGTGGGCGCGGTGTCGGCGGCGGTGCTGGCACTGGGGCTGACCAGCCTGTTCTTTCCGCTGGTGCGCGGTGCCGATGCGCTCGTGGCCTGGGCGCTGGCGGCGCTGCTCATCACCTACGTAGCCTACAGCCAGCTCAGCATTGCGCACCAGTCCTGGGGTGCGCGCCTGGGTGGCGATGAATTGCAGCGCGGCCGCATCGTGGCCTGGCGCGAAGGTGCCGCACTGGTGGGCGTGGTGCTGGCCTCGGTGCTGCCTGCGCTGCTGGGCCTGCCGGTGATGCTCAGTGTGTTTGCTGTCGCCCTGCTGCTGGGCTGGTGGTGCTGGGCGTTGGCCCCACGCCCGGTGCTGCAGGAAGCCGGTGTGTACCGGCCGCCGCAACGCACCAGCCTGTGGCGGCCCTGGGGGCGCCCGGCCTTTCGCCGCCTTTTGGCCGTGTTCATGCTCAACGGGATTGCCAGCGCCATCCCGGCCACGCTGGTGCTGTTCTTCATCCAGGACCGCCTGCAGGCCCCGCCCGCGCAGGAGCCGATGTTCCTCGCTGCCTATTTCGTCTGCGCGGCGCTGTCCATCCCGCTGTGGTTGCGCGCCGTGGCGCGCTGGGGCCTGGCGCGCACCTGGCTCGCGGGCATGCTGCTGGCGATTGCCGTGTTTGTGTGGACTGCGTTTCTGGGCGCGGGTGATGTGGTGCCGTTCCTCGTCGTCTGCGCGCTGTCGGGCGTGGCGCTGGGCACCGACCTGGCCCTGCCCAGCGCACTGCTGGCGGGCGTGATCGCGGCCGAGGGCGACAGTGGCCAGCACGAAGGCGCTTACTTCGGCTGGTGGAACTTTGCCACCAAGCTCAACCTGGCTTTGGCCGCAGGCCTCGCGTTGCCCCTGCTGGGCTGGTGGGGCTACACCCCCGGCACACGCAGCGAAGAAGGACTGCAGACCCTGGGCTGGGCCTATGCCGTGTTGCCCTGTCTGCTCAAGCTGCTGGCAGCGGGGGCGCTGTATTGGTTGGTGCTTCGGCCTGCGCGCGGTGCAGCCAGTGCCTGATTTTTTTAGGGATGCCCGACATGCAAAGACGCCTTCTTCTCTCCGCCGCCGTGGCTGCCCCTGTGGTCCTGGCTGGCTGCGCCAGCCAGAGCCTTGATGGCTACGCCAGCGAAAAGCCGGTGCTGGACCTGGCCCAGTATTTCAACGGCAAGATCGACGCCTACGGCATCTTCCAGGACCGCAGCGGCCAGATCGTCAAGCGCTTCACCGTGGTCATGGACTGCAGCTGGAAAGGCAACGAGGGCGTGCTCGACGAAGCCTTCACCTACTCCGACGGCACCACGCAGCGCCGCATCTGGCGTCTGACGAAGCATGCCGACGGCCGCTACACCGGCACCGCCGACGATGTGGTGGGCACGGCCAACGGCCAGACACGCGGCAACGCTTTCCGCTGGAACTACACGCTGGCCCTGCCCGTGGACGGCAAGGTCTACAACGTGGACCTGGACGACTGGATGTACCTCATCGACGACCGCGTGATGCTCAACCGCGCCACCATGAGCAAGTTCGGCGTGCGCCTGGGCGAGATCACCCTGTCCTTCACCAGTCGCGCACCATGAAACTCAACCCACCCTTGCGCGACTGGCAGGGCCACCGGGCCTGGCTCATCGGTGCCAGCAGCGGTATCGGCCGGGCCACGGCGGCGGCGTTGCATGCGCGCGGCGCGCAGGTCATCGTGTCGGCCCGCAGCGGCGATGCGCTGAACGCCTTTGCCCGGCAGCATCCCGGTAGCACGGCGCTGGCTTTCGACACGGGCGAACCCGAGCAGGTGCAGGCCGCCGCCGCGCAGGTGCTGGCAGGTGGCGCACCCGACCTGGTGTGCTACTGCGCCGGCTACTACCGCGACATGCGCGCCACCGACTTCGACCTGGCCGTGATGCTGCGCCACGAGCAGATCAACTACAACGGCGCACTGCATGTGCTGGCCGCCGTGCTGCCCGCCATGCTGGCCGCCGCACAGGCGGGGCGCCCGGGGCATGTGAGCCTCATCAGCAGCGTGGCGGGGTTCCGGGGCCTGCCCAAGAGCCTGGCCTACGGGCCCACCAAGGCCGCGCTCATCAACCTGGCCGAGGCGCTGTACCTGGACCTGCACGACCTGGGGCTGGGCGTGAGCGTGATCAACCCGGGCTTTGTGGCCACGCCGCTCACGGCGGGCAACGACTTCACGATGCCCGCCCTCATCTCGCCCGAGGCAGCGGCCTGCGAGATTCTGCAAGGCTGGGCACGCGGGCAGTTCGACATCCACTTTCCCAAGCGCTTCACGCGCGTGATGAAGCTGCTGCGGCTGCTGCCGTATCGGTGGTACTTTCCAGCGGTTCGCAAATTCACCGGTCTTTGAGCTTCATGCATCCAACAGAAACTACGGCGTCCACCGAAAAGGCAGTCGCCCGCGTTGTGGCGTTCTTTGAGAACCTGTCACCCGCCGACGTGGCGACTATCGGCCAGTTCTACGCACCCCAGGCACGCTTCAAGGACCCGTTCAACGAGGTGCAGGGCGTGCACGCCATCCAGGGCATCTTTGCCCACATGTTCGAGGCACTGGAGCAGCCGCGTTTTGTGGTCACGGGCCGCGTGGTGCAGGGGCAGCAGTGCTTTTTGACCTGGGACTTCCTGTTCGCCTTCAAGGACTTCCACAAGGGCGTGACGCAGACGGTGCGCGGCGCCTCGCACCTGGTGCTGGACGAACAAGGCCTGGTGAGCTTGCACCGCGACTACTGGGACGCCGCCGAAGAACTGTACGAAAAGCTGCCCGTGGTGGGCGCGCTGATGCGCTGGCTCAAGAAACGCGCCAACAGCTGATCGTTGGCCGTTGACGCTTTGACGCGTTGGTCACGCCAGGGTCTTGATGCGCGGGTGTCCGGGCAGCGGTACGGCGCGCTGCAGCACCCCCTCAGCCAGCCACAGCGCACTGTTCCACGCGCG
Organism: Acidovorax sp. Q11; assembly: GCF_054950075.1. NCBI lineage: Bacteria > Pseudomonadati > Pseudomonadota > Betaproteobacteria > Burkholderiales > Comamonadaceae > Acidovorax > Acidovorax sp. Q11. The sequence goes on along the minus strand of NZ_JBUDZG010000001.1, from coordinate 180,226 downwards.
TTGCGCCACATAAGGCAGCGGTAGCTGCTGGTAGTCGTCGTTGAAGACCTCAAAGCTGTAGTCGCACTGGTAGCCCATGCCATCGAGCGTGCGCACCAGCTCGGCCAGCGCCTGGCTGTGCACGCCTTCGCCAGGAAACACGCGAAAGTGCCGGGCCGTGTCGATGCGCTCCTGCACCGTGCGCGTCTCCTGCCACATGAAGTCTGACAGCTGCACCAGATAGATCTTCTCGGGGTCCACATCTTCCAATGCCGAGAGCGGCGTGCTGGTGGCGAACTGGTGGTACGAGTCGATGGCCAGACCGAGGTTGGGGCAATCGGCCTGCTCCACTGCGGCCCAGGCCTGGTGCACTTCGTTGATGTGGCGGCCCCACGAGAGTCCTTCAAACGCCACGCGGATGCCGTGTGGCAGCGCCAGCAGGGCGAGCTTGCGCAGGTCGCGCGCAATCGCCTCGGCATCGGCCGTGGCGTGCGATGAGGTGGAGCTGCAGGCCAGCAGCACGGGCGCACCCAGGTCGCGTGCCATCAAGATCATCTGCTTGGCAATGTCCACCTTGTAGCTGTGCAGGTGGCCCGACAGGCCCTCGAAGTCGCGCAGCACCTGAAAGCCCGTCACGCGCAGGCCACTGTTGCGCACCGCGTCCACAGCGGCTTCGATGCCCTCAGGGTGGCCCACGATGTCGCGCGCGGCCAGCATGATCTGGCCGAAGCCGGCGGCTTTCACGGCGGCCAGCTTGGCCTCCAGTGGGCCCGCCAGGCTGATGGTGTCCATTCCGAAATCGGCGACGTTGCGTTGCATGGTGGATTGGCGCATGGGCGGTCTCCAGGCTCAGCGGGCGTCGAGCACCAGCTCGAAGCTGGGCGATGCGGTGTCGGCGCGCGTGAGGGCACCGCGCGTGCCGGTGTGCACGCCCGTGGGCGACTCGACAAACTCCACGCCGCGCGCACGCAGCGCTTGCACCGTGGCCAGCACGTCGGGTGTGCCAAAGGCCACGCGCTGCAGCAGCTCCTCGGGGTCGGCATCCAGCGCATCGACCAGCGGTTCAATCAGCTGCCAGTGCAGCGTGCCGCAGGGGCTGGCCAGGATGCGGCCATGGGTGAGCACGCCAAACGACTGGTCGGGTGCCAGCTCGGCAAAGCCGAACAACTCCGCGTAGAAGTGAATCCAGTCTGCTGCGCGGCCCAGGCCGATGTACTGCACCACGCCAAACAGGTGCAGGCCCTGCAGCGCGGGCGGGCGCGGGTTGACAGTGGGGATGGGCACAAAGTCCACGTCGTAGATCGAGAACTCTTTCCAGCGGTCCACAAAGTAGATTCGGCTCGCGCCCACGCCGTGGATGGCGGGGATGTTCAGCTCCATCACCTCGACCTCGGTGTGCACCGCCCAGGCGCCCAACTCAAGCACGCGGCGAAATGCTGCGGCTGCGTTGCCCACGCGGAAGGCGATGGCGGCCAGCACCGGTGTTTCCGTGAGTGCGGGTGGCGCATGCACGCCGGTGCGTTCGGTGTCCTGGTGCGCGTTGACGATGATGTTCATGTCACCCTGGCGGTACAGCAGCACCTCGCGCGAGCGGTGGCGCGCCACGGGCTGAAAACCCATGCGCTCCAGCGCCTGGCCCAGCGTCTGCGGGCGGCTGGTGGCGTATTCGATGAACTCGATGCCCTGCAGGCCCAGGGGGTTGGGCATGTCGCCCAGCGCTTCGCTGGTGGCCACCATCGGGGTGCTCATGGGTTCAGCTCCTTGTGTTGTCGTGCGCGGAAGGGGTCAGCTGGCGCTGCTGACCAGGCGGCGGAAATGCGCGTCCATGCGGGCGGCGTCAGGGGCCTCGCCGGTGAACAGCTCAAACGCTCCCACGGCCTGGCCCACGGCCATGCCGCCGCCGTCCGATACCCGGCAGCCCAGCGCGCGTGCGGCCTGCACCAGGGCGGTATCGAGCGGGAAATACACGACTTCGGACACCCACATGGCGGGGCGCAGCAGACCCACATCCAGCGGCAGGCCCGGCAGCTTGTCCATGCCCGTGGGCGTGGCGTGGATCAGGCCGGTGGCCTGCGCCATGGCCGATTGGATGTCGGAGGCTTCGGCACGGGCTCCGTAGAGCGCATTCACGTCGGCTGCCAACTGCGCCGCACGCTCGGGTTGCGCATCGACGATGCTCAAGTGCTCGGTGCCCAGCCGCAGCACGGCGTGCGCAATGGCGGCGCCTGCGCCACCCGCGCCCAGCAGCACCACGCGGCGCAGGTCAGCGCCGGGCAACGCGCGGGTAAAGCCCCAGGCCCAGCCCGATCCGTCGGTGTTGTGTCCCACGAGTTTTCCGCCCTGGATGACCACGGTGTTCACGGCGCCCATGGCGCGCGCTTCTTCGGACAGGCTGTCGAGGTGCGGGATCACCGCCTGCTTGCAGGGGTAGGTCACGTTGCAGCCCGCATAGCCCATGATGCGCGCCGCAGACAGCAGCGTGGGCAGATGCTCTGCCGACGAAGCAGAGCGGTCCAGGTCGATGAGCTGGTAATGCAGGCGCATGCCGTGGTGGCGTGCTTCTTCTTCGTGCAGGGCAGGCGACAGCGACTTCTGGATGCCGGCACCGATCAGCCCGATCAGCACCTTGCGGGGGCTAGTGGAAGACATGGTGGACGTGGTGGGGATGACCGGGGGATCGAGGAGCTGGGGGCTCATGGGGCGGGCGGAATGCGGGGTGGGCGCGCTGCCGGGTTGGTGGTGTGTTCACCGCACGGCAGCGCAGGGGTTGCAGCGGTTGCTTACTTGCCGCCGCGCAGTTTGGCCAGCGTGGAATAGACCTCCTGCACGGTCTCGGCGCCCACCTTCTCGCTGTGTTTTTCAACGACGGGTTTCACCTTGGCGCGCAGCTTGTCCAGCTCGGCAGGCGAGAACTCGGACACCTGCATGCCCGCCTTCTTGAGGTCGTCGAGCGCCACGTTGGCCTGCACGCGCGACACGCCGCGCTGGAAGGTGGTGGCTTCGGCCATGGCGTCATTCAGCGCCTTCTGGTCGGCGGGGTTCAGGCTGTCCCAGAACTTTTTGCTCACGAGCACGGCCTGGGGGTTGTACATGTGGCGCGTGACGGTGAGGTACTTCTGCACCTCGGCAAACCTGGACGACAGGATGGTGGAGAACGGGTTCTCCTGGCCGTCCACGGCCTTCTGTTCCATGGCGGTGTACAGCTCGGGGAAAGGCATGGGCACCGCGTTGGCACCCAGCGCGTTGAACAAGTCAATGTAGATCGGCGACTGGATCACGCGGATCTTGAGCCCTGCGATGTCTTCGGCTTTGGTGATCGGGCGCTTGCTGTTGGTGAGGTTGCGGAAACCCAGCTCCCAGTAGCCCAGGCCCACGAGGTTCTTGGCCTGCAGCTTGTCGAGCAGCTTCTTGCCGAAGGGCCCGTCGGTCACAGCATCCGCCTCCTGGGGCGTGGCGAACAGGAACGGGAAGTCGTAGATGCCGAATTCTTTGGACTGCGCGGCCAGGATGCCGGCGTTGAGCACGGTCATTTCCACCGTGCCGCCTTGCAGCGCCGACACGGTCTGCAGGTCACCCCCCAGTGTGCCGCCGGGGAAGAGCTTGACGGCGATGCGGCCGCCGGTCTTGGCGGCCACCAGGTCGGCGAATTTTTGCGCACCCTGGGCCTGTGGGTGGTCCTTCTGGTTCTGGAAAGCGAACTTGATGGTGCGCTCCTGGGCGTGCGCGGCGGGCAGCAGCGACGCGGCAACCAGGGCCGTGGCGAGCAGGGTTTTGAGCAGCTTCATGAGAATGTCTCCTTGGGGTTTTGGCGGGCAGAAAAACGCGGAAATCAGATCAGGCTGTGGGCTCAGCCCCCCAGCCAGCGCATCGGCACGGTGACGAGTGAGGGGAACATCACCAGCAGGAACATCACAACGAATTGCGCCAGCATGAAAGGCATCACGCCGCGTGTGACCTGCCCCATCGAAATGCGCCCCACACCGGCAACCACATTCAGCACGGTGCCGACGGGCGGGGTGATGAGGCCGATGGAGTTGTTGATGATGAACAGCACGCCGAAATAGACGGGGTCGATGCCAGCGGCCTTGACGACGGGCATCAGCGCGGGCGTCATGATGAGGATGGTGGGTGTCATGTCCATGGCGGTGCCGACCACCATGACCAGCAGCATGATGGCCACCAGCAGCAATGTCGGGTTGTCCATGAACGGCTGCAGCATGCCGATGACCTTGGATGGCAGGTCGGCCACGGTGATGAGCCAGGCCGACACCATGGCGGCAGCCACCAGGAACATGATCACGGCGCTGGTGCGTGCGGCTGCCTGGAAGATGCCGGCGAGCTGGCGCCACGAGAGTTCGCGGTAGACCACCATGGAGACGATCAGTGCATACATCGCGGCCACCACGGCGGCCTCGGTGGGCGTGAAGACGCCCATGCGCAGCCCGACCAGGATGATGATGGGCAGGCCCAGCGCCCAGGCGGCTTCGCGCAGGGCCAGTTTCAGCTCGGCACGCGTGGCACGCGGTGGGGGGGTGACGTTTTCGCGGCGGCCCAGCCACCACCAGGTGAGAGCCAGCGACACAGCCAGCAGCAGCCCCGGGAAGATGCCCGCGAGGAACAGCTTGCTGATGGACACGTTGGCAGCGACACCAAAAATCACAAAGCCAATGGAGGGAGGAATGATGGGGCCGATGACGCCTGCCGATGCGATCAGGCCCGCCGAGCGCTCCTTGTTGTGGCCTGCGACCACCATCATGGGCAGCAGCAGCGAGGTCAGCGCGGCGGCATCTGCCACCGCCGAGCCCGAGACGGCTGACAGGATCACCGCCGCCATGATCACCACGTAGCCCAGACCTCCGGGGATGTGGCCCACGAGTGCCAGCGCGAGCTTGACGATGCGTTTGGACAGGCCGTCCACGTTCATGATCTCGCCGGCCAGCATGAAGAAGGGCACGGCCAGCAGCGGAAAGCTGTCGGCCCCATTGATGACGTTCTGCGCCAGGATCTGGGCATCGAACAGGTCCAGGTGCCACATCAGCGCCACGCCGCTGAGCAGCAGTGCGTAGGCGATGGGAATGCCGATGGCCATGGCCAGCAGCAGGGAGCCGAGGAAGATCGCAACGGTCATGGGAGTGGTTCCAGGCAGGTGGTCGTCAGGGCTTGTTCGCGCCTGGGGTGTCGGTGGCCGCTTTTGCATCGCGCTGGATCTGCTCCAGCGCGGCGGCTTCCTCGCTCTCCTGCACCATGATCAGTTCATGGTCGGCCAGGGGAACGAACAGCGTGCGCAGCAGATCGCGCAACAGGATGGCGATGGCCGAGGCACCCATGAGCACGCCGCTGGCGTAAAAGATGCCCACGGAGGCCCCGGTGACGGGGGCTTCGGTCTCCCAGTTGATGACCGTTTGCGACCAGCTGCCCGTGAGCAGCAGCCAGGACACGTAGAGCATGGCTGCCTGCGCCAGCACAAGGCAGATTTTTTTGCCCCATGTGGGCAGGCGCAGAACCAGGGCGTCCACGCCCAGGTGGCTGTGTTCGCGCAGCGCCACCACAGCGCCCATGAAGGTCAGCCACACGAACAGCCAGCGCGAGAGTTCTTCCGACACCGTGATGCCGGAGTTCATGGTGTAGCGCAGCACCACGTTGCCAAACACCAGCACCACCATGACGGCAAGGCACAGGCCTGCCAGTGCATCCAGCAGGCGGGTGTATCCCCGCAGCACGCGGTCGGCCAGTGCGAACATGGTGTCTCCAGTCGTTGTATTGAAACGCTGGAAGAAGTTTGTACGAACTGGTTAGTATTTGATCCAGGTGCAAACCCTGCATGGTTTGTCATTGCAGGACGCAGCCATGCGGCAGGCTGGAGCGAGGACGGGTTGCCATGCCCGCATGGGCTGCAGGGGGCTGGCTGGCAAAGGCACCGGGCCAAGCCGGCCGCCGTGGTTCAGGGCCGCAGAAAACGCACGATCATCTCGATGATCGATTCACGGCGTTGCGCCGTGGCGGCAGGGGTATCGAGCGAGCGCTTGAAGATCGCACCAAAGGTGTGGCGGTTGGCCTCGTTGAAGAAGCACAGGGCCGAGATGGACATGTGCAGGTCCACCGGGTCCACGTCGGGGCGGAACACACCTGCCGCCACGCCACGCTGGTACACGTCACGCACGGCATGGATGACGGGGATGTTCAGCTCCTGGATCGTGGCCGACTTGCTGATGAACTCGCCCCGGTGCATGTTCTCGTTCATCACCAGGCGGATGAAGTCGGGGTTGGCGAGCTGGTAGTCCACCGTGAAGCCCACCAGGGTGCGCAGGGCCTGCTCGGGCGCCAGGTCTTCCAGGTGCAGTTCCGATTCGATGCGCCGGATGCGCCGGTAGGCCTCCTCCAGCACCGCCACGTACAGACCTTCCTTGCTACCGAAGTAGTAATAGATCATGCGCTTGCTGGTGCTGGTCAGTGCCGCGATCTCGTCAATGCGTGCGCCCGCCAGGCCCTTGTCGGCAAACTCCGCCGTGGCCACCTGCAGGATGTTGGCCATGGTGCGGTCCGGGTCGTTGACGCGCACGCGGTCGGCGCCCGGGGTGGCGGCGGCTTCGCGGGCGGCACGCTGCCGCGTGGCGCGCGTGCCAGGTGCTTTCGAAGGGTTTTGAACCATTTCGTTCATAAGCACCCGAGCATACGGCAAGCCCGGCACGGGGTCTTTGCCAAACCGGGGCTGCCTGCGCTGGCCGCTCAGGACGGCTTGGTATCGGCGAAGCTCGGGCGCAGCATCAGCTTGTCGAGCAGCTTGCCCAGGTTGGGGTACTCGCTGCGCCAGGCGATGTCGGGGAAGCGGAACTCCAGCCAGCCCAGTGCGCAGCCCACGGCAATGTCGGACAGGCTCAGGTGGATGCCGCTGCAATACGGCTTGTCGCCCAGGCCCTGGCTCATGGACTTGAGGCCGTCGTTCACCTTGACCAGTTGGCGGTCGATCCAGGCCTGGCTGCGTTCGCTGTCCTTGCGGTGGGCCCAGGTGGCTTCCAGGCGTGCCAGGATGGCGGCGTCCATCACGCCGTCGGCCAACGCCTCCCAGGTCTTGACCTCGGCGCGTTCGCGGCCCTGCGACGGAATCAGCTTGCCCACGGGCGACAGGGTGTCGAGGTATTCGACGATCACGCGGGAGTCAAACACCGCCTCGCCGCCTTCCATCACCAGGCAAGGCACCTTGCCCAGCGGGTTGGAGGTGGCGATGTGGGTGTCATCCGCCCAGACGTTTTCCTGCACGAACTGGTAGTCGAGCTTTTTCTCAGCCATCACGATACGTACCTTGCGCACGTAGGGGCTGGCGGTGGCTCCGATCAATTTCATGGTGTGTCTTCCAGTGCGCGGGGATGCTGAACAATTCGGGTTTGATTCTATCGACAGCGACCCGGCGTGAGGCTGACTGATGCGTGGCGCCTACACACCCCGCCTACAATTGCGCGCCATGAGCCTGTCCACCATCACCGCCCTGTCGCCGCTTGACGGCCGTTACGCCACCAAACTTGCCGCCCTGCGCCCGATCATGAGCGAGCACGGCTACATGCACCGCCGCGTGCAGGTGGAAGTGGCCTGGTTCATCGCGCTGTCGGACGCGGGTTTTGCTGAATTCAAGCCACTCACCACCGGAGCACGCGCTTACTTGCTGGGCCTGGTCAAGAACTTCTCCGAAGCCGACGCAGCAGCGATCAAGGACATCGAAAAGACCACCAACCACGACGTGAAGGCGGTCGAGTACTGGATCAAGAGCAAGTTCGAAGCCCGCCCCGAGCTGGAAAAGGCCTCCGAATTTGTGCACTTTGCGTGCACCAGCGAAGACATCAACAACACCAGCCACGCGCTGCAGCTGCGCTCGGGCCGCGACCAGGTCGTGCTGCCGGGCCTGGACCGCATCGTGCTCAAGCTGCGCGAAATGGCCCATGCCTTTGCCGACGTGCCCATGCTCAGCCGCACCCATGGCCAGACAGCCAGCCCCACCACCGTGGGCAAGGAAATGGCCAACGTAGTGATGCGCCTGCAGACGGCCTGCGAGAAGATCGCCGCCGTCAAGATCATGGGCAAGATGAACGGCGCCGTGGGCAACTACAACGCCCACCTGTCCGCCTGGCCCGAGTTTGACTGGGAAGCCTTCAGCAAGAAGGTCATCGAAACGCCCGAACCCCTGGGCCTGGGCCTGACCTTCCAGCCGTACTCGATCCAGATCGAGCCGCACGACTACATGGCCGAGCTGTTCGACGCCGTGGCGCGTGCCAATACCATCCTGATCGACTTGTCGCGCGATATCTGGGGCTATGTGAGCCTGGGCTACTTCAAGCAGCGCCTGAAGGCGGGCGAGATTGGTTCCAGCACCATGCCGCACAAGGTCAACCCCATCGACTTTGAGAACGCCGAAGGCAACCTGGGCCTGGCCAACGCGCTGCTCAAGCACCTGTCTGAAAAGCTGCCCATCAGCCGCTGGCAGCGCGACCTGACCGACAGCACCGTGCTGCGCAACATGGGCGTGGCGCTGGGTTATGCCACGCTGGCCTACGCCTCGCTGCTCACGGGCCTGAACAAGCTGGAAATCAACGAAGAGGCCCTGGCCGAAGACCTGGACGCCGCCTGGGAAGTGCTGGCCGAACCCATCCAGACGGTGATGCGCCGCTTTGGTGTGCAAGGCGCCTACGAAAAGCTCAAGGAAGTGACCCGCGGCAAGACTGTGACGGCCGAGGCGCTGCACGGGCTGATCAACTCGCTGGAAATCCCCCAGGCAGAAAAAGACCGCCTGCTGGCGATGACGCCGGGCAGCTACGTGGGCAAGGCGGCCGAGCTGGCTCGCCGGGCCTGACCCCCCGAGGCGTCGCTGCGCGCCTCACCCCAGGGGCGCAAACTGTGGCCCGACCAAGCCCCGGGTCTTCGGTGTTACTGGCTTGTGCCCCAGCCGGGGGCATGTGCTGCCGGATTTTTGACATATTTTGGCCACTGGCGCGCATCTGGTAAGCGCTGGCAGCTATTCATTTTATAGCGAGGCTGCATGGCCATCAAATCCACCATTTTCAAGGCGAACCTGCAAATCGCCGACATCGACCACGGCTACTACGCCGACCATGCGCTCACGCTCGCACGCCACCCCAGCGAGACCGACGAGCGCATGATGGTCCGGCTGGCCGCTTTGGCCATCCAGGCGCACCAGCTCAATGATCTTTGCAACGGCGATGCCACCCTGGCATTTGGCGCAGGACTGTCAGACCCCGATGATCCGGACGCCTCGTTGACCGACTTCACCGGGCGCAAGCGCGTGTGGATCGAGGTGGGCCAGCCGGAAGACAAGCCGCTGACCAAAGCCTGCAGCAAGGCAGATTCCGTGATCGTGTACTGCTTCAACCATGCAGCAGAGATCTGGTGGAAGGGCATTGAAACCAAGCTGTCGCGCCTGGACAAACTACAGGTCTGGCGCATTCCTACCGAAGCCTCCCAGGCTCTAGCGCAGTTGGCTGAGCGCAGCATGCAGTTGCAGGCCACGGTGCAGGAAGGCTCCATCACACTGAGCAGTATCTTGGGCAGTGTGCATGTGGAGCCCGTGCGCTGGAAGTAGATTCTCAGGCTGGAAAAGGCCTTCGCCGCGCGATAGACATGCCTTTGTTGCTATCGAATTAATGGCGTGAATGTTCGTCTGCGTGCTCAGGTGCCGGCATGCGCGGGCAGGCGTTTCAGTTTCAGTCCCGTGGCATGAGTGCGCCACATTGCCAGCACTGCTCGAAGCCGCCTTCCACAATTTCGCCGCAGCGGCAGGCCCAGTGGCGCTGCGGCAGGGCCTGCAACGCTTGCAGCAGGGCGCGTGCGCGGGTGGCGTGTTCGTCGTAGTCCAGCCAGATCTCGGGCAGGCACTGGTCGGGCGGCAGGTGCCCGGCGGCGGCTCCCAGGTACTGGCGCTGCACCGATGCCGTCATGCCTGCCTCGCACAGCAGGTCGGCCCACAGTGTGGCGATGGCGATGTTCGGGGCTTGGGTTAGGCGCAGCATGGCTCCACCATAGCCGCTGCGGAGGTTGGCGTACAGCCCCTGCCCTTGCCGGTCTCAGGGCGCGGGTGGTGGGGGTGTTGAGGCTCCCTCGGCCGCACGCTCGGCGTAGCGGTTGAAGCGCCACGCAGAATGCTCCATGGTGATGCGGCGCCACACCACGCGCTTTTCTACGGGGCTCATGGCAGGCCAGTGCTGTACCTCATCAAAAGTGCGCCCGCAGCCTTTGCACAGATCATCCCCCTGGCTGGTGGAGCAGATGGCGATGCAGGGGGTGTCGGGGGTCGTGTCGTACCAGGCATGCCATGCAACCAGCGCGCGTGCGGGCAGGTCGCTTTCGCCGATGGTGGTCTGGCGGTGGTAGACCATCAGCGCATACGCTTCTCCAAGGGCCTCGATCTCTGGCGCCAGCGCCACGCCATCCGGCGATGGCGCGCGCTGGCGCCAGTGGTTGATGGCGGCTTCGATGTCGGTGATGTGGATGGCGGCCATGGACGGGCAGAACACAAGGGGGCTGGATCATAGCCGCCCGCCCGGGGGATGCTGGCGGTGGTGTTATCCGAAGGGGCATCCGAAGCAGAGGCGTTCATACGCAGTAACCACAACATGCCGACCCTTGCGCCGCCGCGCTGGCAATGTTCCAATCGAGGGCTCGAAGGGGAGTAGCTCCCGACTTGTATTGCAGCGGGGCCCGGCCCTGGTAGTCGCAGTGCAAGGCATCGGATTCGTCGTCAATACGAAGCATCGCTTCCGGCGTTCCGGGTTCCACGCCCATGCTCCATGGGCTGAACCGAGCAAGACCTTTGATGGGCCCACGGTGGGCTGATCAAGGCTGCCTCTTCGCGTGCCGCGCCCCCCGCAGCGCGGTGGCAAGTCCCTGATCCTCCGACCGCAGGCCCTCTATCCCAGGGATGGACTCGGCGCTACAGTGGCGGCGAGATCCTCCCTTCGCGCTCTTGATACTGAGGAATTTATGGACTTTTTGGCATCGCCCGAATTCTGGCTCGCACTGGGCCAGATCATCATCATCGACATCCTGCTGGGTGGCGACAACGCTGTGGTCATTGCGCTGGCCTGCCGCAAGTTGCCCCCCGCACAGCGCACCAAGGGCATCATCTGGGGCACGGCGGGCGCCATCATCCTGCGTGTGATCCTGATCGCTTTTGCGATGACCCTGCTGGCACTGCCTTTCCTCAAGTTCGTGGGCGCCATCCTGCTGGTGTGGATTGGTGTCAAGCTGCTGGCCCCCGATGAAGAAGGCCATGGCGACGTGCAGGGCAGCGACAAGCTGCTGGCCGCCATCAAGACCATCATCGTGGCCGACCTGGTGATGAGCGTGGACAACGTGATCGCGATTGCTGGCGCTGCACAGAACGCGGGCGAACACCAGTTCCTGCTGGTCGTGCTGGGCCTCTTGATCTCCATCCCGATCATCGTCTGGGGCAGCCAGCTGGTCATCAAGCTCATGGAGCGCTTCCCGATGATCATCACGCTGGGCGGCATGCTGCTGGGCTGGATCGCCGGTGGCATGCTGGTCACCGACCCCGCACTGGCCAACCCCGACAAGTGGCAGTGGATGCTGAAGATGCCGCTGGACGCCTCGGGCGATGTGCTTGACACGGTCAAGTACGGTGCCAGCGTGGCGGGTGCACTGCTGGTGTTGGCGGCTGGGAAGTTCATTCTTTCGCGCCGCGCCGCTACAGCGCCTGCCGAACAGCAGCATTGATCTGATCGATGGCCCCGGGGGAGTGTTTCACGCCCCGGGGCCTCGGGGCTTTCACAGGAGGCGGTATGGACAGAGTCATCGTGTACGTGGACGACGCAGCGTATGCCCAGCAGGTGCTTGCGCCCCTGTTTGCCCGTGAAGCAGCGGCGCCGACCCAGTGGGTGCTGGTGGCCTGCGCCCCGCGCATGACCCACCGTATCAGCAAATGGGTGAGCCACAGTGCCCGCGAAAACTGGCGCACCAAGTGGGCGGACAAACTGTTTGCCCAGATCCTCCCCGGCCTGCGGGCCCCTGCGAACAGCGTGACCACGGTGGTGGCCAAGGGACCCTTGGTGGAGCTGACGGAACAACTGCAGGCAGCCCAGCCCTCTGCGGCCCAGGTGGTGGACGCTCGTCGTCCCAAATCCGACGCCCCGGAGGATGCGGAGAAAGGCCAGACTGCGGGCCGCCGCTGGCCAACGCCCAGACCGGGCACCCTCATGGGCAGCCTGCTCACAGGTTTTGGCACCCTATGGGTGTTGGCGCTGGAGTGACTGGGCGCGTCGAAAGACGCCAAAGGGCCTGTCCTCTGATCGGAGCAGGTGCTGTGACAAAAAAGGGCCTGCCAGGCCCTTTTTTGTGGGTCACTGGCCGGTGCTATTCTTAGGCCATGAAACTTCTTCTCAAATGGCTGCTCAGCGCAGCCGCGCTGTTGTTCGTGGCGTACATCTACAGCGGTGTCGAGGTGAAAAGCTTTCCCTCGGCATTGATTGCGGCCTTCGTGATCGGGTTGTTCAACGTGGTGCTGCGGCCGGTGCTGGTGGTGCTTACGCTGCCGGTCACTATTGTCACGGTGGGGCTGTTCCTGTTTGTGATCAACGCGCTCATGTTCTGGGCGGCCGCCAGTGTGCTCGACGGCTTCCATGTCGCGGGCTTTGGCGCAGCCCTGCTGGGCTCGCTCATCTACTCGGTGCTGGGCGTGCTGATCGAGTCAGCGCTCGGCGGCTTGTTCACGAAGAAGTGACTCCATGGCGCGCAGCCGGGTGTCGATGATCGACGCCTCGATGTGGTCCGCTGCGGCGCCACCACGGCGGGCCAGGTCCTGGCCTGCTTTGAACCGGTCCACCGCCGCCGCATAGTCATAGCGCGCGGCATGGGCCTCGGCTTCCGCGCGGATGGCGCGCAACCCCTGCCCCTGGGCCTGCCACACGGCCGCTAGCAGGTGCCATGCGCTGGCATCCTTAGGGTGGTTGGCCACCCAGGTCTGCAGTGCGCCCGTCCCTGCGCTGGGCTGGCCTGCCTTGAGTAGGATCTGGGTGCGCAGCAGCAGCTCAGGCCTGCGTGTGTTGGTGCCGACGCCTTTTGCTTCTGGTAGTGCCGTCTGCGCTGCCGAGACATCACCAGCAGCCAGCTCAATCTCAGCGCGCAGCAAGCGCCCAAGCCGCAGCGCGGCAGCGTCGGCCTGCGCCAGCGCTTCGAGCTTTTGCGCCGCCGACCGTGCACCCGCCATGTCCCGCAGCTGCTGCGCCCCCAGGGCTGCTGCATAGAGCACCGCCGCACGCCGTTGCGGCGGCTGTGCCGCGAACCCGATGCCTTGGGGCTCCTGGACCCATTGGCGCAAGGTGTCCACCCCGGGGTTGGAGAGCACCCGGGCGCGGGCCGCCACCATGGCATGCTTGAGCGAGGTGGCCCCTGCCTGGCCGGGGTTGGCGCCGGGTGGGTGGCGCGATTGCATGTCTGCCATGCGCTCGGTGGTCAGCGGATGGCTGCGCAGATAGGGCCACGAGCCATTGTCATTGAGTCGATTGGCCTGCTGCAGCTTGTCAAACATGCTCACAAAACCAAGAGGCGAGAACCCGGCGGGTGCCATAAGCCCGTAGCCGATGCGGTCCGCCTCCCGCTCCATATCGCGCGAAAAGTTCAGCTGGTTCTGCATGGCCAGGGCCTGGCCGCCCACCACCAGGGCCTGCGTGGCACCGGGGTTCTTGCTGGCCGCCAGGGCCCCCAGCACCAGCGCCCCCAGCAGCAGCGGGGTTTGCTTGCTTTGCTGCGTGATCAGGCGCGAGATGTGTCGCTGGGTCACATGGCTGAGTTCGTGCGCCAGCACCGATGCGAGTTCATCACGTGTCGCCACCACCCCCACCAGGCCCAGGTGCACGCCCAGGTAGCCGCCGGGTAGGGCGAACGCGTTCACCGTGCGGTCCCGTCCCAGCAGAATCTCCCAGGCGAAGCGCTCCTCCAGCTCGGCAGAAAGCTCTCCGCGCGCCCGGGCCGCCTCCATCAGCGGCTGCCAGATGCCCTGCACATAGTCTGCGATGACAGGATCATCGATGTAGTCGGGGTCCCGGTACAGCTCGCGGATGATGCGGTCGCCCAGGCGGCGTTCGGCGCTGGTGGTGAGGTCGCCGCTTTCGCCGAGGGTGGGCAAATGCGACTGGGCATGGGCTGGGAAAACCAAGCAAATTGCCATAATATTTATAGCAATCAAAGCATGACTAGCGCGCCAGAAAAGCGAAAAAATATCAAGAACAGCAAGGGGATGGGGCCGAAGTGGGGCGGCAAGCCCCCGGGACCAAAAGCGATTCCGCATGCCCGTATGATGCCCTGAGCCACCGATTGTTTCGTAACAACAACCATTTGCGACCCACTGCCATGTCTTCCCTCACCCACTTCGACGCCCAAGGCCAAGCCCACATGGTGGACGTAGGCGCCAAACCCGCCACCCACCGCATCGCCGTAGCGACTGGCCGCATCGAGATGCAACCGGCAACCCTGGCCATCATCGAGGGCGGCACGGCCAAGAAGGGAGACGTGCTGGGCATTGCCCGCATCGCAGGCATCATGGCCGCGAAGAAAACCAGCGATTTGATTCCGCTGTGCCATCCGCTGGCGTTGACGCGGGTGGCGGTGGAGCTGGAGTCAGTGCCCGCCGAAAACGCTATTCAATGCACGGCCACTGTTGAGACGGTGGGCCCCACCGGTGTGGAGATGGAGGCGCTGACGGCGGTTCAGGTGGCCTTGCTTACCGTTTATGACATGTGCAAGGCGGTGGATCGAGGAATGGTGATTCATGGCGTCCACGTGATAGAGAAAAAAGGTGGAAGGTCGGGAGCATGGACGGTAAGTTCTGAATCACCCCGGTTGTGAATTGAGTCGCTCGTGATGATTCAGTGGACTGCAAGGATGGTTGCTCTTTTGGCTGAACTCAGGTGTTGAAAAATGCGATTGAAGCGGCTCTTGGTCTAAAATTCAAAAGCCATCACCTTTCAAAAATCCTCGAATCATTCCTTTGTTGTCCAAAATAGCAATCCAATCGCGTCGCGCAACAACGGGTAAGTAAAAAAAATCATCATAATTAGAATCATTTAGATTGATTATTTTTTTTGCGGCGCTTTCTTGTTGTGGAAATTTTTTCAGGAAATCACGTAAATTTTTAGCTCTCTTGAGGGATTTTGCAGCAGCGTCCCCTTCATAGCGAATATAAAAATCTGCGCGTTCGGCATAGTCTCTACCCCCTTGCACGGACTCGAACATCACTTCTTGGCGCTCTCGTGCGTCTTTAGGATCTCGGATTGCAATGACCATTGGCCCTGCATTCCAACGCGGGCGTAGTGCTTCTTCCAGGTTAGCCACTTTAGTCATTTCCAGTTCTGGCAGTGTAATGACTTTAAATCGATCTACCTCTTGAACCAAATATACTGGACGTGCATGCCATAGGATATTCAATCCATATGAGAGCGCTCCCAGTTGAATGATAAAAATAAATCCTAAATCTCGCCACAATTCTGATCGTGGTTTCTTGGGGTCAAAAACAACTGCCGTGAGCATTGGGCCACAGACGATATCGATGGAAATTATCAACAAAAATAAATCCCGACCCCCGGCGAAATCCCCATATGGATGTGGATACCATAACCCAAAAACCAACGCGGCAGCCATTAACCCAATTATGAGGCTGCATATCAAATGAAAACCTGATGCACGCAAAGCTGACTGCAGTCGCAGGGATTCAGTCACTAACATTTCATTAAAAGATAAAATCCAAATAAAAAGAGCGCCGAAGCGCTCTTTTTATTTGTCTAATTAGCGGCACTCAGCAGGTGCAAAGCGAACGGGCAGCGTGGGGCCGCCAGCCACGGCCAAAGTGGCGCGTGTGGCGATGCCGAAAGCATAGCAATCCCAGCGCAGATTCACTGTAGCAGGCGTGCTAGCGGTTGCAGTACCAGCCAGCGCAGCACCGTTGGCTGTTACGTTCAACACCAAACGATTCGCAGCAGCAGGCTGAACCACTGGCAGGTATCCAATAGAGATGTGACCTGCAGCTTGGGCAATGCCAATTCCGAGCGAATTTGCAGTTGCAAATGCAGTTTGCAACTCAGCAACCGTGCAAGCGCCAGCAGCGGCGCAGGCTGTTGCGCCAACAGAGCGGGTCGCTACGGTGCCGCCATAACCCGCGCCGAAGGCGTTACCGTTTGCATTGTTTTCGCCAACAGCTAGTTTTGCTGCACCTGCAAGTGCCAAACCTTCAGTAACACGTGCGCGCACCGTATAGTCTTGGTAAGCAGGCAGTGCCACAGCAGCCAGAATACCGATGATCGCGACAACGATCATCAGTTCGATCAGGGTAAAACCCTTTTGGATAGAGCGCTTCATAAAAAACTCCTAAGAAAAGTTGCAAATGCGCAGTTGCTATGCAATCTGCGTGCCTACCGAGCCGGGCTGCATCGGGCGGCTGCTCGACTGCGTTGCCCAGCCTCGCAACAGGCAACTTGCACCCCTGTGAGGGGGTGACGAATCAGCAAAGTCAAGCATTTGACGAACAAACCTTGGCAAAGAAGCGTGTTCTTCAAAATTGTTCACAAACCTCCCAGGAGGCAGGTACTTGATCGATCTGGTGTACGTCAAAAAAAGCCCCTTCAAACCCCAATGTCTTACATTTTTGTCAGCCAGTATTGTCAAGCCGGTGCCTCAAACCTCCAGCGCTTGGCCCGCAACCAGCCACCGGATGTCATGTGGGCGCAGAGAGCCGCTTGTGCCATCCAGCTGCCGAATTTCCTCCATGATGAGTTCGGTCTCTGAAGGCTTGGTGTGTGTGATGTAGATGGGAAAACTATTTGAGGGATCGATATGCGCCAACTCCTGGGCCAGCGTGTCGGGCGACAGGTGCAGGCTGCGGCGGGCAAGATCGCGTTCGCGGTTGCTGAAGGCGGTTTCTATGACGAGGTAGCTCACGGGCATCGCGTTGACCCGGTCCCAGAACGGCTGGTTGCGTTCGGTGTCGCCGCTGAAAACCCACCAGCCCGTGTGCCCGCGCACGGCGAAGCCGACGGCGGGCACGGTGTGGCGCGCGGGGAATGCTTCGATTTCAGTGCCATCAATCGTCATCAAATCGCCAGTCTTGAACGGCTGGTATTGAAGGAATGGTGATGCCTGCGACGGAATGGTGCTGAAGTCCGGCCAGATGATGTTGTTGAACACATGGGCCTGGAGCGCCTCGATGGTGGCTTGTAGTGCGTGAACCTGCACGGGGCTGCGGCGCAAGGATGAGACCGAATCCAGCATCAGCGGCAGTGCGGCGATGTGGTCGAGGTGGGAGTGGGTGAGGAGCACATGGTCGATGCGGCTCATTTCCTCCAGGGTCAGATCGCCCACGCCGGTGCCCGCATCGATAAGGATGCGGTCTCCAATCAAGAACGATGTCGTGCGACAGTCCTTGGCGATGGCGCCGGAGCAACCCAGCACGCGAATCTGCATGTGAAGCCTTCCCGCTTTTTGCTTGCTCGCCTACTTGGTATCGAAGTTGGTGGCGCTGTCCCAGTCTGGGTTGTAAGGCAACAACCGAAAGCTGGCCACGCGCTCGGCGTACAGCGCATGCAACACGGCGTGGGGATCAAACCCTCTCAGCCGCGTCAACAGTGCATCACATTGTGCCCATTCCTGGGCGGCATAGGCTGCGAGAAATTGCGTCCACACCTCCAGCTCTTCCGCTTGGCGATGTGGTAGCTGGTCCAGTTTGGCCAGTGGCTGGTAGATGGGGACGGCCTGGGCCTTGCCTTTGACGCGGACACGGTCCATCTGTTGCCAGGCGAATTGGGGGGCCAGCGATTTAGCGCTTTCGCTCACCACAATGGCGGTCCCATAGTGTTTGGACAGGCCTTCCAGCCGTGAGCCCAGGTTCACGGCATCGCCGATGACGGTGTAGGCGCGGCGGATGTCTGAGCCCATGTCGCCGACGCACATGACACCGGTGTTGAGCCCGATGCCCACCCCGATTTCAGGCAGGCCACGCTGTCGGTGGTCGGCGTTGATCTGCCCAATGGCCTGGGCCATCTCCATAGCGGCCGATACTGCCAGGTGGGCGTGGTCCGGGGTGGCGACGGGAGCTCCCCAGAAGGCCATGACGCAATCGCCCATGTATTTGTCGATGGTGCCCCGGTGGCTGCGGATGATGTGGGTGAGTTTGCTGAACACCTCGTTGAGCAGCGCCTGCAGCTGCAGTGGCTCCATGCGCTCCGACATAGCAGTGAAGCCGCGCATGTCGCAGAACATCACCGTCAATTCGCGGTTAGTGGCCTGCATGCTGTAGTGTTCGGGCTGCTTGACCATCTCGGCCACCAGTTCGGGTGGCACATAGGCGCTGAACAGGGTGGCCAGTTCGCGCTTGGAGCGGCTTTCCACAAAGTAGCCATAGGCCATGTTGAGTGCAAACGCCAGCAGCGCCATCACCACAGCGGTGGCGAGTGGTAGAGCCAGCCCATGGGCCAGATAGAGCCAGAGGTTGAGGCCCACCAGCGATGCCACCACACCGCCGCTGAGCAGCACGGCTGCGGACGCTGACAGCAGGGGCAATGCCACGGCCAGCAGCAATCCGGCACACAGCAGTTGCAAGGCATCAAATCCTACGGCGTAGTCTGGCCGCACGATGTTCTTGCCGTCCAGAAAGGCCGAGAGCACATTGGCGTGCGCCTCGACGCCCGGATAGGTCCTGCCGACCGGGGTCACCCGCAGGTCCAGGAGGCCGGGGGCGGTGGAGCCCACCAGCACCAGCTGGTCTTTGAGTTGGCCTGGCGAAAGCTTTCCCTCCAGAACATCCGAAGCCGAGACGTACCGGAACGAGCCACCCCGGGCGTCACCCGGGCCCCGGTAGGGGATGAGGGTGGCCAGCTGATCATCCACGGGCAGGGCCAAGGCGCGGCCATCGTCGCGCAGCACAATGCTCTGCAGTGCGTCGTGCGAGCCGTTGGGGACTGGGTTGGCGAAGCCCGGGTGGATGTCTGGCGAGCCAATCACGGCGCGAAACATGGCCAGGGCCAGGGATTCGTAATACTGCCCCTGGTACTCGGCCAGCAGCGGGAGGGAGCGCACCACGCCATCCTCATCGGTGATCGAATTGAAGAACCCGGCGGTGGGTGCGGCGGCGGCCAGGCTTTCGATGTTGCTGCTGTAGCCTTTCCACGATGTGGCGATCAGTGGCAGGCCACGCAGGCGGTCCAGTGGCAGCGCGGGCGGGGGGAGTGCCCCCTTGGTAATGCCGTCGCGGTCATCGCCTGATAGGTAGTAGCCCAGAACCACTGGGCGGCCTTGCAGTGATTGCGCGAACAGTGCGTCGTAGTTCAGCGAGGGTGCGAGACGTTCCAGCTGCTCTTGAAACCCGGTTTGATTGCGCAATGGGCCCTGGGCCAGCTCGCGCAATGTGGACAGGCCTGAGCTCTCGTCCGCCTCGGCGAACACCACATCGAACCCCAGTACGGATACCTGCTGCCGCTCGAACAGTTCGCGCGCCAGGGCTGCCAGCTTGTCGCGCCTCCAGGGCCACTGTCCGATCTGGCCCAGGCTTTTTTCGTCGATGTCGATGATGACGATGCGCTCGTCCAGCGTGCGGGGCATGGTGACCCGCAAACGCGTGTCATAAATAATGTTGTCCAGCCGCTCCAACACCTGGAGGTGGAGCACATCCGAGATGTGCAGCAGCGCAAAAACCAGCGGTATCAGGGTGACGGCAATGCGCCGCCAGCGGCGCAGAAACAGGTGCGAGAGCTGCTGTCGCATGGGCCTGGCCGCATGGGGGTGTCAGTGGTCGATAGCGGTGCTGATGCAAATGCCACGAGGGCGCCGCACCAGCGCCGATCGTCAGCCTTGTTCGAACTGCATCTCGGTGCCGGCCAGTTCCAGCCGGTCTCCATGCTTGAGCGGCACGGGAGACGCGCCGATGGAGGCGCCGTTGAGCAGCGGCATTTCAGGGCCCTCCACATGGGCCAGCACAAAGCCCTGGTGGCGCTTGGTGATGGAAGCAACGGCCACGCCGGGCTTGCCGATGGTTGTCACCACCTTTTGCAAAGACACCTCACGTCCTGCTGCCGCGCCCGACATGACGCGGATCACAGCGGCGATGGGGGCGGGCGCTGCCGGGACAGGCCGTGCCGCTGCGCCCACGGGGGGCACCATGCCCGGCTTGAAGATCATGGTCTTTTCGAAGTTCTGGCCCTCGGCTTCCTGCAGGAAGCGAATCTTGTACTTGCCCACTTCGATCGTGTCACCGTTGCGCAGATCCTGGCGCTTGACGGCTTTGGCATTCACATAGGTGCCGTTGGTGCTGCCCAGGTCTTCGATTTCGACCTCGTGTTCTGCCATGTGGATCACGGCGTGCTCCCCGCTCACGGCGAGGTTGTCGATCACGATATCGTTGTACGGGCGTCGGCCGAGCGTGGTCCGCTCCTTGGTCAGTTGCACTTCCTTGATGACGACCCCGTCGATTGAAACGATCATTCTCGGCATGATCCACTCCTGATGTGATGAATTGTTGTGGTTTGGGCCGTTCAGGCGGCCCCTAGCAATCGGGACATGAGGCCGCGCTTCTTGCCTCCCGCAGCGGCCTGCACCAGCAGCACGCTCACGTTATCACGCCCGCCGTTCGCGTTGGCGGTGTCGATGAGCAATGTGGCTTTTTCTTCCAGCGCAAGCTGCGCACGCACCATCTCCGCAAGGTCGGGGTCGGACACCATGTCCGTGAGCCCATCCGAGCACAGCAGGAAGAGGTCATTGGCGGCCACCTGGAACTCGTTGACTTCCATCATGACGTTGGGCTCGACCCCCAAGGCACGGGTCACCAGGTTGCGGTTGGACGATAGCGCCGCCTGCTGGGCTGTCAGCAGGCCTGCGTCTATCTGCTCTTGCAGCCACGAGTGGTCCCGCGTGATCTGCTGCAGCGCACCATCCCGCAGCCGGTAGCAGCGCGAGTCGCCGATGTGCCCGAGGATGAGGCGGCTGCCATGGAACACGGCGACGACCAGGGTGGTCCCCATGCCCGCATATTGGGGGTTCGACAGCGATGCACCCAGGATGGCATGGTTGGCATTCTCCACGCAGATTTCCAGCGCACGCCGCACATCGGTGGATTGGGGCGTGGTGCCCGCCTGGGCCAGCCAGCGGGCCATTTCGGTGCGGATGAACGTGGTGGCCATGCCACTGGCCACTTCTCCGGCGTTGTAGCCGCCCATGCCGTCTGCGAGTATGGCGACCTGCGCTTCGCGATCGACCGCCACCGCATCTTCGTTGTTGGTGCGCACCCGGCCCTTGTCGGTCCGCGCGAAAAATTCGTAGGTCATGGATGTGTGGGCGAGCGTCATTGGGCGCCTGAAACGGGCGGGGTTGACGCTCCCCGCACGGCGGGGGGATCCATCACGGTTTCCTGAAAATCCGTCATCTCATGCCCTGTTGCATCGCGGTCCGCATCATAGACCACTGTTTCGGGCGCGGGCAGGCTCTCGGCACCGGCTGTTCCAGCGGCAGCCTGCCGCAGATCGGCGGCAAACTGGCGGCCTGTCTGGTAGCGGGCCTCCGGGCGTTTTTGCAGGGCCAGCGCCACCACCCGGGCGACGGCAGGGGAGAGGTCGGGGCGCAACTCGCGGATGTCCGGCGCGTCCACACTGGCGATCTTGTGCATCAGCTCGGTCATGGAGGCGCCCCGCAGCGGAAGGGTGCCGGTCAGCAGCTGGAACAGCGAGATGCCCAGCGAGTACAGGTCCGACCGTCCGTCCACCTTTTTCCCGGCGAGCTGCTCCGGCGACATGAAGCTGGGGGTGCCGAGCACCAGTCCCGTGCGGGTCTTGCTGGAGTCGGTAATGCGCGCAATGCCAAAGTCCGTCACCTTCACCGCCTGGGTGGGGCTGTCAAACATGATGTTGGCGGGCTTGATGTCGCGGTGCACCACGTTGTGGGCATGGGCGTAGTCCAGCGCATCGGCCACACACGCGGCAATCGACAGCACAGTGGCCACGGGCAGCAAATGTTCCTTCGCGCAGGCATGGGACAAATCCCGGCCTTTGAGAAACTCCATCGCGATGTAGGCCAGGTCATGCTCTTCGCCTGCATCGAAGATGGTCACGATGTGGGGGTGCTGCAGGCGCCCGGCTGTCTCGGCTTCGCGGAAGAACCTGGCCCGCGCATCGATCAGCGCATCGCCTTCGAACTCCTGGCCCAGGGCCAGGGTCTTGATGGCTACCACGCGCCCGATTTTTGGGTCCCGCCCCAGGTACACGACGCCCATGGCCCCTTTGCCGATTTCCCGGTCGATCTGGTAGCGACCCAGCATGGGCATGCCCAGCGTGGCGTCACCTGGGAGCCGTGGGCTGGCGGCGACGCCCTGGGGGGGAATGGACGCAGGCTGGCTGTTGGGGCCGCCGCTGTCGGCCTTGGCGCGTGCCCGCTTGTAGCGGCTTCGCGTGTCTTTGTATTGCCGGTTGTGCCGCAGGATGTGTTCGTAGACTGCCTTGGCCTTGGCGAAGTTGCGTTTGCGTTCGAAGTCTTCGGCCAGGTGGTACAGGTTGTCCAGCAAGGCGTCGCTGGCGGGCACTTTGCGCAGCCGCTCAAACGCCATGTCCAGCTGGCCCTGTCCGTGCAAGGCCAGTCCCATCATCCGGTCCGCCTCTGCGGCTTCGGTCGATGCTGGGCGGCCCCGGCCGCTTTTCCATCCGAGCAGCAAGCTCGCGGCGATTCCTGCAGCGAGCCCGATGGCAGGCAGCGCCAGCGCAACCCACAGGCCCGCGTAGTGCAGCAGCCCCCACCCGGCGGCTGCGAGTGCCAGCACCAGCGCTGCGCCAACACCCAGCGCAACAGGCGCCCGTACCCGGTGGGTCAGCAATGCCACGTACAACAGCGCGCCCGCCGCCACCAGTCCCGATACCCAGAGGCCCCAGGTGGGTTTCTGCACGCCAAGGCCCTGCCGGATCGAGGACACGGTGCGCGCCAGCGTCTCAACGGGGTACAGCGCGCCTTGCCCCCCCTGCGGCGCCAGTGCCTCGGTGTTGCTGCCCACCAGCACAATCTTGCCCTTGAAACTGCTGGCAGGCGTTTTGCTGTCGAGCACGCTGCTGAAGGAGTGTGTAGGGAATGCCGGGCTGTCGCCCGGTACCGTTTGCACACGCGGTTGCATCACGGCGGTGGCATCTGTTGCAATGAGCAGCCCTCCCAGGCGCAGCCCGGGGGGCATGTCCTGGGTCTGCAAGTCACTCGACCCCAGGTGAAGGCTGTGCTGGGCCGCCAGCAGGGCCAGCGCAGGAATCCCGGCGTTGTCGTAGCGCAAAAGCAGGGGCACCCGGCGGGTTTTTCCATCCTCGTCCACCTCTGGGTACAGGTGGCCCACGGCAGCGGCAGAGGCCCCCAGGTTTCCAGTGGGGTGCTGCGCGGACTGGACGGGCGTGGCAAAGGTGCCGGGGTCGGGCAGCGTGCTGCGGCGCACATGGGACGGCAGCGCTGCGGGCGTGCCCGCAGGGGCGTAGCGCGACGCCAGCAGCACGTTGCCCGCACGCTGGATGGCAATGGCCAGGCGGGCATCCGTGTCGAGCGCCTGGTCGGCGTCGGCAGCGATGCGGCTGAGTTCGGTGGCCAACGGACCGTTGTCGCCGGAAGCGGCAAGCAATTCCCGGATCTTGCGCACATGGCCAAGGCCCCGGTCACTCTGGGGCTCTGTGAAGTAGGCGGTGTGGACGATGGTCTTGGCGCCGCTGGCTGCCAGCTGATCGATCAGCCGCGCATGAATGTCGCGGGACCAGGGCCAGGGGCCCAGCGCAGCCAGGCTTGCGTCGTCGATGTTGACGATGGCGATTTCTGGCAGGGGTGCGGGAGTGGTGGTGCGGATGGCCGCGTCATACAGCGCAAGGTCCAGCCGCTGGGCAAGGCCCGTGACCACGCACAGGGCCACTGTCGCCAGCCCCGCCAATGCGCTCCAAAAGCCATCGGTACGCCACACATTCAGTCGCCGTGCCGAGGATTTTCTGCCCACTTGCTGTTGTTCCACTCAGGTATTGAACAGCATTTCAAGCAATAACTGCGCCCAGCCCTTGGGGCTGCCATTTCTGCGGATTTCTGTACCAAACAACGCGGTGGGAATGCTTCCTGTGCCGTTCTTGTCGGGCGCGGGGCTTGGCATCAGGCGGAGGTGCCATTTTTGTCACATGGGGCGACGCTTGGTCCCGGTGTGTGAATATGTGCCGCCACCCTGGCATCGGGGCAAAGCGTCTTTTTGGGGGTGCGAGGGCCCCGGAAAAACACCTGTGGACTGGCGCAGAGGGCAAAAAAAAGCGCCCGGAACCTTGGTTCCGGGCGCTTGGAGCCACTGTGGATTCGCCCGTCTGGCGGCTGCCATGCAGAGCGCATGGCGACTGCCGTGGGCGAAGCGTGACTTACTTCAGCTGGGCCTTGAGCAGCTTGCCCAGTTCCGAAGGATTGCGCGTGATGATGAAGCCGGACTCTTCCATGATGGCCAGCTTGGCATCGGCCGTGTCGGCACCACCGGAGATCAGCGCGCCAGCGTGGCCCATGCGCTTGCCGGGAGGGGCGGTCACGCCAGCGATGAAGCCGACGATAGGCTTCTTCATGTTGGCCTTGCACCATTGGGCGGCTTCGGCTTCATCGGGACCACCGATTTCGCCGATCATGATCACGGCGTCGGTGTCTGGATCGTCGTTGAACGCCTTCATCACATCGATGTGCTTGAGGCCATTGATGGGGTCGCCACCAATGCCCACGGCGCTCGACTGGCCCAGGCCGACTTCGGTCAGCATGGCCACGGCTTCGTACGTCAGCGTGCCCGAACGGGATACCACGCCGATGCGGCCCTTGCGGTGGATGTGACCGGGCATGATGCCGATCTTGATTTCGTCGGGCGTGATCAGGCCGGGGCAGTTGGGGCCCAGCAGCAGGGTCTTCTTGCCACCAGCGGCTTCCTTGGCCTTCATCTTGTTGCGCACTTCCAGCATGTCGCGCACTGGGATGCCTTCGGTGATGCAGATCGCCAGGTCCAGGTCGGCTTCGACGGCTTCCCAGATCGCGGCAGCAGCGCCTGCTGGGGGCACGTAGATCACCGACACGGTCGCGCCGGTCTGGTGAGCGGCTTCCTTGACGGAGGCGTAGATCGGGATGTTGAAGATCGATTCGCCAGCCTTCTTCGGGTTCACGCCGGCCACGAAGGCGTTCTTGCCGTTCGCGTATTCCTGGCACTTCTCGGTGTGGAACTGGCCCGTCTTGCCCGTGATGCCCTGGGTGATGACCTTGGTGTCTTTGTTGATGTAGATCGACATGTGTGTTCTCCGGGCTTACTTGACGGCAGCAACGATCTTGGTCGCAGCTTCGGCCATGGTGTCTGCGGCGATGATGGGCAGGCCGGACTCGGCCAGCATCTTCTTGCCCAGCTCTTCGTTCGTGCCCTTCATGCGCACGACGAGCGGCACGTTCAGGTTCACAGCCTTGCAAGCGGTGATCACGCCGGTGGCGATGGTGTCGCACTTCATGATGCCGCCGAAGATGTTGACCAGGATGCCTTCGACCTTGGGGTTCTTCAGCATGATCTTGAAGGCTTCGGTGACCTTCTCGGGGGTGGCACCGCCGCCCACGTCCAGGAAGTTGGCCGGTTCGCCGCCGAACAGCTTGATGGTGTCCATGGTGGCCATGGCCAGGCCGGCGCCGTTCACCAGGCAGCCGATGTTGCCGTCCAGGCTGATGTAGGCCAGGTCGAATTTGGAGGCTTCCACTTCGGCCGGATCTTCTTCGTCCAGATCGCGGAAGGCCACGATTTCGGGGTGGCGGAACAGCGCGTTGGCGTCAAAGTTGAACTTTGCGTCCAGGGCCATCAGGTTGCCCTTGGAGTCGCAGTTCAGCGGGTTGATTTCCACCAGCGACGCGTCGGTTTCCATGTAGCACTTGTAGATCTTGGCGAAGATGTCTACGGCCTGGTCGATGGAAGCGCCAGTCAGGCCGATGGCGGCCGCGACCTTCTTGCTCTGCTCGACAGTGATGCCAGCAATCGGATCGATCATCTCGGTGATGATCTTCTCGGGCGTGGAGTGGGCCACTTCCTCGATGTCCATGCCGCCTTCGCTCGAAGCGATCAGGGCGACCTTCTGCGTGGCGCGGTCGGTGACCAGCGACACATACAGTTCGTTCTTGATGTCAGCGCCGTCTTCGATGTACAGGCGGCGGACCTTCTGGCCCTCAGCGCCCGTCTGGTGCGTGACCAGTTGCATGCCCAGGATTTCGCTGGCGCGTGCTTTCACGTCGTCAATGGTCTTGGCAACCTTCACGCCGCCACCCTTGCCACGGCCACCGGCGTGGATCTGGGCCTTCACGACCCACACGGGGCCGCCGAGCTTCTGGGCTGCTTCGACGGCTTCTTGCACCGTGAATGCTGGAATGCCGCGCGGAACGGGCACACCAAAATTGCGCAAGATTTCCTTGCCTTGGTATTCGTGAATCTTCATGAGGTCTCTCTCAGGGAAGGGTGGTAATTACCCGTTTACCATGAACAGTTGTCTGGCCGCGGGCTTGGGACATGGCAACCCGCGACTGTATCATGTTGCAACGCACCATCCCATGTGCTTAGTACGTACATCCCCTTACCACCGGGCGGCAGCCCTGTTGTTGCAAACGAAGGAACACCCCATGTCCAAAGTCTTTATCGATGGCGAAGCCGGTACCACGGGCCTGCAGATTCGCGAGCGCTTGCAGGCCATGCCCCAGGTCGAGCTGGTCAGCATCGCACCCGAGTTGCGCAAGGACCCCGGCGCCAAGCGTGACCTGATCGCGGGTGTGGACCTGGTGGTGCTGTGCCTGCACGACGATGCGGCGCGTGACACCGTGGCGATGGTCGATGAGATCGAGCGCAGCGCGGGCCGCAAGGTCAAGGTGATCGACGCCAGCACGGCCCATCGCACGGCCGATGGCTGGGTGTACGGGTTTCCAGAACTCGCGGCATCGCAGACGCAAGCGGTGCGCGACGCCGCCCGCGTCTCCAACCCCGGCTGCTACGCCACGGGGGCCATTGCCATCCTGCGCCCGCTGGTCGATGCGGGCCTGATCCCTGTGGACTACCCCCTGAGCCTGCCCTCGGTCTCGGGCTACTCCGGCGGCGGCCGCACCATGATCGAAGCCTACGAGGCGGGCACCGCAGCGCCCTACGAGGCCTATGCACTGGGCCTGTCGCACAAGCACATTCCGGAAATTCTGCGCTACACCGGGCTCACACGCCGCCCGGTCTTCATCCCCGCCGTGGGCAACTTCCGCCAGGGCATGCTGGTGCAGTTGCCGCTGCACCTGGACCTGCTGCCGGGCGCGCCCAAGGCCAGCGATCTGCACGACGCACTGGCCAGCCACTACAGCCGCACCAACACGCCCGAGCAGTGGGTGAGCGTGCTGCCTCCCACCGACGATCTGAAACTGGCCGCCGACACGCTGACCGACACCAACAAGCTGGAACTGCGTGTGTTTGCCAACGAGCAATACCGGCAGGCCGTGGTCATTGCGCGCCTGGACAACCTGGGCAAGGGCGCCAGCGGCGCAGCGGTGCAAAACCTGCAGCTGATGCTGGGCGTGTAACCGCCACAGAGCGCCCCAGAGCGTATCTGAGCGCACCAGGAAGTGGGGCCGATGCCCTGCCGTTGGCGGTGCGTTCAACCCTCGTCAGACTCTTCGGCGCCCAGCACGGCGCGCCGCACAACATCCCCTGAGAACCCCCGCGCCAGCAAAAAGCGCATCTGCTTGGCGCGGGCCTGTGGGTCTGCGGCGGGCTCGCCAAACTTGCGGCGCCACACCTCGCGGGCGCGCTCCAGTTCACTGCCCTGCAACTGGGCCACGGCCTGCTGCACCGCGTCGGCGCCCAGGCCTTTAGACTGCAGCTCCTGCCGTATGCGCGCTGCGCCCAAGCGGCCTGCGCGGCGGTTCAGCACCGAGTCCACCACCCGCGCCTCGCTGATGAAATCGCGTGCCTGCAGGTCGTCGAGGAGGGCGTTGAGGTCATCGCCCTCCTCAACATGCGGGGCCAGCTTGCGCAACAGCTCCGCGCGCGAGTGTTCGCGCTGGCTCAGCAGCCGCAGTGCGCGCCCCTTGAGCGACAGCGTGGTGAAGCCCATGGTGATTGGGATGTTCAAAATTGATAGCAAACAAAGCTTTGCTATCGCGCGGTGAGGCCTTGTTTGACTTAGATTGTGGATGCCTGCCTGCCGCCAAAACCTTGCGGGCCTTGTTCTGGCGGCATGGCAGTTCTTGGCTTACGCCTCGTCGCTGTCGGCACTGGCCTGCGCCAAGGCGGCAGGCAGCAACGCAATGCCCAGACCTTCGCGCACTTTGTTTTCTATCTCTCGGGCCAGATCCGGGTTCTCGCGCAAAAACTCGCGGGCGTTGTCGCGGCCCTGGCCGATCTTTTCGCCGTTGTAGGCATACCAGGCGCCCGACTTCTCGACGATCTTGGCGGTGACGCCCATGTCGATGATCTCGCCCTCGCGGCTGATGCCTTCGCCGAACAGGATGTCGAACTCGGCCGTCTTGAACGGGGGGCTCACCTTGTTCTTGACCACCTT
Source organism: Acidovorax sp. Q11 (assembly GCF_054950075.1). Lineage (NCBI taxonomy): Bacteria > Pseudomonadati > Pseudomonadota > Betaproteobacteria > Burkholderiales > Comamonadaceae > Acidovorax > Acidovorax sp. Q11. The sequence goes on along the minus strand of NZ_JBUDZG010000001.1, from coordinate 151,685 downwards.
GACCTTGGTTTCATTGCCGATGGCTTCGTCGCCCTTCTTGATGGTGCCGGTGCGGCGGATATCGAGGCGCACCGAGGCGTAGAACTTCAGCGCATTGCCGCCGGTGGTGGTTTCGGGCGAGCCGAACATCACGCCGATCTTCATGCGGATCTGGTTGATGAAGATGACCATGCAGTTGGTCTTCTTGATCGTGGCGGTGAGCTTGCGCAGCGCCTGGCTCATCAAACGGGCCTGCAGGCCGGGCAGGGCGTCGCCCATTTCGCCTTCGATTTCGGCCTTGGGCGTGAGCGCGGCCACCGAGTCCACGATGATCAGGTCCACAGCGCCCGAGCGCACCAGGCTGTCCACGATTTCCAGCGCTTGCTCACCCGTGTCGGGCTGGCTGATCAGCAGGTCGGACAGCTGCACGCCGAGCTTCTGGGCGTATTGCACGTCGAGGGCGTGTTCCGCATCGACGAAGGCGCAGGTGCCGCCCTGCTTTTGCATCTCGGCCACCACTTGCAGCGTGAGCGTGGTCTTGCCCGACGATTCCGGGCCATAAATTTCCACCACGCGGCCCCGGGGCAGGCCGCCCACGCCCAGGGCAATGTCCAGGCCCAGCGAGCCGGTGGACACCACCTGGATGTCCTCGATCACCTCGCCTTCACCCAGGCGCATGATGGTGCCCTTGCCGAACTGCTTCTCGATCTGGGCGAGCGCAGCGGCCAGGGCCTTGGCCTTTTCGGTGTTCACGGGCAATGCGGGGTTGGTGCCTTTGACTGCGACGTCCATGAGAAAACTCCTTGAGAAACAATGGGTTGGGTGTTTGCATGGCTCTGCAATTAATTACAGGCTGGATGCTTGAACAGTAGTTTATGCGAGCCGTCTTTTGTTATTCAAGGATAATTTAGTCAGTTTGCCTGACAATTCAGGCATGCCTGATTCGCCCCTTCCATCCCCTGCCGAAGACGGCTGGCGCCAGACCCACCTGGGCCGCCTGCTCGGCCACGCGATGCGCCGCTTCGACGCGCGGGTGCTTCAGCTCATGGCGCACAACGTGGAGGTGCCGCTGGCCCTGTCCAACCTGGCCGCGCGCGACCAGGTGACGGCTGCCCATGTGCACATCACGCGCCACCTGGCGCTCTCGGGCGACCGGCTGACCGATCTGGCCCAGCGCGCGGGCATGACCAAGCAGGCCATGGCCAACCTGGTGGATCAGTGCGAGGCCTGGGGCCTGGTCACGCGCGAGGCCGACCCGCTGGACGCACGCGCGCGCCGCGTGTGTTTCACGCCCGTGGGCCTGGCCTGGCTGCAGGCCTTTCGCGATGCCGTGGCGCAGGCCGAAGCCGAGTTCCGCGCCGAGGTCGGCAACGAGGTGGCCACCGTGGTCACCATCGGGCTGGAGGCCTACGCGGGGGGGTAGGCGCTTTCGCGCTGCGCGGCCTGTACCAGTGCTGCCGGGTCCAGGCGCAGCGCCTTCAGCGTGCGCGTGGCCACACCTTGTGGCGCGGCTGCGACCAGCGCCACCACATGCGCGCCCAGCAAGGGGCCCGGCTGGCCCTTGCGTGCGTGGGCCAGTGCCTGCACCAGGCTCTGGCCAGAGGGCTGGGCGTGGAAGGCCCGGGGCTGTGGCGCCGTCAGAGGGCTGGCGGGCGGAATATCGGCCTGGATGCCCACCTGCGCCAATGCGTCGCGGTATTGCTGCTCAATCGCGGCGGGGATGGCATCGGGATTGGCGCCGATGCTTTCGAAGGCGCGGCGTGCGGTGCCATCGGGCAGCTCGATGGCGGCCAGCAGAAAGTGCTCAGCGCCCGGCCGTGGCTGCCCCTGGGTTCGGGCATGGTGCTCGGCGCGTGTGAACAGCTGGCGCAGGGTGTGCATGTCCTGCAGGCGTTGGCGGATGCGTTGCAACATGGAGAAGCTCCTTCAATGCGATCAAGGGTGGGTGGGGCGCGCGACCTGGGCAGCCAGGCGCTTGTGGGCTGCCTGTTTGCTCACGCCCAGCGCCTGGGCGATCTGCGCCCATGACCAGCCCTGCTCCAGCGCTGCGGCCACGGCACCGGCTTCCAGCCGGTCGGCCATGAGGCGCAAGGCCACCACGGCCGCCAGTGCGGCCTCGGGCTGGTCGGGCGAAGGAAGCGAGGATGGGGGCTGCGTTTGCATTCGTCAACTGTAGTTGACGAATGCAAAAACTGTCAACCTTGGTTGACGAGGCGTGCGGTGCGGCCTGGTCCCGGAGAGGGAGGCGGCATCGCTTATCGGCACTGCTCCTGTTTCCCCTCAATCAGGGGCTATCGGTGACACCCAACAACGGTGCTGCAGGGGGCGCCACCGGCTGCGCACAGGCCAGCATCCACTGCCGAAAACACTGCAGCGCGTGCAGCTGTGTGCGCCCCTCGGGGTAGCAGAGCCAGTAACCCACGGTGCTGGGGTAGCCGCCGCGCAGCGCTGCGTCGGCCAGGGGCTCGCGCACCAGCCCGGCGGTGATCTCGTCCTGCACCAGGCAGCGCGGCACCAGCGCCAGGCCCATGCCTGCCATCACGGCGCGGATCATGGTCTGGAACTGGTCGAACTGCGGGCCGGCCAGCGGGTCGATGTGGCCGGGCACGCCATGGGTTTCGCTCCAGCGCAGCCAGGCTTCGGGCACGGTCACATGGCGCAGCAGGGTGTGGCGCGCCACATCGCGCGGGGCGTGGATGGGCCAGTCGGCCACCTTGCTGCGGGGGGCAATCAGCGCCACGTCGTGGCCCGTGATGTAGTGCGCGTGGGCACCTGGCCAGTGGCCGTCGCCGAACAGGATTGCGCAGTCCAGCTCGGGCCGGTCGAAGTTATAGCTGTGCATGTAGGGCACAAAATGCAGCGTGACCTGCGGGTGCTGCTGCTGGAATTGCGGCAGGCGCGGGATGAGCCACTTGGCGGCGAAGGTGGGCAGGCTGGACAGGTGCAGCGCACCGCCGCCATCGTCGCTGGTGATCAGCTCCAGCGTGGCCGCCTCCAGCTGCGCCAGCACCGCGCGCACGGCCGTCTCATAGCGTTCGCCCGCCGGGGTCAGCGCCAGGCGCTTGCGGCTGCGCTCGAACAGTGGCACGCCCACCCAGCCCTCCAGCTCCTTGATCTGCTTGCTCACCGCGCTTTGTGTGAGGTGCAGGGCTTCGGCCGCGCGCGACACGCCGCCGAACCGCGTCACGGTGGAGAACGCCCGCAGCAGGTGCAGGGGTGGGGCAAGGCGGCGCAGGGACGACATCGTAAGTAATCAAATCATTCCAATTTGGAATGTTATCAGGCATATCCATTGCTTGGTAGAGCGCACCAATTCACTTAACCTCAATGCATCCCATAGGAGAATTTTCCATGCAACGCCGTCATCTGCTCAATGCATTGGCCGCCGTATCTTTCGTTCCAGGAATGTCTTTGGCGCAAGAAGGCAAACCTCTGCGCCTGGTCGTGCCCTTCCCTCCCGGCGGCGCTACCGACATCACGGCCCGCAGCCTGCAAGAGTCGCTGGCCCGCATCCTCAAGCAGCCCGTGGTGCTCGACAACCGCGGCGGCGCCGGGGGCTCCATCGGCATGGCCGAAGTGGCGCGGGCCCCGGCCGACGGCCTCACCATTGGTGTGGCCACGCTCTCCACCCACGGCGTGAACCCCGCCGTGTACAGCAAGCTGCCCTACCACCCCACCAAGGACTTCGTGGGCGTGACCGAGATCGTGAAGGCCCCTGGCGTGATCGTGGTCAACCCGGCCGTGTTGCCGGTCAAGGACTTTGCCGACCTGGTGAAATACCTCAAGGCCAACCCCGGCAAGGTGTCGTACGCCACGCCGGGCAACGGCACCATCGGCCACATGTGGGGTGAGCTGTTCAAGAGCAGCACAGGCACCTCGATGGTGCACATTCCCTACCGGGGCGCAGGCCCGGCAGTCAACGACGTGCTGGCGGGCCAGGTGGCGGTGTACTTCGACCAGGTGGCGTCGTCGCTGCCGCATGTGAAATCGGGCAAGCTCAAGGCGCTGGCCGTGTCCTGGCCTGAGCGGCTGGATGTGCTGCCCGAGGTGCCCACCTATGCCGAGCTGGGCTACAAGCAGGCCAACGAACCCTCGTGGTTTGGCCTGGTGGCCCCGGCTGCCACCCCCGCTGCGGCGGTAGACCGCATCCAGCAGGCTGTTGCCCAGGCGCTCAAGGAGCCCGCCGTGCGCGAGCGCCTTGCAGGCCAGGGCCTGTATCCCTCGGGCACCACGCCCAAGGAGTTCACGGCCCAGATCGGCAGCGAGATCGACAAGATGAAACGCGTGGCGGCCTACGCCAAGATCGCCCTGGATTAACCCGGGGCGGGCCTTGTTCCGCAGGGACAAGGCCCGCCCGGTGGGCAGGGGCATCCCCTGCCCGGCCGTGAGCCGGATGCCGTGGTCCCTGAGGGATAACCATGGCCTGATTCCGGTCTGGGTGGCTAGGCCAGCCGCCCTACTTTGCGCACACTCTGCCTATGCATGCAGCCTTGAGACTGATCCATCACCGATTCCAGCAAGCCCAGCCCGGCGTCACCGGCTCGCCGGGGCTTGCCTCCACGCCATCCGCTGCCACCGTCACGGCAGTGCCCGGCAGCACCCCGCTGGTGCTCGACTCGCCCCACAGCGGCACGCAGTACCCGGCCGACTTTGGATCCGCCTGCGACCTGCCCACGCTGCGCCGGGCGGAAGACACGCACGTCGAAAAGATCTACGCCTTTGCCCCCGCGCTGGGCGTGGCCTGGGTCGAGGCGCATTTCCCCCGCATCTACCTCGATGTCAACCGCGACACGACCGAGCTGGACACCTCCCTGCTCGACGGCGACTGGCCCGACCCCATCTCCACCGACCCCAAGGTGCTCAGCAAGGTGCGCCTGGGCAAGGGCCTGGTCTGGAAGTTCACCGATGAAGGCGAGCCCATCTACAAGCGCCTGCTCACCGTGGCCGAGGTGCGCGCGCGCATCGACCGCTGCTGGCGCCCCTACCACGCGGCCGTGGCGCAGGCCATTGACGCCGCCCATGCGCGCCACGGCTACAGCATCCACCTCAACTGCCACTCCATGCCCGCCGTGGCCGGGCGCTTTGCCACCGAGTTCCCGGGGCTGGAGCATGCGGACTTCGTGGTGGGTGACCGCGACGGCAGCACGGCCAGCCCGGCGCTGTCGGCGCTGATCTGCGAGCACCTGCGGGCGTGTGGCTACAGCGTGGAATACAACCACCCCTACAAGGGTGTGGAGCTGGTGCGCCGCTACGGCAACCCCGCGCAGCACCGCCACAGCATCCAGGTCGAGATCAACCGCAAGCTCTATATGAACGAGCAGACGCTCGCCCAGGTGCCCGAGGGCATGGCGCGGTTGCAGGCGGACCTCAAGACCCTGGTGCAGAGGCTGCTGGCGCACGACCCGCGCTGAGCACCCGGCGCAGGCCCGGCGGGCTCAGGCCACCAGCGTGGAGACCCCTTCGTAGAGCAGGCCCATGCTGTCCGCCGTGGCGATGTTGCCGTGGACCAGGCCCGCGCGCGAACCATCGAATGCGACCACCGACATGGCCTGAAAACCCGCGTCCTGGCCGGTGTGCAGCAGCCAGCCTGTGCCGTGCGCCGCATGCACCAGCCAGCCCAGGCCATAGCGGCCCGCAGGGGCGTGCCCCAGGTCCTGCAGGCCCTTCACGTAGCTGCGCGGCAAGGCGGTGGCTTCGCCGCGCAACGCACGCAGATGCCACTGCAGCCACCGTGCGTCCTCCTCTGCCGTCAGGCTCACGGCGCCCGCCGGGTCCAGGACCTCCAGCCACACGCGTTCCGGCGCCTCGGCCAGGGGCAGGGGCTGCAGCCGCCCGTCCAGGATTTCATGCCCGGCAGGCTGCTGGCTGCCGGCACGCATCGGTTCTCCCACAAAGAGCGAAAGGCCCAGGGGCTGGGCCACGCGCTGGCGCAGCAGATCCGCCCACCCGAGGCCCGTGGCCGCGCGCAGCATGCGGGCCGCCAGCGCATAGCCTGCGTTGGAGTAGGCAAAGCCCGGGTCCGCGCCTGTCCCGCGAACGGGCGGCTGGCGCAGCAGCCACTGCAGGAAGAACGCCTCTGCCTCCGCAGGTTGCTGCAAGCGCGCCAGCACCTCGGGGCCCACTGCATTCACGAACAGGTCCACGTCTTCGACGGCTGAAAAACCCATCACCCCGGCGCGGTGGTCCAGCAGGTCGCGCAGTGTGATCTGCTGGTAGGCGGGCAGGGCGCTCCGCGCCAGCTCGGGCAGCGTCTGGGCCAGCGTGCTGTCCCAGCGCAGCAGGCTCTGGTCCACCACACTCGCGGCTGCGCAGGCCGTCATGGCCTTGGTGTTGGAGCCGATGGCCATCAGGTCGCCGGTGGCCAGGGGCGCATTGCCCCCCAGGCGGCGCAGCCCCGCGACGGCTGTGCGGACCTGGCGCGGGTCTGCCCACCCGGCTGCGGCGCCCACCACGCCCTGCTTCACCAGCCCTTGCGCCAGAGTCTGCACCCGCTTGTGGGCTTCACGGGGGGCGTCGTCGTCGCCCCCACCGCAGGCGGTGAGCACACTGCCCAGCGTGGACAGGCCTGCGGCGGCCAGCCAGTGGCGGCGCGAGAGGAGGAAGGCGCTGCGCGCCGTGGACGGGGTAACAAGGCGGGTACGGTTCATGGCATCTCGTGAAGTGAAGAAGATGCCGGGATTGTTGAAACGCGAACCTTGGGCGAACCCAAAGATCTGCGCTGGGCTTGGAGGCTGCTGGGTGCGGGTTGTCAGCCCGCCACCGGCCAGCGCAGCGTGAAGCCCACGCCCCGCCCGTGCAGCCCCGGCCCCAGGTGGACCTGCCCGCCCAGGTGGCCGATGGCCTGCTGCGCAATGGTGAGCCCCAGGCCCGATCCGCTGCTGCGCGCGCGTGGCGAGCGCCAGAAGCGCTCGAACACCCGGTCTTGCTCACCGGCCGCTATGCCCGGGCCGTCGTCGGCAATCCAGACCACCACGTCGTCGCCTTCCTGCCGCACCTGCAACTGCACCTCGCGCCCCACGCCCGGGCCGCAGCCGTGCTTGAGCGCGTTGTCCAGCACATTGCCCAGGGCGGACCAGAGCAGCTGGCGGTCCAACGGCAGCTCCAGGGTGTCCGGGCCGTCAAGCGACAGCTCCACGCCCAGGCCCTCGGCCCAGCCCGCGCGCTCGGCCAGGCAGTCCTGCAGCAGCGCCATCAGGTCCTGGGGCGCGGTGGGGTGCAGCGCGGGGGTCTCTTCCAGTGCTGCCAGCGTGAGCAGCTGTTCGCTCAGGTGCGCGGCGCGCTGCACAGCGCGCGTCAGCGCCTCGCTGGCCTGCGCGCGTGCGGGGCCTTCGGGGGCTTGCACCAGCACATGGGCCTGGGTGGCGATGACGGCCATGGGCGTGCGCAGCTCGTGAGCCGCGTCGTGCACCAGGGCCTTTTCGCGTGCCAGGTGGGCCCGCAGGCGGGCCAGCAGCTGGTCGAACGACTGGGCCAGGCCGTGCAGCTCGCGCTGGGGCGGCAGGTGCTGCAGCGGCCGCAGGTCGTGGGCCGAGCGCGCGGCGATCTGGGCATCCAGCCGCGCCAGCGGGCGCAGCCCGGTGCGCACGGCCAGCCACAGCGGCAGGCCCACCAGCGGCAGCGCCAGCAGCACCGAGGCTGCCAGGTCTTCGCCCATGAAGCCCAGCAGCCGCGCATCGGCCAGGCGGGGCTCGGCCACCACCACGCGCCAGGGGCCCGTGCTTTCCCACGCCACCCAATGGGGTGTGCCGGCCACGTCCATCGCGGCATGGCCTGCGGCGCCTGCCAGCACCACCGCGTGCATACCGGCCGTGCTGCTGTGCAGCAGCTGGCCTGTGCGGTCCTGCAGCTGCAGCAGCACCGAGGTTCCCTGCAGTAGGTCCACATCTGCGCGCATGGCGTTGAGGGTATGGGCCATGCCGTGCACCAGCGCGCGGGCCTCGGCGGGTTGCTCCAGCGTGGCCAGAGCCCCCGCCAGCCCCTGCGCGAGCTGGCGCACGCCGGGGTTGGTGTCCATGGCGCGGTAGTGGGTGAGGGCCGCCTGGCCCAGCAGCACCAGCCACACCAGCGCCATGGCCGCGAGCAGCGCCAGCAGGGTGCGGCGCATGAGGCTCGGACCCCACCAGCGCCGTGGGGGTGTCGGTGTCTGGGGTTGTGCTCGTGTCATGACCGCAGCCGGTAGCCCACGCCACGCACCGTGACCACGCGCTCTGCGCCAATCTTCTTGCGCAGGTTGGAGACATGCACCTCCAGCGTGGCGGCGTCCAGCGCGTCGCCCAGGGGTTCGAGTCGCTGCGCGAGCACGTTCTTGGCCACCACCTTGCCGGGTTCGCGCGCCAGCTCCACCAGCAGCCGGAACTCGCGCGGCGACAGCGCCAGGGGCTCGTCGCCCACCCAGGCCTCGTGCCGCCGGGGTGCTACGCGCAGGGCGCCCAGCGTCCACTCCTCGCAGGCCTGGCGCGCACTGCGCCGCAGCACGGCGTGCAGGCGCGACAGCAGCTCGGGCACGTCGAAGGGCTTGAGCACGTAGTCGTCGGCGCCGCCGTCCAGGCCGTCGAGCCGGTCCTGCAAGGCGGTGCGGGCCGTGATCACGATCACCGGCAGGCTGAGGCCCGCGCGGCGCCAGCGGCGCAGCAGCGCCATGCCCTGGCCGTCGGGCAGGGTCAGGTCCAGCAGCACGGCGGCGACCTCGTTGGCGTCGGGCAGGGGCGGCGTGGCGGCCACGCTGCGCAGCCATTGCACCGTGAAGCCGCCCTGCTGCAGGGCTTGCAGCAGGGCCTGGCCCAGGTCCAGGTCGTCTTCGATGAGCATGATGTGCATGGCCGCCATTTTCCGTGCCCCCAGCTTGCAGCCAGCCAAAGGCGCCGGACAGGGAGCTGGCGTTTTAGGCGCCCTAAAATCCTCGCACAGGCAGACAATGACGACACAGGCCCGCCCACGGGCCGCACCACCCAAGGAGACATTCCGCATGCGCATCCTCATTGCCGAAGACGACCAGGTGCTGGCCGATGGCCTGCTGCGCACCCTGCGGGCCTCGGGCGCCGTGGTGGACCATGTCGCCAGCGGCACCGAGGCCGACGCGGCCCTGATGACCAACAACGAGTTCGACCTGCTCATCCTGGACCTGGGCCTGCCCAAGATGCACGGCCTGGAGGTGCTCAAGAAGTTGCGCAGCCGGGGCTCGGCGCTGCCGGTGCTCATCCTCACCGCCGCCGACAGCGTGGAAGAGCGCGTGAAGGGCCTGGATTTTGGCGCCGACGACTACATGGCCAAGCCCTTCAGCCTGCAAGAGCTGGAGGCGCGTGTGCGCGCCCTCACGCGCCGGGGCATGGGCGGCACCAGCAGTTCCATCAAGCACGGCCCGCTGGTGTACGACCAAGCCGGCCGCGTGGCCACCATCGACGGCAAGATGATCGAGCTGTCGGCGCGCGAGCTGGGCCTGCTGGAGGTGCTGCTGCAGCGCGCGGGCCGCCTGGTGAGCAAGGAACAACTGGTGGAGCGCCTGTGCGAGTGGGGCGAAGAGGTGAGCAACAACGCCATCGAGGTCTACATCCACCGCCTGCGCAAGAAGATCGAGGGCGGACCCATCCGCATCGCCACCGTGCGCGGCCTGGGCTACTGCCTCGAAAAAATCCCTGGATAGTATGAAATTGATAGCTACCAAGGCATGATGGATGCGCGGTAGCGGCCACTTTAGTTCATAAAACCAGCACGGCAAACGCCTTGAAGATCTTTCAGCGAGAGCAGCGCTCCTTGTTCGGCGAGATCCTCGACTGGATGCTCACGCCGCTGCTGCTGCTATGGCCTGTGAGCCTGGCGCTGACCTGGCTGGTGGCCCAGGGCCTGGCCAACAAACCGTTCGACCGCGCGCTCGAATACAACGCCCACGCGCTCGCCCAGCTGGTCACCGTGGCAGGCGACACCGTCCAGTTCAACCTGCCCCAGCCCGCCAGCGAGATCCTGCGCGCCGACGACTCCGACATCGTTTACTACCAGGTCATTGGGCCGGGCGGCGAGTTCCTGTCGGGCGAACGCGAGCTGCCCGAACCCCCGGGCGACGAGGTGCCCCTGTCGGGCGAGGTGCGCCTGCGTGACGCCGAGATGCGCGGCATCGAGATCCGCGTGGCCTACATCTGGGTGCGGCTGCCGCTGCCCGGCACCCCCGTGGCCCTGGTGCAGGTGGCCGAGACGCGCGAAAAACGCAGTGTGCTGGCTACCGAGATCATCAAGGGCGTGATGCTGCCGCAGTTCGTCATCCTGCCGCTGGCCGTGCTGCTGGTGTGGCTGGCGCTGGCGCGCGGCATCCAGCCGCTGAACCAGCTGGAGCAGCGCATCCGCGCGCGCAAGCCCGACGACCTCTCGCCGCTGGACGACCGCACGGTGCCGCTCGAAGTCGCACCGCTGGTGGCGTCGGTCAACGACCTGCTGCAGCGGCTCAACGACTCGCTGGCCACGCAAAAGCGCTTTCTGGCCGACGCGGCGCACCAGCTCAAGACCCCGCTCGCGGGCCTGCGCATGCAGGCCGACCTGGCCCAGCGCGAGGGCACCAGCACCGAAGAACTCAAGCGCTCGCTGCAGCAGATCGGGCGCTCCAGCATCCGCGCCACCCACACCGTCAACCAGCTGCTGGCGCTGGCACGTGCCGAAGGCGGCGGCGTGGGGTTTGCGCGCCAGCCCTGCGACCTGGCGCGCCTGACCATCGAAGTGGTGCGCGATTCGGTGCCGCGTGCGCTCGACAAACACATCGACCTGGGCTACGACGGCGCCGAACCCGGCACGCCCGGGGTGGCGCTGGACGGCAACCCCACGCTGCTCAAGGAGCTGGTGCGCAACCTGCTCGACAACGCCATCAACTACACCCCCTCTACGGCCGACAAGCCCGGCGTGGTCACCGCCCGCGTGTTGGCCGACACCTTCGGCCAGGTGCTGCTGCTGCAGGTCGAAGACTCGGGCCCCGGCGTGCCCGAGGCCGAGCGCGAGCTGGTGTTCCAGCCGTTTTACCGCGCGCTGGGCAGCGAGGCCGACGGCTCGGGCCTGGGCCTGCCCATCGTGCTGGAGATCGCGCGCCAGCACGGCGCCGAGGTCACGCTCGAAGACGCTCGCCCCGGCCAGCAACCGCCGGGGGCGCGCTTCAGCGTGCGCTTTGTGGCGCGGGATGTAGTGGCGGAGGGCTAGTGTCTGCGACGGCGGGGGCGCGCTGTGTGCTGCACGCAGCCGTTCTTTGACGCTGGCGCAGCCGCTCAGGGGGTTGTTGTCAGATACAACTGCGCAGCGTCTTGCCTGCCATGGCGCTGCGCAGGGCATCCAGCTGGGGGCGCAGGGCATCGTTCACGGCGGGCAGGCGCAGTGTGAAGCCGGGGGCGTCGGGGCGCTCCTGCACCACGCGGGCCGTGCGCACGCCCTTGGTGCCCAGGTTGGCCAGCTCGCGCTCGGCGGCGTCCTTGGTGGTGAAGCGGCCCAGCGAGAGGCCGAACTCCAGCGTGCCCCCGGCGCGGTCGTGGTCCACCTTGCGCGCGCGCAGTTCGGCCCGCTTTCTGTCCAGCGTTTCCTGGTCTTCGAAGCGGCCCATGTAGACCATCCAGCGGCCTGCAATGGGCGTGGGCTCCAGCGCCCAGCTGCCCTGGGGCAGCCCTGCAGCGGCGGTGCGCAGGGCCTCGGCCTGGCGCTCGTCAAATACACCGGCCTGCAGGCATTCGGTGGGGTCGGCGGTCGTGGCGGCGGTGGATGCGGGGGTGTCGGCGGCTGTGGTGCTGGCGGCTGTGGTGCTGGCGGTGGGCGCAGACGGAGCGGCAGGGGCGGGCACCGGCGCGCTGGAGGAGGTCTTGCTCGCATTCACCTTCAGGATCTGCAGCGTTTCGGGCCGGATCTGCTGGTTCATGCGCTGGGGCTCGGCCTGCTCCTGCGGGGCCCAGCCCCAGGGGCGCAGATGGCCCTGCGACCACGCGAAGTAGCCCGCGTTGGCCAGCAGCAGCACGATCACGGCGAGTCGGAGCATGGGGGCCTTTCTGCGGGCGTTCTTAAACCGGCGGCACGGCGCTGGGCCGCACGCTGATTTCGGAGCTGGTGATGGCCTGCATGCCGCCCGCCGTGTGCACCAGCAGGGCGCCATCGTCGCCCACGCCGTGCGCGGTGCCTGTGTGGCCATCGCTCAAGGTCACAGCACGGCCTTGCAGTACATCGCGCGCGGCGAACCGGGGCTGCATGGGCGCAAAGCCATAGCCTTCAAACGCCTGCAGCATGGCCGCCAGCGGTGGCACGATGCGCAGCAGGGCGGTGGGGGCATCCAGGCCCGGCTCCACGTCCTGCAGGCTGCCAGGGGGCATGCTCATGCCCTCGGCGCTGCGCGGCAGCACATTGATGCCGATGCCCACCACCACATAGCGTGTGGTGGCCGCGCCCGTCTGGGCGGAGATCGCCTGGGGCGCCACAAAACTCGCCGTCTCCACCAGGATACCGCCCAGCTTGCGGTCGCCCGCTGCGCCGCCCAGCCACAGGTCATTGGGCCATTTCAGGCCCACGCGCGCAGGCTGGCCTGTGCCCAGCGGTGGCAGTACGGGCTGCAGGCTCTCGGCCACGCTCACACCCACGGCCAGCGAGAGGCCCGACCAGTCCTTGGGCGCCAGCGGCAGGCCCAAAGACATCATCAGCGAAGCCCCCACATCGCTCTGCCACACGCGCCCCAGCCGCCCGCGCCCGGCGGTCTGCTGCTCGGCCACCAGCAGCGTGGGCTCGCACTGGCCTGCGCGCGCGCGGCGCATGAGTTCGGTGTTGGTGGAGTCGATGGTGGGCAGCACCTCAACGGTAAAGCCCGGTAACAGCGGTGACACTGCTTCCCAGACGGCCTCGGCAGGCCAGCGGATGGGGGCATTCATCGCCGGGCCTTTTTGGCGGCCTTGGCGGAAGGTTTGGACGGTGGCAGCGGCACGGGAGGCGCCCAGCCGCGCTTGGGCGCCAGCAGCGTGCCCCGGCAGTTGGTGCTGCCGCACCAGCAGGGGTATTCGGCCTTGAGCTTCGGGGTGTAACGCTCTTCGATGATCAGGCCGTAGTCGTAATTGAGCTCTTCGCCCGCCTTGATGTTGCGCAGCGCGGTGATGAAAATGCGGCCGTCCCGCTCATCGGCATAACAGTTGGGGTTGCAGCTGTGGTTGATCCAGCGCGACGAATTGCCACCGAACTTTGCGTCGATCACATGGTCTTCATCCACATGGAAGTAGAACGTGTGGTTGGGTTGCAGCGGGTCGTGCGGGTGCCGGTCCTGCGCCTCTTGCCAGCCGATCACTTCGCCCGTGTACTCCACAAGGACTTCGCCCTCTGCAATATCCTGCACGGCAAAAACGCCCTTGCCATGCACGCCCGAGCGCCGGGTCTGGATGCGGCGGCCTGGTGCAACAGTGGGGGCAGCGGGCGGTGCGGTGCGGGGCATGGCAAAAACTCTGTTAACTTGAATATGCACACACATGCGCGTGCGCGTGTACGCGTGAGGCAACGAATTGTAGAAGCGACCGGCCGGATGCCGGACAGTCAGACTGGCGAGAAACCAAAAAATGACCAAGACCCTGGTAATTGCAGAAAAACCCTCGGTGGCGCAAGACATCGTGCGCGCACTGACCCCCGTGGCGGGCAAGTTCGACAAGCACGAAGACCACTTCGAGAACGACCGCTATGTAGTCACCAGCGCCGTGGGCCACCTGGTGGAGATCCAGGCCCCCGAGCAGTTCGACGTGAAGCGCGGCAAGTGGAGCTTTGCCCACCTGCCCGTGATCCCGCCGTTCTTTGACCTCAAGCCCGTGGATAAGACCAAGAGCCGCCTGAACGCGGTGGTCAAGCAGGCCAAGCGCAAGGACGTGACCGAACTCATCAACGCCTGCGACGCGGGCCGCGAGGGCGAGCTGATCTTCCGCCTGATCGAACAGTACGCCGGTGGCGCTAAGCCCCTGGGCAAGCCCGTCAAGCGCCTGTGGCTGCAGAGCATGACGCCCCAGGCCATCCGCGACGGCTTCAGTGCGCTGCGCACCGAGCAGCAGATGGCGGGCCTGGCCAGTGCAGCGCGCAGCCGCTCCGAGGCCGACTGGCTGGTGGGCATCAACGGCACGCGCGCCATGACGGCGTTCAACTCGCGCGACGGCGGGTTCTTCCTGACCACCGTGGGCCGGGTGCAGACGCCCACGCTGTCGCTGGTGGTGGAGCGCGAAGAAAAGATCCGCAAGTTCATCAGTCGCGACTACTGGGAAATCCACGCCACCTTCGGCGCCGAAGCCGGCGAGTACCCCGCCAAGTGGTTCGACCCCAAGTGGAAGAAGGGCGAGGATGTGGAAATGCGCGCGGACCGTGTCTGGTCTGCTGCCGAAGCCACGGCCATTGCCAACGCTGTGCGCGGCAAACAGGCCACCGTCACCGAAGAAAGCAAGCCCACCACCCAGGCGTCACCCCTGCTGTTCGACCTGACCAGCCTGCAGCGCGAGGCCAATGGCAAGTTCGGCTTTAGTGCCAAGACCACGCTGGCGCTGGCGCAAAGCCTGTACGAGCGCCACAAGGCCCTGACCTACCCGCGGACCGATTCGCGCGCGCTGCCTGAAGACTATTTGCCTGTGGCCAAGCAGACCTTTGAAATGCTGGCTGACAGCGGCATGCGCCACCTGGCGCCGCACGCGCTCACCGCGCTGAACAACAACTACATTCGCCCGTCCAAGCGCATCTTCGACAACAGCAAGGTCAGCGATCACTTTGCCATCATCCCCACGCTGCAGGCACCGAGTGGCCTGAGCGAGGCCGAGCAAAAGCTGTACGACCTGGTGGTGCGCCGCTTCATGGCGGTGTTCTTCCCCAGCGCTGAATACACGGTGACCACGCGCATCAGCACCGTGGCCCCGCACAGCTTCAAGACCGAAGGCAAGGTGCTGGTCAAGCCGGGCTGGCTGGCCATCTACGGCAAGGAAGCGGCCGACGAAGTGGAAGGTGGCAAGGACGGCGACAAGGGCCAGAACCTGGTGCCCGTGAAGCCTGGCGAGAGCGTCAACATCCTGGCCGCCGACCCCAAGGGCCTTAAGACCAAGCCGCCAGCCCGCTACTCCGAAGCCACGCTGCTGGGCGCCATGGAAAGCGCTGGCAAGCAGATCGACGACGACGAACTGCGCGAGGCCATGCAGGAAAAGGGCCTGGGCACGCCTGCCACGCGCGCGGCCATCATCGAAGGCCTGCTGACCGAGAAGTACATGCTGCGCGAAGGCCGCGAGATCATCCCCACGGCCAAGGCCTTCCAGCTCATGACGCTGCTGCGCGGGCTGGAGGTCGAGGAACTCTGCCGCGCCGACCTGACCGGCGAATGGGAGTTCAAGCTCTCGCAGATGGAAAAGGGCCAGCTCAGCCGCGAATCCTTCATGGCCGAGATCGCCGCCATGACCGAGCGCATGGTCAAGAAGGCCAAGGAATACGACCGCGACACCATCCCCGGCGACTACGCCACGCTCGAATCGCCTTGCCCCAACTGCGGCGGTGTGGTGAAGGAAAACTACCGCCGCTTTGCCTGTGTGGGCAAGCCTGCTGGATCAGGAGCCGCCGGTCAAGCCGGCGGGGAAGCCTGCGGCTTCAGCTTTGGCAAGTCGCCCGCAGGCCGCACGTTTGAGACGGCCGAGGCCAACACCCTGCTGCGCGACAAGAAGATCGGCCCGCTGGAAGGTTTCCGCTCCAAGGCGGGCTGGCCGTTCACGTCCGAGATCGTCATCAAGTACGACGACGAGGCACACAACTACAAGCTCGAATTCGACTTTGGCGACGACAAGAAGGGCGAAGAGTCTGGCGAGATCGTGGAGTTTGAAGACGCCTCGCTGGGCGCGTGCCCCATTTGTGGATCGGAAGTGCACGAGCACGGCAGCAACTACGTGTGCAGCAAGGCCGTGCCCACCACCGCACAGCCCACGCCCAGCTGCACCTTCAAGAGCGGCAAGATCATCCTGCAGCAGCCCGTGGAGCGCGAGCAGATGACCAAGCTGCTGGAGACCGGCAAGACCGACCTGCTCGACAAGTTTGTGAGCATGCGCACGCGCCGCAACTTCAAGGCCCACCTGGCGTGGGACAAGGAGGCGGGCAAGGTCAACTTTGAATTTGCGCCCAGCAAATTCCCCCCACGCCCGGGTGCTGCTGCAAAAACAGTAGCTGCCAAGGTAGGCAAAACGGGCGCAGCGGCCAAAAAAGCCCCTGCAAAGAAGGCTGCCGCCAAAACCACCGCCGCCAAAGCCCCGCGCAAGGCTGCCGCAGGCAAGGCGCCCAGCGCCGCCCTGGCCGCCGTGATTGGCAACGAACCCGTGGCCCGGCCTGAGGCCGTGAAGAAGATGTGGGAATACATCAAGACCCACAACCTGCAAGACCCCAAGGACAAGCGCACCATCGTCGCCGACGACAAGCTGCGCGCCGTGTTTGGCAAGGACAGCGCGGGCATGTTCGAGCTGGCGGGCATCCTGGGCAACCACCTGGGCGGCGAAGGATGAAGCCCCGCAGCGCCGAGCCCACTGCATCGCCTGCTCTGGGCGTGTGGCGCACCGCGCTGGTGGCCTTGGCCGTTGTCGGTGTGCTGGGCGGTTGCAGCAGCGCGCCGGGCTCCGCACGGTCCAGCGACCCCGCCAACCCGCAGCCATCGCAGGGCGCCAGCGGTGTGACTGTGTTTGGCGATATCGATGTGGGCGTGACGCGAGAGCGCACGCGCTGACGGCACCCCGCACCCGCGCGAAGCCTGCCGTCACCCAGCACGGCGCAGCGCGATGGACGGAGCGGGCGCCACACGGGAGAGATGGATGATGGAACCCGCACTGTCCCTGCAGATTGCCACCACGGTCCACCACCGCATCCACACCGTCACGGTGCGCATGGATTCGGTGGGCTGGGTGGTGTCGGGCACCAAACACCTGGTCACGCCCGGGGGCGGGCATCGCTACCCCAGCGGGCGCGTGTTTGTGCTGCCGCGCGGCGCACAGTGGGAAATCGTCAACGACCCCGCCCCGCAGGGCCGCTACGTGGCGCGGCTGCTGTGTTTTGCGCCCGAGCTGGTGGAGCAGTTCCACCGCCAGTTCGGCCAGTTTGCAGCCGTGCCGCCTGTGCAAGGCTGTGCGGGCCTCGCGGCCAATGCGGCGTTTGAAGACAGCTACATGCGCGCCGTGGCCGCGCTGGAGAGTGAGGCCAGCTCACAGGCCCTGCGCGAACACCGTGCGCTCGAAGTGCTGCTGATGCTGGCCGAGGCGGGCATCGTGTTTGCCCCGCCGGGCGAGCTGGGCTGGGCCGAGCGCGTGCGCCGCCTCATCGGCCCCAGCCCGCAGGCCGACTGGACGCTGGAGCGCATCGCCGCCGCGTTTGCCACCAGCGCCAGCACCCTGCAGCGCCGCCTGGCCCAAGAGGGTGAAACCGTGAGCCAATGCCTGCGCGACGTGCGGCTGGAGACGGGGCTGGTGCTGCTGCAAAGCTCCGCGCTGCAGGTGTCCGAGATTGCGGCCCGCTGCGGCTACGAATCGCACAGCCGCTTCAGCGCCGCGTTCCGCGAGCGTTTTGGTTTTCCGCCCTCGCAGCTGCGCCCCTGACGCTGCGGCTGACGCGCCGCGCACAACCTTTGACGCCGCCGGGCCAGTGCCATGGCCCGCCGCACCGCACCATCAAGCCCTTGTTTCACCCCGCTATCGCAAGGAGTCTTTCTGATGTCTTTTCCTCTTTCGCGCCCCCTCCGCGCCCTGTCTGCCGTCGCCACCCTGGGCCTTGCACTGGCCGCCCAGGCCCAGGCCTTCACGCTCTCCAGCCCCGACTTTGCCGAAGGCAGCACGCTGCCCCAGCGCTTCGAGTTCAAGGGCTTTGGCTGCGCGGGTGACAACCAGTCGCCCGCCTTGCGCTGGAGCGGTGCGCCTGCGGGCACGCAGAGCTTTGCCATCACCGCCTACGACCCCGATGCCCCCACGGGCTCGGGCTGGTGGCATTGGTCGGTGGTCAACATCCCCGCCAGCGTGACCGAGCTGCGGCCCGACGCGGGTGCTGCCGGTGGCGCCAAGCTGCCCGCAGGCTCCAGCCATGTGCGCATCGACTACGGCGTGGCAGCCTGGGGCGGCACCTGCCCGCCCGAGGGCGATGCGCCGCACCGCTACATCTTCACCGTGCATGCGCTCAAGGTGCCGCGTCTGGACCTGCCCGCCGACGCCACCGCCGCGCTGGCCGGGTACATGATCAACGCCAACAGCCTGGGCAAGGCCACGCTCACGGCACGCTACGGGCGCCCTGCGGCCAAAGGCAAGCAGCCGTGACCTTGTGGGCTGGGGCGCTGTGATGTTTTAAGCTTGGTGGTCATCCACCCCACCGCAGGCCCACCCCCATGCGCAGCACCCGCGAACGAGCCCTCTGGTCCCTTGTGGCCGCACTGCTGCTGGCCGCTGCCGCCGCAGCCTGGTGGACCGCCGACCAGTGGCTGCCCCAGGCCGGGCCCTGGACTGAGCAGGCCTGGAAAAAGATCACCCGCCCCGGGCCCGAGTCCCTGCCGCCCGACAAGCGCCCCGCTGCCGCTCAGGCCCGCCCCGCGCAGGCGGGAGCATCCCAACCCGTGGCCCCGCAGCCGCGCAAATGTGTGCGGGACGGCCGCACCACCTATACCGACCAACCCTGCCCCAAGGGCAGCCAGGAGCTGCCGGTGGATGGCGCGCTCACGTCGCTGCCGCCTGCGCAGTAGCTGCGTGGTGGGCGGCTGATACCAGTTTGCGTTCAATAAACAAGAACCGGTCGGGCTGAGCCTGTCGAAGCCTCGCGCGGCGCTTCGACGGGCTCAGCGTGAACGGATTTGTTTTTTTGAACGCATACCGGTATGAGGTACCGCTGGTGGTGGGCCGCTCTGCCTCACATGTCGTTTTTTTCCTAGCCCGCACGGGGTGGCGCGCGTTCAATCGGTGGCTGGATTCACCACCTGCGGCCTGCGCAAACGGGCCGTTTCACCGATGCAAAACCCTCCTGTCTCGCGATCCCTGCGTGTATTTTTGTGGGCGCTGGCCGCCCTGGGCCTGGCCATCCCCTGGTACTTCAACACCGTGTACTTTCTGGCCGGGGGCAGCGTGATGCCCGATGTTTTCTGGCGCGACGCCTTTGCCAATGCGCTCACCACCGGCATCACCTGCGATGTGTACCTGGCCGCTGTGGCGTTCTCGGCCTGGGTGGCGGCCGACCGCCGCCTGGGCGCGTGGCGCTGGGCCTATATCGCGGCTTGCTTCGGCATTGGCCTCGCGTTTGTGATGCCGCTGTACCTGGCTCAGCGCTTGCGGATGGACGCAGCCCGCTCCAGCGGCTGACCCGGCTGCGCCTGCGCGCCCACCTGCAGGGGCCAGTGTTCGCTGACCGGGCTGCGGCTGCCCTGCACCAGGGCCTGTAGCGGCTGGCCCGCCAGCCTGCGCATATCACGCGCCATGTGCGACTGGTCGTAGTAGCCCTGGTCCACCGCCAGGCCCACCACCGGGTCGCCGGGCGCAGCCAGGGCGTTGCCCAGCGTGCTGTTCAGCCGCGCAATCACCTGAAACTGCTTGGGCGCCATGCCCCAGTGCGCCACAAAGCGGCGTTCAAACTGCCGCTGGCTCAGGCCCAGACGCTGGCCCGCGTCTGTTGCATCGTCGCTGGCCGCGTGCAGCAAAGCCAGCGCCTGATGCCGCCGCGCCTCACAAGGCGATGGCGGCGCAACCCACTGGCGGATGAAGTCGCACAGCACCTGCAGCCGTGCACCATCGTCCGCCGCCGCGCGCACTGCGTGTTCCACCTCGGCCCACGCGGGGCCCACCAGTTCTGCCAGCGGCCGCAGCGTGTTCACCAGCCCGTGCGCGCTGGCAAACAGCGCCGCTGCGGCCTCGGGCTGCAGCACCAGCCCCACGGCCTGCACTGGCCCGCTGTGTTCGTACACCGTGGCCGTGGCGCTGGCGCTCATCCGGGCCGATGGCGGCACGGGCTCACCCCGGCACACCACCTGGCCTGTCAGCCGCACCACCAGCATGCTCGACACCATGGCCGGGAAATGCGACTGTGCCAACGCCGCCGGGGCATCGACCACCACGGCGGCCATCAGCCAGGGCTGTAAATCGGGGGGGACGGGCACCAAACGCTGCATGCCTGGATTTTGCACACCTGCGTGCAAGGCGCAGTGGCCCATGCCCCGGCCATCGGCAGGTGCGCCAGCCACCCGCGCGACACGCGTCTGCCGCACGCCCCGACTATGCTTTGCGCTTCGCCCACCGGCCCACGCACACCCGCGCCCCGCACCATGCAGCCAACCCCTACCCGATCCCTGCCCATGGCAGGCGCCACCAACTTCCGCGACCTGGGCGGCTACACCGGCCACGGCGGGCGGCCCGTGAAGTGGCGGCGCATCTTCCGCTCTGACCACCTGGCGAGCCTGACCGCGCAGGACCAGGCCCTGCTGGCCGACCTGGGTGTGGCCCGCGCGGTGGACTTTCGCGGCCAGGCCGAAAGCGCCGCCTACGCTTACGCACTGCCCGGCGTGGCCTACCACCCGCTGCACATCGAGCCCACTGTGGTGCAGCGCGCGCTGGAGCTGCAGCGCACCGGCCGCCAGCTCACCGCGCAAGACGCCGTGGGCCTGATGCAGGACACCTACCGGGGTTTTGTGCACGACAACGCTCCGCGTTTTGCCGAGCTGTTCCGCCTGCTGCTGGCCAGCGATGCGCCCACCGTCTTCCACTGCACCGCAGGCAAGGACCGCACCGGCTTTGCCGCTGCCCTCATCCTGCTCACGCTGGGTGTGCCGCGCGACGTGGTCATGCACGACTACCTGCTCACCAACGCGCTCTACCAACGCCCCCCCGGCATGGGCAGCCACGCCCCCGAAGAAGTGCTGGCCGTGCTGTGGCGCGTGCAGGAGGAGTTTCTGAACGCCGCCCTGCACATGGTGGACAACGACTTTGGCGGCGTGCAGGCGTATCTGGTGGATGTGCTGGGCGTGGACGCCGCTGCGCAGAAGGAATTGGCAGGGCGGTATCTGCAGGCGGTGTGACGCCCTGATGTGCCTTGCTGGTTGGCGTGCCCACCGACCATGGCGCACTGTTGCTTGTGCGCTGCAGGCCCCTTTTTTTCCCGTGGCGCAGCGCCGATGCTCCGAATTCCGTGGGCCCGCGTGGGTAGCATACCCTCCTTCACTTTTCTGCGGCGCTTTGGTGCGCCCTTGCTCTCATGATCCGACTGGTACTGATCGCCCTGGTGTTGCTGGGTGGCTTTTATGCGCATGGCCGTTTGGCGTTTTCCGAGCCGCGCGTGATGGGCTGGATGACACAGCACGCCGCGCGCAGCATGCAGGGCGACAGCATGGCCTGTGACGACTACGCCGATGACCTCAAGGTCGAGCTGACCGCCAAGGGCCAGCGCGGGCGCTGGGAGGTCGAGGGCGGCAAGGCCGAGATGTGTGGCTACCTCAAGCAATCGGCCGCCGCGTTGACGGTGCTGCAGGCCAGCACACAAACCGAGTTCGACAACGTGCGCATCACACGCGGCGGCTTTCCGTGGACCACCGCCCGGCTGCAATACACCCAGCGCACCACGGTGCAGGCAGGCGGCCTGCCCAGCATGACGGTGACCAGCGAAGACGCGATGGTGCTGGCCCGCACCCCTGGCGGCCTGCGCATCCGGGAGCTGCAGTCGCAGTCGTCTGGCGGGCTGTGAGGGCGGGGGGGGGGGGGAGGGGGCTCGGTGGGGCCAACCCCATGCTGCGTGATCGCCCCCCACACCTGAGCAGACAGACGCAGCGGGCTGGGCAAGCCAGTGCCGCTGGGAGCTGCTGGGCGTTGCTTGCAAGTGGCGTTGGTCGATTCATCTTGAATTCTTGCCTTTGCGCAGTCTCGGGGCAAAGGCGTTCGCCGCACGCCTTTGGCTTCGTTCTTTGACATTCAAAGGTTGCGCACCACCCTGGCTCCCCCTACAGTGCATTTACAAATACACACGTAGGCAGCGCACCAGCAAGGGAGGCAACTGGCGGCATGGCGATATTGATACCGGCATTGGGCGCATGTACATCGCGCATCACAAGTGGCGAGCGGCGCCTGGCAGAGCGGTTGGAGCAAAAGCTTGACGACGACTACCTGCTTTGGTACGACGTGCCCGTAGGCCCCCAGCAACTGCATCCTGATTTCATCGTGCTGCACCCCAGCCGGGGTTTGCTGATTCTGGAAGTCAAAGACTTCCGCCTGAGCACCATCGTGCAGGCCAGCAAAGACGAGTGGACCATTCTGGACAACGCCAGCGGCGAACCCAAACACATCCAGTCGCCCTTCGCCCAGGCCCGCAAATACGCCCATGCCGTGCTCGGCGCGCTGCGTGCTGACAAACGCCTTGTGCACCCCGATGGCCGGCGCCAGGGTGAGGTGGTGTTTGCCTGGAGCTATGGCGTGGTGCTGTTTCGTGTAGCGGCTACGCGGGCGAAAAACAAGCTGGTTCTCACATTGAGTGGCGGCGGCGGGTTTGAAAAACGTCTATCGAATGTCTCTTAAAAACCGTAAGTTCCGCCGCCCAAGCGCGATACGGTGGACGAGTTCTGATAAGGCTCGCTGCCTTTTAAAAATTCAAATTCAACAGTACGCCAAGAAGGGAAGGTTGCTATGAAGCTAACAAAAGCCCGTGTCCAGAACTATCGGTCCGTAGAGGACAGCGGGGAATTCGAGATTGGCGACCTCACTTGCTTGGTCGGCAAAAACGAGGCGGGCAAGACTGCGCTGCTGAGCGCGATGCGCGGCCTGAAACCTTCTCAGGCGTTTGAATTCGATGAAACCATTGACTACCCGCGGCGCTTCTCGACTCGGTTCGACGATCGGCATGAGGATGGGACCGCAGAGGTTATCAGGACATGGTGGCGGCTTGAAGCAGCGGATATGGCCGCTGTGGAAAAGCGATTCGGATCCGGAGTCTTAAAGGGTGACACGTTTCAGGTCCACTTTGGATTTCGATACGACGACAGTCACATTTGGATCATTGATGTCGATAGTGCAAAGGTGCTTGAAAATATGCTCACCAAGCATGTCCTTGACGCGACCGAGCGAAACGTCTTGCATGGTGTGGCGGATGGGCCTGCAGCAGACAAGGCACTCACTGGATTGGCCAAGAGAACTCCGAAGCAAGAAGAACTGCTTCAAGACATTAAGAAATGCAGGGAGTCCAGTTTCATCAAGGGTGTGATCGATGTCCTCTTCGCTAGGCAGCCGAAGTTCTTCTTCACCTCGCACTTCGAGCGCATGTCGGGCATGGTCTCGATTCAGAAGCTCCAACAAGACAAGCAGAACAAGACGGTTTCCGTCGGCGACCAGATTTTTCTTGCCTTCTTGGAGTATGCGGGGACGACGCTAGAGGCGCTGCTGGAGGCTGACCGTCGGGAGGCATTAAAAGCCACTTGCGAGGCTGCAAGCAATGAGATCACCGAAGAAATCTTCCAGTTCTGGAGCCAGAACAACGCATTGGAAGTGGTCATCGACATCGACAGTGGAAAGGCCAAGGACCCCGCACCATTCAACACCGGCACAGTGGCGGAAATCCGGATCAAGAACAACAATCACAAAGCGACGCTGCCCCTGTCAGAGCGCAGTGCGGGCTTTGTCTGGTTCTTCTCGTTTCTCGCCCAGTTCAAGCAGTTGAGAAAAACACCGGGCAACGGTAATGCCATCATCTTATTGGACGAGCCAGGTTTGACCCTGCACGGTAAGGCGCAAGGCGATTTGCTGCGCTACATCGTCGAACGGCTGCTGCCGGATCACCAGGTCATCTTTACCACCCACTCTCCATTCATGGTGCCGATGGATCGTCTTGCCGATGTCCGAATTGTTGAGGACGTGGTTATCGAGAAGCCAGGCAAGAGGCCCGAGGTCAAAGGCACAAAGGTTCGATCCGATGTGTTGGAGGTCAACGACGACACGCTTTTCCCGCTTCAAGGCGCGTTGGGATATGAGGTGACCCAGTCGCTTTTCATCGGCGCGAACACATGGCTGGTCGAAGGCCCGTCGGACATCCTCTATTTGCAGGTTGTGTCTCAGGCGTTGACTAAGCGCCGACGCGTTGGGCTCGATCCGAAGTGGACGTTGTGCCCCTCCGGCGGCATCGACAAGATTGCCCCGTTCGTGCGGCTTTTCGGCGGAAACAGGATCAATGTGGCGGTGCTTTCCGATATCGCCAATGGGGATAAGACCAAGATCGAGAATTTGAAGAAGGCCGATATCCTGAAGGCAGGGCATTTCTACACCTGCGCAGACTTCACCAATCAGGCCGAGTCGGATGTAGAGGACCTGTTCGATGCCGACCTGTTCGTCGAGATGCTCAATGGTGCCTACAAGCCGCCTACTACCAACGCGGTGGCGAAAGATGCTCTGATGGCAGCGGCTCCAACTCCACGCATCGTCAAGAAGGCAGAGGCCCTATTCAAGCTAATGCCTGCGACGGTCGCCGAGTTCGACCACTTTGGAGCATCGCGTTGGCTCTTGGAAAACCCATCTGCGTTGGATGCAGATACGCCTGCGGTTAATGCGACCCTCGACCGGTTTGAGGAAGTGTTCAAGGTATTTAACAATCTGCTGGCATAAGCGTGCCACTGGCAATATGCCCAATATTCGATCCATTGACATGCTGTTTCTCGATGAAATCTTCGAGATGGGTGGTGGGTACGTCCTGAATTTTTCGGACAGAACCTTGTCGCAGTTCTTCGCCGAGGAGCTTAACGTCGATATCGATGATCCGACTTACGCCGAGAATGGCCGTTCCAAAGGCAAGCGACTGCGCTGCTACTTGCAGAAGGTTGATATTCCGACGGTGGTTCGGACGCTCAAAGCGCTTTGGGAGTACCGTGAAGCCATCAGACAACAAGCCAATAAAGCGGAGTCGGTCGAGAACGCAGAGGGACGCCTGCTGTCGCTCTTGAATCGCCTTGAAGGCAAGCCGGATGTCGTGCAGGCATCCGGCCAACCACCAAAGCCAGCGTTTGATCGCCTGAGGCTCTTGGCTCTGCGGAGCGATTTGCTCGGATTCACCCAGCTAACGCCGCAAGCGCGGGGCTATGCGTTCGAGGCCCTGCTGCGTGATCTGTTCAATGTCTTTGGGCTGGAAGCTCGCGAGCCGTTTCGGCTTAGGGGCGAACAAATTGACGGTAGCTTCTTGCTTCAGGGCGAAACCTATCTTGTGGAGGCCAAGTGGCAGGACGCCCAAACGGGCGTGGCAGACCTGCACACCTTCCATGGCAAGTTAGAACAGAAGGCTGCATGGACCCGAGGGCTCTTCGTGAGCCACAGTGGTTTCACCGAGGACGGGCTCGTCGCATTTGGTCGGGGCAAACGGGTGATCTGCATGGACGGGCTCGACCTCTTCGACACGCTCAGCCGCGAGCTGCCCTTGAACCATGTCCTCGAAAAAAAGGTGCGCAGGGCCGCTGAGACAGGTTTGCCATTCGCACGCGTGCGGGACCTCTTTCCTGCATAAACAACGTGCTATGTATTTCACAGCTGCTTGGGCGTACTCCACGGCGGGTCGTGGTTAAAGCTCAATTTGGCTCACAAAACCAGCGTTTGAACTCCTCGCACTGGCCGTGAATATCAAGGGCTTTTACCCCGCCCCAACTTCGCCATCCGCTTCTCCCTCGTTTCCGGCCGCTTGGCACTCTGCAGCCGGTGGTAGATTGTGAATAGGCTCTGGCGTTTGAGTTTGAGCGTGGCGTAGAAAGCGTGGGCAGCGGGGTCTTGCTGTAGCGCGCTGCCAAAAAGTCTTCAGGCATCACCACGGTAGCGCTGCCGGCGTAGGCGGTGGCCTAGCGCCCATCGCTGCGTGCGGCTCCTACCTGCGCCAGGCCAGCGGCTTGCATGCGCCCTTGCGCTATCAGCCGCTCGGCATGCTGCACGTTTTTCTGCGACCAGTTAGATCGCGCACGGCGTGGCGTGAGGCGTTGCAGAAACGAGGTGTCGTCCAATGTCTTGCGTATCTCGTCGATCCAGCCCCAGGCGATGGCTGCCACCACGCAGTCGTCCCACGTCACGCTGGGCTGGCCGGTGGCCTTTTTGAAGGTGCGCACCCACAGCTCTGTCTCGCTGGTGTGGCTTGCCTGCAGCCACGCGTGGAGTGGCTCTGGCGCTTCAAAGGTGTGATGCGCGGTGTTGCTCATGTATTGATAGCTACCTGCGTTTTTTCACTGAGGATCGCAGCCTATTTGGCACACAACTCGTACCCCGTACTCCGCCCCCCACCTTCCAGCCTGCGCAGCACGCCGCGCTCCAGCAGGTCATTGATATCCCGCAGCGCTGTGTCCGATGAGCATTTGGCTATGGCCGCCCACTTGGCGTTGGTGAGCTTGCCCTCCATGCCGTCCAGCACTCGGTTCAGCACCAGGGTTTGCCGTGCGTTCATCGGCACATCGGCCCAGCGTTGCCAGAACTGCGCCTTGCCCAGAACCCCGGCCAGCAGGTTTTCTGCGCCTTGTACTGCTCGCAGCAGGCAGCCCAGAAACCAGTCCAGCCAGGGCGTCACATCCAGCGGGCCGCGCTGGGTGGTTTCAAGCTGGTCGTAGTAGTGCTTGCGTTCGCGTTGGATTTGCGCGCTCAGGCTGTAAAAGCGCTGCGCTGTCCCTTCGGCGCGGGCCAGGGCCATGTCGCCCACGGCGCGGCTGATGCGGCCGTTGCCGTCGTCGAAGGGGTGCAGGGTGACGAGCCACAGGTGGGCCAGGCCCGCGTGGATCAACGGGTCGCCCACTGGTGGGCGGTTGAACCACTGCAGGAAGGCGGTGGTCTCGGTGGGTAGCCGGGTGGCGGGAGGGGCTTCGTAGTGCACGGTTTCCCGGCCCACGGGGCCGGAGACCACCTGCATGGGGCCCGCAGCATCGTTGCGCCACGCGCCCACCTGGATGCGGGTGCGGCCGCTGTAGCCGGTGGGGAACAGGGCGGCGTGCCAGCCAAACAGGCGTTCAGCGGTCAGGGGCTGGCTGTAGTGCTGGGTGGCGTCCAGCACCATGTCCACGACGCCGTCCACATGCCGGTCTGCGGGGGCCAGGGCGCCGATGTCCACGCCCAGCCTGCGGGCGA
This sequence comes from Acidovorax sp. Q11, assembly GCF_054950075.1. NCBI lineage: Bacteria > Pseudomonadati > Pseudomonadota > Betaproteobacteria > Burkholderiales > Comamonadaceae > Acidovorax > Acidovorax sp. Q11. Next base: position 124,665 of record NZ_JBUDZG010000001.1, on the reverse strand, counting down.
TGGAGGAGCGCACGGCGTCCAGATCGAGCGTTTCGCCTTCGATGGCGCTGGTGGTGACCACCTCTTGCGTGAGCGCCTGCAGCGTGGCCTGGTCGCGCTGCGCCAGCCCCACGTCGGCCATGCGCCCGGCCAGGTGGCCCTGGGCGCGGTGAACCTCGGCCAGCGGGGCCGCCAATGCGGCCGCATCCAAGCGCCACTGCGGCCAGTCGGGGCGTTGCCACAGGTAGATGCGGCGGCGGGGGGCTTTTTTCTCGGTCCACATGCGGCGATTATGGTGCCTATTCGCCGCAACTTATGCGGTGAATGTGGCGTGTATTCACCGCAAGGCCGTGCCGTCGGGTTCAGCGATGGGCCAGAAAATGCTCTCAATTTGATAGCTGCTACCGCTCTTCCATAGCGCGCAAAGCAGCATTTTTATCAAATTTTTGAAGAATCTCCCGGGTTGGGCCTGCCGATACGGGTCACACCCGCACCGACGCCCCCGTCGCATAAAACTGCCCCCCCGCCACGTAGTGCAGCGTGCGCAGGTCATCCGGCGCGGTGTCGAACTCCCAGTGCCCGTTGCGGAACACGCGCTCATCCGCCCAGGCGGCAACAACTTCGCCGATGAACAGGTCGTAGGCTTGCTGGTTGTGGGGCTCGGGCAGCACGCGGCACAGGAGCCAGGCGGCGCAGCCTTGCACCAGCGGGGGCGTGGCGTGCGCGGGGTGGCCGGGGGCGCTGAACAGTTCCACGCCATGGCGCTGGAGCTTGTCGGGCTGGGTCTTGGCGCTGTCGGTGCCCAGGGCGACGGTGAGGGCAGCCATGGGCACGGTGGGCAGTTGCAGGGCGAACTGGCCGCTGGCCTCCACCAGCTCGCGGGTGCGCGTGACCTTGTCGAGCACCACCGTGACCTTGGGCGGCGCTAAGTCGAGCGCGCAGGCCCAGGATGCCGCCATCACGTTGTGCTGGCCCGCGTGCGCGGCCGACACCAGCACGGTGGGGCCGTGGTTGAGCAGGCGGTAGGCCTTGTCGAGGGGGACGGCGCGGGCGTGGGGCGGGGTTGGCATGAGGGGCGGGGCGGAGGGCGCTGTGGATGGGGGGTGTTTGCTATGTATTTAATAGCTATTGGCGCATGATGGTCGCGCGCAGACGGCCATTTTGGCTTGAAAAACCGGGGCGAGGCAGCCGCAGGGTTTTGAAGAGAGCCGCGCACCCGGGGCGGCGCCGTCCCGGTGCTACCAGCAAGTAACATGCTCCTGCTTCTCAGCTTCTATCAACTGCCCCCTTGGGGCTCTATGGAGACAACACGATGTTCAGTCATGTGATGGTCGGCGTGAACGACCTGGAGGTGTCGAAGGTGTTTTACGACGCGCTGCTTGGCACGCTGGGTGTGCCGCCCGGCATTGCCAACAAGAACCGCTATTTCTACCGGGGCCCGCACGGCACCTTTGGCATCACCACGCCCATCAACGGCGAGCCCGCCACCTTTGCCAATGGCGGCACCATCGGGTTTGCGATGCAGTCGCCCGAGCAGGCTGATGCCTTCCACACCGCCGGGGTGGCGAATGGCGGCACTACCTGCGAAGACCCGCCGGGCTGGCGCGAAGGCCCGGGCGGGCGGCTCTATCTGGCCTACGTGCGCGACCCGGACGGCAACAAGCTCTGCGCGCTGCACCGCCCGCCCAAGTGATGCGGGTTCAGGCGCTCTGGGTGCCGGGCCGCCGCACGGCGCGCACCTTGCCGCTGCCCCCGCCACCGCAGTAGAAGAGGCCTGCCCCGTCGGATTCGAGCCCGCTCACGCCCACGCCTGCGGGCATGTCCAGCTGCTGCAGCACGGCGCCGCTGGTGGGGTCGATGTGGCGCAGGCTGCTTTCTTCGCCCTCCCAGGTGCCGTGCCACAGCTCGCCGTCCACCCAGGTCACGCCGGTGACGAAGCGGTTGGATTCGATGGTGCGCAGCACGGTGCCCGTGGCCGGGTCGATCTGGTGGATCTTGCGGTCGCGGTATTGGCCCACCCACAGGCTGCCTTCGGCCCAGGTCAGGCCCGAGTCGTTGCCGCCGCCGGGCGCGGGGATGGTGGCGAGCACCTGGCCCGTGGCCGGGTCGATCTTGTCGATGCGCGCCTCGGCGATCTGGTAGAGGTGCGTGCCGTCGAACGCCGTGCCCGCGTCGCACACCACGTCCAGCGTGCGGGTGGTGGCGCCGCTGGCGGGGTCAAAACCCACCAGCTGTTCGCCCGTGGCCGCCCACACGCGCTGGCCGTCGTGCGTCACGCCGTGGATGGCGCTGGCTCCGTTGAAGGGGCCGTACTCGCGCACGACCTCGGCAGGGCGGCGCGAGGCAATGGGCAGCTGCAGGTGCGATGGGGGCGTGTCGCCGGGCTGGCTGCTGCAGGCGGTGTCGCGGGGGGCTTCCAGGGTGGTGTCGGTCATGTCGATGGCTCCTTGCGGGGGGTGCCCGGTGCACGCTGACGAGGTGGTGCGGTGGGTGGTGTGGCCACTTTAGGGATTTGGCTGCGTGGTAGGGAGTAACAAGATCGTCGTGAATCCCACCAGCGGCGCGGCCACCCAGCGGCGGGCGCGGGCCTGGCCGATGGCGCGCACCTGGCTGCTGGCCTCCAGCTCGGCCAGCGCGCGTTGCACGGTGCGCTGGCTGTCGCCCAGTGCCAGTGCCAGGGCCGATGTGGACCAGGCCGCGCCGTCGGCGAGCAGCGCCAGCAGTGCGCCCTGTTCTCCATCCACGGGCGGTGCCAGCACGGCCACGGTGCGTCCGCCCTGGGGGTGCAGTGCAAAGCCGCGCGCGGTGGCCGCTACGCCCGCCAGCGGCGCGATGAGTTTGCGCAGGCGGCCCATCTCCACACGCAGTCGGGCGCGGTGCGTCTCGTCGGGGTGGCGGGTGCGGAACACGCTGGCAATCAGCGACTCGCGGTCCGCATCGCCCGGCCAAGCCTCAGCCAGCGCGCGCACCAGCACAAACAGCACGGGGCGGCGCGCCAAGTGCAGCGCTGCGCTACCCGCATGCACCGCGTGGCGGCAGGCATCGACCACCAGCATGTGGCCGGATGCACGCAGTGCGGCCACGTCCTGCAGCCGCAGCGCTAGCTCGCCATCCGGCCCCAGCAGGCGGGCGGCGGGCTGGGCCAGCAGCGCACGCGCATGGGCCACCTCGGCCTGCAGCGCGGGCACACCGGCATGTTGTGCGGCCCGCTCGGCGTGCTGCAGGGCGGCGTGGGCGGTGTCGATGTGCAGGGCACGCAGCGCCAGTTCCGCGCGGGTGAGTGCGGCCACGGTGGCCAGCGGGGCGGGCAGGTGAGTGGGCGGGGGAACACCGTCGGCCGGTTGGGCTGCCAGCATGTCGGATGCCTCTGCCAGCCGCCCCAGCAGCACCAGCCTGCGTGCCGCCAGCAGCCGGGCCTGCAGCGCGTTGGTGGTGTCGCCGTGGGCCTGCAGCGTGTGGGCCGCTGCCAGCAGGGCTGCGGGGCCCTTGCTGCCATTGCCGCCCAGGTCGCGCTGGGCCAGGGCCACCTCGGCCTCGGCCACCACGCAGCGGGCGCGGGCTACGGGCTCGTGGGCCCCAAACGCGCGGGTGGCGCGGCGCAGCAGTTCGCGGGCGCGCGGGTGTTCGCCCAGCTGGGCCATGGCAATGCCGCGCAGGGCCAGCGCGGGCGGGTCGTCGCGCAAGGCCACACGCTGCAGCGCGGTGAGGGCGTCGCCCCCCGCCAGCGCGCGGGCGGCGGCAGAGATCATCGAATCCATGGCGACAGACTACACGCCCCCCTGAAAAGACCGCAAACAGGTTCTCCATGGAGGTGCGGGATACTCTCGCCCTCCCTGTCTTCCCTGCCCACAAGGACCGCCCATTGAAATCCGCCAGCGCCACCACCTTCGACGAGGCCTACTACCAGCGCTTTTACTTCGACAAGAAAACCAGCGTGGTGGACCCGCAGCACATGGAGCGCCTGGGCACCTTTGTGTGCAGCTACCTCAAGTACCTGCGCGTGCCGGTGCACCGCGTGCTCGATGTGGGCTGTGGCATCGGGCTGTGGAAGGACATCGTGGCGCAGCACTTTCCCGCAGCGAGCTACCAGGGCGTGGAGTTCAGCCCCTACCTGTGCGAGCGTTTCGGCTGGCAGCAGGGCTCGGTGGTGGACTATGTGGCCGACGCGCCGTTTGACTTCGTGATCTGCCAGGGCGTGCTGCCCTACCTGAGCCCGCCCGATCTGAAGACCGCGCTGCACAACCTGGGGCGCCTGTGCAAAGGCGCGCTGTATGTCGAGGCCGTCTCGCGCGAGGACTACGAACGCGACATCATCGACGAAGACCTGACCGACAACCGCGTGTTCCGCCACCGCGCCGAGCTGTACCGGCGCGGCCTGCAGCAGGGCGCTATCGAGCTGGGCGGCGGCGTGTGGCTGAGCCGAAAGGCCGAGCTGCCGCTGTTTGCGCTGGAACAAGCGGCCGGGCTGTGACGACAACGCCCGCACCGTCGCCTGCGGTAACGGCGCCGCGCGAGCCGCACGCGGTCTCGCGCCTGCGCGCCGAGCGCCTGGCCCGCAGCGCCAAGCCTTTTCTGGCGCGCGGCGGCCCCAAGGGCGAGCGCTGCGCAGGCTGCCGCCTGGTGCCCAGCCACTGCATCTGCGCGCTGCGCCCCCAGGTACCCACGCGCGCGGGCATGTGCCTGCTGATGGCCGACATCGAGCCGCTCAAGCCCAGCAACACCGGCTGGCTGATCGCCGATGTGGTGGCCGACACCTTTGCCTTTGGCTGGGCGCGCACCGAGGTGCAACCGGGCCTGCTGGCGCTGCTGGCCGACGCGCAGTGGCAGCCGGTTGTGGTGTTCCCCGGCGAGTTTGTGGCGCCCGAGCGGGTGGTGACACAGGTGGCGCCTGCAGACGACGCCCCCGCAGGCAAGCGCCCGCTGTTCATCCTGCTCGACGCCACCTGGCCCGAGGCGCGCAAGATGTTCCGCAAAAGCCCCTACCTCGACCGCTTTCCGGTGCTGAGCCTGGCGCCCGAACAGATCTCGCGCTACCAGCTGCGCCGCTCGCGCCGCGACGACCATTTCTGCACCAGCGAGGTGGCCAGCCTGTGCCTGGAGCTGGCAGGCGAGGCGCAGGCCGCGCAGGTGCTGGATGCGTACCTGGACGTTTTCACCCACCACTATCTGCAGTCCAAGCACCAGCTGCCGGTGGACGCGGACGACCCCACGCACCTGCGGCTGCGTAGCCTGGCCACGGCGCCTGCGCCATGACCGCCACCGTCCAGATCCGCCCTTTCCGCACGGGCGACGCACCGGCCTTGCGCGCGGTGTTCCACGCCTCGGTGCATGGCCTGGCCTGCCGTTGCTACACCCCCCAGCAGTGTGGAGCCTGGGCCCCCGCCGAGCACGACGCCGCGCAATGGGCCGCGCGCATGCAGGCCAACCAGCCCTTTGTGGCCGAGGCCGATGGTGGTGCCATCGCGGGGTTTGCCGACCTGCAGCCCAGTGGCTACATCGACATGTTGTTTGTGGCCCCGGCGTTTGCGCGCCAGGGCGTGGCCAGCGCGTTGATGGCGCACATTCAAGCGCAGGCCGCGCAACGCGGGCTGGCGCGGTTGTGGGCGGATGTCAGCCTGGCGGCCGAGCCGTTTTTTGTGGCCCAGGGCTTTGCCGTGGAAGAACGCCAGGCGGTGGAGCGCGCCGGTGTGGTGCTGCACAACGCGCGCATGGGCAAGGCGCTGTAGTTGAAGCTTGCTCCTGATTTAATAGCTATTGAGGCTTATCTATTGCGCGGTGAAGGCCTTTTCGGCATGTGATTTTGCCTGCGCGCTGTCCGCTGGCGCCGCCAGTGCCTTACAGTAGCCGCCCTACCGCACACGCGGCGAACCCGACCCACCCACCCGCCAGCAAAGAAGGCCACCCCACCATGACCAAAGACCCGGCCCGCCAACGAGAACTGCAACCCATGGCCCTGTGCGAGCCCTGCCAGGGCATCCAGCGCAACTGGCGCAAGGCCCCCGGCCATGCCGAGCTGGTGCAGCGCGGCAACCGCAAGGAAGACCGCGACCACGGCCCCGTGACCTTCACCCGCTATGTGTGTGACCGCTGTGGCACGGCGTGGGAGTATGAAAACGACAAGACGAACCAGCAGGCGGGTTGGTCGGTGGTGGGGCGGTGACTATCAAAAAAGAGAGCATTTAGCGCTTGCTGGACAGGCGCAAGGGCCTGTTTTGACCTGAAGTGTCAGAAGCCTCGGCGTCTTTTTCTGTAACTGCCGACGCACATCGCGCGGTGCGGAGGGAGTACCGGGAGTTGTCTCAGAAACGGGGGCTGTTCAGCCGCCAACCTGGCCCACATTCTCGGCCGCAATGGCCCGGAAATCCGCTGACACCCGCTCATCCGCCGCCGCCGCCTGCCAGAAGGCACGCGCCAGCCGCAGCGCCTCGTCCCATTCGCCCAGCGTGGCCGCCGTGGGCTGCTGCGGGCGGCTGGCAAAGTCGCGCGGCACCAGCTCGCCGCTCACCGGGGCGTACAGCATGGGCAGCATGTCGTAGGTGGGGGACAGCGCCCAGTCGTCATCCTTCAGCACCAGCGAGATGTTGCCGTAGTGCCGGTCGGTGTTGGCGATGAGCTGGCCGTAGGCCTCCAGCAGGCGCAGCGTGCGTGCATCGGCTGGTGTGAGCAGGTGGCGCGCCGCCATGCGGTTGGCGGTGGCGGCCCAGTTGTCGATCTCGCCCACGTACTCGGCGTTGTAGACCTGCAGCGACACCATGCCGATGCGCCCGCCCAGCGGCGCGTCGTCCGCCAGGGGCGTGCGGTCAAACCGTTCCGACTCCAGAAACACCCGCCCCGCACCCATGAAGAGCTGCGTGGGCGCGGCGGGCAGCCCCGCCTGCGCCAGCGTGCGCAGCGCCAGGTGCTCGCACACCAGCAGGTCACGCATGCGCTGGTCGGCGGGGGCATCGCCTGCGGGCGAGAACTTCACGATGACGTGTCGCCCGGCGGTGATGGTGCAGAACTTGGGCTGCTCGCCCCCGGCCGACGAGCCGGGATGGGTGCCGCGCATGGCCTGCTCGGCCAGCGCCGGGTAGCTGTCGGCCGATGCCACCCGCGATGCGCGCGCGGGCAGCGTGTGAAAGCGCTGGAACGCGGCCTCGCCCATGATGAGGTTGCCCGGCAGGTCGTCGCCATACAGCGTCATGGCGCGCAGTACGTCGTCGTCGCTCCAGTGGCGCGGGTCGTGGCCCAGCTGCAGCGCGGGGTGGGCATGCGCAAAGGTGCGGCCCATGAAGCCCTGGGGCCGCATGTCGTCCAGAAACCAGGGCAGGCCATCGTGCCGCGCGCTCACGCCGTCGGCTTCGTCCACCCAGAACGCGCCGCCTTCCAGCGGAACCAGGCGTGCAAACGGGGACGGGCGGCCCTGCGTGTCGATGCGCATCACCCGCACCTCGCTGCCCACACCGGGCACATTGCGCGGCAGCACATAGCGCTGCGAGCGCGCCGCGCCCACCTTTTGCACCTGGCCTGCATGGATCAGCGGCGCCAGCGCGCGCGACACCGTGGGCTGGCTCACGCCCAGCAGCGCCTGCAACTCGGTGCTGGTCAGCACGCCACCCTGGCGGCGCAGGGCCAACAGGGCTTTGGAGGAGAGTTCGTGGGGGGCAGGCATGAATGATTATATGAATAGATAAATTAATTCAAATTCACATTGAAATCATTGGTTTACATGGGGCTGTGAATAGAAAATATGAGTTGAAAATGTTCAGGGCATGGGGGTCACGGCTTGCCACAAGGGCACCTTTTGCATCGCCCCGTGTCCCACCGCCTTCCGAGGAGACTTCGCCCCATGCCCCACCGTCGCCGTTTTCTTGCAGCCACCACCCGCAGCCTGGCCCTGGGCAGCATGGCCCTGTTCATTGGCTGCGGTGCACTGGCCCAGCCCAGCTACACCGTGCCGCTGGCGCAGCTGCAGGAGATGGTGGCCACCAAGTTCCCGCGCAGCGTGCCGGTGCAGGGCCTGTTTGATCTGAACCTGCAGGCACCGCAATTGCGCCTGCTGCCCGCCGTGAACCGCCTGGGCGCCACTATGGCCGTGGACGCTGCGGGCCCCGCGCTGCGGCGCAGCCACGGCGGGACCTTCGATGTGGAGTTTGGGCTGCGCTACGAGGCCAGCGACCGCACGCTGCGTGCGCACCAGATCCGGCTGGGGCGGCTGGACTTCCCGACCCTCAAGCCCGCTGTGACCGACCTGCTCAACGCCTACGGCCCGGTGCTGGCCGAGCAGTCGCTGCGCGAGGTCACGCTGCACCAGCTGCGCCCGCAGGACACGGCGGTGTTCGACGGACTGGGCCTGCAGCCGGGGCCCATCACCGTGACGGCCAAGGGGCTGGAGGTGGCGTTTGTGCGCAAGCCTTAGAACAGGCTCTCAGCCCTGGCGGTACCGCGGGTTGTGTGGTGCTTTTTCAAAAACGATAGCTATCAGCGCTTGATGGACGCGCGGTAGGGGCTGAAAAAGCTTCAAATTTGGGGCATCCGGTGCTCTACCGGGGCTCGCCCGCCACCCGCCGCTGCACCGCTGCAAACACCGGGTTGCGGATGAGGTGCAGCGCCTGCCCGCGCTGGCCGCTCTCGGGCGACACGGTGGAGGTGGTGGCCACCACCAGGTCCAGCGGCGGGTACACCCAGATGAACTGCCCGCCAAACCCGCTGGCCATGAAGGTGGGCCGCGCCGCCTTGCCGGGCACCACCCACCACAGGTAGCCATAGGGCAGCCCCACCGGCGGGCCGCCCGCGTGCTGCACCTGCACGGACGCATCGGCAAACGCCTCGGGCAGCAGCGGCTGGCCGTTCCACTGGCCGCGCTGCAGGTACAACTGGCCCAGCTTGGCCATGTCGAGCGTGCGCAGGTGCACGATGCTGCCCTGGTAACGCGGCGCGGCCAGGCCCAGGGGGCCCACCAGCTGCTGCTGCGCGTAGTCGGCCAGGGGCATGCCGGTGGTTTTCTCCAGCACGGCCACCAGCAGCGGCGTCACGGAGTTGTCGTAGGCAAACACCTGCCCCGGGTCGGCCGCCAGCGGCCTTGCCCAGGCCTCGCGCACGGGCAAAGGCGCTGTGGTGCCCGAGCGGGTGCGCGGGCCGCCGTCCAGCGCAAACCCGGCGGTCAGCGTCAGCAGGTGGCGCAGCGTGAGGGTGGCGGCGCGCGGGTCGGGGTTGAGCGGCGCCCATTCGGGCATCAGCTCCACCACACGCTGGTCCACGCTGCCGATGCGGCCCTGCGCCAGGGCCGTGCCCAGCAGGGCCGAGAGCGCGCTTTTGGAGGCAGACTGGGTATCACGCAGCTTCTCTGGTTCGCCGTCGCGGTAGAAGCGGTACACCACCCGGCCGCGCAGCACGACCACCGCACTTTGCACATCGGGGTACTGCGTGGCCAGCGCGGCCTCCACGGGCTGGAAGGCGGCGGCGTCCAGCGCCTGTTCTTCTGTGGTGGCCGTTTCGCGCCAGGCGGATGCAGCGACGGTTTGCGCATGTACCGCGCTGGCTGTCAGGCCCACCGCGCCGATCAGCAGGCAAAGCGACAACGAGGCACAACAGGCGGGCCAGCGGATGGGCATGCGGAACTCCTTCGGTGGGGCGCGGGGATGTGCCTGCCAGTGTAGAAGCCGCCACCTTTGCGCCAGCCAAAGATGAAGTGATGACGTGATGAATGGATGCAGAGGCAGGGCCCGCCTCAATCCGCCCGCACCCGCTGCGCAAACCCGCGCTGGCTGAACTGCTCCACCACAAAGTCCACAAACACCCGCGTGCGCGCGGGCAGCAGCTTTTTGCTGGGGTAGTACAGCGAGGTGGGCCCATTGTCGGCCCACCAGCCGGGCAGCACCCGCACCAGGTCGCCACGCGCCAGCCAGGGCTGCACAAACGGCATGGGCAGCACGGCCAGGCCGAGGCCCATCAGCGCGGCCTGGCACATGGCCTCGGGGTCGTCAAACACGATGCGGGGGCGCAGCTCTACCGGGGCCGCGTCGCCCGCCTTGTTGCGCAGCGTTGTGACGTTGACGCGCCCGGTGCGGATGTTGAGCCGCGCGATGCCGTCCCACTGCGCCAGGTCTGCGGGGTGGCGTGGCGCCTTGCGGCCCTTCAGCAGGGTGGGAGCGGCCACTACCACCAGGTGTGTGGGGCCCAGCACGCGCATCACCATGTCCGGGTTCCTGTTCAGGCCGCCGCCGATGCCTGCGTCAAACCCTTCGCCGATCAGATCGACATACCGGTTGTCAAACCGCCAGTCAGGCTGGATGGCCGGATAGCGCTGCAGAAACTCTGCCAGCAGCGGAACGATGTATGCGCGGCCAAAGCCCAGTCCCACGCTGACCTTGAGCGTGCCTGCAGGCTGCTGATCGGACTCTGCGGCGTGGTCTACCGCGTCCGTCAGTTCCGACAGGGGGTGGCGAATCTGCGCCAGAAAGCGCTGCCCACCCTCGGTCAGGGTCAGGCGCCGCGTGCTGCGCTGGAACAGCCGCACACCCAGGCCGGATTCAAGCCGCGCCACGTTCTTGCTCACGGCGGCGGGCGTCAGGCCCATGAGCCGCGCAGCGGCCGAGAAGCTGCCGGACTCGGCGGATTTGACGAACGATTCGAGGTGACTCAGGGGTTGCATGGGCTGTATTTTCAACTGATGGTTGAAATAGATCCAGCCCATTGATGGCTACCGATTAAGTAATGGATGGCCGAAACTGCAGCTATTCCCGGTTTGTTACTGAGCCTTTTTGATCCCCTTTTTCTGGAGAAACACCATGTCTTCTGTTCTGGCATCCTCCCCGACACATCAGCCCCTGGCGGGCAAGGTGGCGCTGGTCACCGGCGGCGCGCGCGGCATTGGCGCGGCCATCGTGCGGCGCCTGGCGCGCGATGGCGCAGCCGTGGCCTTCACCTACAGCAGCTCGGCTGCACCGGCCCAGGCGCTGGTGGCGGCCATCGAGGCCGCCGGTGGCAAGGCCCTGGCCCTGCAGGCCGACAGCGCCGACGCTGCCGCTCTCACGCAGGCCGTGGACCACGCCGCCCGCACGCTGGGCCGCCTGGACATCCTCGTCAACAACGCGGGCGTGGCCGTGGCGGGCGTGCTGGACAGCTTTTCGCTGGCCGACTTCGACCACACCCTCAACGTGAACGTGCGCGCCGTGTTCGTGGCCACGCAGGCCGCCGTGCGTCACATGGGCCAGGGCGGTGCCTATGGCCGCGTGATCACCATCGGCAGCACCAACTCCGACCGCGTGCCATGGCCCGGCTTCAGCGTCTATGGCATGAGCAAGGCCGCCATCGTGGGCCTGACCAAGGGCCTGGCGCGCGACCTGGGCCCGCGTGGCATCACCGTGAACAACGTGCAGCCCGGCCCCGTGAACACCGACATGAACCCCGCCGACGGCCCCATGGCGGGCGACATGCACGGCCTGATGGCGCTGGACCGCCATGCCCACCCCGACGAGATCGCGGGCATGGTGGCCTACCTGGCCGGGCCCGAATCGGGCATGGTGACGGGGGCGGGCTTGCTGATCGACGGCGGGTTTGCGGCTTGAGAAGGTGTGAACGAACCCATCATGCCCGCTCATCCCGCCAAAACACGCCCGCTCGTCGTTGCAAATGCTCGCCATAGCCCGAGCTATGGCTGTGCTTTGCGCCTAGACCGGCCGTGTTTTAGCGGCCTGCTCGGACACGCCGGATCCGTTCACACCTTCTGAGCTGTCAGCGCGGCGCTCACGGCGTGGGCTTTCGCGCCCGGGGCTTTTTCTGCACCGCAGGGCCGTGGGTCGCCAGCTCTTTGGGTGTGAGCAGATAGGCCGGGTTGTCCGCCACCATCTCCACCGCCAGATCGATGAAGGCCCGCACACGCGCAGGCAGCGCCGTGCGGCTGCCGTAGTACACGTACAGCGCCAGGTGCTGCGCCACATGCTGGGGCAGCAGTGGCACCAGCTGGCCGCTGCGCACCAGCGGCGCGGCCGTCACGCCCACCAACTGGCCCACCGCGTGGCCGCCCAGCACGGCGCGGGCCTCGGCTTCGATGTCGTTGGTGCAGAAGGTGGGGTGGATGGTGTGCGCCACGATGTCGTCGCCCACCTGGAATTCCCAGGGCATGGGCTTGCCGGTGGACGCATGGCGAAAGCCGCTGCAGCGGTGCTGCGCCAGGTCGTCGATGCTGGCCGGCGCACCGTGGCGTGCGATGTAGGCGGGCGCGGCACACACGATGAGCTGCAGCGTGAGCAGCCGGCGCGCCACCACGCCGCCCTCGGGCGGGTAGCCCGAGCGGAAGCCCACATCCACGCGGTCTTCCACCCAGTTGCCGATGCGGTCGTCCAGCTGCACATCGGGCTCCACCAGCGGGTGGCGGCGGCAGAACTCGTCAAGCACCGGCCAGATCACCTCCAGCAGGATGGAGCGTGGCGCCACGATGCGCAGCGGCCCTGCCATTGCCTCACGCCCGCGCCGCGCGCCCTGCACCGCGTGCTGCAGCGTGGCCAGGCCCGGCTGTGCCGAAGCCAGGAACTGGCGCCCTTCTTCGGTCAGGCTCAGGCTGCGTGTGGTGCGGTGGAACAGCCGCACGCCCAGGTGCGATTCGAGCTGCACCAGCAGCTGGCTGGACGCCTGCGGCGTGATGCCCTGCGCGGCCGCCGCCTGGCGCAGGCTGCCCAGCTCGGCGGCCTTGACGAAGTTGGCGATGGCACGCAGTTCATTGATGGCCATGGTGGGCAGGCGTTGTGCGGGGTGGGTGTGCGGTGGATTGGCAAGCAAAGCTTGCGAATGAATCCAGAGATTATGGGCTAGTTGAATGGCAATGGCTTGCCTAAAGTCCACCGCCATGGGCACCGCCCATTGCTCAACACCACCTCAAGGACCTGCCATGAACGCCGCACACACCACCCCCACCACAGCCATTCCCACCACCCGTTCTTCGTACCCCCGCGTCTGGCTGATCACCGGCGCCTCGCGTGGCATCGGCGCGCGCATCGCCGAGGCTGCGCTGGCCCAGGGCGATGCCGTCATCGCCACGTCGCGCGATGCCGCATCGGTCGAAAAGCGCTTGGGCGCACACGATGCCCTGCTGCCCCTGGCGCTGGACGTGACCGACGAGGCCCAGGCCCGCCATGCCGCAGGCGCGGCGCTCGACCGCTTCGGCCGCATCGACGTGCTGGTCAACAACGCGGGCTACGGCCTGCTGGGCGCGGTGGAAGAGGCCACCGCCGACGAGGTGCGGCGCCTGTACGACACCAACGTGTTCGGCCTGCTGCATGTGACCCGCGCCGTGTTGCCCGCCATGCGCGCGCGCCGCGCCGGGCATGTGATCAACATCTCGTCGCTGGGCGGTGTGCAGTCGGCCGCCGGGTTTGGCCTGTACTGCTCCACCAAGTTCGCGGTCGAGGGCATCACCGAGGCGCTGCACGCCGAGCTGGCGCCGCTGGGTATCCACGCCACCGTGGTGGAGCCCGGGTACTTCCGCACCGAGTTCCTGGACAGCGCCTCGCTGGCCGTGTCGCCCCGCGTGCTGGACGACTACGCCCAGAGCGCCGGTGCCGTGCGCGAGGCGGCCCGCCGCATCAACCTGAACCAGCCCGGCGACCCCGTGCGCCTGGCCCAGGCCGTGATGCAGCTGGTGGCCAGCCCCACGCCGCCGCTGCGCCTGCCGCTGGGCACGGACACGCTGCAAACCATTGCCGACAAACATGCCTTTGTGGCAAAAGAGACGGCGCAGTGGCGTGCGGTGGCAGCGTCTACGGACTTCCCGGCGCAGGAGACGGCGCTTCAGGCGGCGTGATTAAATGCTCCTGTTTTGATAGCTGATGGCGCCCTGCCATCAGGCGGCAGGGGCTGTTTTGGCTCAGGTTTTTTGGTGCCTGAGGGCTGCCTGCGTGCTGTGCGCGGGCTGCCCACGCTCACACCGGCCGCGCCATCTCCATCACCCAGTTCACCTCCCAGGTCGCGCCGCCGTCATCCGAAAACGCCTGCTGCCAGCGCGGCGCGCCGGTGTGCATCTGCGACCACTCGAAGCGCACGCGCACCGGGCGGCCCTCAAGCAGATCCTCGCCTTCGAAAATACCCACGCCGCCCTGGAAGCCTCCCACCACGGGCGGCAGCAGGTGGCCGGTGGCCGGGTCCAGCCCGCCGGTGAGGTTGTCGAGCCAGTAGATGCTCCAGCGCTGCAACTCGGGGCTGAACACGCGCAGCGCCATGCCCACATATCCGGGCTTCCAGGCCTGGGGCGTGAAGCTGTCGTAGTTGCCGATGCCGGCGGGCAGTGGGTGAACGCTGCCGGTGGCGTCGAACACCTCCCAGTCGTTGCAGCCTGCCAGGCGCCGCACCAGGCGCATGTTGCGGATGCGCCAGGGGCCCATGAGGAAGTCGAAGTCGTTGGCTGCGCTGGGCACAACGGCGGGCGAAGGGATGGTGATGAGATGGGGGGTGATCATGGTGGTGCTGGTGGTGCTGGTGGTGCTCGGGTGGGTTTTCATGCGTGCAAGGCGCTGCGCGCCGTGGGCTGCAGGCGCAAGGTGTGGGGCGGGCCCGCCAGCCAGGGGGCCAGGCCCGGGGCCACGCCGCGCTCCCAGGCGCCGCTGGTGGTCACGGCCTGGGCCGCTGCGGCGTTGCCAAACAGGGCCAGCGCCAGCAGCACGGGCTCGCCCTCGCGCACGGGCAGGCGGGGGAAGGTGTTGGCGCTGGCCTCGGTGCAGTACCACGCCACCTGGCGCGCGCCGCTGCGCTGCAGCAGCGGGGCCATGCGGTGGTGGCAGAAGTCCAGCAGCGCAGGCGTGGGGCTCTCGCGCAGGGCGAAGACAGTGGCGGTGAGCACGCCCGGCGCTGCGCCGCTGCAGCCCGGCGCGGGCCGTGCGTGCTGGGGCAGTGCGATGGCGGCGCCGGGCCATGCGGGGCGCAGCAGCAGCACGTTGTCCGAATCGGCCATGGTGGCGTTGGCCGCGCTGCGGTGCGCGGCCCACACCGGGCCGCCATAGAAGCCTTCGAGCGCGCGGCGGCGAGATTCCATGTGGGCAAAGCCGCGCAGCCACACAAACATGTCGGGCCGGTCCAGGTCGCGGAACTGGCCCAGCACACGCATGCCCTGGGCCTCCTGCGTCTCCACGAACTCGCGGTCGAACAGGTCGATGAGCACCTCGCGCTGCTGCGGGTGCAGTGTGTACTGGCGCAGCTCGACGACGGCGCATTCGTCGGCGGCGGGCGGGGCTGCGCAAGGAGGGGGTGGCGGGGCCATGAGGGCTTCGGGCATGCGGGGCTCCTGGTGTGAAAGGGGCAGAAAAAGCACAACGAGCCCGCAGTCTGCGCCGCCATACCTGCCACCTTGTGGCAGGTATTTGAGATATCTTTGCGCATCGCCTTTTCGAGCGGCTCACAAACTCTTCTGGCCAGAACCGCTTCGCTGAGTTTGTTAGCCGCTCTTTTCGCACCCACCACGCCCTTCTTGCCCCATGCGCGCCAGCCGCCTGCTCTCCCTTCAGATGCTGCTCGAAACCCGGGGCCGCATGAGCGCAACCACGCTGGCCGATGCGCTGGAGGTGTCGGTGCGTACGCTCTACCGCGACGTGGACCAGCTCAGCGCGGCCGGTGTGCCCATCTATGCCGAGCGGGGGCGCCACGGCGGTTTTGCGCTGTTGCCGGGCTGGAAGACCACGCTCACCGGCCTCACGCCATCCGAGGCGCAGGCCGTGTTCTTGAGCGGCCTGCCCGGCCCCGCGCAGGACCTGGGCCTGGGTGGCGATGTGGAGGGTGCGCGGCTCAAGCTGCTGGCCGCGCTGCCCGCCGGGTGGCGCGACGATGCCCAGCGCGTGAGCGCCCGCCTGCACCTGGACCCGGTGGACTGGTACCGCGAAAGCGCGCCCACGCCCCACCTGACTGCCGTGGCCGCCGCTGTGTGGAGCGGCCACCAGATCCGCATGCGCTACGAGAGCTGGACGGACACCGTGGAGCGCACGGTGAGCCCGCTGGGCCTGGTGCTGAAGGCCGGGGTCTGGTATCTGGTGGCGCTGCCCGTAGCGCCCGCCGTGGCGACGGCAGCCTCAGGCACGGCAAAGGGCGAGCCGCGCACCTACCGCGTGTCCAGCATCCGTGCCGCCACCGCGCTGGCGACGCCGGTGCGCCGCCCCGCGCGGTTTGATCTGCCGGGCTACTGGGCCGCGTCCGTCCAGCGTTTTGAAGCGGAGATCTACACCGGCCAGGCGCAGGTGCTGGCCACGCCTGCGGGGCTGCAGGGCCTGCGTGCGCTCAGCAGCGCCGTGGCGCGTGCGGTGGCGGCGGCCCCGCCCTCGCGCCGCGCGGATGGGCGTGTGGCCGTCACCCTGCCCATCGAATCGGTGGAACATGCCTGTGGCCAGCTGATGCGCTTGTCGCCGCAGGTGGAGGTGCTGCGCCCCGCCGCGCTGCGCCGCGCGCTGGTGCAGCGGCTGCGGGACACGGCGCGGTTGTATGGTCTTGGTGTGCTATGAATTGAATAGCTTAAAGGGCAATATGGGTGCGCGCAAAGGGCCTAAAAAGCCTTGAAAAACTTCTGAAAACCCGGGCTCAGAGCCCCCGCTCCACCACGTCCAGCAGCCGCTGCCCCAGCCCGTCCAGCACCGGCTGCGGCGTGCCGCGCAGCGGCCCGTCGATGGCGAGCAGGGCCATGCCATGCACGGTGGACCAGGCCAGGTATTCCGCGCCATGGCGCCGTGCGGCGGGCAGTGCGCCTGCGGTCACCAGGTCGTCGAGCGCCGCGCTCAGGTGCTCGAAGGGGTTGAGCCCCGTGGCGCCGCCCATGGCTGGGTCGGGCTGCTGCAGCACGGTGAAGCGGCCGCCAAACGCGGAGCGGAACAGCCCCGTCTCGGCCTGGGCAAATCGCAGGTAGCCCGCACCCACGGCGCGCACCTTGGCGTGGGCCTGCTGGGTGGCGGTGCCGGTGGCGGGCACCTGGGCCAGTTCGGCCTCCATGAAGCGTGCGGCGGCGGCCACTGCGGCGGCGCGCACGGCGCCCAGCAGGTCGTCGCGGTTGGCAAAGTGGCGGTAGGCCGCGTTGGGCGCCACACCCGCGCGGCGCGTGGCCTCGCGCAGTACCACGGAGTCGGGGCCGCCCTGGCGGGCCAGTTCGATGCCTGCGTCCAGCAGCGCGCGGCGCAGGTCGCCATGGCGGTAGGTGCTGCGGGCCGCAGCGCGGGCCGGTTCGGGCGTGTTGCCGGTGGTTACGTGCATGTTGTTCTGGATGTGGACGCTGTCCATTATCTTTGTTATGGTTTGTGGACGGTGTTCACAATTGTGCGCCGATCGGTTTTTTTGCCCCTCAACCTCGCCAGGAGACCCCATGAAAGTCGAGCCCTATCTGATGTTCGAAGGCCGCTGCGAAGAGGCGCTGGATTTCTACCGCAGCGCGCTGGGCGCCCAGGTCAAGCTGCTCATGCGCTACAAGGACAACCCCGACCCGGCCGGTGCCCCGGGCTGTGCCGATGGCAGCGGCGCCGGGCCCACGCCCGAGATGGTGATGCACGCCGAGTTCTCTGTCGGCCAGACCACGCTGATGGCGTCGGACGGCATGGGCTCGGGCAAGGCGAAGTTCGAGGGCATCTCGCTGGCCCTGAGCCCCGCCAGCGTGGCCGATGCCGAGCGCCTGTTCCATGCGCTGGCCGACGGTGGCCAGGTGCAGATGCCGCTGGGAAAGACCTTCTTCTCGCAGGCCTTTGGCATGGTGGCCGACCGGTTTGGCGTGCCGTGGATGGTGGTGGGGCCGGAGTGAACGTGCGCTGGCCGTGCCTGCATCCAAGCATCCTTTCTTCCTCCCTTTGATCGTCAGGAGACACCCATGATGAATCCCGCACCCCATGCCATGCACCGCTGGCTGCAGCAGTTGCTGGGCCACTGGACCAGCACCTCCAGCTGCGACGCGCCACCCGGCGGGTCGGACGAACAATCCGTGGGCGCCGAACATGGCCGTGCGCTGGGCGATCTGTGGGTGATCCTGGAAGGCACGGGCACCATGCCCGATGGCGGCGAGGCGCGCATGCAGATGACGCTGGGCTACGACCCCGAGAAGCAGGTGTTTCTGGGCACCTGGGTGGGCTCGATGATGAGCCACATGTGGATCTATCGGGGCACGCTCGATGCCGACCAGAAGGTACTGACGCTGGAGACCGAGGGCCCGAGCTTCAAGGGCGACGGCAAGACGGCGCGCTACCGCGACGTGATCACCATCGTGGGGCCGGGCGAGCGCACGCTGACCTCGTTTGGCGAGCAGCCGGACGGGAGCTGGAACCAGATCATGCAAGCAAAATACCTGAGAACCCCCTGAGCCGCTGCGCGGCTTCCCCCGGAAGGGGGACGCACCCGGTGGACTGGCGGAGCCAGATCCACGGGTGCACTGGCCTTGCGCCGCGCCAGTTGCCGCCGCCGCGCGTGACAAACTGTGGGGCGCGTCTTCTGCGCTTTCCACATTCCCATTGACCTCCATGACCCTCTCCATCGAAGGCCGCGCACGCTGGCCCGCGCTCATCCTGCTGTGCCTGGGCGAGCTGATGATCGTGCTCGACACCACCATCGTGAACGTGGCGCTGCCCAGCATCAAGGCTGATCTGGGCTTTACCGAGACATCGCTGGTGTGGGTGGTCAATGCCTACATGCTGACCTTTGGCGGCTGCCTGCTGCTGGGCGGGAGGCTGGGCGATCTGTATGGGCACCGGCGGCTGTTCCTGGCAGGAATCACGCTGTTCACCGTCGCGTCGCTGGCCTGCGGGCTCGCAAATACGCAGGGGCTGCTGGTGGCGGCGCGTGCAGTGCAGGGCGTGGGCGGGGCCGTGGTGTCGGCCGTGGCGCTGTCGCTCATCATGAATCTGTTCACCGAGCCCGGCGAGCGCGCGCGGGCCATGGGGGTGTATGGTTTTGTGTGCGCGGGAGGCGGCAGCATTGGTGTGCTGCTGGGCGGTGTGCTTACCAGTGCATTGAGCTGGCACTGGATCTTTCTGGTCAACATCCCCGTGGGCGTGGCGATCTACGCGGCCTGCCTGGCACTGCTGCCGGGCGGCAAGGGGCAGGCCCACGGGCAGCGGCTGGATGTGGCGGGCGCGGTCACCATCACCGCGTCGCTGATGCTGGCGGTTTACGCCATCGTCAACGGCAACGAGGCGGGCTGGACTTCGCTGCAGTCGCTGGGCCTGCTGGGTGCATCGGCCGCGCTGCTGCTGGTGTTTCTGTACGTTGAATCCCACGTGGCCGCGCCGCTGGTGCCGCTGGCCTTGCTGCGGCTGCGCAATCTGGCCATCTCCAACGTGGTGGGCGTGCTGTGGGCGGCAGGCATGTTTGCGTGGTTCTTTCTGTCGGCGCTGTACATGCAGCTGGTGCTGGGCTACGACGCGATGCAGGTGGGCCTGGCGTTCCTGCCGTCCAACCTCATCATGGCGGGCTGCTCGCTGGGGCTGTCGGCCTGGGTGGTGATGCGCTACGGCATTCGCAGCACGCTGGGCTGGGGCCTGGTGCTGGCCACTGTGGGGCTGGCGCTGTTTGCGCTGGCGCCGGTGGACGGCCAGTTTGTGCTGCATGTGCTGCCCGGCATGGTGCTGCTGGGCGTGGGTGCGGGCATTGCGCTCAACCCGCTGCTGCTGGCCGCCATGGGCGATGTAAAGCCCGAGGATTCGGGCCTGGCCTCGGGTGTTGTCAACACGGCTTTCATGATGGGTGGCGCGCTGGGCCTGGCCGTGCTGGCCAGCCTGGCCGATGCACGCACGGGCGCGCTGCGCGGGGCGGGCGCATCGGCGCAGGTGGCGCTGAACGGCGGCTACCAGCTGGCCTTCTGGGTGGCGGCCGGGGGCTCGCTGGTGGCGGCGCTGCTGGGCGGCCTGGTGCTGCGGCCTGCGCAGCCGCCGGGCTCGGGGGCGCAGGGGGCGTTGCACTGAGAACAGATTGATATCAGAAGTGAAGCTATTGGGGCAATGCCAGCAGGCGGAAGGGCCGAATTCCATTCAGATCCTGTGCTGTGTACACCTGCCAGGGCTGCCCCACTGTCCTGTTCGGCGGCCCCCACTGTTCCACGCAGCGCACTTCTGCTCGGGCACCATTGGCGCCATATTCCACAGGCATGCCGCCCGATAGTGGCGGTGCACAACCCAAGGAGCCTTCCATGCCCTCGTCCACTTCTGCTGTTGCCCCTCTGCTGCCCATCGTGCGTGCGCAGTTGCTGGGCCCGCAGTGGCCCACGATGGACCCGTTTCTTTTCTGCGCCCACCACGACGATGCCTACCCCGCAGGCAACGGCGCCTTTGCGCCTGCCGTGCCCATCGACGACCGCCAGATCGGCAGCGACTTCAGCCGCAAGGACGGCTGGAGCATGTACCACGGTGATCCGGTGCCCGGTTTCCCCGGCCACCCGCACCGGGGTTTTGAGACGGTGACGCTGGTGCGCAAGGGCCTCATCGACCACTCCGACTCGCTGGGCGCGGCCGCGCGTTTTGGCGGGGGCGATGTGCAGTGGGTCACGGCGGGCAAGGGCATCGTGCACTCCGAGATGTTTCCGCTGCTCAACGCCACCGAGCCCAACCCGCTGGAGCTGTTCCAGATCTGGCTGAACCTGCCCGCGCGCAACAAGATGGTGGAGCCGCACTTCACCATGCTGTGGAACGAGCGCATCCCGCGCCTGGTGCATGCCGACGCCGCAGGCCGCAAGACCACGGTGACGGTGGTGGCCGGTGCGCTGCCCGGCGCGTCCGCCCCCTTGGCGCCGCCGCCCGAGTCCTGGGCCTCGCAGCCCGAGGGCGATGTGGCGATCTGGACGCTGCACCTGGAGCCCGGTGCCGAGTGGACCCTGCCCGCCGCGCAGGGCGCGAACGGCGATGAGGGCACGCAGCGCATGCTGTACTTCTTTGTGGGCGACCGCCTGCGCGTGGGCCCGCAAGAGGTGGACCGCCACGCCGCGCTGCAGGTGCGCGCCGGTGAGGACTGGCTGCTGACCAACACCGGCACCACGGCCGTGGAATGCCTGGTGCTGCAAGGCCGCCCCATTGCTGAGCCCGTGGCGCAGTACGGCCCGTTTGTGATGAACACCCAGGCCGAGATCATGCAGGCCATGAACGACTACCGCCGCACCCAGTTTGGCGGCTGGCCTTGGGCCCAGCAGGACCCGGTGCACGGTGCCACACCGCGACGGTTTGCACGCTACCCCGGCCAGACCGAGGAGGAGCGCCCGGCGGAAGAAGCAGCCGCATAGGCCTGAGGCCGATGCGTGAACACGCGGGTCGTGGACAATCCACGGTCCCGATCCGCGTTGTTATCCAAGACCTATGAACATCACCAAAGACTCCGCCGTCACCATCAGCTACAAGGTGACCACGCCCCAGGGCAAGCCGCTGGACGCGGGCAACCTGGCCTACCTGCACGGCGGCTATGCAAACATCTTCCCCAAGGTCGAAGCCGCGCTCGAAGGCCAGGCCGTGGGCTACAGCACCACGTTGCAACTGGCGGTGGAAGACGCCTTTGGCGCGCGCGACGAAAGCCTGGTGCGCACCATCCCCAAGAGCGAGTTCCCGCCCGGCGTGAAGGTCGGCGGCCAGCTGCAGGGCGTGGGCAACGACGGCCAGCCCGCCGTGTTCAACGTGGTCAAGATCAAGGGCCCCGAAGTGCACCTGGACGGCAACCACCCGCTGGCAGGCCAGGCGTTGACCTTCAGCTGCAAGGTCACGGAAGTGCGCGCCGCCAGCCCGGAAGAAATTGCGCACCGCCACGTGCATGGTGGGCATGGCCATCACCATTGACTGGCTCCCGCCAGCGTCAGTCTGGCAACGCCTTCAGAGTTGTCGCGATCGGAGGCTTCACCCCTGCACACTGCGCGGTAGGCAAAGAGCGCAACGGCCTTGGCCGATACCCCCTTCGCGCGCTGCGGCAGATACCGACGCACCCAGCAAAAAAGCCCGCATTGCGGGCTTTTTTGCTGGGTGAGGCGGCTTGAATTACTTGGCCGCTTCAGGCTTGGCGGCGTCGGCTTTTTTCTCTGCCGCTTCCTTGGTCTTCTTGGCCTTCACTTTCTTTTCGGTAGGGGCCGACGCTGGGGCTGCGGCGGGCATCACTGCGGGCTTGGCTTCGGCTTTGGCCGCCGGAGCGGCAGGCGTGGCCGCAGTGGCGGGGGTAGCAGGGGTCGCGGGCATGGCCGATGTGGCAGGTGCCGCTGCCTTCGCGGGAGTTGCTGGCGTTGCAGGCGCCGCAGGGGCTTGGGCAAACGATGCGGTCACAAAGAAACCGGCGAGCAGGGCAGCGAAGAGCTTGTTCATGAGAAATCCTTTCAGATCGGATAATCGCCCGACACAGCGTCAGACTTAGCTATGCAACGGCGCTTGGATGCGGCGCGATGACAGGTTACGAAGTCATTGGCAACAAGGCGTTACCGCGCCCCAGGCCCCGCCCGTTCAGCACCGGTTCCCTTGCCAGGCGCTCGCGTGCCCACTCCACAAAGGCGCGCACCTTTGCCGGGGCCCGCCGCCCTGCGGGGTAAACGATGTGCACGGGCACGGGGGGTAATTCGTGGTCGGCCAGCACGATGCGCAGCCGCCCGGCGCGCAAGCTGGCCGCAGCCTGGTAGGCCAGGCAGCGGGTCAGGCCGATGCCGGCCTCTGCGGCGGCAATGTCCACCTCGTTGCTGTTGCTGATCCATGTGAATTGCGGCTGGCCTGTGGCGCCATCGCGAAACTTCCAGGGCGCTGGCGTGCGTGCGTCGAAGGCGAAGCCGATGGCACGGTGGCTGCTGAGGTCTGCCGGGTGGCGTGGCCTGCCGTGTTGCGCCAGGTAGGCGGGTGACGCCACCAACAGGCGGCGCAGCGCGCCCACCTTCATGGCAGTGAGGCCCGAGTCGGGCAGGTGCGCGATGCGGATGGCGACGTCCATGCCTTCATCCAGCAAATGCACCAGCCGGTTGACGAACAGCGTGCGCACCTGCACACGTGGCTGGGCCTGCAAAAAGCCCTGCACGATGGGTGCCACATGCTGGATACCGAACATCTGCGGCGCGGTGATGGACAGCAGCCCCTGGGCCTCGGCCTGCGCCCCGCTGGCCGCCTGCTCGGCTTCATGCAGGTCGTTCAGGATGGGGCGGCAGTCGGACAGGAAGCGCTCACCCGCTTCGGTCAGCCGCACCATGCGCGTGCTGCGCTGAAACAGCAGCACACCGAGCCGCGCCTCCAGCGCCGCAATGGCGCGCGTGACGGCCGCCGCCGAACAGCCCAGGCGCCGCCCCGCCACGGCAAAGCCGCCCGCATCGGCCACGGTCACAAAGCAGCGCAGGGTGTCGAGGTGGTCCATTGTTGCGTCTCGCGAAATTCTGAAAGCCGCACTATCGCTATTCACGCCGCAAAGTGCAATAGATAAGGTCGAGTCCTTCACAGAACCTGTTTTGACAAGGACGTACCCCATGGCCGCCACCCACCTTCCCGCCGCCCCGTTCACGCTGCACCGCACCGCCATCTCCGGCCACTGCCACCGCGTGGAGCTGCTGCTGTCCCTGCTCGGCCTGCCCCACCGGCTGGTGGAGGTGAACCTGCTGCAGGGCGAGCACCAGCTGCCCGCGCACCGCGCACTCAACCTGCTGGGCCAGGTGCCCGTGCTGGTGGATGGCGACGTGGTGCTGAGCGACAGCAATGCCATCCTGGTCTATCTGGTGCAGCGCTACGCGCCCGGCAGCGCCTGGTTACCGCAAGACCCCGTGGGCCAGGCGCAGCTGCAGCGCTGGTTCAGCCTGGCGGCGGGCTTTCTGGCACCGGGCATCGGTGGGCCGCGCTTTGCGACGTTGACGGGCAAGCCCATCAACGAGGTCGCGCAGGCCCAAGGCCGACGGTTGCTGGACTTCATGGAAGCCGAACTGCAGGGGCGTGGCTGGTTGCTGGGCGGCGCTGCGCCCAGCCTGGCCGATGTGGCGATGGTCAGCTACACCTCGCAGGCGCACCTAGCGGGCCTGCCACTGCCTGCCGCCTACCCGCGCATTGCCGCCTGGGTGGCGCGCGTGCAGGCGCTGCCCGGCTATGTGCCGTTGCTGGACCACCTCAGCGGTGTGACTCCCCCGCCTGCGGAGGCCGTATGACCGCCCTGCCCACAGGCGGCAGCGAAGGCCCCGCCCCCAGCGCCTGGCACGCCGGTGAACAAGCGCTGCAAGCCCGCGCCGGCGTGCACGAGCGCATGGCCGCCGTGGGCGAGGTGGTGGTGCGCGACCACATGCCCGACCAGCACCGCGAGCTGTTCGAAAAGCTGCCCACGCTGCTGCTGGGCGCACTCGACGCGCAGGGCCAGCCCTGGGCCACCATGCTGGCGGGCCCGCCCGGCTTTGTGCACACGCCCCACGCGCAGCGCATGGACATTGCAGCGGCCATCGACCCGGCCGACCCCGCTGACCCCGTTGACCCAGTGATGGCGGCGTTGGCCGCGCACGGCACCGGCGCGCCCGTGGGCGTGCTGGGGCTGGAGCCGCACACACGCCGCCGCAACCGTATGAACGGCCATGTGGTGCGCTGGGGCGCGCAGCAGGGCCTGTCGATCACGGTGGCGCAGAGCTTTGGCAACTGCCCCAAGTACATCCAGGCCCGCGCACCTGGCCTGCGCGCCGCCGTCACGCCGCCGCAGCCCGCGCAACCGTTGGGCCCTTCACTGGATGCGGCGGCGCTGGCACTGATTGCGCGCAGCGACACGCTGTTCATCGCCAGCGCCTCGGCCGCCCGGCCTGGCTTGCAGCGCGGGGAGGGCGTGGACATGTCCCACCGGGGTGGCGAGCCCGGCTTTGTGCAGGTGAGGCACACGCCCCAGGGCCTGGAACTGTGGCTGCCCGACTACCCCGGCAACCTGTTCTTCAACACCCTGGGCAACCTCGCCCAGCACCCGCTGGCCGGGCTCTTGTGGGTGGACTACGACGATGGCGGCCTGCTGCACGTGGCCGCCCGCGCCGAGCTGCTGTGGGGCGAGGCCGAGCGCGCCCCATGGCCCGGCGCGCAGCGCGTGCTGCGGTTGTTGGTGCTGGGTGGGGTGTGGCGCGCCCAGGCGCTGCCCTGGCGGTGGACGGCGGCGCAGCCCGCGCCGCAGTTCAACGCCATGCGCAAGGCCGTTACGGCTGACCCTGCGGCACCGGGCGCTTGAGGGGTTCAATCGCCTTGCGCGGCGTGGTGGCCTCGGCCGCCACCATCTTCGCGCTGCGCTCGTGCGCCGTCTGCGCCAGCTCGGTGATGAGCGCGGCCTCGGGCAGGTTGTGCCAGTAGCGTGTGGGCATTTCCTTTTTCATCATGGCCAGCTTGAGCCGCGCGGGGTTGAAGATGTGGCGGTAGTAGGTGAGCCACAGCGCCTCGCCCGCGTCGGGTGGCGGTGCATCGCTGCGTTGCGCACCCGGGCCGGTGTGCAGCTGCTGGCCGTCCCAGCGCACGCTGGCGTCGGGCGTGAGGATGGCCCAGCGCATCTGCGTGAAGCGGCGATGAAGAAGCCCGCGTTGGCCACGGTGATGTAGTGGTCGGGCTCGAACCAGGCCATGTGCAGGGTCTGGCCGTCGGGCTCCACCACGGGCCGAAAGCGCGCAAACGCGTGCATCTTGTGGATGTCGTGCCCCACGGCGCGGACCATGTGGTGGGCCAACATGCGGTCCGCGTCCAGTGGGTCGTGCCGCGCGGCTTCGGCCTCCGCACCGCCCTGTGCCATGCGCCACAGCAGCCGGTACATCAGCGCAAAGCGGGCGGGGTCGCGGTGCAGGATGAGTTGCTCGCACAGGTGAAAAAAGTCGGGCGGTACGCGCAGTGGCGGCGCATTGGGGACGCGGGGGGAGATGGAGGCGGTGGTGGGGCCGGTGTTGAACAGGTAGGGCGGACTCAGCGGGCAGGCGCCCTGCATAGGACGCCGCTGGCAGGCTGTGCGGACCTTCGCGTCGCGATCGTCCATGGGTACCATGGCTGCGGCCCGCCCGCAGCGGTCAAATGACCGAGGAAGAAAGCACCGCATGAGTGACCCCAAGCCCGCCCCGAAAGAAGAAGTCGCCCCAAAAGAGCGCGAGAGCATCAACCGCCATTTCCTGCGGGAGAGGCGATGGATGGTCTGGCTGGGAGTTGGCCTGCCCGTGATCCTGCTGATTGTTGGCTTCTTGCTGGGCCCAGTGCTCCTCAATGCCTTGAACAAGTAGCGGGGCCAAGGGCGTGCAAGCAGCGCCTGGCCAGACGTGTGGGCAGGCTGCTCCACCGCATCCCCTTCACGCTTCTTGTGCCAGGTCCCTGCGCAACGCCCCGCGCAACAACCGCGTCGCCCTGTCCCGCAACCCCACCGGCTTGCCCGGCCGCACCGGGTGCTCCTTGGCCTGCACACAGGCCGCCAGAAAGTCCTGCAGGATGGCCGTGTCGTCCAGCGTGTCCGAGCCCTGCTTGTGAAACTCCGGGTGCCATTGTGTGGCCGCGATGTAGCCGCGCCCCGGTGCGGGTTTCAGGCGGATGGCTTCGGGCACGCCGTCCGGCTCGCTCAGGGCCTCGACCTCGAACTCCAGGGCCAGGCGCTTGATGCCCTGGTGGTGGATGCTGTTCACGCGCGCACGGGGTGCGTCGGGGTAAAGCTGGGCGAGGCGCGAGCCGGGCACGATCTGGATGTCGTGGAAATGCTGGTCGTAGGTGGTGGCGTTGCGGTGCTGCAGTGCGCCGGGGTGCTGGGTCTCGATGTCCTGGTACAGCGCACCGCCAAAGGCCACGTTGATGAGCTGCAGGCCCCGGCACACGCCAAAGATGGGCTTGCCCACTTCGGCAAAGGCCTTGACCAGGGCCAGGTCGTAGATGTCGCGCACGCGGTCGCCAGTCCATTCCTCGCGCAGGGGCTCCTCACCATAGTTGCCGGGCCACACGTCGGCGCCGCCGTGCATCACCACGCCATCCAGCCACTCGGCGTAGTGCTGCAGCGTCACATCGCCGCGCGCCGTCTCGCCCGTGGGGCAGGGCACCATCACCACGATGGCGCCGGACGACATGATCCAGTGCGCGATGGACTGCTCCACGTACTGCAGCGTCTTGTTGGTGAACAGGGGGCGGGTGGGGTCAGCGTGCTGGAAGCAGGCAGACAGGCCGATCTTGAGGCGGGGGGCAGCGGGCATGGCAAAGGGCTCCGGGCGGCACACGCAGGGCGTGGCGGGCAACAAGAAGAAGGGGGTGGCGGGAGGGGGCGAAAGGGCCCACGGGTTTGTTTGTATCACCGCCTACTTTGGCCGTCTGTAGGAAAGGGCCGTGCGGGGCAGGCTTCGCCGCTGCGCGGCCCCTTCGCCTGTTACACAGTGCTACGAAATGTGGCTTTCTTCATGAAATGCCCGGCAGAGGTCCGTGCGCCGGGGGGGGGGCGCAGGGCGCTCGCGATAATTTCTGCTTGCCGGCTTTGGGGAGGGTCCCGGCGAAGTTGATGTGTTTCCTGCCTTCCACGAAAGCCCCACATGCACCAAAAGAAAAATCGCCTGCCCGCGCTCACTACCCTGGCAGCACTGGCCGCCATGGCCTGGCCCCAGTTCGCCCAGGCCGTTGTGCCCCCAGGTGCCGCTGCCGAGATCGTGAGCCTGCAAGGCACGGGCGACCAGCGCGCTGCGGCTGCGGCCGACTGGGGCCCTGCGCGCCTGGCGCAGCCGCTGACCACGGGGGACTTTGTGCGCACGCGCCAGGCCGCCCGCATGGCGCTGCTGTTTGCCGATGACACGCAACTGCGCCTGCACCAGAACACGGTGCTGCAGGTCAAGGGCGTGGCCACCCCCGCCCAGCCGGTGACCACCTTGCTGCTCAATGCGGGCCGCGCCTGGACCCAGACCAAACGCGCCGATGGCAGCCGCCTGAACCTGGAGACCCCTGCGGCCACGGCTGCGATCCGGGGCACAGATTGGGACATCAGCGTGGAGGACGATGGGTGCACGCTGATCACGGTGCTCTCGGGCACCGTGGAGTTCTCCAACGCACAGGGCGCGGTATCGGTGGGCGCCAACGAAGCCGCCGTGGCCGAGGTGGGCAAGGCCCCGGTCAAGCTGGTGCTGAGCCAGCCGCGCGACCGCATCCAGTGGGTGAATGCGCTGCGCGCCGACCCGCTGCCCTACCTGGCCGCAGAGCCCATGCCCGATACCCTTGCCCCGGTGCGCACCGCACTCGCGGCCCGTGACCTGTCTGCCGCACGCGCCGCCCTGGCGCAGGCCCGCAGCAGCGGCGCCCCCGCCGCCTGGCTGGCGGTGATGGACGCGGCCATTGCCCTGCAGGCGGGCGACCTGCTGGCCGCACGCGAGCAACTGGCGCGCCAGGTGGCGCAGCCTGCGGCGCCGTTCCCCGCCTGGCTCATGCAGTCCGACGTGCAGCTGGTGGAGGGCGAAGGCGCCGAAGCCGCCGACACGCTGCGCACGGCTTTGCAGCGCTGGCCCGCCCACCCCGCGCTGACGGCCCAGCTGGCCCGTGTGCTGATGCTGAGCGACCGTGTGGACGAGGCCAGCGCCGCGCTGGCTCCCGTGCAGGCCACGGCCCACGCGGAGGTGGCCCTGGTGCGCGCCGAACTGGCCCGGCGCCGGGGCGATGCGCCCGGCACGCTGGCCGCCTACACCGAGGCCACGCAGCTGGCCGCTGGCGATGCGCGTGCCTGGCAGGGCCTTGGCAGTGCGCATGTGGAGCGCGAAGACCCGCGCCCCGCCCGCGAGAACTTGCAACGCGCATTGGCACTGTCGCCCCAGCAGCCCGGCGCCTATGGTGAGCTGGGCACACTCGAAACCTTTGTGAACCAGTTCACCGAAGCCGGTGCGGCCTTTGCCACGGCCCTGGGCGACAACCCGGCGGACTACGTGGCACTCACCGGCCAGGGCCTGCTGCACCTTAAGCAGGGCAACCCGCAGGCCGCGCTGGATGCGTTCTTGCGCGCGGGCGTGATGGAGCCGCGCTATGCCCGCGCCAAGACCTGGACGGCCGTCGCCTACTACCAGCTGGGCCGCCACCAGGATGCGCTGTCCACCCTGCACCAGGCCGTCGTGCTGGACGACAAGGACCCCGTGCCGCACATGCTGCTCGCGCAGATCCACACCGACCTGTTCCAGCCCGGTGAGGCCGTGGAAGCGGCCCGCGCTGCGGTGGAGCGCATGCCCTATCTCAAGTCGCTCAACCAGGTCGCCAACGACCAGAAGGGCAGCGCCAACCTGGGTGCGTCACTGGCCTTCTTTGGCATGGAGGACTGGGCGCTGGAGCTGGCGCAGCAAAGCTTTTACCCGTACTGGGGCGGCAGCCACCTGTTCATGGCAGACCGGTATGCGGGCGAGTTCAACAAGAACTCCGCGCTGTTCCAGGGCTTCCTCACCGACCCGATGGCGTTTGGCGCGAGCCAGCGGTATGCGTCGCTGCTGCAGCAGCCGGGGGCGCATGGGGCCGTGGGTGTGACGCTGGACCGCGATCTCTACCGCATGCGAGCCCCCTCCGTCACGCTCAACGGCATGAACAACACCCATGTGCCCGTGTCGTGGTTCTTCAAGGCCCAGTCGGCCAACGCCAGCGAGTTCCCGTTTGATCTGCAGGTCAACAATGCGCCCGCCGTGCGCGGCGGCTATGGCGATGTGCGTGCACGGGCCATCACGGTGGGTGCAGGCATGCAGCCCACCGAACGCATCAACCTGTTTGCCTATGTGAACCAGTTCGACATGCGCCTGGCCAGCCAGAACCTGTTCGAAACGGCCCTGGACAATCAGAGCACCCAGGGCGCCGTGGGCCTGGCCTACCGCTGGGGGCCCACCGAGCAGACCTGGATCAAGCTCGGCCGCAGCGTGGAGCACATCCTGCTGCAGCGCTACCCCACGCTGTACCTGGAGCCCCCGTTCATCAACCTGATGGGCGTGAGCAGCCTGCCCCAGAAGCAGTTCAACGACCTGCAGCTGCGCCACACGGTGGACACCGCCCCTGGCAGCCGCTGGAGCGTGGCGCTGGAGCATGTGCGCGAGCGCCAGCACAACCTGATCGCTGGCGAGGCCGCAGTGGCGGCCGATATCCCGGGCGTGGGCCCCTTCCGCGACTCCCTTTTGGTGGCCGGTTACAACAACGTGGACCGCCGCTACACCGGCCTGACCCTGGCCACCACCCAGCGCCTGGACCCGGCGCTGAACCTGGACGCCGCCCTGGGCTTGCAGCAGATCCGCCACCGGGTGGACGGCCTGACCCAAAGCTACCTGGTGAACCTGGACAGCCTGAGCGAAGAGCAGGCGCGCCGCGCCGAGATGGAGCGGGTGGTCACGCCGCGCGTCGGTGTGGTGTGGCAGCCCGCAGCGGGCACCACGGTGCGCATGGCCTACCAGGACTGGCTGCGGCCGCTGAGCGTCTCCACCCTCACCAGCGTGGAGACGGCGGGCATCCCGGTGGAAGACCGCCTGGTCGAAGCGGGCGGCCGCCACAAGCGTGTGGTGGCGCAGCTGGGCATGGAGCTGGGCCGAAGCACCTTCGTGAGCCTGCGGGCCGACCACCTGCGGGTGCGCAACCCCGGCACCGTGGGTGTGGACCTGCGCACACCCAGCCTGCCGTTTCTGGAGGAAATGCGCAATGTGCAGATGGTCAACCTCTCGACCACCGACCTGCTGGAAGACACACCCAGCTTCGACTCCGGCAAGCTCAAGACCCTGGGCGCGGGCGTCAATCACATGTTCAGCCGCCGCTGGTCGGGCTATGCCAAATACCTGTACCAGGGCAGCGAAAGCCGCAGCTACGACGCCGACGGGGCCGTGGGCCGCATCCCCTACATCCCGCGCCACACGGCCGTGCTGGGCGCGACCTGGGTCAGCCCGCAGCGCTTCTACGTCAGCGGCCGGGCGGTGTACCGGTCGGAGCGTTTTGAAGACGCGGAAAACCTCACGCGCATCGCGCCCGGCTGGGGCGTGGACCTGATGGGGTACTGGGAGTCGCAGGACAAACACTGGGTGGTGGGGGTGGCTGCCATGAACCTGTGGGCGCCCAAGTCCGACCGCCGCAAGACCCGCTATGTCCTGGACGCCCGCTACCGCTTCTGACCGGGCATCGCCTGCCACCTGGCGCAGCCAGCCATGGTGGCCCCTGGCCGCCTGCCTGCTGGCGCTGCTGCTGGTGGGCGCCGCCACGTTCACGCGCACCTGGCATGCGCTGGAGTTCAAGACCTTTGACGTGCTTACCGCGCTGGCGGCGCCGCAGCGCAGCACGCTGCCGGTGGTGATCCTGGCGATCGACGAGCCCACCTTCCAGGAGCTGCAGCAGCCCTGGCCCTTCCCGCGCAGCGTGCACGCAGCCCTGCTGCAGCGCCTGCATGCCGAAGGCGCCGCTGCCGTGGGGTTTGACGTGGTGTTTGCCGAGCCCTCCACCGAGGCCGAGGACGCGGCCCTGGACCGCGCCATTGCCGAGGCGGGTCCGGTGGTGCTGGCCGCCACGCGCGAGAAGATCGACAGCAGCAACGCTGCGCTCTGGCTCGACGTGTTGCCGCTGCAGCGTTTTCTGGATGCGGGCGCCGACGCGGGCGATGCCGGGGTGGAGCCGGACGACGACTTTGTGGTGCGCCGCGCCCCTGTGGCGCGCGAGAGTTTTGCGCTGCGGCTGGCCCAGCGCGCGGCCGAGGCGCGCGGCCAGCCACGGCCCGCGCTGCGCCATTTCGACTGGATTGGCTACCGAGGGGCGCGCGGCACCTTCGACACGCGTTCGTACTACCAGGCGCTGGAGCCGGGCCTGCTGCCTGCGGGCTTTTTCAAGGACAAGATCGTGCTGGTGGGGCGCTCTGCGCGCACGGCCACCGAGCTCACGCGGTCGCAGGCCGATCTGTTCAACTCGCCGTTTGGCACGGCGGGCGGCGAGCGCCTGTTCCCGGGTGTGGAGCTGCAGGCCACGCTGGTGGACAACTACCTCACGGGCGGAGGCCTGCGCAGCGTGCACGAGAGCTGGACGCTGGCCCTGGTGTTGCTCTTGCTGCCCGTGCTGCTGTGGGGCAACCGCAGGCTGCCCCTGGCCGGTGCGGCGGCGCTGGCGGCTGCGCTGGTGGGGGCCATCGCGCTGGGTTCGTGGTGGCTGTTTGCGCGGTTTCAGCTGTGGTGGCCGCCGCTGTTGCCTGCGGCGGCCACAGCGGCGATCTACGGCGGGGCAGCGCTGGCGGGTTATGCGGCGGTGCGCCAGCGCGCGCGCCAGACGCGCGCGATGTTTGCGCAGTATGTGCCGCCCTCCGTGGTGGCGCGCCTCATTGCGCAGCCCGAGCTGATGCGCCTGGGCGGCGAGTCGCGCGAGGTCACGCTCATGTTCACCGACCTGGCCAGCTTCACCACGCTGTCCGAGCAGCTCAGCGCCGACCAGACGGTGGAAGTGCTCACCGCCTACTTCAACGCGATGACGCCCATCGTGCACGCCACCGGTGGCACGCTGGACAAGTTCATCGGCGATGCGGTGATGGCCTTCTGGGGGGCGCCGCTGGACGACGCGCAGCACGCCGAACACGCCGTGGCCGCCGCCGTCGCCATGCAGCAGGCCATGCAGGCGCTGGTGGCGGGCCTGGCCGCGCGCGGGCTGCCGCCCATCCATATGCGCATTGGTCTGCACACGGGGCGCGTGGTGGTGGGCAATGTGGGTTCGGACCAGCGCTTTTCGTACACCGCGATTGGCGACGCGGTGAACCTGGCCGCGCGGCTGGAGGGCGCCAACAAGGCCTTTGGCACCGGCATCCTGCTGTCGGCCTCCACCGCCGCGCAGCTGCCGCCCACGGTGGCGCTGCGCGCGCTGGACGATGTGATCGTCAAGGGCAAGACCGAGCCCGTGCGCGTGTTCACGCCCTGCGACGACGCCACGGTGCGCGAGGCCAGCAGCGCAGCGCTGGCTGCCTTCCATGCCCGCGACTGGCCCGGCGCCGAGGCGCAGCTGGCGCGGGTGCTGGAGCGGCTGCCCGGCGACCTGGCCGCCACCCGGCTGCGGGAGCGTGTGGCCGAGGCCCGGCTGCTCCCCGCCGATGCGCCCTGGTTACCTGCCGTGGCGCTCGACAAGTTGTAGTGCTGGCGAATCCAGCATCCTTTGACATGTGTTTACCGGGGGTATGGACGCCGGTGCCATGATGGGGTCTTCGCAACTTCATCAGGAAGGACCCTCGCCATGCAAGTACAAGTCAACACCGACGACCACATCCACGGCGGCGAATCACTGGCCCGCTGGATCACGGACGAGTGCAAGAGTCGGCTGTCGCGTTTTCAGGACCATGTGACGCGGCTGGAAGTGTTCCTGAGCGACCTGGATGCGGGCAAGTCGGGCGCCAATGACAAGCGTTGCCGCATCGAGGCACGCGTCACCGGCCGCCAGCCCGTCACCGTGACTGACGAGGCCGACAAGATGGCCAACGCCTTTATCGGCGCGGCCGACAAACTGGCCCGCGCGCTCGATACCGACCTGGGCCGCGTGAAGGACCGCAACGGCCGCGAGACCATCCGGGCGGCTGTGGATGAGTGAAATTTGATTAAAAAATGGCTTCTGCGCGCGATGGATAAGCGCTGATAGCTACTGATTTAATAGCATGAAGAAAGGCGCTGCAATCGATGGTTGCAGCGCCTTTTTGCTTGAGACACTCACAGATCCAGCACCAGCAGCTTGCTGCGCGCGCGCGAGCAGCAGGGCATGAACTGCTCGTTAGCGGCTTTTTCCTCGTCGGTCAGGTACATGTCGCGGTGGTCCACCTCGCCCTCCAGCACGCGCGTGAGGCAGGTGCCACACACGCCTTGCTCGCAGGAGGTCAGGATGTCGATGCCCTCTTTGCGCAAGGCCTCCACCACCGATACATCGGCCGCAATCGGGTAGACCTTGCCGGTGCTGGCAATGCGCACTTCAAAGCCCTGATCGCTCGAGGTGTCCTGCGCCGGGGCGCCAAAGTATTCGAGGTGGATGTTGTCCGGCCCCCAGCCCATGGCCTTGGCCGTGCCCACCACATGGTCGATGAAACCTGCGGGGCCGCACACATACAGGCGCTTGTCCGCACCGGGCGCGGCCAACACGGCAGCCAGATCCAGCTTCTGCTCGGGCGCCCCCGCGTCGAAGTGGAAGTGCACATGGGGGCCCATCGCTGATGCCGCAATCTCGCTGGCAAATGCGGTGCGCTCCACCGAGCGGGTGCAGTAGTGCAGCGCAAAGTCGGCGCCTGTGCGGGCCAGCCGGTCGGCCATGCACAGCAAGGGTGTCACGCCAATGCCGCCCGCCAGCAACACGGTGCGCTGCGCCGGGTGCAATGCAAAGTGGTTGCGGGGCGTGCTGATGGTGATCACATCGCCCTCGTGCACGCTGTCGTGCATGGCCACCGAGCCGCCGCGCGATGCCGCGTCGCGCAGCACGGCGATGCGGTAGCGGTGCGACTCGTGCGAGGCATTGCACAGCGAGTATTGCCGCGTCAGCCCGCCGGGCAGGTGCACGTCGATGTGCGAGCCCGCGCTGAACGGGGGCAGCGCGGCGCCGTCCACGCGCGCCAGCTCAAAGCTGGCGATGCCTTCGGCCTCGGTCCGCTTCTGGACGACGCGGACCTGCAGGGTTTCCTGCGCGGTCATGCGGCCACCCCTGGTTGTGGTGCGGGGGCCTGTTCGGCCGCCAGGATGCGGTCCAGCACCTTGCGCGACTGCACGCCGCCCGCGTCGATGTTGAGCATGAGCAGCTTGCGGTCGGGGTAGCGCAGCAGGTTTTGTTGCTGCATTTCCAGCATGTCCTGGTCCTCGGCAAAAATTTTGCCCTGGCCTTCGCGGATCTGGGTGGTGAGCGATGGGTCCTGCGGCTTGAAGTTGCGCGCCATGCCCCAGAAGTAATGGATGGACGTTTCCGTCTCGGGCGTGATGAAGTCCACCACGATGCTGGATGCCTTCTTGTCGGCCGGGGCGTTGTAGCCGCCGTGGCCTGCCAGCGCCACGCCCACCTCGATCAACACATGGCTGGGCGGCGTGAAGTGGCAGATCTGCCAGCGGTCCACCGGCTGGTCGTCGGGCAGGCCGTTCATGCGCAGCGCCATCTGCCAGAAGGGTGGCGGCTGAATGCCTTCCATGAAGCGGCTGGTGATGACCTCGTCGCCCTCCACGCGGGTCTTGCAGGGCACCTCGTCGATCTCCTTCTGGCCGATGCTGGTGGAGTGCACATAGGTCTCGTGCGTCAGGTCCATCAGGTTGTCGATCATCAGGCGGTAGTCGCAGGCGATGTGGTACAGCCCGCCGCCGTAGGCCCATTCGGGGTTGTCGGCCCAGGGCAGGTGGTGGATGGTTGCGGGGTCGGCCTTGTCGGCATCGCCCGGCCACACCCAGATGAAGCCGTAGCGCTCCACCACCGGAAAGCTGCGCGCCTTGGGAAAGCCCTGCACACGCTGGCCGGGCATGGAGACGGACTTGCCCGTGCATTCCACCCGCAGGCCGTGGTAGCCGCACTGCAGGTGGCCTTCGCACACCGTGCCCAGCGACAGCGGGGCGCCCCGGTGGGGGCAGAAGTCGTCCAGCGCCGCGACCTGGTCGGGCGCAGGGCGGTAGAACACGATCTTCTCGCCGCAGATGGTGCGGCCCAGGGGCTTTTCGGCGATCTCGTCGGGGGTGCAGGCGACGTACTAGGCGTTCTTGGGATACATGGGGCTTGTCTCTTTGTGTGGCGGGGCCGCGCTGCGGAACGTGTGTCGCCGCGCGGGGTGGGGCTTGCTGGGCGGATTGTGCGAAAAAGCGGCATCAATGTATACATTGAATGGTGATAAATCAGCTATTGCAACCTGTGATATCGCATAAATCATTGTTTTTAATAGATTTTCATTGAAATCTATGGAGGTGATTCTTTGGTTATGTATACATTAATGGGCGGCGTCTCTCCGGCGGAGCGCCACCCCCAACCTCTTTGACTTGTTTGCTTATGAACCCCAGTGAATCCCCGGTGGCGGAGCCCACCCTTGGCGACGGCGCCGAAGCGGGAGCCTCCCAGTCGGTGAAAGCGCAACTGCGCCTGCGCGAGATGATCCTGGCGGGCGAGCTGCCCGGCGGCGCGCGCATTGCCGAGCTGGCCATCGTCGAGAAGCTGGGGGTGTCGCGCACGCCCATCCGCGCGGCGCTGATGCGGCTGGAGCAGGAGGGGTTGCTGCAGCGCCTGCCCGGCGGCGGCTACGCCGTGCGCACCTTTTCTGAAACCGATGTGGCCGATGCAATCGCGCTGCGCGGCACGCTGGAGGGGCTGGCAGCGCGCCTGGCGGCCGAGCGCGACGTGGATACCGCTGTGCTGGCTGACGCCCATGCCTGCCTGGATGCCATCGACGCCACGTTGGCTCCCCCAGCCCTGGACGACCAGGGCTTTGCGCGGTATGTCGAGCTGAACGCGCAGTTCCATGTGCTGCTGGGCCGCATGCTGGGCGGCAGCGTGGTGGCGCGCGAGCTGGAGCGGGTCAAGGGCCTGCCTTTTGCCTCGCCCTCGGCCTTTGTGCTGGTGCAGACCCATTCCCCCCAGGCGCGCGACATGCTGGTGGTGGCGCAGGACCAGCACCGCCAGCTGCTCGACGCCATCGAACACCATGAAGGCGCACGGGCCGAGGCCATCCTGCGCGAGCACTCGCGCCTGGCCCAGCGCAACCTGCGCGCGGCGCTGTCGGCCCAGGCGGCCGGGCAGGGGCATGCCGGTTTGCCGGCCCTCACGCTCATCCGCCGCCGATGAGCATGTCTTGCTGCCGGTCTGCGGGTTTCACCGGTTTCATAACGGTCTGGCATAGCTGAAAGTCCGCCATAGAACTGGCATGTGGCTGCGCCCGCATGCACAGTGGGGGTGAGATGCACCCCATGTGCCATGCCGCAGGCCCTTCGGGCGCCGGGGCGTGGCCTCGTAGAAAAGATGTGCAGCCCCATCGAGACCGGAGACAAAAAATGAACTTCCTCAAGCGACGCGCCGCATTGACGGCCCTCGGGGCAGCCGCCCTGGCCACGGTGGCGGGCAGCGCCATGGCGCAGACCGTGACCTTGCGGCTGCACCAGTTTCTGCCGCCACAGGCCACCATCCCGGCCAAGGCCCTGGTGCCCTGGGCCCAGAAGATCGAGGCCGAATCGGGCGGCAAGATCAAGGTGCAGCTGTTCCACGCCATGCAGCTGGGCGGCGCGCCCCCGCAGCTGTTCGACCAGGCGCGCGACGGTGTGGTGGACTTCACCTGGACGGTGCTGGGCTATACGCCGGGCCGCTTCCCCAAGACGGAAGTGTTCGAGCTGCCCTTCATGAGCGGCAACGCCGAAGCCTCTTCGCGCGCTATCCAGGAATATGTCGAGAAGTTCGCGGCCGACGAATTCAAGGACGTGAAGCTGATCGCGGTGCACACCCACGGCCCCGGCCTGTTCCACACCAAGACGCCCGTCACCGGCCTGGAAAGCCTGCGCGGCATGAAGGTGCGCGGCGGCTCGCGCATCATCAGCAACATGCTCACCAAGCTGGGTGCCACGCCGGTGGGCATGCCTGTGCCTGCGGTGACCGATGCGCTCAGCAAGGGCACCATCGACGGCACCACCATCCCCTGGGAGGTGACGCCTTCGCTCAAGGTGACCGAGCTGGTGAAGAACCACACCACCTTTGCGGGCAAGGAAGGGCTGTACACGCAGACCTTTGCGTTCTCGATGAACAAGGCCAGCTACGACAAGCTGCCCCCCGACCTCAAGGCCGTGATCGACAAGAACTCCGGCATCGAGACTGCCGCCATGTTCGGCCGCGCCATGGACGAAGGCGACAAGGTGGGCCGCCAGATTGCCGAGCGTGCCAAGAACAACATCGTGGCCCTGGACGTGGCCGAGACCCAACGCTGGCGCCGCACGGCCTCCACTGTCGAGACCGACTGGATCAACGAGGTCAAGAGCAAAGGCATCGACGGTGCCAAGCTTGCCGCCGAGGCGCGGGCCCTGATCGAGAAACACAGCAAGTAAGCGTGGTGTTGCCTTCAGGCGCACCCGGGCGTGCTTGGGGGTGCTTGTGCACGCCGATCCGTTCCGGTGGATGCCGGGACGGATCGGTTTGATTTTTCTGACAGGACCCTGCCTTGAAGTTCCTATCGTTTCTCGCCCAGGCCTGCGCGGTGCTGGCCGGGGTCATTCTCACGGGGGTGACGCTGGTCACCTGCGCAAGCATTGTGGGCCGCAACACCACGGGCTGGACCGTCCTGGGCGACTACGAGCTCACTGCCGTGGCCGCAGGGGCCGCGATCGCACTGTTCATGCCCTGGTGCCAGTTGCGCCGCCAGAACATCATCGTGGACTTTTTCACCGCCCGGGCCTCCTCGGCCGTGAACGCGCGGCTGGACCGCTTCGGCGCGTTGCTGCTGGCCGCCATGTTCCTTGTGCTGGCCTGGCGCACGGCCACGGGGGGGGGCAGCGCCCGCAATTCCATGACCACCACCATGATGCTGGGCTTTCCGGAATGGATCACCTACGCCGCGATGGTGCCGCCCCTGCTGCTGACGGGGGTGATTGCCCTGGTGCAGGCCTTCGGCCCGGCGCAAGACGAGGAGGATGCTGCATGAGCCCGCTGCTCCTCGCCCTTTGCATCTTCGGCGTAATGCTCGCGCTCATGGTGGTGCGTGTGCCCATTGCGGCCGCCATGTTTGCCGCCGGTGCCTTTGGCTACCTCTACCAGGTGGGTCTGCCCCCGTTCCTCAACAACCTCAACGGCCTTGCGTTTGCGCGGTTTGCAAGCTATGACCTGTCGGTGATCCCACTGTTCATCCTCATGGGCAACTTTGCCACGCAGGGGGGCATCTCCAAGGCGCTGTTCCAGTTCGCCAGCGTGCTCATGGCGCGCTTCAAGGGCGGGCTGGCCATGGCGGCCGTAGGGGCGAGCGCGGCGTTTGGCGCTATTTGCGGCTCGTCAATTGCCACGGCTGCCACCATCACTTCCGTGGCGCTGCCCGAGATGAAGCGGCACGGCTACTCCGGTCGCCTGGCCACCGGCACGCTGGCGGCGGGCGGCACGCTGGGCATCCTGATCCCGCCCTCGGTGCCCCTGGTGATCTACGCCATCCTGACCGAGCAGAACATCGCCAAGCTGTTCGCTGCGGCCACCATCCCCGGCATCCTCGCCATGCTGGGCTACATGATCGCGATTGCGATCTACGTGCGCATCCGCCCCGGCCACGCGCCCGACCACACGGTGGATCTTCCCAAG
The DNA here is from genome assembly GCF_054950075.1 of Acidovorax sp. Q11. Taxonomy (NCBI): domain Bacteria; kingdom Pseudomonadati; phylum Pseudomonadota; class Betaproteobacteria; order Burkholderiales; family Comamonadaceae; genus Acidovorax; species Acidovorax sp. Q11. The sequence goes on along the minus strand of NZ_JBUDZG010000001.1, from coordinate 85,621 downwards.
ATGTCGTTGCAGGCGCTGCTGGGCGTGCTGCCCATCGCCGTCGTGTTTCTGGTGGTGTTTGGCGGCATCTACGGCGGCCTGTTCACCCCCACCGAGGGGGCGGGCGTGGGCGTGGCCTGTACCTTTGTCGCGGCGCTGCTCAAGCGCGAGCTGACGCTGGAGAAGATCAAGCAGTGTTTCCTGTCCACCGCGTCTGCCAGCGCGATGATCTTCATGATCTTCATCGGCGCCGACATGATGAACACGGCGCTGGCGCTGACGCAGGTGCCTGGCCAGCTGGCCAGCCTGATCCAGGGCTGGAACGTCTCGCCCTACATGGTGGTGGTGGGCATCCTGCTCTTTTACGTGGTGCTGGGCGCGGTGATGGACGAGCTGTCCATGATCCTGCTGACCATCCCCATCTTCTTTCCGGTGATCATGGGCCTGGACTTCGGCATGTCGCAGGAACACACGGCCATCTGGTTCGGCATCATGGTGCTCATGACCGTGGGGTTTGGCCTGCTGGCGCCGCCTGTGGGCCTGAATGTGTACGTGGTCAACGGCCTGGCGAAGGACGTGCCGATTGCCGAGAGCTACAAGGGCGTGATGCCCTTCCTGGCCAGCGATGTGGTGCGCACCACGCTGCTGCTGGTGTTCCCGCCCATCTCGCTGTGGCTGGTGCAGTTCGTGGGCTGAGGGGCTAAGGTGCCGATGGATCGCCGCAAAGCACTCCGCGCGTTGGCCGCAGCAGGACTGGCGTGCTGGGGTGGGCTGCAGGCCCAGCCCGCCTTTCCGTCCAAGCCGCTGCGCATCGTGGTGCCGTTTGCGGCGGGTGGCGTGGGCGACCTCACGGCACGCGCGGTGGCCACCGGCCTGGCGGCGCGGCTGGGGCAGCCGGTGGTCATCGACAACCGCCCGGGCGCAGGCGGTGTGGTGGCGGCCGATGCCGTGGCCCGCGCCGAGCCCGACGGGCACACCCTGTTCCTCATGTCCAACGGCACGGCCGTCACGGCCAGCCTGTTCAAGGCGCTTCCCTACGACACCCTGGCCGACTTCACGCCCGTCAGCACGCTGGGCGTGTTCGACATTGCGGTGCTGGTGCCTGCCGATTCGCCACACCGCACGCTGGGCCAGCTGCTGGCGCACGCGCGTGCCCATCCGGGGCGGCTCAACATCGGCAGCATCAACACCGGCAGCACCCAGCACCTTGCGGCCGAGCTGTTCAAGAGCAGTGCCGCCATCGATGCGCAGGTGGTGCCCTTCAACGGCACGCCCGCGCTCATCACCGCGCTGCGGGGGCGCCAGGTGGATGTGGGCGTGGAAATCCTCGGCCCCGCGCTGCCCCAGGTGCGTGCAGGCGCGCTGCGGGTGCTGGCCGTGGCGGGCGAGCAGCGGTCTGCCACCTTGCCCGATGTGCTCACGGCGGTGGAGTCGGGTGTGAAGGGTTTTGTGGCCGCATCGTGGAACGCTCTGGCCGCGCCCGCACGCACCCCGCGTGCCGTGGTGGACCGCCTGCAGCACGAGGTGGCCGCCACCGTGGCCACGCCTGCGGTACAGCAGCAGCTGCGCGCGCTCAACGTGGAGCCGCGCACCTCCACGCCCGAGCAGGCCGCCGCGCTGCTCAAGTCCGACATCGAACGCTGGCGCGCCGTGATCGAGCGCGCAGGTATCCCCAGGCAGTGAGTGAACACCGACCCCACCATGCAGACTGAGAACCACCACGCCCCGCTCCCATTCGACCGCCTGGGCATCGTCGGCTACGGCGAGGTGGGCCGCATCTTTGCGGCGGGCCTGCGCGCACGGGGTGTGGGCGATCTGGAGGTGTGGGATCTGAAGTTCGTCCACCCCGCGCAGCAGGCGGAGCCGCTGTCCCACGCGCAGGCCGCAGGCGTGCACGCGGCCGACAGTGTGGCCGCGCTGTGCGCCGGGCGCCAGCTCATCGTGTCGGCTGTCACGGCCAGCAGCACGCTGGCGGTGGCCGAGGCGGTGGCGGCGCACATCGTGCCGGGCGCGGTGTTTCTGGACCTCAACTCCGCATCGCCCGGCACCAAGCAGCAGGCCGCGCAATGCATCGAGGCGCGCGGCGGGAGGTATGTGGAGGCGGGCGTGATGACCTCGGTGCCGCCCTATGGCATGGCCGTGCCCATGCTGCTGGGCGGCCCCCACGCTGCCGCGCTGGCGCCCGTGCTGCAGGCCTGGGGCATGGATGCCAAGCCGGTCAGCGACCGCCTGGGCGTGGCCAGCGCCATCAAGATGTGCCGCAGCGTGATGATCAAGGGCCTGGAGGCGCTGGTGATCGAGAGCTACGCCACCGCCCGCCACTACGGCGTGGAAGACCATGTGCTGCCCACACTGGCCGAGACCTTTCCGTCCATCGACTGGCACCAGCAGGGCCGCTATTTCTTCAGCCGCGTGGTGCAGCACGGCCAGCGCCGCGCCGAGGAGATGCGCGAGTCGGCCCGCACCGTGGGCGAAGCCGGCATGGAACCGCTGATGACATCGGCCATTGCCGACAAACAGCAGTGGGTGGCCGACCTGGCGCGTGCCGGTGTGTTTGCGGACCTGCCCAAGGATGCGCGCTGGCAGGACTATGCGGACAGGGTGTTGGACATCTTGCGCAAGGAAACCCCTGAGCGCTGAGGAGGTTGCGCGGGCCCGAACGGAGACTCAGCCCGGCGCCTTGTACAACGCCTGTAGCGTGGTGCGAATCAAGTCGGCCATCGCCTGCTGCGTGAGCGTCGCCGGGCGCTGCGAACTCACGGCCAGGTAGAGCTTGCTGCGCAGGCGGGCGCCGTCGTCGTTTCCGTCATCGCTGCTCGCGCCGTGGATGGGGCGGGTGCTGAACACCTCGGGCTTGCCCGAGGTGGTGACCGCGTTCATGGGCAGCACGGCGCAGCCCGCGCCGTCGGCCACCAGGTCCAGGATGGCGGCCACGCCGTCGATCTCCAGGCTGATCTGCGGGCGTTTGCCGCGTGTGGCCAGTTCAGACTCCACCAGCATGCGGATCGAGTTGGGGCGCGTGGGGATGACCAGCGGATACCGGGGCAGATCGCCCAGGGGCAGCGGGGTGCTGGTGTCGGCCTCGGCACCGGGTTGTGCGCCACCGCGCCGCTGCACCAGGAACAGGTCCTCCTCCAGCAGCGCCGTGATCTCGATGCCCGGCGCGGGGGGCGTGTTGTAGAGCAGTGCGATGTCAAGCAGCCCGGTGGTCAGCGACTCGCGCATGGCCACCGACAGCCCTTCGCTGATGGCCAGCGCCGCATCGGGCATCTTCACGCGGAAGGCGCGCGTCAGTGGCACCGTCAGCACCTTGGCAATGCTGGGTGGCAGACCAATGGCCACACGCCCGGCCAAGGCGCCGCGCACGCGGCCCAGCTCCTCGCGCGCGCGCTCCACCTGGTGCAGGATGCCGCGCCCATGCTCCAGCAGCAGTTTGCCCGCCTCGGTGGGTGTGGCACCCCGGCCGTTGCGCACCAGCAGGTTCTGGCGCAGCTCCACCTCCAGCAGGCGCACCTGGCGGCTCAGCGCGGGCTGGGCTATGTCCAGCACTACCGAGGCGCGCGTGAAGCTGCCCAATTCGGCCACCCGCACAAAGTATTCGATCTGCTTGAGGTCCATGGGCAAGGCTCTCTGCTATTTGCAATAGCTGTGGGTCAACAATCACGGAATGATATAGCTGGTAGTGCGGGTGCCGACTTCATGAATGCAGCCGCCCTCTCCACAATCGGTGCCACAGAAAGCCCCGTTGCGGCTTTCCACGAGGCCCCTCAGGAGCCCGCGCAGAGCCCGCCAGGAGACAAACACCCATGACCACCGCACCGCTGCTTCGCGGCATCTCTTCCATGGCCACCCGCCAGGTGCTGGCCGAGCTGACGGCGGCCTATGCCGCCAGCGCTCCTGAGGCCAGCCCGGTGCAGATCGAATCGGTGGGTGGTGTGGATGCGGCCAAGCGCGTGGCGGCAGGCGAGGTGTTCGACGTGGTCATCCTCGCTGCCGACGCCATCGACAAGCTTTTGACCGCAGGCCACCTGCTGCCCGGCAGCAAGGTGGACTGGGTGCACTCCGGCGTGGCCGTGGCCGTGCCTGCCGGCGCGCCGCTGCCCGACCTGTCCAGCGAAGACGCTGTGCGCGCTGCCGTGCTGGCTGCGCCCAGCATCAGCCTGTCCACCGGCCCCAGTGGCGTGGCACTGGCCAAGCTTTTTGAGCGCTGGGGCATTGCCGAACAGATCGCACCGCGCATGGTGCAGGCGCCCCCGGGGGTGCCGGTGGGTTCGCTGGTGGCCAAGGGTGAGGTGGCGCTGGGCTTTCAGCAGTTGAGCGAGCTGCTGCATGTGCAGGGCATCCAGATCGTGGGCCCGCTGCCACCGGCCATCCAGATCACCACCACGTTTTCAGCGGGCGTCGGCGCGTTGTCGCAGCAGGTGGATGCCGCGCATGCACTGCTGGCCTACCTGGCTTCGCCCGCTGCGGCCGAAGCCAAGCAAAAGCAGGGCATGACCCCTGCCTGACCAATCACAAGAACACCTTCCAGGAGCACCCCAAAATGAGCCTCATCATCGACTGCCACGGCCACTACACAACGGCCCCCAAGGCGCTGGAGAACTGGCGCAATGCGCAGATCGTCGGCATCAAAGACCCCGCAGCCATGCCCAAAGTGGCGGACCTGCACATCAGCGACGACGAGTTGCGCGAGTCCATCGAGACCAACCAGCTCAAGCTGATGAAGGAGCGCGGCAGCGACATCACCCTGTTCAGCCCGCGCGCCAGCTTCATGGCCCACCACATTGGCGACTTCAATGTGTCCAGCACCTGGGCCGCCATCTGCAACGAGCTCTGCTTTCGCGTCTCCACGCTGTTCCCTGACCACTTTGTGCCCGTGGCCATGCTGCCGCAATCGCCTGGTGTCGATCCCGCCACCTGCATCCCCGAGCTGGAAAAGTGCGTGCACGAATACGGCGCGGTGGGCATCAACCTGAACCCCGACCCCTCTGGCGGCCACTGGACCAGCCCCCCGCTGACCGACAAGCACTGGTACCCCATCTACGAAAAGATGGTGGAGTACGACCTGCCCGCCATGATCCACGTGAGCACCAGCTGCAACGCATGCTTCCACACCACCGGCGCGCACTACCTGAACGCTGACACCACGGCCTTCATGCAGCTCATCCAGGGCGATCTGTTCAAGGACTTCCCCACGCTCAAGTTCCTGATCCCGCACGGCGGCGGCGCGGTGCCTTACCACTGGGGCCGCTTCCGGGGCCTGGCGCAGGAGATGAAGAAGCCGCTGCTGGACGACCATGTGATGAACAACGTGTTCTTCGACACCTGCGTGTACCACCAGCCGGGCATCGACCTGCTCAACACCGTGATCCCGGTGAAGAACGTGCTGTTCGCCAGCGAAATGATCGGCGCGGTGCGCGGCATCGACCCCACCACCGGCAACTACTACGACGACACCAAGCGCTACATCGAGGCGTCCACGATCCTGAGTGCGCAAGACAAGCACCAGATCTACGAAGCCAACACGCGCCGCGTGTTCTCCCGACTGGATACCCGTCTGAAAGCAAAGGGGCTTTGATATGTACGAACTAGGCGTTGTCTACCGCAACATCACCCGCGCCGACCGAGCAGCCGCCGACGGCCTTGGCGCTTTGGGCTCGGCCACCGTGCACGAGGCCATGGGCCGTGTAGGCCTGCTCAGGCCCTATATGCGCCCCATCCAGAGCGGTGTGCAGGTCAGCGGCACGGCCGTCACCGTGCTGCTGCACCCGGGCGACAACTGGATGCTGCACGTGGCGGCCGAGCAGATCCAGCCCGGCGACATCGTGGTGGCGGCCATCACGGCCGAGTGCACCGACGGCTACTTTGGCGACCTGCTGGCCACGTCCTTTCAGGCGCGTGGCGCGCGGGCACTCATCATCGACGCCGGGGTGCGCGATGTGAAGACGCTCAATGAGATGAACTTCCCGGTGTGGAGCAAGTGCATCTCCAGCAAGGGCTGCATCAAGGCCACCATCGGTTCGGTCAACATCCCCGTGGTGTGTGCAGGCCAGCTCGTCACGCCCGGCGACGTGATCGTGGCCGACGACGACGGCATCGTGTGTGTGCCCGCCGCCCGCGCCGTGCAGACGCTCGAAGCCGCGCAAAAGCGCGAGAGCTTTGAGGGCGAGAAGCGCGCCAAGCTGGCCAGCGGCGTACTGGGCCTCGATATGTACAAGATGCGCGAGCCGCTGGCGGCAGCGGGGCTCAAGTACATCGACTGAACCTACTCTTACAAGCTTTTCAGGCCGTCTGCGCGCGTCCATCCTGCGTGGATTGCTATCAATTTTGATTATTCTCTGTCCCTGATCCCATGACTTCCTCTTCTGCTGCTTCCTCTTTCCGTATCCGCCGCACGCTGGCCCTGGCGCTGGGTGTGGCCGCCGTGGCGGGCACGCTGGTGCAAACCGCTGCCGCGCAGCAGTTCCCCACCAAGCAGGTGCGCATCATCAGCCCCTTCCCCGTGGGCGGCGGCCCCGACGGCGTGGCCCGCCTGGTGGCCGACAAACTCTCGCGCACCTGGGGCACGGGCGTGATCGTGGAGAACCGCCCCGGTGGCAACGGCTTCATCGCCATCGATGCCTGGAAGCGCGGAGCCAAGGACGGCCACGACCTGCTCATCCTGGACAACGTGCACCTGGCTGCCTACCCCAGCCTGTTCAAGAAGCTGCCCTACGACGTGGCCAAGGACTTCGACACGCTGCTGCCGCTGTTCAAGACGCATTTCTTCTTCACCGTGGGCACGGGCAGCAAGTACAAGACCGTGGGCGACATCGTGGCCGATGCCAAGGCGCGCCCCGGCAAGCTCAACTACGGCAGCTGGTCGGTGGGCAACCCGGTGCACCTGGGCTCGGAGCTGTTCGAATCGGCCACCGGCACGCAGATGGAGCATGTGATCTTCAAGGAGACCACGCAGCTCTACACCTCGGTCTCCACCGGCGAGATCGACTTTGCACTGGGCAGCGCCGCCACCGCAGGCCCGCTGTACCGCGCGGGCAAGCTGCGTCTGCTCGCGTTTGCCGGGCCCCAGCGCTCGGCCGAGTTCCCCGACGTGCCCACCGTGGCCGAATCGGGTGGCCCCAAGGACTTTGCCGTCACGGGCTGGAACGCCATCGCCGTGCCGCCCGGCCTGCCCGCCGCCGTGGCCGACAAGATCCGCAAGGACATCGAACAGGCCCTGACCGGCCCCGAAGTGGCCGAGAAGTTCAAGACCTTTGGTTACGAGCAGTTCCCCACCACCCGCGCCCAGTTCAACCAGTTCGTCAAGGACGAGAGCCAGCGTTTTGGCGACGTGATCCGCAAGGCCAACGTGTCCCTCGACTGATCTGCGAGCCTGCAAGAAACCAAGGAGTACGCGCATGAGCGAATTCACAAAAACCCCTGGCTGGCTCGACTGGTACGCGGGTCCGAGCAAACCCCGGTTCCAGGTGCCTGCCGGTGCGGTGGACGCGCATTGCCACGTGTTCGGCCCCGGGGCCGAGTTCCCCTACGCCCCCGAGCGCAAGTACACGCCCTGCGATGCCAGCAAGCACCAGCTGTACGCGCTGCGCGACCACCTGGGTTTTGCGCGCAACGTGGTGGTGCAGGCCACCTGCCACGGCGCTGACAACCGCGCCATGGTCGATGCGCTGGTGCACTCGGGCGGCAAGGCGCGTGGCGTGGCCACCGTCAAGCGCTCGGTCAGCGACGAAGAGCTGCAGGCCATGCACGCGGCCGGTGTGCGCGGCGTGCGCTTCAACTTCGTCAAGCGCCTGGTGGACTTCACGCCCAAGGACGAGCTGATGGAGATTGCCGCGCGCATCCACCAGCTGGGCTGGCATGTGGTGATTTACTTTGAAGCGGTGGACCTGCCCGAGCTGTGGGACTTCTTCACCGCCCTGCCCACCACGGTGGTGGTGGACCACATGGGCCGCCCTGATGTGAACAAACCGGTGGATGGGCCGGAGTTCGAACTGTTCCTGAAGTTCATGCGCCAGCACCCCAATGTGTGGAGCAAGGTGAGCTGCCCCGAGCGCCTCTCTGTGACCGGCCCCAAGGCCCTGAATGGCGAGCAGAACGCCTACACCGACGTGATCCCCTTCGCCCGCCGCGTGGTGGAAGAGTTCCCCGACCGTGTGCTCTGGGGCACCGACTGGCCCCACCCCAACCTCAAGGACCACATGCCCGATGATGGCCTGCTGGTGGACTTCATCCCGCACATCGCAACGACACCGGAGTTGCAAAAGAAGCTGCTGGTGGACAACCCCATGCGCCTGTACTGGCCCGAAGAAGTCACCGTGGAGGACTGACACCATGTCTCTCGATAAACCCTACCTCGACGTGCCCGGCACGACCATCTTCGACGCCGAGCAAAGCCGCAAGGGCTACTGGCTCAACCAGTTCTGCATGAGCCTGATGAAGGCCGAGAACCGCGTCCGCTTCAAGGCCAACGAACGTGCCTACCTGGACGAATGGGCGATGACCGAAGAACAAAAGCAGGCCGTGCTGGCGCGCGACCTCAACTGGTGCATTCGCCTGGGCGGCAACATCTACTTCCTGGCCAAGATCGGCTCTACCGACGGCAAGAGCTTTCAGCAGATGGCGGGCAGCATGACCGGCATGACCGAAGAGGAATACCGCAACATGATGATCAATGGCGGCCGATCGGCCAATGGCAACCGCGTGATCGGTGAAGATGGCGACGCCCAGGCGCACCGCCAGCCGCAGGGCAGCGCGGGCAAGAAAGGAATTTGACAATGGCCAGAATCACCGCCTCCGTCTTCACATCGCACGTGCCTGCCATCGGCGCAGCCATGGACCTCGGCAAGACCCACGAAGACTACTGGAAGCCCGTGTTCGCGGGCTACGAGTTTGGCAAGCAGTGGGTCAAGGACAACAAGCCCGACGTGATCTTCCTGGTCTACAACGACCACGCCACGGCCTTCAGCCTGGACCTGATCCCCACCTTCGCCATCGGCACCGCAGCCGATTACGAAGTGGCCGACGAGGGCTTTGGCCCGCGCCCCGTGCCCAAGGTCATCGGCCACCCCGACCTCGCCGCACACATTGCGCAGTCGGTCATCCAGCAGGACTTTGACCTCACCATCGTCAACAAGATGGCGGTGGACCACGGCCTCACGGTGCCCCTGTCGCTGATGTTTGGCGAGCAGGACCCGGTGAAGGGCGCCTGGCCTTGCCCGGTGATTCCGTTCGCCGTGAACGTGGTGCAGTACCCGGTGCCCAGCGGCCGCCGCTGCTACAACCTGGGCCAGGCGATCCGCAAGGCCGTGGAGAGCTACGACGAAGACATCAACGTGCACATCTGGGGCACGGGCGGCATGAGCCACCAGCTGCAGGGCCCGCGCGCCGGCCTCATCAACAAAGAGTTTGATAACGCCTTCCTCGACAAGCTCATCAACGACCCCGAGGCCGCAGCCAGCATTCCGCACATCGACTACGTGCGCGAGGCGGGCAGCGAGGGCATCGAGCTGGTGATGTGGCTCATCGCGCGCGGCGCCATGGCCGATGTGACCGGCGGCAAGCCCCCGAAGCTGGCGCACCGCTTCTACCATGTGCCTGCGTCCAACACCGCCGTGGGCCATCTGATTCTTGAGAACACGTAAAAGGACACACACCATGACCATCAAAGTCGCACTCGCAGGCGCTGGCGCCTTCGGCATCAAACACCTGGACGGCATCAAGAACATTGACGGCGTCGAAGTCGTCTCCCTCATGAGCCGCGACCTGGCCAAGACCCAGGAAGTGGCCGACAAGTACGGCATCAAGCATGTCACCACCGAGCTGAAGGACAGCCTGGCCATCAAGGAAGTGGACGCCGTCATCCTGTGCACACCCACGCAGATGCACGCCAGCCAATCCATTGCCTGCCTGGAAGCGGGCAAGCATGTGCAGGTCGAGATCCCGCTGTGCGACGTGTTGGCCGATGGCGAGAAGGTTGTTGCCCTGCAAAAGCAGACCGGCCTGGTGGCCATGTGCGGCCACACCCGCCGCTTCAACCCCAGCCACCAGTACGTGCACAAGAAGATCACGGCTGGCGAGTTCAACATCCAGCAGATGGATGTGCAGACCTACTTCTTCCGCCGCACCAACATGAACGCGCTGGGCCAGGCCCGCAGCTGGACGGACCACCTGCTGTGGCACCATGCTGCGCACACCGTGGACCTGTTCGCCTACCAGGCGGGCAGCCCCATCGTGAAGGCCAACGCCATCCAGGGCCCCATCCACAAGGACCTGGGCATTGCCATGGACATGAGCATCCAGCTCCAGGCCGCCAATGGCGCCATCTGCACGCTGTCGCTCAGCTTCAACAACGACGGCCCGTTGGGCACCTTCTTCCGCTACATCGGCGACACCGCGACTTACATCGCCCGCTACGACGACCTGGTGAACGGCAAGGAAGAGAAGATCGATGTGTCGAAGGTGGACGTGTCGATGAACGGCATCGAGCTGCAGGACCGCGAGTTCTTCGCCGCCATCAAAGAAGGCCGCGAGCCCAACGCCAGCGTGGCCCAGGTGTTGCCGTGCTACCAGGTGCTGCACAACCTGGAACTGCAGCTCAACGCAGGCTGATTTCAAGAGAAACTGGCCGCTACCGCCTGTCTATCAAGCGCTATAAGCTATTGGTTTGATAGCAATTCGGTGAGGCAGCGTCACGCTCTCAACGCGGCCTTGTTCTCAATGATGCGCGAGACCAGGCCGTAGTCCACTGCCTCTTCGGCCGACAGCCAGTGGTCGCGTTCGATGTCGGCCAGCACCACCTCCAGCGGCTTGCCCGTCTGCCGGGCGATGGTGCGCGCAATGCGCTCGCGGGCTTTCACGATCTCCCGCGCCTGGATGGCAATGTCGCTGGCCGGGCCACCTGCGCCGCCGCTGGGCTGGTGGATCAGAAAGCGTGTGTTGGGCAGGCAGAGCCGCCGCTCACGCGGCGCGGCCAGGTACAGGTGCGTGGCCGCGCTGCCCACCCAGCCGGTGCCGATCATGTTCACCGGCGCGGTGATGAAGCGCACCAGGTCATGCATCGTGTCGCCCGACTCCAGGTGCCCACCGGGCGAGCTCACCAGCATGTCGATAGGCTCTGCACTCTCGGCATCCAGCGCAATCAGCCGCCGCGCCACATCGGCGGCCAGGGTGTCGGTGATGGTGCCGAAGACCAGCAGGGTGCGGGCCTTGAAGGCCTTTTCTTCCAGGTACGACGTGCGCGGCTCGGCGCCTTGGGTGGAGGATGGGGTGTTGGTGTCTGGCGTGTCCATGGGGGCAGGTCCTTGAAAAGAGTGACAGGACTGCCATGACGAACGAGACACGCCGGGCGTGACACCCCTCAGCCTGCGGCCACGCGTTGCCCCGGCGAAATGGTGGGCGGCGCCGCATTCAGCGTCTCGATCGCAAAGCCCGCCGCCGCCTTGTAGCGGGCCATGAAGCCCTCGCGCTCCTCGCGCGGCAGCACGTCGTCGATGTGGTCGAACACCCCGCCGCAGCGCTCGTCCACCAGCCCCAGCAGCCCAAAGGGGCCGGAGCCCCGGTTGCGAAGCACCAGCGCCGAGATGTCCTTGCACAGCTGGTCGTCATAGGCACGCAGCGCCTGCGGGCCCACGCCATGCGCGATGAACTGCGCCCCCAGCACGCGCGCATCCACGATGGCCTGGCTGGCACCGTTGGAGCCCACGGGGTACATCACATGCGCCGCGTCGCCCAGCAGCGCCACGCGGCCGTCTACCCAGGTGGGCACGGGGTCGCGGTCGATCATGGGGTACTCAAAAATGTCCTTGGCGCCGCGCAGCATGGCGGGCACGTCGAGCCAGCTGTAGTTCCAGCCATCAAAGTGGTGAGCGAATTCCTCCAGCGCCACACGCCGGTTCCAGTCGCCTTGCTGCCAGCCGCCCTGGTTGTCCACCGTGATCTCGGCGATCCAGTTGATGGTGGCCAGGCCCGTGGCCGGGTCGGGCGGTGTGATGGGGTAGAACACCACACGGTGCCGCAGCGAGCCCACGCCCACAAACGAAGCGCCCGTTCGCACGGGCACCCCCGGCGTGGTGCCGCGCCACATGATGGCTCCGCCCCACTGGATGGGCGGCTGCGTGGGGTGCATCTGCGCCCGCACGGCTGAGTGCAGGCCGTCGGCGGCGATCAGCAGCGATCCGTCCACCTCCCGGCGTTCACCATCGCGCGCCTCAAGGATCGCGGTCACACCATCGGCATCTTGCCGGTAGCCCACCACCCGCTGCCCCAGTTGCACGGCATCGTCACCCAGGCGTTCTCGCACGGCGTTGAACAGCATCATCTGCAGCTGCCCCCGGTGCACCGAATACTGCGGCCAGTGGTAGCCCGCTTCCAGGCCGCGTGGCTCGGCGTACACCTCGTTCCCGTTGCGGCCCACCAAGGCCCATTCGCGCGCCTGCAGGCCAATCGTGTCCAGCACCTCGTTGCCAAACCCCAGGTCATGCAGCTCCCGCACAGCGTTGGGCTGCAGGTTGATGCCCACGCCCAGCGGCTGCAGCTCGGGCACCGATTCAAAGACGATGCAGGGCACGCCGATCTGGTGCAGGGTGAGGGCGGTGGCCATGCCACCGATGCCACCACCGGCGATCAGGACGGGGCGGGCGGAAGAGGGGTGTGAAGTAGAAGATGCGCCAGACATGCCGGGATTGTCCATGCAATGGCGGGTGGAGCTTGTCGCGGACGCCGCAGGCCAATGCGGCGCTGGGCGCATGCCGGGGTGGGTGCTGCGGGTGGGGTACACCCGTTCAGAAAGCCGTTCTTGTCAGGCGTAGGTATCGACGTTGTTGCCCAGCCCAGCGGGTTGATTCTTTGCCGATAGGGCTTTCTGCTGCTGCGCGGCACTGGCCGCCGCGCCTTCGGCCTTTGCCACCTGGGCCCGTTGCTGCTCTTGCTGCTGCGCGCGCTGTATCGCCGTGATCTGGGCTTGCACCATCTGGATCTGGGCCTGCAGCAACTTGGCCTTCTGTTGCTTGGCCTTGGCATCCATGTCGGAGCTGGCCACGCCCTGGAGCTGCTCGGTCAGCTCGCGCAGCTGCTTTTGCAGCTTAGCGATGTCGCTGCTGCCACTGGAGGAAGAGGCTTGGCCGGTGGTGGAGATGGTGCTGGCGATTTGCATCCCTGGTTATCGGCAAGGCGCAGGGAAAGTTGAACATATCCCTTGCGCTGCGGGCTGCTGAACGCCGCCAACCCATGCGATGGAGGTCGTGACCACACCCTGCGAGTCATTGTCTGCCGATGTGCGGCCTGCTTCAGCCTGTGGCACCATGCCTCGATGCAGAACGATGAACACCTGTTGGCGCTGGTGAATGTCAGTCGCAACACCTTGTTGCGCGCCGCCATGCGCCTGCTCGGCCCAGCCGATGCCGAGGACGCCGTGCAGGACGCCTATGTGCGTGCGCTGGAGGCCCAAACCCCGGCGCTCAATGCGGCTCAGGCGTGGCTGCTGACGGTGGTGCGCAACCTGGCCATCGATCGCTTGCGGCGGCGCCTGTGGATGGCGCAGTGGTTGGCCGAAGCGGTGCAGATGGCGCCGGGCGATGCCTCTGGTACGGTCGCGCCCTCGGCGGAGGCTGATGCCGTTCTGGCGCAGCAGGCCACGCTGGCACTGCGGCGGCTGGCGGTGTGTGTGACTCCTGCAGAGGGCGCTGCGGTGCTGCTGCATGCGGTGTTCGAGGCCAGCCACGCCGAGCTGGCGCAGGCCAGTGGCCGTTCTGAAGCGGCCAGCCGCCAGCAGCTGCGCCGCGCGTTGCTGCGCCTTCGGCAGGCTCGGGAAGGCGACGACGCCCGCCATGGCGATGGGCGCGATGAACCCAACGGCGCCGACCCTGCGGTGCTGCGCCTGTACCTGCAGTCGCTGCAATCACGGGATCCAAAGGCCCTGTGGGCTCTGCTGCGTCAGCCGCCCGTGAGTGCGTTGGCTACGCATCGCTCCGAGCAACCCACGCCACCGCGTGCCTCGCATGCACCGGCCACGGTGGGTGGTGTGGTGCAGGTGGGTGGGCAGTTGGGGCTGGTGCTCACTCTGGATGGCGTGACACTTTGTGTGGTGCCGCTAGGGCCGCATGCCGAGCAAGCGCAAGAAGCCGTGGTGGCCTAACCTGCGCATCCGCAGTGGCAACCGCCGGGAAGATGGCACGAAGCAAGGAGGTTTGCCGCACCATGACACAGCCGCCCACGCCCACCTTCTTTGCCACCTCGCAGGCGTTCCGCGATTGGCTGGAGCGCCATGCCGCCAGCACGCAGGAGTTGCTGGTGGGTTTTCACAAGGTGGGCTCGGGCCGCCCCAGCATGGGCTGGTCGGAGTCGGTGGACGAAGCCCTGTGCTTTGGCTGGATCGATGGCATCCGGCGGCGCATTGACGAGCACATGTATTCGATCCGCTTCACCCCGCGCAAGCCGTCGTCGATCTGGAGCGCGGTCAACATCGCCAAGGTAGAGCAGTTGCAGGCGGCGGGCCGCATGACGCCTGCGGGGCTGGCGGCCTTTGCCCACCGCAAGGCGCACAAGTCGGCCATCTACTCCCATGAGCAGTCGGGTGTGGCCGAGCTGCCCGCGCCCATGCTGCGCGCATTCCAGCGCAACAAGGCCGCGTGGCGGTTCTTTCAGGAATCCACCCCACCCAGCTACCGCAAGAGCATGCTGCACTGGGTCACGTCGGCCAAGCGCGATGCGACCCGGGAGGCACGGTTTGTGGAGCTGGTGGCTGCCTGCGCTGCGGGCGAGCGCATTGAGCTGTGGGCCAAGCGGCCACCTGTCGCAAAGCCTTAGACCCGCACCCAAGCCCGAGCCACCCGGTGGGTTGCCGCGCTTGCCGTAAGCTCGCGGCATGCAACAAAGAACCCTTGGACCTTTCTCCGTCTCGGCCATCGGCCTGGGCTGCATGAACCTTTCGCACGCCTATGGCGCGCCCGTGTCTGCCGAGCAGGGCGAGCGTGTGCTGCTGGCCGCACTCGACGCGGGCGTGACGCTGTTCGACACCGCCACGCTCTATGGCTTTGGCGCCAATGAAACCTTGGTGGGGCGCGTGATGAAGCACCACCGCAGCCGCTTCACCCTGGCCAGCAAATGTGGCATGCAGGGTGTGGATGTGAATGGCGACGGCAAGCTGGTGCGCGTGATCGATGGCCGCCCGGCCACGCTGCGCCAGACCTGCGAACACAGCCTGCGCCGCCTGCAGACCGATGTGATCGATCTGTACTACCTGCACCGCTGGGACAAGGGCGTGCCCATTGAAGACAGCGTGGGCGGGCTGGCCGACCTGGTGCGCGCGGGCAAGATCCGCAGCATTGGTTTGTCGGAGGTGTCGGCCACAACACTGCGCAAGGCACACGCCGTGCACCCCATCGCGGCGGTGCAGACCGAGTATTCGCTGTGGACGCGCAACCCCGAGATTGCGGTGCTGGACGCCTGCCGCGAGCTGGGCTCGGCCTTTGTGGCTTTCAGCCCCGTGGCGCGCGGATTCTTGTGCGGGGACTTGCGCGATGTGAGCACCCTGGACGCCAAGGACATCCGCTGCGCCATGCCGCGTTTTGCGCCCGCGGCCTACGCAGCCAACCTGCAGCTGCTGGACGGCTACCAACAGGTGGCGCGCGATGTGGGCTGCACGCCTGCGCAGCTGGCACTGGCCTGGCTGCTGCACCGGGGCGAGCACATCATCCCCATCCCGGGCACGACGAGTGTGGAGCACCTGCACGACGATTTGGGTGCTGTGGATGTGACGCTGGACGCAGCGACGATGCAGCGCCTGGACGGGCTCATCAACCAGCACACGGTGGTGGGCGCACGCTACAACGCGCAGAACGCGAGCGAGGTGGACACAGAGGCTTTTGCGGGCTGAGTGAGTTCCGGGCAAAAAAAAGCCGGTGGCCCTTGCAGGCGACCGGCTTGAACAGGGTAGTTGCTTCTAGCGCTTCGTCATCATCATCTTGAGAAGTGTCCACTGCGCAGGGGTAGCCCCGCGCAGTGGTCCGTGGCGTGGTTACTTGGCAACCACGCGCACCATTTCCAGGCACTTGTTCGAGTAGCCCCATTCGTTGTCGTACCAGCTCACGATCTTGACGAAGGTGCCGTCCAGCGCGATGCCCGCGTCGGCGTCAAAGATCGAGGTGCGGGTGTCGCCACGGAAGTCGGTGGCCACCACCTTGTCTTCGGTGTAGCCCAGCACGCCCTTCAGGGCGCCTTCAGACTGGGCCTTCATTTCGGCCTTGATTTCATCGTACGTGGCGGCCTTGTCGAGTTCCACGGTCAGGTCCACCACCGACACGTCGGAGGTGGGCACGCGGAAGGACATGCCGGTCAGCTTCTTGTTCAGCGCAGGGATCACCACGCCCACCGCCTTGGCAGCACCGGTGCTGGAGGGGATGATGTTTTCCAGAATGCCACGGCCGCCGCGCCAGTCCTTGTTCGAAGGGCCGTCCACGGTTTTTTGCGTGGCGGTGGCTGCGTGCACGGTGGTCATCAGGCCGCGCTTGATGCCCCACTTGTCGTTCAGCACCTTGGCCACGGGGGCCAGGCAGTTGGTGGTGCACGATGCGTTGGAGATGATGGCCTGGCCCGCGTAGGTGTCGTGGTTCACGCCGAACACGAACATGGGGGTGTCGTCCTTGGAGGGGGCCGACAGCACGACCTTCTTGGCACCAGCGTCGATGTGCTTCTGTGCGGTGACCTTGTCCAGGAACAGGCCGGTGGATTCGATCACGATGTCGGCGCCGACTTCGTTCCACTTCAGGTTCGCGGGGTCGCGCTCTTGCGTGAGGCGGATCTTCTTGCCGTTGACAATCAGGGTGTTGCCCTCGACAGCCACGGTGCCGTCAAAACGGCCGTGCACCGAGTCGTACTGCAGCATGTAAGCCAGGTAGTCGGGCTCCAGCAGGTCGTTGATGCCCACGACTTCGATGTCGCTGAAGTTCTGGATGGCCGAGCGCAGCACGTTGCGGCCGATGCGGCCGAAGCCGTTGATACCAATCTTGATCGTCATAGGGAGCCTCTTCAAAGTTGCAAAGTCGAAATCGGGAATCTGCCACTGCGCGCCCGCTGGCAGCGGGGCGCAGCGGGCAGGAGAAGGTTTAGCGGGCCTTCTTGGCGGGCTTCAGGCGCGCAGCGCCAATGGCCACCAGCACCGCATCAGCCACGTTTTCTTCGGTGAAGCCGAAGTGCTTGAACAGCACAGGCGCAGGGGCCGATTCGCCGTAGGTGTCGATGCCCACCACGGCAGCGCAGCCGTATTTCCACCAGCCATCCGTCACGCCCATTTCCACGGCCACGCGGGGCACGCCAGCGGGCAGCACGCTGCTCTTGTACTTGGCGTCTTCGCGGTCGAAGGTGGTGGTGCTGGGCATGGAGACCACGCGCACGCCGATCTTCTTGTCGGCCAGCAGGCGCTGGGCCTTGAGGGCCAGCTGCACTTCAGAGCCGGTGGCGATGATCACGGCCTGGGGCTTCTTCTTGATGCCCACGTCCGCAGGTTCGCTCAGCACATAGGCGCCGCGCGAGATCTCGCCCAGGTCGCGCTTGGGGGCGTAGGGAAGGTTTTGGCGCGACAGGGCCAGCACGGTGGGCTTGTTGCGGTTGGACAGGGCCACGCTCCAGGCCACGGCGGTTTCGGCCGTGTCGGCGGGGCGCCAGACGTCCAAGTTCGGAATCAGACGCAGGCTGGCCACATGTTCGATGGACTGGTGCGTGGGGCCGTCTTCGCCCAGGCCGATGGAGTCGTGCGTGAACACGTGGATCACACGCTGCTTCATCAGCGCGGCCATGCGGATGGCGTTGCGGCTGTAGTCGCTGAAGGTCAGGAAGGTGCCGCCGTAGGGGATGAAGCCACCGTGCAGCGCCACGCCGTTCATGATGGCGGCCATGCCGAATTCGCGCACGCCGTAGTTGATGTGGCGGCCGCCCACGCCAGCCTCGTTCTTCACCACGTGGCCTTGCATGTCAAAGCGCAGGTTGGGCGTGCTCTTGGTGTTGGTGAGGTTGGAGCCGGTCAGGTCGGCGCTGCCGCCCAGCAGTTCGGGCAAGGCGGCGGTGAAGGCTTCCAGGGCCAGCTGGCTGGCCTTGCGGCTGGCCACGGTTTCGCCCTTCGTGTGGGCAGCCACCACGGTGTCCACGGCCACCTGGGCAAAGTTGGCGGGCAGGTCGCCGTTCATGCGGCGCGTCAGCTCGGCAGCCAGCTCGGGGAAGGCGACGGTGTAGGCGGCAAAACGCTCGTTCCAGGCGGCTTCTGCGCTTTGGCCACTGGCCTTGCCGTCCCAGCTGGCGTACACGTCTTCGGGGATCACGAAGGGTTCGCTGGCCCAGCCCAGGGCTTCGCGGGTCAGCGCGATTTCTTCGGCGCCCAGGGGTTCGCCGTGGGCCTTGGCGGTGTTGGCACGGTTGGGGCTGCCCTTGCCGATGTGCGTCTTGCACACGATCAGGGTGGGGCGCTCGGTCTGCTTCTTGGCTTCGGCGATGGCTGCGGCCACTTTGTCGGCGTCATGGCCATCGATGGGGCCGATCACGTTCCAGCCGCTGGCCACAAAACGCAGGGGGGTGTTGTCGGCAAACCAGGGAGCAACCTGGCCGTCGATGCTGATGCCGTTGTCGTCGTACAGGGCGATCAGCTTGTTGAGCTTCCAGGCGCCTGCGAGAGACACGGCTTCGTGGCTGATGCCTTCCATCAGGCAGCCGTCGCCCAGGAAGGCGTAGGTGTGGTGGTCCACCACGGCATGGCCTTCGCGGTTGAACTCGGCGGCCAGCAGCTTTTCGGCCAGCGCAAAGCCCACGGCGTTGGTGATGCCCTGGCCCAGCGGGCCGGTGGTGGTCTCGACGCCGGCGGTGTAGCCCACTTCGGGGTGGCCGGGCGTCTTGCTGTGCAGCTGGCGGAAGTTCTTCAGCTCGCCGATGGGCAGGTCGTAGCCGGTGAGGTGCAGCAGCGCGTACAGCAGCATCGAGCCGTGGCCGTTGGACAGCACAAACCGGTCGCGGTCAAACCACTGGGGGTTGGTGGGGTTGTGCTTGAGGTGGCGGCTCCACAGCGCCACGGCCATGTCGGCCATGCCCATGGGGGCGCCGGGGTGGCCCGAATTGGCTTGTTGAACGGCGTCCATGGCCAATGCGCGGATTGCATTTGCCATCTGTTGGGATTGCTGGGTGTTGGCCATGGGGTGTGGTTCGGGGTGGGTGGTTCAGGGGAAACCCGGCATTTTACCGGGGCGGCTTTCGCCCGCCTGAATTGGCATGGCAACGCCCCGGGGCACGGCGGCAATGCACTACAGTGCGGGCCATGCAAGGACTGCACCTCACCGCCGATCTCCAGGGCTGCCGCTGCGCCAGCGCCTGGCTGCTGGACGCCACCGCTCTGGGCCGTGCCTGCACCGACGCCGTGCGCGCCGCCGGGCTGCAGGCCGTGGGGCAGTTGTTTCATGAGTTTCCGGCCACTGCGCGCGGCCCTGGCGGGGTGACAGCTACTGTTTTGCTAGCGGAGTCGCACCTGTGTGTGCACACTTGGCCCGAGCAGCGTGCCGTCACCCTGGATGTGTATGTGTGCAATTTCGGCGCCGACCATTCGGCCAAGGCGCACGCGCTGATGGACGCCCTGCTGGCCTTGTTTCAGCCCACCACCACAGATCGCCACGCGCTGCAGCGGGGTGTGGTGAGCGAGGTGGCCGCATGAGTTCCGCCCACCACCAGGTTCCCGCCCTGCTGCTGGCCGCAGGCCGAGGCGAGCGCATGCGCCCCCTGACCGACACCACGCCCAAGCCCCTGCTGCAGGTGCAGGGCCAGCCGCTGCTGCAGTGGCACCTGCAGGCTTTGCGGGATGCGGGTGTACGGCGGGCGGTGATCAACACCGCCTGGCTGGGCAGCCAGATCAGCGACTATTTTGCAGATGTTTTTGGCCCTTCCCGCGCGACTGGTAAGCCTGAGCAGCTATCAATTTCATACTCGCACGAAGGGGAGGACTTTGGTGTTGCGCTGGAAACCGCTGGCGGCATCGCGCGTGCGCTGCCCCAACTGGGGGCCGTGTTCTGGCTCGCTGCGGGCGATGTGTTTGCGCCCGACTTCGTGTTCGACAGCGCCGCCGTGGCGGCCTTCGAGGCCAGCGACTATCTGGCCCACCTGTGGCTGGTGCCCAATCCGGCGCACAACCCGCGTGGCGACTTTGGCTTGTCGGCAGACGGGCTGGCGCTGAACCTGCCCGCCGACGACCCCGCGCCACGCTACACCTACAGCACCATCGCCCTGTTGCGCGCCGAGCTGTTTGCGGCGCCCTGGTGCGACATTCCGCCCGGCAACCCCGGCGGCATCAAAGCCCCGCTCGCGCCGCTGCTGCGCCGTGCGATGGACAATGGCCGCGTCAGCGCGCAGATCTACACCGGCCGCTGGACCGATGTGGGCACGCCCGAGCGGCTGGCCGAACTCAACTCCCTTGCTTGCGACCCCCTCCCATGACCACCACCGTGCCTGCTTCCGTCTACGCCCAGCGCCGCGCGCACCTGGCTGCCCAGCTGGGCCCAGGGGGAATCGCCATCATCCCCACAGCGCCCGAGCGCCCGCGCAACCGCGATACGGATTTTCTGTACCGCCACGACAGCTACTTCTATTACCTGACCGGCTTCACTGAGCCGGGCGCCTGCCTGGTGCTGGCTCACGATGGCCGCAGCACGCTGTTCTGCCAGCCCAAGGACCTGGAGCGCGAGATCTGGGACGGCTACCGCCTGGGCCCCGCCGCCGCGCCTGCTGCCCTGGGCGTGGACGCCGCACATTCGATGGCCGAGATGGACAGCAAGCTGCCGCGCCTGCTCGAAAACACGGCCTGCGTCTGGTACCCGTTTGCCACGCACAGCGGCCTGGCCGCGCGCGTGGAGGGCTGGCTCAACGTGGTGCGTGGGCGCGTGCGCTACGGCGCGCTGTGCCCCGCCGCGCAGAACGACCTGTGCACGCTGCTCGACGAGATGCGTCTGTTCAAGGACGCCTACGAGCAGGACATCATGCGCCGCGCGAGTAGCATCAGCGCGCAGGCCCACATCCGCGCGATGCAACGCGCCGCCCGCATGCTGCGCGCTGGAGAGGATGTGCGCGAGTACCACCTTGAAGCCGAACTGCTGCACGAGTTCCGCCAGCACGGATCGCAGTACCCCGCCTACAACTCCATCGTGGCTGCCGGGGCCAACGCCTGTGTGCTGCACTACCGTGCCGATGCCGCGCCGGTGCGCGCCGGCGAGCTGGTGCTGATCGACGCGGGCTGCGAGCTGCATGGCTACGCCAGCGATATCACGCGCACCTTTCCGGCCAACGGCAAGTTCACTGGCCCCCAGCGCGCGCTGTACGACCTGGTGCTGGCCAGCCAGGATGCGGCCGTGGCGGCCACCAAGGCGGGTGCCCGTTTCAATGACCCGCACGACGCCACCGTGGCCGTGCTCGCGCAGGGCATGCTGGACCTGGGCCTGCTCGACAAGAACAAGGTGGGCACCGCGCAGGACGTGATCGATCAGCGCGCCTACTTCCAGTTCTACATGCACCGAACCGGCCATTGGCTGGGCATGGATGTGCACGACTGCGGCAGCTACGTGGAGCCCGGCGAGGTCGGCCAGACCAGCGAACGCAAGGACCCGCTTTCGGGCGAAACCATCACCAACCGGCCCAGCCGCATCCTGCGGCCCGGCATGGTGCTGACCATCGAGCCCGGCATCTACGTGCGCCCTGCCGAGGGTGTGCCCGAGCAGTTCCACCACATCGGCATCCGCATCGAGGACGACGCCATCGTGACCGACACCGGGTGCGAGCTGATCACACGCGGCGTGCCCGTCAAGGCCGACGAGATCGAGGCCCTGATGCGATGAACGGGGCGCAAGGGGCGCTGGCCCGCTCGCCTGGGTGGCGCCTGGGCGTGCTGCTGTGGCTGCTGGGCCTGCCCGGTGTGGTGGCCGTGGTCTGGACGCTGCTGCCGCCCCTGCAGGCCAATGCGGCCTTGCTGCCCTTGCCCCTGTGGGCGGTGCTGCTGCTCAGCGGCTTGCAGACAGCCGTGCTGCTGGCGCTGGCCGTTGCCATCGGCGTGTGGCTGACGCCCCGCGTGGGGCTGCAGGTGCCGGTGCTGGCTGCGTGGCTGGGCGGCGGGCCCGTGGGCCCTGCACTGCGCGCGGTGGTGGCACCTGGCGTGATGGGCGGCGTGGCAGGCGCCGCGTGGCTGTGGGCGCTGGCCCAGGTGGCGCCGCAGGCGCTGCAGCCGTCCGACCCCGCCAGTGCGGTGCCGCTGGTGGTCAAGCTGCTCTATGGTGGCATCACCGAGGAACTGCTGGTGCGCTGGGGCGTGATGACCCTGCTGCTGTGGCTGGGCTGGCGCGTGGTGCAGCGTGGGCAGGGCCTGCCCGGCAAGGCCCTGGTGGTGGCGGCGGTGGTGCTCAGCGCCCTGTTGTTTGCGGTGGGGCACCTGCCAGCCGCCCAGGCCATGGCCGGGGTGCTGACGCCGCCGGTGGTTCTGTTTGTGCTGGTTGGCAACACCGCGTTTGGCCTGCTGGCCGGTGCGCTGTATGCCCGCCGTGGGCTGGAGGCGGCCATCGTCGCGCATGTGCTGGCGCACCTGTTGTCGCATCCCCTGCTGTGACGGGTGCTGCGGGTAACCCGCATGTAACCGCTTCGTGTGAGAATTGAAACTCGATTACATCCCAACGACCGAGAGAAAGAGACATGTCCATGCCTACCCGCCGCGCCACCAAGATTGTTGCCACCCTGGGCCCCGCATCGAGTGACCCGGCGCTGCTGGAGGCCATGATCCGAGCGGGCGTGAACGTGGTGCGGCTGAATTTCAGCCACGGCAAGGCGCAGGACCACATCGACCGCGCCGCCACCGTGCGCGCTGCGGCCCAGCGTGCGGGCCGCGAAGTGGCCATCATGGCCGACCTGCAGGGCCCCAAGATCCGCGTGGGCAAGTTTGCCGAGGGCAAGGTGATGCTCGAATCCGGCGCTCAATTTGTGCTGGATGCCTCGCGTACCGAGCTGGGTGATATCGAAGGTGTGGGCCTGGACTACAAGGAGCTGCCGCGCGACGTGAAGGCGGGCGACGTGCTGCTGCTCAACGACGGCCTGATCGTGCTCACGGTGGATGCCGTGCGTGGCGAGGCCGTGCACACCACGGTGAAGGTGGGCGGCGAGCTGTCCAACAACAAGGGCATCAACAAGAAGGGCGGCGGCCTCACGGCACCGGCCCTCACCGCCAAGGACATGGAAGACATCCGCACGGCCATGAGCTTCCAGGCCGACTATGTGGCGGTGAGCTTTCCCAAGAACGCGACCGACATGGAAATGGCGCGCCAGCTGTGCAACGTGGCGGCGTCCGAGTTCCGCCACAAGCCGGGCCTGATCGCTAAGATCGAGCGCGCCGAAGCCATTCCGCACCTCGAAGCCATCCTGCGCGTGAGCGACGGCATCATGGTGGCGCGCGGCGACCTGGCCGTGGAGGTGGGCAATGCCGCCGTGCCCGCGCTGCAGAAAAAGATGATCCGCATGGCGCGCGACATGGACAAGGTGGTCATCACCGCCACGCAGATGATGGAAAGCATGATCACCAACCCCGTGCCCACGCGCGCCGAGGTGAGTGATGTGGCCAACGCCGTGCTGGATGGCACCGATGCAGTGATGCTGAGCGCCGAGACGGCTGCGGGCCGCTACCCGCTCGAAACCGTGGAAGAAATGGCCACCATCTGCGCTGCCGCTGAAGCAGCCGAAGACCACCAGCTGGATGCCGACTTCACAGGCCAGACCTTTGGCCGCATCGACCAGTCCATTGCCATGGGCGCGCTGTTCACGGCCCACCACCTGGGGGCCAAGGCCATCGTGGCCATGACCGACAGCGGTGCCACGGCGCTGTGGATGAGCCGACACAGCATCCGCATCCCCATCTATGCCCTTACCCCCAAGGTGGCCACGCAGCGCAAGATGGCCATGTACCGCAACGTGCGCCCGCTGCTCATGGACACCAGCGCCGACCGCGACACCGCGCTGGAACAGGCCGAGCGCCACCTCAAGAACCGCAACATCGTGCAAAAGGGCGATGTGTACGCGATCACCTGCGGCGAACCCATGGGTGCGCCGGGCGGCACCAACATGCTGAAGATCTGCGTGGCGAGCTGACTGGCCAGGCTCTGAGTCGTTAGCTGGCCGCGTGCGGCGGGCCGTTGACGAGAGACAACGCCGCCAGGCGTGGGCGCAGGGCCGACGCGGCCAGGTCGCACAGCCAGCCCACCGTCCAGCACAGCCAGCCCGTCCACAGCGTGTGGCTCATGAAGTGCGCGCCCCGCACCTGCTGGGCCCCGCCCAGCGCCAGGCCCGCGAGCACTGCGCCCGCCAGCCACCAGCGTGCGGCAATGGGGGCTTTGCGGCGCAGCACGAAGTAGCCCCCAACGAAGGCAAACCCTGCTGAGGCATGGCCTGCCGGAAAACAACGCCCGCCGCCACCGTCGATCACCCCCAGCGCCCAGTGGGAGGCATAGCGCGCCACGCCGCCGAACTCCGCCAGATCCCAGGGGCAGCTGGTGGTGCTCAGGTTCTTGCCCACGCTCACGGCCGCCAGCGCCAGCAGGGCGCTCAGGGCCATCTGCAGGCGCTCACCCGCATCCAGCCGCCGCAGCACGCCCTGGGGCCACCACACCCCCAGCGCCAGCAGCAGCACCAGCAGCCACCCCAGGCGGCGCCCGCCTTCATGGAGCACCTGCACAAAGAACCAATGGTCCCGCAGGGGGAATCCGGTGTCCGAGCCAAACAGGCGGGCCAGGGGAATGTCCTGCGCGCCCAGGTCCCAAGCCACCACGGCGGCCAGGAGGCAGAGGGTCCACAGGAACAGGGTGTGGTGGCGGCGGGCCGAACGGCGGGACGGGGGCTGCGTGGTCATCATCCCCGGGACCATAGGGCCCGTCACTTAACACCGTCTTAATGGCCCCCGGTGTGCGGCACCCGGTGACAATGGCGCCATGCGAATACTCGTTGTCGAAGACGATGCGGGCATTGCCACGGGCCTGCGCACCAACCTCCAGCAGCGTGGCTATGCGGTGGATGTGTGCGATGGCGTGGCCAGCGCCTGGGGGGCATTGCGCGCAGAGCGTTTTGATGCCGTGCTGCTGGACCTGGGGCTGCCCGATGGGGACGGTGCGGAGCTGCTGCGGAGGCTGCGCCTGAGCCCGGCTGCGGGAGCGGCGGCTGCAGCGGCCCTGCCCGATCCCTCCACCCCTGTGCTCATCGTCACGGCCCGCGACCAGGTGCACCAGCGCATTGCGGGGCTGGACGGGGGCGCCGACGACTACCTGGCCAAACCTTTTGACATGGACGAGCTGGATGCGCGCCTGCGCGCCCTGCTGCGCCGGGCTGCAGGCCGCGCGTCGCCCACCATCCGCCATGGCGACATCGAGATGGACCCCGCGGCGCGCACCGTGCACCAGGGCGGCAGGCTGGTGGAGATGTCGCCCCGGGAGTTTTCGGTGCTGCTGGTGCTGCTGGAGGCGCGGGGGCGGGTGCTGTCGCGCCAGCAGATCGAGGAGCGCCTGTACAGCTGGGATGCGGCCATCGAGAGCAATGCGGTGGAGGTCCATATCCACCATCTGCGGCGCAAGCTGGGCAGCGCCTGTATCCAGACCATGCGCGGCGTGGGCTACTTTATGCCCCAGGAGGCGGCCGCATGAGCGCCGCCGCACCGCCCAGCGCCGGTGTGCGCAGGCCGTCGCTGACCCGCCAGCTGCTGCTGTGGTCGCTGGGGGCGCTGGTGCTGGTGTGGGGCAGCTTTGTGTTCATGGGCTACCAGACGGGCGTGCACGAGGCGGACGAGCTGACCGACGGGCACCTGGCCAGCGTGGCCGCCCTGCTGCTGAACCTGCGTGCCAACGAGTTGGGCGAGGCGCCCCAGGTCACCCCGCGCGTGGCCACGCCCTGGCTCAAGTCGCACGACTACCAGCAATCACTCAGCGTGGTGCAGTGGGATGCACAGGGGCGGCTGTTGCACCACAATGGCTCGGCGCCCATGCCCGCCTTCAGCGCTGCCGAAGGGTTTGCCAACATGGCGCTGGGGGTGGAGGGCGTGGTATGGCGCAGTTTTTCGCAGTGGGATGCAGCCCGCGAGCGCAAGGTCATGGTGCTGCTGGAGCTGCGCGAGCGGGACGAGCTGGCCCAGGACATTGCCGAGCAGATGATTGAACCCGGCCTGTGGCTGCTGCCTGTGGTGTCCCTGGCCCTGGGGCTAGCGCTGTGGCGCGGCCTGCGCCCGCTGTATGCCTTGTCGGCCGATGTGGCGGCGCTGGACCCCGCCAGCACGCAGCGCCTGGCCTCGCGCCATGCCTGGAGCGAGTTCGAGTCGGTGGTGGCGTCGATCAACACCCTGCTCGACCGGCAGCAGGCCGCCATGGTGCGCGAGCGCCGGTTGGCCAACGAGGTGGCCCACGAGCTGCGCACGCCGCTGTCCTCTATCGCTCTGCAGGCCAGCGCCCTGGGCGGAGCGCTGGACGCAGACGCCCGGGCCCAGGCCATCGCCCGCATTGGCCAGGACGCGCTGCGGGCGGGGCATGTGCTCAACCAGCTGCTGGCCCTGGCGCGTGCCAGCCGGGCCGAGCTGCACGAGGCCAAGGTGCCGGTGGACCTGTGTGCCGTGGCCCGCCAGGTCTGCGCTGACTTTGCCCAGGCGGCCTGGCAGGGGGGGGATGACATCGCGCTGTCGGCGCCACAGGCGCTGTGGGTGTCCGGGCATGTGCTGCTGCTGGACATTGCGGCCCGCAACCTGGTGGAAAACGCGCTCAAGCACACGCCGGACGGCACCCACATTGCCGTGCAGGTAGGGGCATCCGAAGGGGGCGGTGCATGGCTGCAGGTGTGCGACGACGGCGCCCGCAGCCGGGACGATGGCCCCCCAGCCGAAGGTGCGGGAAGCCCCCCGGACAGCTTGCATCTGGGCCATGAAATCCTGCGGCGGGTGGCAGACATCCACGGTGGCGAATTCGGCCCGGCGCCCGCCGTGCCGCCCTTTACCACCTGTTTCCGGTTGGATTTGCCTCCTTCGGCTGTCACGCCCCCCGGTTAAAATCACGGGTTACCAAGCGGTTACCACCGCCCAGCCCGGCTCACAGCGCCTTCCCCAACCCTCAACGGACCCCACGACCATGCCTCTCGTTTCGATGCGCGAACTGCTCGACCATGCCGCAGCCAACAGCTACGGCATCCCTGCCTTCAACGTCAACAACCTGGAGCAGGTCCAGGCCGTGATGGCCGCCGCCGACGAAGTGGGCGCCCCGGTCATCCTGCAGGCCAGTGCCGGTGCCCGCAAGTACGCGGGTGAGCCCTTCATCAAGCACCTGATCCAGGCGGCGGTCGAGGCCTTTCCTCACATCCCGCTGGTCATGCACCAGGACCACGGTACCTCGCCCAAGGTGTGCGCTGGCGCCATTGACCTGGGCTTTGGCTCGGTGATGATGGACGGCTCGCTGATGGAAGACGGCAAGACGCCCTCGTCCTTCGAATACAACGTGGAAGTGAC
Source organism: Acidovorax sp. Q11 (assembly GCF_054950075.1). Taxonomy (NCBI): domain Bacteria; kingdom Pseudomonadati; phylum Pseudomonadota; class Betaproteobacteria; order Burkholderiales; family Comamonadaceae; genus Acidovorax; species Acidovorax sp. Q11. Next base: position 58,128 of record NZ_JBUDZG010000001.1, on the reverse strand, counting down.
CCGCAAGGTCGTGGACATGGCCCACAAGGTCGGCGTCACCGTGGAGGGTGAACTGGGTTGCCTGGGCAACCTGGAAACCGGCGAAGCCGGTGAGGAAGACGGCATCGGCGCCGAGGGCAAGCTGGACCACAGCCAGATGCTGACCGACCCCGAAGAAGCGGCCGTGTTTGTGAAGGCCACCCAATTGGATGCATTGGCCATTGCCATCGGTACCAGCCACGGCGCCTACAAGTTCAGCCGCAAGCCCACGGGCGACATTCTGGCCATCAGCCGCGTCAAGGAAATCCACAAGCGCATCCCCAACACCCACCTGGTGATGCACGGCTCTTCCTCGGTGCCTGCCGAGCTGCTGGCCATCATCAACCAGTACGGCGGCAAGATGAAGGAAACCTACGGCGTGCCCGTCGAGGAAATCCAGGAAGCCATCAAGCACGGCGTACGCAAGATCAACATCGACACCGACATCCGCCTGGCCATGACCGGCGCGGTGCGCAAATTCCTGGCCGAGAACCCCGACAAGTTCGACGCGCGCGAATGGCTCAAGCCCGCCCGCGAAGCCGCCAAGCAGGTCTGCAAGGCCCGCTACCTGGAGTTCGGCTGCGAAGGCCAGGGCGCCAAGATCAAGGGCCACAGCCTGCAGGTGGTGGCCGCCCAGTACGCCTCGGGTGCGCTGGCCCAGGTGGTGAACTGATTCTCCCGGCACAGGCCCCCGCAGGGCCCTGCACAGCCTGGCTGCGTTCTGCAGCCAGGCTTTTTTTTGCCTGAACGGGACGTGGGCTGGGGAGTTCCCTCTACATCAGACAAAGGCGACAGCGATAAGAATTTCTTCATGTAAGCTCGCGGTCAGCTTTTCCGGAAGGGGCTGTGCAGGGTCTGATACCAGGGCGTGCACCGCAAATACCTCACCGGTTTTGCTCTACCCGAACGGAATGGGGTGGCATTGGATGGGATGATGGAAGGCGAATCCGCATGAACCTTTTTCTATGACTCTGATGATTTCGAAGTTCCGGTATCTGTTGCCCTGCGCCCTGGCTGTCCTGGTGGCTGGATGTGCGCCGTTGACTGTTCCGCCCAAGGCGGAGTACCCCGTGGGCCGTGCGCGCCTCGTGCTGCCGCCGGGGGCCTGGCAAGACCTGGGCTCCACCGACGAAGCCCGTGCCACGCTGCAAACCCGGGCCGTGGGCCTGAGCGGTGCGCAAGGGGAATGGCTGGCCGTGCTGCGTGTGCAGACCAACCGCACTGGCGACCTGGCCGGGTTTCCGATCGGGCCCGGTGACTGCCCGCTCCAGCAGAATGTGACGGTGGTGGATGCTGCGGCTGGCAGCCCAGTGCGTGCAGACTGCTTGCGCCTCAAGAACTGGGGAAGCAGCGCCCAATGGCTCGAAAAGAACCGCCCCGACCTGGCCCAATGGCTGAGCGGCCGCCAGATCATGCTGAAGCAGCCGTATTCGTACCTGAGCTACCGCTACGCCACCCCCACTGGCGCCTGGGTGGTGGTGGATGCGCTGGTGGACCAGCGGCTGCTGGGCACCCGGCCCCGCAACAACGAAGAGTTCCTGGTCGCGGGACGGCCCGCCCAGCAGTGGGGCCAGGATCTGGCCCAGGCCGCACGCCTGAGCGTCAGCATGATGGACGGCTACCTGGCCGTGCCGCCGTTTCCGTTTGCCGAAGCCGCATCCAAAAAATAAGCGGCGCAAACAGGCAGTCGAACAATAAAACAGTAAGACAACACGAGAGAGGGAGATTCACCATGGGCGTGATCCTGCAAATTCTGGGGCTCATCATCACCTTCACGATGGCGATGGAGGCCCTGCGCCGCTTCGGCATCGATGTGGGCTGGCTCAACCCGCTGGCCTTTTTCCGCCGCCGCGCCTGGGCCAAGAAGGTAGAAACGCCGCCCCTGTATGCGCTGGAGCACCCGGTGGATGTGGTGGCGGTGATGGCGTTGGCCATGGTGCAGGCCACGGGCGCCGTGACCCTGGAACAGAAAGAAGGCGTGCAGGCCCTGCTGCGCCAGCACCTGGGCCTGGGGGACGCCGATGCGAACAACCTCTGGGTGGCCAGCTCCCACATGCTGCGAAACCGCGCGCTGGCACCCACTGAGGTGCCTGCTGTACTGGAGCGCAGCATCGAAAAGTTCACCGATTACCACGTACAGACCCTGCGCTCCGTGATGCAGGGCGCGGCGCAGATCGTGCCCCCGGCCAGCGTTGCGCAGCAGCAGCTCCTGGAGGCCGTGGACGCCTGCTTTGCCAAGAAGCAGGCCGCTGCGCGCCCCTGGGCGGGCTGACGCTGCGGCAGGCGCACCGGCCTCTGGAACACAACGATTTCATAACTTCGAGGAGACCTCCCATGCAGACCAGCCCCGTCCCGCAGCCGCAGCGCATAGGCATCCCCAGGGAAACCTTCCCTGGCGAAAAGCGTGTGGCCACCGTGCCCGATGTGGTCGAAAAGCTGGTCAAGCTGGGCTTCACGGTGGCCGTGGAGTCGGGGGCCGGGGAGGCCGCCAACTTCAGCGATGACGCCTACCGCGCCGCAGGGGCGGAGGTGGTGAACGGTGCTGCCGCACTGTGGGCCGGGTCGGACATCGTCTTCAAGGTGCGCCCACCCAGCAGCGACGAAGTGGTGCTGATGCGCGAGGGTTCCACCCTCATCGACTTCATCTGGCCCGCGCAGAACCCGGATCTGATGCAGCAACTGGCGGCGAAAAAGACCACGGTGCTGGCCATCGACTGCCTGCCGCGCACGCTCTCGCGCGCCCAGAAGATGGACGCGCTCACGTCCACCGCAGGCGTCAGCGGCTACCGCGCCGTCATCGAGGCGGCCAACGCCTTTGGCCGGTTCTTCAACGGCCAGATCACGGCCGCAGGCAAGGTGCCACCGGCCAAGGTGTTCATCGCAGGCGCTGGCGTGGCGGGCCTGGCGGCCATCGGCACCGCAGCCAACCTGGGCGCCATCGTGCGGGCCAACGACACGCGCGCCGAGGTGGCCGACCAGGTCAAGTCGCTGGGTGGCGAGTTCGTCAAGGTGGACTATGAGGAGGAAGGTTCGGGCGGCGGCGGCTATGCCAAGGTCATGAGCGAAGGCTTCCAGGCTGCGCAGCGCAAGATGTATGCGGAGCAGGCCAAGGACGCGGACATCATCATCACCACCGCACTGATCCCTGGCAAACCCGCCCCCAAGCTCATCACCGCTGAAATGGTGCAGAGCATGAAGCCCGGCAGCGTGATCGTGGACATGGCCGCCGAGCAGGGCGGCAACTGCGAGCTGACCGTGCCCGGCGAGGCCGTGGTGCGCCACGGCGTGACCATTGTGGGCTACACCGACCTGGCTTCGCGCCTGGCCAAGCAGTCGTCCACGCTGTATGCCACCAACCTGCTGCGCCTGACGGAGGAGCTGTGCAAGGCCAAGGACGGCGTGGCCGTGGTCAACATGGAGGACGATGCGATCCGTGGCCTCACCGTGGTCAAGGACGGCGCCATCACCTGGCCCGCCCCACCGCTCAAGCAGACACCCGCCCCTGCGCCCAAGGCCGCTGCGGCGCCTGTGGAGCAGAAGAAGGGGGGGCATGGCCATGGCAGCAGCGCGCCGCTGCCCGCCAAGACATTGGCGATCCTTTTTGCCGTAGCCGCCGTGGCTTTCTGGTTCATCGGCACCTATGCGCCTGCTGCGTTCCTGGGCCACTTCACCGTGTTCGTGCTGGCCTGCTTCATCGGCTACATGGTGGTGTGGAACGTGACGCCCGCGCTGCACACGCCGCTGATGAGCGTGACCAACGCCATCTCCAGCATCATCGCCATCGGTGCGCTGGTGCAGATCGCACCGCCCGAAGCGGGTGTGAACGGGCGGCCTGACGGGCTCATCCTCTGGCTGGCCTTTGCAGGCACCGTGCTCACGGCCATCAACATGTTCGGCGGCTTTGCGGTCACGCGCCGCATGCTGGCCATGTTCCGCAAGTAACTCCACCACAACAAGAACACAAGGAGCACAGAACATGTCCCAAAGTCTCGCCACCGTTGCCTACCTGGGCGCGGCCATTTTGTTCATCCTGAGCCTGGGCGGGCTCTCCAACCCCGAAACCTCGCGCCGGGGCAATCTGTTCGGTATGGTCGGCATGGCGCTGGCCGTGCTGGCCACCGTGTTTGGCCCACGTGTCAGCGCCTCCGGCATGGCCTGGATCGTGGGCGCGCTGGTGATTGGCGGCGGCATTGGCCTGTATGCGGCCAAGGTCGTCAAGATGACCCAGATGCCCGAGCTGGTCGCACTCATGCACAGCCTGGTGGGCCTGGCCGCCTGCTTGGTGGGGTTTGCGAGTTACGTCGATACCTCGATCCAGCTGCAAGGGGCCGAAAAGATCATCCACGAGGTGGAGATCTACGTCGGCATCCTGATCGGCGCGGTCACGTTCAGCGGCTCGCTGATCGCCTTTGGCAAGCTCAACGGCAAGATCGGCGGCAAGCCGCTGCTGCTGCCCGGCCGCCACTGGATGAATCTGGCCGCGCTGCTGATCGTGATCTGGTTCGGCCGTGAGTTTTTGCGCGCCGAAACGGTGGAGCAGGGCATGTTGCCGCTCACGGTGATGACGGTGATTGCGCTGCTGTTCGGCATCCACATGGTGATGGCCATCGGCGGCGCCGACATGCCGGTGGTGGTGTCCATGCTCAACAGCTATTCGGGCTGGGCGGCGGCGGCCACGGGCTTCATGCTCAGCAACGACCTGCTTATCGTGACCGGTGCGCTGGTGGGCTCTTCGGGCGCCATCCTGTCCTACATCATGTGCAACGCGATGAACCGCAACTTCATCAGCGTGATTGCCGGAGGGTTTGGCTCCGGCGGTGGCGCCCCCGCCAAGAAGGGCGATGCTGCCGAGCCGCAGGGCGAGGTGGTGCCGGTGGCGGCCACGGAAACGGCCGAGCTGCTGCGCGATGCCAAGAGCGTGATCATCGTTCCCGGCTACGGCATGGCCGTGGCCCAGGCGCAGCACACGGTCAACGAGATCGTGAAGACCCTGCGCGAGAAGGGCACGAACGTGCGGTTTGCGATCCACCCGGTGGCAGGCCGCATGCCCGGCCACATGAACGTGCTGCTGGCCGAGGCCAAGGTGCCCTACGACATCGTGATGGAGATGGACGAGATCAACGAAGACTTCCCCGAAGCCGACGTGGCCATGGTCATTGGCGCCAACGACATCGTGAACCCCGCCGCGCAGGACGACCCCACCAGCCCGATTGCCGGCATGCCGGTGCTCGAAGTGTGGAAGGCCAAGACCTCGATCGTGATGAAGCGCTCCATGGCCTCGGGGTATGCGGGGGTGGACAACCCTCTGTTCTACAAGGACAACAACCGCATGCTCTTCGGCGATGCCAAGAAAATGCTCGACGAAGTGCTCGCCGCGCTCAAGGGCTGACGGGCATAATTCACCAGTGGAAAAAAGCACGACCGTGCTGAAAATGGCGGCACGGTCCAATCACCGCCACTAAAAACTTACCAGGAGACAAAACACATGACCGACCGCCCATGGCTGGCCGCCTATCCGCAAGGGGTTCCCGCCGACATCGACACCTCGCAGTACACCTCCCTTGTCGCCCTCATGGACGAGGCGTTCAAGAAGTACGCCGACCGTGTGGCCTACAGCTTCATGGGCAAGGAGGTCACCTACGGCCAGACCGACTCGCTCTCCAGCGCGTTTGCGGCCTATCTGCAGAGCCTGGGCCTGGTCAAGGGCGACCGCGTGGCCATCATGATGCCCAACGTGCCGCAGTACCCCGTTGCCGTGGCCGCCGTGCTGCGCGCAGGGTTTGTGGTGGTCAACGTGAACCCGCTGTACACCCCGCGCGAGCTGGAGCACCAGCTCAAGGACTCGGGCGCCAAGGCGATCGTCATCATCGAGAACTTCGCCGCTACGCTGGAGCAGTGCATTGCGCACACGCCCGTCAAGCATGTGGTGCTGTGCGCCATGGGCGACCAGCTGGGCCTGCTCAAGGGCGCGCTGGTCAACTACGTGGTGCGCAACGTCAAGAAGATGGTGCCCGCCTACAACCTGCCGGGGGCCGTGCGCTTCAACCAGGCCGTGGCCCAGGGCACGCGCAGCACGCTCAAGAAGCCCGACATCAAGCCCGACGACATCGCGCTGCTGCAGTACACCGGCGGCACCACGGGCGTGAGCAAGGGTGCGGTGCTGCTGCACCGCAACATCCTCGCCAACGTGCTGCAGTCCGAGGCCTGGAATTCGCCCGTGATGAGCAAGGTGCCAGCAGGCGAGCAGCCCACGGCCGTGTGCGCGCTGCCGCTGTACCACATCTTCGCGTTCACCGTGAACATGATGCTGAGCATGCGCACGGGCGGCAAGACCATCCTGATCCCCAACCCGCGCGACCTGCCTGCGGTGCTCAAGGAACTGTCCAAGCACACCTTCCACAGCTTCCCGGCCGTGAACACGCTGTTCAACGGCCTGGCCAATCACCCCGACTTCAACACCGTCAACTGGAAGAACCTCAAGGTCTCGGTGGGCGGTGGCATGGCGGTGCAGGGTGCCGTGGCCAAGCTCTGGCTGGAGAAGACCGGCTGCCCCATCTGCGAAGGCTACGGCCTGTCGGAAACCAGCCCCTCGACCAGCTGCAACCCCGTGACGGCGACCGAGTACACCGGCACCATCGGTGTGCCGATCCCGGGCACCTACATGAAGCTCATCGACGATGAGGGCCGCGAGATCACCACGCTGGGCGAGCCGGGCGAAATTGCCATCAAGGGCCCGCAGGTGATGGCGGGCTACTGGCAGCGCCCCGACGAGACGGCCAAGGTCATGACCGACGACGGCTACTTCAAGTCTGGCGACATTGGCATCATGGATGCGCGCGGCTTCTTCAAGATCGTGGACCGCAAGAAGGACATGGTGCTGGTCAGCGGCTTCAACGTGTACCCGAATGAGGTCGAAGAGGTGGTCGCCAACTGCCCCGGCGTGCTCGAATGCGCCGTGGTGGGCGTGCCCGACGAGAAGACCGGCGAGGCCGTGAAGCTTGTCATCGTGAAGAAAGACCCGGCGCTCACCGAAGCCCAGGTCAAGGAGTTCTGCCGCCGCGAACTCACAGGCTACAAGCAGCCCAAGGTGATCGAGTTCCGCACCGAGCTGCCCAAGACCCCCGTGGGCAAGATCCTGCGGCGCGAGCTGCGCGACAAGAAGTAACCCCGGGCGTGGCGGCGCGCGGGCTTTTGCGCGCCACAATCCCCAGGCGGCTTCGGCCGCCTTTTTTCATGGCCGCGCCACGAGCGGCTGCTGCTGTGCGCCCCGGTGCCATGGCAAGTTTGAGGGTTTTTGTATGAGTACCGCCATCCTGAGTGCATTGACCGAAGAGCAAAGCTCCCTGGTCGAGCACCTTGCCCACCCGCAGCGCGTGATGCACGCAGGCCGCGCCTTCTGGCGGGGCGAGCTGCACGACCGGCCGGTGGTGCTGGCGTTGTCGGGCATCGGCAAGGTGGCGGCCGCCACCACGGCCACGGCGCTGATCGAGCATTTTGGTGTGGCACGCATCGTGTTCACCGGGGTGGCCGGGGGGGTGGGGGACGGGGTGAACGTGGGCGACGTGGTGGTGGCGCAGGACTACATCCAGCACGACATGGACGCCTCGCCCCTGTTCCCGCGCTGGGAGTTGCCGGGCTATGCGCGCAGCCGCCTGCCTTGCGACCCGGCCTTGACTGCTCTGCTTTTGGAAGCGGCAAAGGCATGTGTAGCGGGCGGTAGCAGCCCATTTGACTTGAAAAAATCGCCCGGTCAGGTGTCCCACCGCGTGCACCACGGCCTGGTGGCCAGCGGCGACCGCTTTGTCTCGGCCGCTGCCGAATCCACCCAGCTGCGCGAAGCGCTGCGAGGCGCCGGGCACGATGTGCTGGCCGTGGAAATGGAAGGCGCTGCCGTGGCCCAGGTCTGCCAGGACTACGGCCTGCCCTTCGCCGCCGTGCGCACCATCTCCGACCGCGCCGACGACACCGCCCATGGCGACTTCGCACTGTTCGTGCAGACCGTGGCCAGCCGCTATGCCGAACACATGGTGCAGACGTTGCTTCAAAAGCTATAAATTCGATAGCTTAAAAGGCAATATGGACGCGCGCAGAGGCCGATTTTTGCTCAAGTTTTCAGCAAACAATCCGCCTGCGGTGTCCGTCGTAGCAGCACCAGGCCAAGGGCGCGCCCCATACCAGCGCCACCGAGGAACCGGCTTTGCCGGGCCTCGGGTGGCGTCCCCCCTCGGGGGGGAAGGCGCGCAGCGCCACAGGGGGGCTACTTCAACCAGCCGCGCTTGCGGAAGTACCACATGGGCCCCAGCGCACTGGCCAGCATCAGCCCCAGCGCATACGGGTAGCCCAGCGACCAGTCCAGCTCAGGCATGAACTTGAAGTTCATGCCGTACACGCTGGCAATCAGCGTGGGCGGCAGCAGTGCCACGCTGGCCACCGAGAAGATCTTGATGATCTTGTTCTGGTTGATGTTGATGAAACCGACCGTGGCGTCCATCAGGAAGTTGATCTTGTCGAACAAAAACGCCGTGTGGTTGTCCAGCGATTCGATGTCGCGCAGGATCTGGCGGGCCTCCTCGAACTGCTCGGCGTTGAGCATCTTGGAGCGCATCATGAAGCTCACGGCGCGGCGCGTGTCCATCACGTTGCGGCGGATGCGGCCGTTCAAGTCTTCCTGGCGTGCAATGGCGGCCAGCACCTCGCCCGCACGGGCATCGGTCACGTCGCCGGCCAGCACCTGGGTGCTGACCTTTTCCAGCTCGTCGTAGATGCCTTCGAGCGTGTCGGCCGAATACTCGGCGTCGGCGTCGAACAGCTTGAGCAGCACTTCCTTGGCGTCCTCGATGAGGCCGGGCGCGCGGCGCGCGCGCATGCGCAGCAGGCGGAACACGGGCACGTCTTCGTCGTGGATGGAGAACAGCACGCCCCGGCTCTTGAGGTTGGTGTTGTGCTGGTTCAGGATGAAGGCCACGCGCACTGAGCGTGGGTCTTCGTCGTCGTCGATCAAAAAGTCGCTGCGGATGTGCAGCTCGCCGTTGTCTTCTTCGTAGAAGCGGGCGGATTCCTCGATGTCCTCGTCCATCGCATCCTCGGGGATGGACAGTCCGTAGTGCTGTTTGATCCAGCGTTTTTCTTCGAGCGTGGGGGCTTCCAGGTCCACCCAGATCGGCTGGAACTTGGTCAGCTCTTCCAGGGACTCGATTTCTTCCTGGAACAGCCGGCCATTGGCGAGCGTAAAGATGTTGAGCATGGGCTCACTCCCTTGTGTGTGGCAACTGCGGTGTGGGGGTCTGGGTTGCTTTCAACCCCCACCGGCGGGCCGGGGAGCTGAAAGCTACCAACTCGGGTAGGTTTCCAAGGAGCTGTCTCCGTCAAAAATGGACAAGTCGCGGATTATGGCACTGGCAGGGCGCCGGGCGGCCACGCCAGGCGGGATCACGCGCCGCGAGCGCCACGCACCAGGGCCAGTGCGTGGCACAGATCGGCCCAAGCGGCGGCCTTGGTGTCTTGTGAACGCAGCAAAAAGGCCGGGTCGTAGGTCACCACCGCAGGGCAGCCCGCCAGCTGGTGCGGGCCCGCCCGCAGGCGGCCCAGCGGCTCGGTGCGGCCCAGCGCCGCGCGGGCAGCGACATGGCCCAGCACCAGCACCATGGCGGGCCGCAGCGTGGCCACGGCATCGGCCAGGGTGGCGGGGATGTGGGTGCTGGCTTCGGTGCCGGGCGCGGGCCGCTCCAGTGCTGCGAAGTACACGCGCGGGTGCTTGTGCAGCTGCATGGCGCGCAGCATGTTGTCGAGCAGGCGCCCGGCATCGCCGCCCAGTGGGTCGGCGGGGGTCGGGCTCTCCGCCACGATCAGCCAGCCGCTGCCCAGGTCCGCCGGCGTCTGCGCCGGGTCGGCCGTGGGATACAGCGCCCGGGGGGCATGCAGCAGCAACGCCGGGGCGCCCGGGCCTGCGGCAGGCGCGGCCAGTTGGCTGGCGGGTGGTGTGCGTGGTGTGGTGGCGGGCTGGGGCGGTGTGCTGCGGGGCGCTGCCACCACGGGGGCCGGGGCGGGCAGGGGGGCTGCCTGGGGGGCGGCCGGGTGGCGGGCCTCCACAGGGGCGACAGCGGGGGCCGGTGAGGCGGAGGCGGTTGCCGGTGGCGGGCCCCACACGGTGACCCCCATTTCTTGCAGCATGGCGCGCTGGCGCGCATCGAGGTGGAGGCTCATACAGGCAGGCAATCGGTGGGTTCTTGGCGGTTGGGTCAGCGGGCAGTCATAGCCCCAGGCTCATGACCACGGCGTCCTCGCGCTGGCCATGGTCTGCCGGGTAGTAGCGTTTGCGGTCGCCCACGCGGCGGAAGCCGTGGGTCTGGTAGATGGCCTGGGCGCGCAGGTTGCTTGCACGCACCTCCAGCCACAGCCACTGCGCGCCACGCCCGCGTGACCACAGGGCCAGTGCATCGAGCAGCACACGTGCCCAGCCCTGGCGCTGGAACTCGGGGGTGACGGTGATGTTGAGCAGGTGCACCTCGTCCACCCCCATCATGGCCACGAAGTAGCCCAGCAGGTGGTCTCCCGCCATCAGCACCTGCGCCTGGTAGCCCGATGCCAGGGCGTCGGTGAAGTTGCCACGCGTCCAGGGGTGCGAGTAGGCGCGCTGCTCCACCGCCAGCACGGCGTCGAGCCGGTCCAGCGTGAGCGCTTCAAAACGCGCCTCGGGGCGTGCCGAGGCCGTGTCGCCTGCAGCCGAGGAGGAAGGGGTGGGCAAGGCGCTCATGCGGGGCTCGGGGGCGTGGCCACGGCCTGGGCGGCGCGCAGCGCGGCGCGTTCGGCGGTGGTTTGTGCCACTTTATCGCGGATGTAGCGCGGCAGCGCATCGCTGGCGGGCACGGCCGCCCCGGCGGCGATCAGCGCGGGCGCCAGGCGCAGCATCGCGGTGGCGGTGGGCAGGGCGGCGACATGGCGGGCGCCCGCCGCCAGCCGCTCGCCATAGGGCGCTTGGGCATTGCCCGCCACCGTCCAGCCTGCGGGCACCTGCACGGATTCAGGTTTGCCCAGGCCAAAGTCGGCGTCGGCCACCCATTGGCCACTGGCCGCCTGCAATCCCGGCACATATTGGCAGCGCGTGTGGTAGACCTCATCCATGCGCGCATCGAGCACGGCCACCACCTGGGTGCAGCCATGCTGTTGGCGGGCTTCCTCGGCCACGGCGAGCAGGGTGTCCACCGGCAGCACGGGCACGCCCTGGCCGCCGTGCGCACCGAAGGCCAGCCCCTGGGCCACGGCGCAGGCGGTGCGCAGGCCGGTGAACGAGCCGGGGCCCCGCCCGAAGGCGATCACATCCAGCGTGTCGAACGACAGGCCCGCCTGCTCCATCAGAGAGCGCAAGGCAGGAATCAGCGTGGCCGAGGCCTGCGCGCCGCCAGGCCCCTGGTGTTGCCAGACGCCGTCGCCGTGCTGTACGGCGATGGAGAGGGTGTCGGTGCTGGTGTCGAAGGCGAGCAGGTTCATGGGCCGGGGGGTGTCTTGTGCATGTGCGGGAACGTGGTTTCAGGGAACGGCGCGGCGCGGGGCGGCGTTGGCCGGGGCAGCCGGGGCCGGGCTGGCGCGCAGCACGCCCACAAGGATACCGGCGGTCACCAGCAGCAGCCCGGCGACAAGGCTCCAGTGCATGGGCTCGCCCAGAAACAGCACGGCGCCCATGGCAGACAGCCCGGGCACCAGCGCCGTGATCATGGTGGAGCGCACCGGCCCGAAGTGCTGGATCATGCGCGTGAACGCAATGCCCGAGATCACCACCGAGCCCCCGCCCTGGAATGCCATCTGGAAGGCGATCTCGGTCCACGGCGCCTGGGCCAGGTGGCTGGTGACCGCGCCCAGCGCAATCAGCACGGCGTAGGCGGGCACATACACCATGCATGCAAACGCGGTGATGGCGATGGTGGCCTGTACTGCATCCACCGCATGGCGCCGCGCCAGCACGCTGTAGGTGGCCCAACAGGCTGCGGCCAGCATGAACAGTAGGTCTCCTTTCCAGACATCACCGCCCGAAAAGGCCGCCAGCAGGCTGCGCCCTCCCACCAGCAGGTCGCCTGCCACGATCAGCGCTAGCCCGGCGGCGCGCAGGGGCGTGATGTGGTCGCGCAGCAGCCAGGCGGCCAGCAGCGCCGTCCACAGCGGCAGGCTGCCGGGCATGAGCACCGAGGCATGGGTGGCCGGTGCATGGAAGAACCCCGCATAGGCCAGCAGCGCATAGAGCAGGCCGCCAAACAGCCCCAGCAGGGCCGTGGTGCGCAGCGAAAGGGGCGAGATGCCCGCCAGGCTGGAGGGCGGGGCGGATGCCCCCAAAGCCTGCACGCGCCGCCGCACCATCCACCAGCCCCAGGGCAGCAGCACCAGGCTGGCGCCGGTGATGCGCAGCAGGGCAATGTCAAACGGCGTGAGCGTGCGCTGGGCCGAGGCGCGGGCAATGACGATGAAGCCCGTCCAGATGGTGACCGTCACAACGGCTGCCAGCAGGCCCACGGCGCGAGGAGAAAAAGGCATGGGGGGATTATCGGTGGGCGCTGGGGGCGGTGCTGGCGGCGCTCGTGGCGGGGCGCGTGGGCGGCCGGTAGCGGGAGATAGACTTCCGCCATGCTGTCTGTTCCTGTTGTCTGGCGCTGTACCGCGCCGCGTGGTGTGTTGCTTGGGGCCATGTTGTGGCTGGCGTTGGCAGGAGGCGCGGGCGCCCAGGCACCGGCGCCTTCGCCCAGCCCCTTGCCCGCAGAGGTGGAGGCCGCCCTGGCCCGGGCCCGGCTGCCCCGCGAGGCGCTGTCGGTGCTGGTGGTCGATGCCCAGGGCAGCGCACGCACTGCCCCCCGCCTTGCGCACCGTGCCCAGGTGCCCGTCAATCCGGCATCGGTGATGAAGCTGGTGACCACTTACGCCGCGCTGGAGCAGCTGGGCCCGGCCTATGTGTGGAACACCCCGGTCTATCTGCAGGGCACGGTGCAGGACGGCAGCCTGCGTGGCAATGTCTACATCCAGGGCCAGGGTGACCCCAAGCTGGTCATGGAGCGCCTGTGGCTGCTGATGCGGCGCTTGCAGGGCCAGGGCATCCAGGTCATCGTGGGCGACATCGTGCTGGACCGCACGGCGTTCGACCTGCCCGAGCAGGACCCGGCGCGTTTTGATGGCGAGCCGCTGCGCCCCTACAACGCAGCGCCTGATGCCTTGCTGCTTAACTTCAAGTCGTCGGTCATGACCTTTGTGCCCGACGCCGCCACCGGGCTGGCACGCATCCAGTACGACCCGCCGCTGGCTGGGGTGCAGCGCCAGGCCACGGTGGCGCTGGCCGCACCGGGCACCGAATGTGGCGACTGGCGGGGCGCCCTGCGGGCCGAACTGTCCGACCCTGCCAAAGTGGGTTTTCAGGGCGTGTACCCGGCTGCGTGCGGCGAGCGCGCGTGGCCCGTGGCCGCGGCCGACCCGCGCGGTTTTGCGGCGCGTGCGGTGGAGGGCATGTGGCGTGAGCTGGGCGGCAAGCTCACGGGCACGGTGCGCGACGGCAAGGTGCCTGCGGGCCTCAAGCCCGCGTTTGTTGTTACCTCCCCCGCATTGGCCGAGGTGGTGCGCGATGTGAACAAGTACAGCAACAACGTGATGGCGCAGCAGGTGTTCCTGACCCTGGCGCTGCAGAAGAACGGTGTGGCGACCTACGACAGTGCGCGTGAGGCGCTGCGCCAGTGGTGGCAGGGCCGCCTGGGCGACGTGGAGCAGCCCCAGGTGGACAACGGGGCAGGCCTGAGCCGCGATGCCCGCCTGACGGCCCAGGCGCTGGCCCGCATGCTGCAGGTGGCCTGGGCATCCCCGTCCATGCCCGAGCTGCTGGCCTCGCTGCCCATCTCGGGGGTGGATGGCACGCTGCGCCGCAGTCAGAGCCGCGCGGGCACCGCCCACCTCAAGACGGGCAGCCTGCGCGATGTGATGGCCATCGCTGGCTATGTCCACGCAGCCAGCGGACGCCGCTATGTGCTGGTGGCGGTCGTCAACCATGCCAGCGCGGGCGCCGCGCGGCCCGTGCTCGACAGCCTCATCGACTGGACCGCGCGCGACCAGTGACTGGACAACCCAACCCTCGGCGCAGCCCGGCTGCCCCGCCCACCATGCAACTCCCAGAACTCATTGGCTATCTGGCCGCCACCCTCACCACCTGCAGCTTCGTGCCCCAGGCACTGCAGACCTTTCGCACACGGGACGTGAGCGGCATCTCCCTGGGCATGTACAGCGTGTTCACGGCCGGGGTGGCCCTGTGGCTGGTCTACGGGCTGGCCCTGGCCGCCTGGCCCATTGTGGTCGCCAACGCCATCACGCTGGCGCTGGCCGGCACCATTTTGGGCATGAAGGTGCGTTACGGCGTGCGCGGCGCAGGTTGACCAGGGCGGCCGCCCGGCGGCGGCTGTCGCGCAGGTGTCATTGGGCCCGGTTTCACGCGTTATCCCCTATGGATGCTGCAGCGCAGGTGCGCGCACGATGCATCGTTTTTCACTGACCCGAGGGACCCATCCATGAACTACTTCCGTCTTACCTGTGTTGCCGCCGCTGCGCTTGTGCTTGTTGCCTGCGGGGGCTCCGACGACCCGGTGCGTGGCGCACTGATTGACCCGCCCGCCACGGTGACCACGCTAACCGCTGCGCAGATCGACGCGAGCACGTCCAGCGCAGGGCTGCAGGCCCTCACCGGCAAGGCCAAGTGCGATGTGAAGGTGGTGGCGCTGAACTACGCCACCGTGGGCGCCAAGAGCGGTGAAAACACCAACGCATCGGGCGTGATGCTGGTGCCCGGCGGCAGCTGCACCACGGCAGCGCCGCTGGTGGCCTATGCCAAGGGCACCGATGTGCAGAAGCCCCGCACGCTGGCCAACCCGCAAGACACCGAAACCTTCCTGCTGGCCGCCATGTACGCAGCCCAGGGCTATGCCGTGGTGGCCACCGACTACCTGGGTTTTGCCAAGTCCACTTACAGCTACCACCCTTACCTGCATGCCGACTCCGAAGCCACCTCTGTGATCGACTCGGTGCGTGCCGCGCGCAACGCAGCGGGCACCGTGGGGGCCAATCTGTCGGGCAAGGTCATGTTCACGGGGTACTCGCAAGGCGGGCATTCGTCGATGGCGGCCCACCGTGCCGCCGAGCGTGACTACGGCGCGGAGTTCAACGTGGTGGCGGGCGCCCACCTGGCGGGCCCCTACAACCTGTCGGGTTCGCTGCGTATTCCCGATGCGATTGCGGGCGTGCAGTTCTTTGTGCCCTACCTCGTGACCTCGTGGCAGAAGGTCTATGGCAATGTGTACACCGACGTGAAGCAGGTCTTCAAGGCGCCGTACTCGGGCTATATCGAGAACCTGCTGCCCAACCCCACGATGAACTACACCACACTGCTCACCTCGGGCACTCTGCCTGCGGGCACGCCCAATCAGGCGCGTGACGCGCTGTTCCAGTCCGACTTCATCACGGGCTCGCAGACCAGCACCACCCACCCGCTGTACCTGGCGGCCAAGAAGAACGACCTGCTCGGCTGGAGCCCCAAGGCGCGTGTGCTGCTGTGCGGCGGTGCGGGCGACCCCACGGTGCCCCCCGCCGTACACCAGGCCGTCATGAAGGCCGACTTCGACAGCCGGGGCCTGACCAACGTGAGTTCGGTGGACGTGGACGCCGCCATCCAGGCCACCTTCGGCCCCGGCGGCAAGGCGCCCACCGACCCCACCTCGGCAGCATTCGCCACCTATTACGGCGCCTACCACGGCACCTACGAGCCACCGTTCTGCCACGCACAGGCCCGTGCCGTGTTCGACACGGTCAAGTAAACCGCCTGGGGCCCCCTGGACCCTGTGCCCCTGTGGTGCAAAGCAAAAAGCCGACCCGAGGGTCGGCTTTTTTGTGGCTGCAGTCCTGGCACATCCGCGCGCGGCGGCCAGGAATCCAGTCCTGTTACCAGCGTGCGCGCAGGCGGTCGTAGGCGTAGGTGCCGAACTGGCGCTGGGCCGACGGGGTCAGGTACACGGAGTCGGCAAACACGTAGGCGGCCTGGTTGGCGCCCGACAGCAGCGTGGAGCTGTTGCACAGGGCGGAGTTGACCTTGCCTGCGCCGATGCCGATGCCGTTGTTCGCGTCCACCGAGGTGCACACGGCCGTGGTGGCGTTGTTGAAGCCGTAGTTGCCGGGCACGCTGGTGTACAGGTTCACGTAGTAGGCCGAGTCCACGTACAGCACGTTGGCGCCCAGGTCCACGATGCCCACCAGCAGGCCATCGTTGAAGCGGCTGCTCGCGTCGGTCAGCAGGGCTTCGCGGCCAATCGATTTGGCCCAGGGACTCTTGCTCAGGTCGTACGTGCCGGTCACCACCACATACTTGGCACCGGCCGCCACCAAGCGGCGCACCTGGGCGGCCAGGTCTTCACCCGCCTTGCGCGCGGCGGCCACCATGGCGGCCTCGGTCTGCGTGCCTGCGGTCACGGCGGCCATGCCGGCGATGACGTCGCTGACACCACCGCTCACGATCACCACGTCGGTGTTGGCAAAGCTTCCGCCCGCCAGGAAGGTGTCGATCTGCTCGGTGATGGTGCGGGTGCTGGCGTTGCCTGCGGCGTCGGGCTTGGCGCTGACGCGGGCGTTGCCCGTGGCGTAGCTGGTGCCGCCTGCGGATGCAGGGGTGAGGGTCTTGCCGTAGTTGGCGACCACCTGCAGGGTCCAGTTGTTGACGCTGCCGTCGTTGACGGTGTAGCGCGAGCCGTTTTGTCCCACATCACTCATGGCATCGCCAAACGCGATGAAGCGCTGGGGCGTGATGGCCGATTCAGTGGTGCTGGAACCGCAGGCCGCGAGCAACGCGGCCGATGCACATGCGGCGACCATGACGGTGCGGCGCATCCAATTTGCTGCCATGTATTTCTCCAGAAAAGTGGGGGGTAGTTTAACGACGCAAAGTCAACGCATGTAAAGCAGCGTCTGCGTGGCCGATCAGGCCGCCGCCGCGCGCTGCAGGCGGTCGCGAACCCCCTCCCAATCCGGGCTGGCAGGGGGGGTCTCGATCCAGATCAGTTTCACGCCCTCGTCGTCAAAGCCGCGCAGCACGGCAAACAGCTGCTGGGCGGTGGCGGCGGCATCGTCGGGCATGCGCCGCAGTACGAGCCGGGACGAGTGCGAGCGCAGCGCAGAGCGGGCATAAACGGCGATGTGGGCTGCGTCGGCGCCCAGCAGGTCCAGGCTGGTCTGCAGGGCCTTGGCGTCCATGAGCCGCACCTTGGCGGCGGGGGCGTAGTGGGCCTCCAGCGTGCCGGAAGCGCGGGGGGTGAGGGCGGGCAGGTCTTCCTTGGACAGCGGCGCAATGCCGCAGGCCGCAGCGATCTGCGCGCGCGTGATCGCGCCGGGGCGCAGCAGCACGGGCACGCCGCGGGTGCAGTCCACGATGGTGCTTTCAATGCCCACGCCACAGGGGCCGCCGTCCAGCACCAGCAGGTCGGTGCCTAGCTCGTCCTGTACATGCTGGGCGGTGGTGGGGCTCACACGGCCAAAGCGGTTGGCGCTGGGGGCGGCAACGCCCCACACGGGCGGCCCCCCCTGGTCGGTGCCGTCGATGGGTGCCGCACAGGCCTCCAGCAGCGCGTGCGCGACCGGGTGCGCCGGGCAGCGCAGGCCCACGCTGTCCTGCCCCCCTGTGGCCGCCGTGGCCACACCGGGCAGGCGGGGCAGGATGAGCGTCAGCGGGCCGGGCCAGAAGGCATCGACCAGCTTCTGCGCGAAGCCGGGCACCTCGCTGGCAAAGTGCGCAATGCCCTGGGCATTGGCCACATGCACGATCAGCGGGTGGTCGCTGGGGCGCCCCTTGGCTGCAAAAATCTGCGCCACGGCCGCGTCGCTGCCGGCGTCGGCGGCCAGGCCGTACACGGTTTCGGTGGGCAGGCCCAGCAGCGCGCCGCTGCGCACCGCGCGCGCTGCGGCGGCGATGGCCGAAGGATCTTTGCCGTCAAGGATCATGGTCAGAACGCGTCAATGCCCAGCAGTGCAGCCGCCTTCAGGGCGGTGGCGCGCGCGGCGTCGGGCGTGGCGCCGGTCACGTTGAGGTGGCCCATCTTGCGACCGCGCTTGGCATCGCGCTTGCCGTACAGGTGCAAATGGGTGCCGGGCAGGGCCAGCACCTGGTCCCACGGGGGCGTCTGTTCGGTGTCGCTCTGGGCAAACCACAGGTCACCCAGCAGGTTGAGCATCACGGCGGGGCTGTGCTGGCGGGGCTGGGTCAGCGGCAGGCGGGCCATGGTGCGCACCTGCAGCTCGAACTGCGACACATCGCAGGCGTTTTGGCTGTAGTGGCCGCTGTTGTGTGGGCGCGGGGCGATCTCGTTGACCACCAGGCTGCCATCCTGCAGAACAAAGAATTCCACACACAGCACGCCCACGTACTGCAGGCCTTCTGCTACAGATTTCGTAGCTGCTACCGCTTGTGCAGCAAGCGCAGAAGGCAAATTTTCTTCATACACCTCGGTCACGGCCAGGATGCCGTCGCGGTGCAGGTTGCGCTGCACGGGCAGGTGCACCATGGCGCCATCAGCACCGCGCGCCACGATCACCGAGCATTCCAGCGCCAGCGGCAGCATTTTCTCCAGCACGCAGGGCACCTTGCCCACCGCATCCCAGGCGGCGGCCAGCTCAGCGGTGGTCTTTACGCGCACCTGGCCCTTGCCGTCGTAGCCCATGCGGGCGGTCTTGAGGATGCCTGGCAGCAGATCCTGCGAGGTCGCGGCGAGTTGTTCGGCCGTCTCGATGACCGCGTAGGGCGCGCAGGGCACGCCACAGGCCACGAAGTGGGCCTTCTCGCGGGCGCGGTCCTGCGCCACGGACACCGCACTGGCGGCGGGCGACACGGGCCGCTGTGCGGCCAGCGTGGCCAGCGCGGCGGCGGGCACGTTCTCGAATTCGGTGGTCACCGCATCGGCCACGCGCGCCAGTGCGGCCAGGCCCTGCGGATCTTCGTAGTCCGTCTGGATATGGTGGTGGCTCACCAGCCCGGCAGGGCTGGTGGGGTCGGCGTCGAGCACGGCCGTGAAGTAGCCCATGGCCTGGGCCTGGTGCACGAACATGCGGCCCAGCTGGCCGCCACCGAGCACGCCCAGCGTGCTGCCGGGCAAGAGGGGCGTGGCAACGTCACTCATGCGGCGGGCGGCAGGGTCATGTTGCGGGCCACCTCGGTCTGCTCGGCGCGGAAGGCTTCCAGCCGCTGGCGCAGTTCGGGGCTTTCATTGGCCAGCAGGGCCACGGCAAACAGGGCCGCGTTGGCGGCGCCCGCCGTACCGATGGCGAATGTGGCCACGGGGATGCCCTTGGGCATCTGCACGATGCTGTGCAGCGAATCCACCCCCTGCAGGTGGCGGCTGGCCACGGGCACGCCCAGCACGGGCACGGGGGTCTTGGCGGCGATCATGCCGGGCAGGTGGGCGGCACCGCCCGCGCCGGCAATGATGGCCTTCAGGCCCCGGCTGGCGGCGCTTTCGGCATAGGCGAACATGTCGTCGGGCATGCGGTGGGCCGAGACCACGCGGGCCTCGTGGGCGATGCCGAACTGTTCAAGAATCTGCACTGCATGCTGCATGGTGTCCCAGTCGCTGCTGGAACCCATGACCACGCCGATCTGGATGGGTTTCATGGTGGTTTGGGGGCGGCGGCAGTGCGCAGGGCCTGCCGCACCGCTGTGGGTGGAACCCGCGATTTTACTTTTTGCGCTTCCCTGCGCGGCCTGGGGCTGTTTCCATGCGCCAAAATAGCGCGAACCCACCAGCTCCACCGGCCTTGGCCCGGCACCCACCACCATGATTGACGTCACCGTAGAGAACTTTGAAGCCGAGGTGGTTGCCGCCTCGATGAACGTGCCCGTGCTGGTGGACTTCTGGGCGCCCTGGTGTGGCCCCTGCAAGTCGCTGGGCCCGGTGCTGGAAAAGCTCGAAACCGAATACGCAGGCCGCTTCAAGCTCGCCAAGATCGACTCCGACCAGGAGCAGCAGCTTGCCGGGATGTTCGGCATCCGCAGCATTCCCACCTGCGTGCTGCTCATGAACGGACAGCCCGTGGACGGCTTCATGGGCGCCCTGCCTGAAGGCCAGGTGCGCGCCTTCCTCGACAAGCATGTGCCCACCGCCGAAGAAATGGTGGCCGAAGCCGAGGAAGAAGAGGCCCAGGAGGCCCTGGCCGATGGCGACACGGGCACGGCCCTCGAAAAACTGCAGCACGCGGTGGTGACCGACCCGTCCAACGACGATGCACGTTTCGACTACGTCAAGCTGTTGCTGCAGCTGCGCCGCGAGGACGACGCCAAGGTCGCGTTTGCCCCCGTCATCGCCAAAGCCGCCGTGTCGCGCAAGCTCGGCGCGCTCAAGACTTGGATGGATGCTATTGATTTTGTAGCTATTGGTGCATATGGGGAGCGCGCAGAGGCCGATTTTGAGGCAAAAATCACCGCCAACAAACGCGATTTCGACACCCGCTACGCCCGCGCCCGCTGGCTGATGGCCCAGCAACGCTGGACCGATGCCATGGACGAGCTGCTGGAAATCCTCATGCGCGACAAGGCCTGGAGCGAGGAGATCGCCCGCAAGACCTATGTCGCCATCCTCGAAGTCATCGAGGCCCCCAAACCCAAGGTGGCCGAGGGCCAGATCCCGCCCGAAGACCCGGTGGTGGCCACGTACCGGCGCCGGTTGTCGAGTGTGGTGCTGAGCTGAAAGCCTGCGGATGGGGGCGCGGCTGAACGGCGTGCAGGCGTTCATCACCTGGATGCTGTTGCCGTGTCGGCCCCTGCTGGCCGGGGGGTTGCATGGCGCGGCGATTGCCCGGCTGTCCGCTGTGGCACTGTGCTGCAGCTTCCTGCTGGGGTGCGCCGGCCGACCGCCTGCCCCCGATGCCATTGTTTCGGGCGTGGCCCTGGCCCGAGAGCGCGTGGTGCTGCCCCCGGAGGCCGTGTTCGAGGCCACGCTGCTGGATGTCACCCACCCTGACGTGGCCCCGGTGGTGCTGGGCCGCCAGCGCAGCACCCCTGCCGGGCAGGCGCCTTTTGCGATCTGGATTCCCTACCCTTCTTCACGGTTTGTGCCCAAGGGCCGCTACGAGGTGCGCGCCACGGTGACCCTGGAGGGGCGCCTGCTGCTGGCGACGGACAAGCGCCATCCGGTGCCGCAGGACGCTGCATTTCGCCGCGTGGATGTTCAGTTGCAGCGGTTGCTGCCTCAAGCCGCCACGGTGGAAGCCAGTGTGCCCTTGGTGCTGACCTACTGGCGGCTGGTCGAGATAGAGGGCGAGGCCGTGGGGCGCCCGCCAGAGGGGGCGGTTACCCCGCACCTGGTGTTGCAAGCGGATGAGCCACGAGTGGCAGGCTCGGGCGGGTGCAACCGGTTTCTTGCGGACTACGCGTTGCAAGGCGGGCGGCTGCGTTTTGAGCGCCTGGTCTCCAACATCGCGCTGTGCTTACCAGCCAGCGGGACGGAAACGCGGTTTTTCGAGGCGTTGCTGGCGGTGCAGAGTTTCCGGCAACAAGGATCGCAGTTGGTGCTGCGGGGCGGCGAAGGGCAGACACTGCTGCGCTTCGAGTCCGCAGAGACATTTCTGGACTGACCGCCCTGCAATGGGGGCGGAGGCAAGCGCCGACGGCGCCCGCCAGATTCAGCGGGCGGTCAGCCGCTCCAGCGCTTCGCGGTACTTGGCGGCCGTCTTCTCGATCACCTCCTGTGGCAGGCGCGGCGCGGGAGCAGTCTTGTCCCAGAGCTTGCCGCCCACCTTGGCCTGTTCCAGCCAGTCGCGCACGAACTGTTTGTCGTAGCTGGGCGGGTTGGCGCCCTGGGCCAGCGCGTCGGCGTAGCCTTCCACGGGCCAGTAGCGTGAGCTGTCAGGGGTGAGCACCTCGTCCATCAGCACCAGCGTGCCATCGGGCGCCAGGCCGAACTCGAATTTTGTGTCGGCAATGATCATGCCCTTGGTGAGTGCGATCTCGGCAGCGGCCTGGTAGATCGCGATGCTCAGGTCGCGGATGCGGGTGGCCAGGTCCAGGCCAATCATCTCCACCGTGCGCTCGAAGGTGATGTTTTCGTCGTGCTCGCCCACGGCCGCCTTGGCGGCGGGCGTGTAGATGGGGGCGGGCAGCTTGGCCGCGTTGGTCAGGCCTTCGGGCAGCGGCACGCCGCAGACCGAGCGCGATTCCTGGTACTCCTTCCAGCCGCTGCCAGCCAGGTAGCCGCGCACCACGGCTTCCACCGGGATGGGCTTCAGGCGCTGCACCAGCATCGAGCGGCCACGCACCTGGGCCACTTCCTCGGGCTTGACCACGCTCTCGGGGGCGTCGCCTGTGAGGTGGTTGGGGCAGATGTGGCCGAGCTTGTCGAACCAGAACAGCGCCATCTGCGTGAGCAACTCGCCCTTGCCAGGGATGGGTTCGCCCATGATCACGTCGAAGGCCGAGAGGCGGTCGCTGGCCACCATCAGGATGCGGTCGTCGCCCACGGCGTAGTTGTCGCGCACCTTGCCGCGTGCCAGCAGGGGCAGCGACGTGAGGGCAGAGGTGTGCAGGGCGTTGGAGCTGGGCTGGGTCATGGTGTCGGTGTGGGCGGTCGATATCCGCAGCGGGCAATCCGAAGAAGAACGGGTGGGGCGAAGCGCTTGCGGGCGGGGCCCGGCGCAACCCAAGGATTTTACGCGCCGGGCCCGGGCGCGCCTGCAAGGCCCCGGGTGCGGGCAAAAACGGGGGGGCGCAGGTGGCGCGGGGCTGCGTGGTGCGTAGGGGCGGGACGGGGTAAGCGCCCTTGGGGCACACTGTGCGGCCCTGACTTTGACCGGGCCACCTGCGGCCTTTGCCTGTGTCCACCACGACTGCCCCTGCGCTCACTCCCCGCCGCGAACTCTGGCTGCTGCTGACCCTGGCTGGCATCCAGTTCACCCACATCCTCGACTTCATGATCATGATGCCGCTCGGGCCGCAGTTCACGCGGCTGTTCGCCATCAGCGACGCGCAGTTTGGCCTGCTGGTGTCGGCCTACACGCTGTCGGCGGGGGCGTCGGGGCTGCTCGCTTCCACCTACATCGACCGGTTTGGCCGCAAGCGGCTGCTGCTGGTGCTGTATGTGCTGTTCGGGCTGGCGACGCTGGCCTGCGGCGTGGCGCCCACCTACGGCACGCTCATGGCGGCGCGCATCCTGGCGGGGGCGTTTGGCGGCGTGCTGTCGGCCCTGTCGCAGACCATCGTGGCGGACGTGGTTCCGTTCGAGCGGCGCGGGCGGGCGATG
Source organism: Acidovorax sp. Q11 (assembly GCF_054950075.1). Classification (NCBI taxonomy): domain Bacteria; kingdom Pseudomonadati; phylum Pseudomonadota; class Betaproteobacteria; order Burkholderiales; family Comamonadaceae; genus Acidovorax; species Acidovorax sp. Q11. The sequence goes on along the minus strand of NZ_JBUDZG010000001.1, from coordinate 34,834 downwards.
GGGATCGTCATGACTTCGTTTGCGGTGTCCACTGTGGCGGGGGTGCCCCTGGGGCTGATCCTGGCTGAGCATGGAGGCTGGAACCTGCCCTTCATCGCCATCGCGGCCTTGGTCGGGGTGCTGGCCATCCAGGCCGCCCGCACGTTGCCGCCCTTGACGGCCCATGTGCAGGCGGCGGGTGGCCGCTCGGCGTTCTCGGGCATTGCGCAGGTGCTGGCCGACCCGAACCACCGCTGGGCTTTTGTGTACTCAGCGCTGCTGGTGTCCACGGGGTTCACGGTGATTCCCTACATCACCATCTACATGCAGGCCAATGCCGGGGTGCGGGCCGACCAGATTCCGCTGGCTTATCTGTGCGGGGGCATCGCCACGTTGTTCTCCGCGCGCTGGTTTGGCCGCTGGACCGACCGCTGGGGCAAGGTGCGCACCTTCCGCGCCTTGGTGCTGGCCTCGGTGCCGTGTCTGCTCGGAATCACGCTGTGCCAGTGGCTGCCGCTCTGGGGCGTGCTGCTGGTGTCCACCCTGATGTTCGCCTTCGTGAGCGGACGCATGATTCCGGGGATGGCCATCGTCACCTCGGCGGCGCAGCCCGCCTTGCGGGGCACGTTCATGACCCTGAATGCGTCGGTGCAGTCTGCCGCCATGGGGGTGGCGTCTTTTGTGGGCGGGGTGTTGATCAGCCGCGATGCGCAGGGGCTGGTACAGAACTACTGGGTGGCCGCGCTGGTGGGCATTTCGGCCGGTGTACTGTCGATGCTGGTGGTGGGGCGCCTGCATCTGCACGGGGCCACCCCTGCGGCGCGCTAGAGGGGCATGGGCGGTGTACGGCTTCTGGCCCCCTTGCGAACTTGCTCATTGTGCGCGCTTTTTGGGGGCTTGGCACCTTGGCAGGCATAACCCAGCGGGCCGGGGCGGTATGGGATTGCTTTTCGGGGAGGGCAGGGGCATAGTGAACTCACGTCAACGGATGCATCCAAGTTCGCCGAGCCGCTCCTCTGATCCAGGGCGGCGTTTTTCCCACCGAGAGCTACAGGAGACTTATTTATGAACTTGACGATCAGCGGTCACCACCTCGAAGTTACCCCCGCCTTGCGCAGCTATGTCACCACCAAGCTGGATCGGATCACCCGCCATTTTGACCAAGTTGTTGATGTCAAGGTACTGCTGACGGTAGAGAAGCAAAAGGAAAAGGAAAAGAGACAGCGAGCGGAATGCAACATCCACGTGAAGGGCAACGACCTGTTTGCCGAAAGCTCCCACGCAGACCTCTATGCCGCAGTGGACGAGTTGGTGGACAAGATGGACCGCCAGGTGGTGCGCCACAAGGATCGCTTGCAGGACCACCACCACGAAGCCGCCAAGCGCGAACTGCACGCTTGATGCGCCAGCCCTGAGCTTGGCACAGCAGCCGCCCCCTCCCGGGCGGTTTTTTTGTTGCCCGACGCGCCGTGCTCAGGGTTTTCGCCAATATGTGCATAATTGTTACCCTTGACCATGAACCGACTCGCCTCCATCCTGCCCTCCGCTCAAGTGCTTGTGAGTGTTGACGCCACCAGCAAGAAGCGTGCTTTTGAAGAAGCGGGTCTGCTGTTCGAAAGCCAGCACGGCCTCTCGCGGGCGCTGATCACCGACAGCCTGTTTGCGCGTGAGCGCCTGGGCTCCACGGGGCTCGGCCATGGCGTGGCCATCCCGCACGGGCGCATCAAGGGCCTGAAGGCGCCCATGGCGGCTGTGTTCCAGCTGCTCAATCCCATCGGTTTTGATGCCCCTGACGAGTTGCCGGTGGGCTTGCTGATCTTTTTGCTGGTGCCCGAGGCTGCCACGCAGAAGCACCTGGAAATCCTCTCCGAAATTGCCGAGTTGCTGAGCGACTCGGCCCTGCGCGAAAAGCTCAAGGCCTGCACCGATGCCGCCGAGTTGCACGGCATGATTGCAGGCTGGCAGTCCACGCAGGCCGCCTGATCTCCCGCCCCACGCGCTGTGGCCCCTCCTCTGATCTGATTGAGCACTGACCTGCCGTGAAGCCCAATGTTGTCAGTGCCGATGTGCTTTTCGAGGAATTCCGTGGCCTCCTGAAATGGGAGTGGGTCGCGGGTCTGGGGGCATCGGAGCGGCGGTTTGATGAAGTGGCCGTGCGTTCTGCACGGTCCGGGGCCGATCTGGTCGGTTACCTCAACTACATCCACCCCTACCGCGTCCAGATTCTGGGCGAACGCGAAATCGCGTACCTGAGCAACGCGTCACCCGACGACTGCAAGCGCCGCATTGCGCGCATCGTGACGCTGGAGCCGCCCGTGCTGGTGCTGGCCGACAACCAGACCGCGCCCGATGCGCTGGTGTCCATGTGCGAGCGTGCGCAGATTCCGATGTTCTCCACGCACGAGTCGTCGGCGTTTGTCATCGACGTGCTCCGCGCCTACCTGTCCAAGCACTTTGCCGACCGCACCACCATGCACGGCGTGTTCATGGACATCCTGGGCCTGGGCGTGCTGATCACCGGCGAATCGGGCCTGGGCAAGAGCGAGCTGGGTCTGGAGCTGATCTCGCGCGGCAATGGCCTGGTGGCCGACGATGCCGTGGACTTTTTCCGCATCAACCAGACCACCATCGAGGGCAAGTGCCCCGAGCTGCTGCAGAACCTGCTGGAAGTGCGCGGCATCGGACTATTGGACATCCGCGCCATCTTTGGCGAGACGGCCGTTCGCCGCAAGATGCGCCTCAAGCTCATCGTGCACCTGGTGCGCAAAGAGACGCTGGAGCGCGACTACGAACGCCTGCCCTACGAGCCGCTCACTCAGGACGTGCTGGGCGTGCCCGTGCTCAAGGTCGTGATCCAGGTGGTGGCCGGCCGCAACATCGCCGTGCTGGTCGAAGCCGCTGTGCGCAACACCATCCTGCAGCTGCGCGGCATTGACACCTACCAGGAATTCGTCGAACGCCACCGTCGCGCCATGGAGCGCGACACGGGGGGTTAGTTTGCTCTTTATTTGATAGCTGCTTGCGCTTGATGGATAGGCGCTGGCGGCAATTCAGACCACAATCCTTCCAAAACTGGCGCGCCCGACGCCAGTGCTCCCGCGCAAGGGCCGCCCCGCCGCGCTGGGGGCGTCCCCCTTCAGGGGGATGGCGCGAAGCGACTCAGGGGGTTACCCTTTTTTTGCGCAGGTGGCGCATTGGCCGTACAGCGCCATCGTGTGGTCCTGCACCAGCCACCCCTTGGCCTTGGCCACGGCGTGCTGGCGCTTTTCGATCTCGGCGTCGTAGAACTCTTCCACCTTGCCGCAGGACGTGCAGATGAAGTGGTCGTGGTGCTGGCCCTCATTGAGCTCGTACACCGCCTTGCCGCTTTCGAAGTTGCTGCGGATCAGGATGCCCGCCTGCTCGAACTGCGTGAGCACCCGGTACACGGTGGCCAGGCCAATGTCCGAGCGCTCCTCCAGCAGCACGCGGAACACGTCTTCGGCCGTCATGTGGCGCTGCGTGCCTTTCTGGAAGATCTCCATGATCTTCAGGCGGGGCAGCGTGGCCTTGAGTCCCGTGCTTTTGAGTTCGTCGATATTGGTCATGGCATGCTCCTTCGGGTGCTGGCCCCCACCTCAAGGCCTGGGGGGCAGCCGCTACAATGCGGCGATCATATCCTCAGCCCTTTTACCCATGCCCGTCAAAGCCCGTTGCAGCGCCCGCCTGGGCCTGGTCCTGTTGATCGGCGCCAGCATGGCCGCCCTGGCCGGTTGTGGCAGCCTCGATGGCGCCAGCAGCCGCATCGCCGGCATCGTGAAGCCCTACAAGGTCGATGTGGTGCAGGGCAACTTTGTGTCGCGCGAGCAGGTACAAGCCCTGCAGCCCGGCATGAGCCGCCAGCAGGTGCGCGAAATCCTGGGCACGCCCCTGGTCACCAGCCTGTTCCATGCCGACCGCTGGGAGTATGTGTTCACTCTCAAGCGCCCGGGGGAAGACATCCAGACCCGCAAGCTGACTGCGTTTTTCAAGGGCGATGTGCTGGACCGTTCCGAGGGCGACGAAATGCCTTCCGAAACGGAGTTCGTCGCCACGCTGGGTGCCCGGGATGGCGCCAAGGGCAAGGTGCCCACGCTGGAAGCCACGCCGGAGCAGCTCTCCAAATACCCGGCAGCCGCCCGCCCGGCCCCCGCGCCCGCTGCGGCATCCACGGCGCCCATGCCTACCACTACCAGTTACCCGCCGCTCGACGCGCCTGCGCGCTGATGCCAGTGGCCCCCCGCAGCACAGGGTGCGATCTCTGAGCTGCCACCCAACCGAACAGGATTTTCATGACAGGGACACCAACACCCGCCGCCGTGACCACCCCTTGCCGCGTGGCTGTGGCCGGCGCGTCGGGCCGCATGGGCCGCATGCTGATCGAAGCCATCCGCGCCAGCGACGACTGCGTGCTGGCCGGTGCACTCGACATCGCCGCCAGCCCCGCCGTGGGCTCGGACGCTACCGCCTTTCTGGGCCATGCGAGTGGCGTGGCCATCACGGCCGACATCGCGGCAGGCCTCAAGAACGCCGACGTGCTGATCGACTTCACCCGCCCTGAAGGCACGCTGGCCCACCTGGCCGTGTGCAGCCAGCTGGGCGTGAAGGCCGTCATCGGCACCACCGGCTTTACCGACGCGCAAAAGGCCGAACTTGACGCCTACGCACAGCGCACCGCCATCATGTTCTCGCCCAACATGAGCGTGGGCGTGAACGTCACGCTCAAGCTGCTGCAGATGGCTGCCAAGGCCATGGCCACCGGCTACGACATCGAGATCATCGAAGCCCACCACCGCCACAAGGTGGATGCGCCTTCGGGCACCGCGCTCAAGATGGGGGAGGTGATTGCCGAAGCCCTGGGCCGCGATCTCAAGGACTGCGCCGTGTACGCCCGCGAAGGCGTGACGGGCGAGCGCGACCCCTCCAGCATCGGCTTTGCTGCCATCCGTGGCGGCGACATCGTGGGCGATCACACCGTGCTGTTTGCCGGCATTGGCGAGCGCATTGAGGTCACCCACAAGTCCTCCAGCCGCGCCACGTATGCGCAGGGCGCCTTGCGCGCCGTGCGTTTCCTGGCGGCCCACAAGACCGGCATGTTCGACATGTTCGACGTGCTGGGCTTGAACTGATCCGTCGATTTCCATGGACGCCCTCCACTGGTGGCGCCAGGGCGATGCCGTGACCCAGGGCGCGGCCCTGGTGCTGCTGGTCATGTCGGTGGCGAGCTGGGTGGTTATCGTCTGGAAGCTGCGGCTCATGCGCCAGGCCACGGCCGATGTGGCGCGTTGCACAGCGGCGTTCTGGCAGGCGCCCTCCATGGAAGTCGCCACCCAGCGTCTGCAGTCTTTTGACCGCTCTGCGCTGGTCCTGCCTCTGGTTGTTGCTGCAAATTCAATAGCAATCCCGTCCATGCCCGACGCGCCGGCCTCGCTGGCCAGCGCGGGCAGCCTGTCCCAGCGGCTCACGCGGGTGCTGCGCGACGCATTGCACGAAGTGCTCGGGCGCCTGCAGTTCGGGCAGGTGCTGCTGGCCACGGTGGGCTCCACCGCACCGTTTGTGGGGCTGCTGGGCACGGTGTGGGGCATCTACCATGCGCTCACCGCCATGGCAGGTGCAGGGCAGATCACCATCGACCGCGTTTCCGGCCCCGTGGGCGAGGCCCTGGTCATGACCGCTGCCGGGTTGGCGGTGGCCATTCCTGCCGTGCTGGCCTACAACGTGTTTGGCCGCTTGATTGGCCGCATCGAGGCCGACCTGGAAGGTTTTGCGCGCGATCTGCGCGAACTGCTCATCGACACGGCGCCTGTCCAGAGCTTGGCTGGCACCACAGAAGGCATGAGCAAGGCGGGCCGACCCGCCGCCGGACCGCCCCAAGGCGGGGCAGCCTCCGTGGGGGGCAGCGAGCCACGCGCAGCGGGGAGCGTGGGGGCATGAGTTTCGGACGACTCGAACGCACCACCGGGCCGCAGCCCATGAGCGACATCAACATGACGCCGCTGGTGGACGTGATGCTGGTGCTGGTGGTCATCTTCATCCTCACGGCACCGCTGCTGGCCAGCTCCATCCGGCTGGACCTGCCGCGCACCGAGGGCGCCACGCCCGGCACGGCCCCGCAATTCGTCACGCTGGTGGTGAATGCCTCGGGCCAGGCCTTTCTGGATGATCAGCCCCTGTCGCAGGCCGCCCTGGCCGAGCGCCTGCGCCGCATTGGCGCCGAGCGGCCCGACACCGAAATCCAGCTGCGCGCCGACGCTGCCGTGCCCTATGGCCGCGTGGTCGAAGTCATGGGCGCAGCCCACCTGGCGGGGCTGCAGCGCATCGGATTTGTGGCCGAACCGGCAGCCAAGCCCGCCCCACCTGCCGCCCCAGCCCTGTCGCGCTGACGCGCGTTGGCGGGTGGCCCGCCTTCGCCGGGCCCTGACCGCCTAAAATCCCTGCAGCGCGGCCAGCGGCTGCACTCTTCTCTCACCCCGAGCCCCCATGCAAGACAAATACTCTCCCCAAGACGTCGAGCGCGCCGCGCACGACCACTGGACCGCCACCGACGCCTACCGCGTGACGGAAGACACCAGCAAGAAGAAGTTCTACGCCTGCTCGATGCTGCCCTACCCCAGCGGCAAGCTGCACATGGGCCATGTGCGCAACTACACCATCAACGACATGCTCACGCGCTACCTGCGCATGAACGGCCACAACGTCCTGATGCCCATGGGCTGGGACGCGTTCGGTCTGCCCGCTGAAAACGCCGCGCTGAAAAACGGTGTGCCGCCTGCCAAGTGGACGTACGAAAACATCGCGTACATGAAGAAGCAGATGCAGGCCATGGGCCTGGCCATCGACTGGAGCCGCGAAGTCGCCACCTGCGACCCCGAGTACTACAAGTGGAACCAGTGGCTGTTCCTGAAGATGCTGGAAAAGGGCATTGCCTACCGCAAGACCCAGGTCGTGAACTGGGACCCGGTGGACCAGACTGTGCTGGCCAACGAGCAGGTGATCGACGGCAAGGGCTGGCGCACCGGTGCCACGGTCGAGAAGCGTGAGATCCCTGGCTACTACCTCAAGATCACCGACTACGCCGAAGAGCTGCTGGGTTTTGTGACCGGCGACAAGCTGCCCGGCTGGCCCGAGCGTGTGAAGCTGATGCAGGAAAACTGGATCGGCAAGAGCGAAGGCGTGCGCTTTGCGTTCACGCACGACATTGCGGGCGACGACGGCGCGCTGATCGGCGACGGCAAGATGTACGTGTTCACCACGCGCGCCGACACCATCATGGGCGTGACCTTCTGCGCCGTGGCGCCCGAGCACCCGCTGGCCGCACATGCCGCCAAAACCAACCCTGCGCTCCAAGCCTTCATCGAAGAGTGCAAGAGCGGCGGCACCACCGAGGCCGAGCTAGCCACGCAAGAGAAGAAGGGCGTGCCCACGGGCTTGTTCGTCACGCACCCGCTCACCGACGAAAAGGTCGAGGTCTGGGTCGGCAACTACGTGCTCATGGGCTACGGCGACGGCGCCGTGATGGGCGTGCCCGCGCACGACGAACGCGACTTTGCCTTCGCCCTCAAGTACGGCATCGAGATCAAGCAGGTGGTGCTGGTGGATGGTGAGACGCTCAACTACCACCAGTGGCAGGACTGGTACGGCGACAAGCAGCGCGGCGTCACCATCAACTCCGACAGCTTCAGCGGCCTGAACTACAAGGATGCCGTGAACGCCGTGGCCCATGCATTGCAGCAAAAGGGCCTGGGCGAGAAGAAGACGACCTGGCGCCTGCGCGACTGGGGTGTGAGCCGCCAGCGCTACTGGGGCACGCCGATCCCCATCATCCATTGCGATGAACACGGTGCCGTGCCCGTGCCCGAGAAGGATCTGCCGGTGGTGCTGCCCACCGACTGCGTGCCCGACGGCTCGGGCAATCCGCTGCACAAGCACGAAGGCTTCCACGCTGGCGTGACCTGCCCCGTGTGTGGCAAGGCTGCGCGCCGCGAGACGGACACCATGGACACCTTCGTGGACAGCTCGTGGTACTTCATGCGGTATTGCGACCCCAAGAACGCCGATGCTATGGTGGCCGGTGGTGCGGATTACTGGATGCCGATGGACCAGTACATCGGCGGCATCGAACACGCCATCCTGCACCTGCTGTACGCCCGCTTCTGGACCAAGGTCATGCGCGACCTGGGCTTGGTGAAAGTGGACGAGCCCTTCACCAAACTGCTAACGCAAGGCATGGTGCTCAACCACATCTACAGCCGCCGCACCGCCAAGGGCGGCAAGGACTACTTCTGGCCGCACGACGTGGAGCATGTGCTCGATGAAGGCGGCAAGATCATCGGCGCCAAGCTCAAGAACGAAGCCACCAGCGGCGATGGCATGCTCAGCGTGGGCACACCCATCGACTACGAGGGCGTGGGCACCATGTCCAAGTCCAAGAACAACGGCGTGGACCCGCAGGACCTGATTGAGAAGTACGGCGCCGACACCGCTCGCCTGTACACCATGTTCACCGCCCCACCCGAAGCCACGCTGGAGTGGAACGATGCGGCCGTGGAAGGCAGCTACCGCTTCCTGCGCCGTGTGTGGAACTTCGGCGTGAAGCTCGCCGCCATTGACCGCGATGCCGCCATGGCCAGCGTGGCCGGTGCCAGCAGCCTGCAGGACGTGCAGTTTGGTAAAGAGGCCAAGGCCCTGCGCCTGGAAATCCACAACGTGCTCAAGCAGGTGGACTACGACTACCAGCGCATGCAGTACAACACCGTGGTGTCGGGTGCGATGAAGATGATCAACGCGCTCGAAGACTTCAAGGCCACCGATTCGGCCGGTGCCCAGGTGGCGCTGATCGAAGGTTTTGGCATCCTGCTGCGCAGCTTGTACCCTGCCACGCCCCACATCGCCCACAGCCTGTGGGAAGGCCTGGGCTACGCGGGTGCGCTGGGCGATCTGCTCGACGCGCCCTGGCCGCAGGTGGATGCCGGTGCGCTGGTGCAGGACGAGATCGAACTCATGCTGCAGGTCAACGGCAAGCTGCGTGGCTCCATCCTGGTGCCCGCGCAGGCCGACAAGGCCGAGATCGAGCGCATCGCGCTGGCCAGCGAAGCCTTTGTGGCCCAGGCCGCAGGCGCTCATCCGAAGCGCGTGATTGTGGTGCCGGGCCGCCTGGTGAACGTGGTGGTCTGACCCCATGAACAAACGCACCCTGCTCAGCCTGGCCCCCGTGGCCCTGTTGTCTGCCTGCGGATTCCGGCTGCGCGGCGTGCCGGAGTTCGGCTTCAACTCACTCTACATTGCCGCCCCTGCCAGCTCGCCGCTGGCACGGGAGCTGCAGCGCACGCTGGAGGGATCGGGCGGCCAGCTGCAGCTGCTGCGCGACCCGGCGGCCATGCCCACGGCCGAAGCCATTCTGGATTTGCTGCAGGAGCAGCAGGAGCGTGCGGTGGTGGGGCTCAATGCCTCGGGCCAGGTGCGCGAGCTGCAGTTGCGCCTGCGCATCAAGTTCCGCCTGCGCACCCCTGCGGGCGCGGAACTGATTCCCGAGACCGAGCTGCTGCAGCAGCGCGACATCAGCTACAACGAAACCATCGCCCTGGCCAAGGAGGCCGAAGAGGCGCTGCTCTACCGCAACATGCGGACCGACCTGGTGCAGCAGCTCATGCGGCGCCTGTCGCTCACCCGTCCGGCCAAGTAGCGGGGCTCAAAAAAAGGGTTAAAAAATGCCGTCTGCGCGCGGTGAGTATGACTTTTAAGCTATATTTTTTATAGCTAACGAGGCGCTCCTACGCTACGGCGTCCCTCCTAGGGGCGCGCTCTGGCGCTGCACAAAACGGCCTGCCCTCGCCCCTGTGGCGCGCTGCGCAGCGGTGTAGCTCAGCACACCGTTCACCCACACCTGTTCGATGCCCGCGCTGAATTGCTGGGGCTGCTCAAACGTCGCGAGGTCGCGCACGCGCTCAGGGTCCAACACCACCACATCGGCCATGTGGCCGACCTGCAGCAAGCCGCGTCCGCCGAGGCGAAAGCGCTGGGCCGACAGGCCTGTCATCTTGTGCACGGCTTCTTCGAGCCGCAGCAGGCCCTTGTCGCGCCAGTAGCAGGCCAGCACGCGCGGAAAGGCGCCCCACAGGCGCGGGTGCGGGCGCTCGTCGTGTGGCAGCCCGTCCGATCCGATCATGGACAGCGGGTGCGTTATCACGCGCTCCACATCGTCCTCGCGCATCTGAAAGTAGCAGGCCCCGCCGGGTTGGAGGCGCACGGCGGCCTCTTGCTGGGGCACACCCCACTCGCGCGCAATGTCCGCCAGGTAGCGCCCGGCCATCTCGGGGTGGGGCTGGCTGCCGGTGATGAGGATGTCGATGATGCCGTCCACCAAGTCTTCGCGCAGCACAGTGGAGCCTGCGGTGTAGGGGTACACGTCCATCGCAATCTCCTGGCCCTGTGCCAGGTGGTCGATCAGTGGCAGCGTCTCGCGCGTGCGGCCCCAGTTGGCAGGCCCGGCGCATTTGTGGTGCGAGATGACCAGCGGCAGGCCCGACTGGCGGGCGGTGAGCGCAGCCTCTTGCAGCGCAGGCAGGATGCCCGCCAACTCGTCGCGGATGTGCGTGGCATACACGCCGCCGTGGCGCGCCGCGACCGATGCCACGGCCACCAGTTCCTCCACATCGGCCGCATACGCCTCGCTGTAGAAGATGCCCGACGACAGACCCAGGGCCCCGGCGGCCATGGCTTCTTCCATGTCGGCGGCCATGGCTGCGCGCTCGTCGGCGGTGGCGGTCTGCCGCAGGTCGGCCAGGTGGCGCATGCGCAGCGCCGTGTGTCCCATCAGCGCGGCCACGTTCACGGCGGGCTGGGCGGCGTTCACGGCGCGGGCGTAGTCGGCCATGCTGGCGTGGCGAAACTGCAGGCGCCCCAGCAGTGAGAGCGGGGCCAGCGGGCTGTCGGTGACCACGGGAGCCAGCGAAATGCCGCAGTTGCCCACGATGACGGTGGTGATGCCCTGCGAGAGCTTGGGCAGCATGGTGGGTGCGTCCAGCACAGCGGCGTCGTCGTGGGTGTGCACGTCGATGAAGCCGGGGGCGATCACGCGGCCGGTGCAGTCCACCTCGGTGAAGTGTTCGCAGGCCCGGGCACGGGCCAGGGCGGCGGGGGCGATATGGCCTGGCTCGGCCAGTGCGGTGATGCGGTCGCCTTCAATCAGCAGATCGCCCACCCAGCCGGGGCGGGGCGTGCCGTCCACGATGCGGCCATTGCTCAGCAGCGTTGCATGCGCCATGTCATTCCTCTGCGGCCTGGCCGCGCGATGGGTCAGGGGCTTGGCTGGCGGCGCTGGAGTGGCTCTGGCCCGCGTGGCTGTCAAACGCGCCGACGTATTCGGCGCTGTCAAAACCGTGCTTGCGCAGCAGCTGCTTGAACTGCTGCAGCCCGCGTGTGGCCACGGGGCCGAGCTTTTGCGCCAGGCGCACGGTCAGGATCTCAATCACCACCAGGTGGGCCAGATAGGCCTCGGTGCCCACGCGCATCACGGCGTCTTGCGGCACGGACACGGCCAGCACCAGGTCGGCCACCTCCGCCAGCGGCGTGCCGGGCTGGGTCAGCGCCACCACGGTGGCGCCCTGCGAGCGGGCAAACCGCGCCGCCTCCAGCGCATAGGGCATGCGGCCCACGTGCGAGATTACAAAGGCCACGCCATCGGGCCCCAGCGTGCTGGCCGACACGAGCTGCTGGTGCGCATCAAAAATCGCGTTGGCCGTGCAGCCCAGGCGGAATAGGCGGCTTTGCAGCTCGCTGGCCATGAAGGTGGAGGCGGCACCGACTGAGTAGCAGTCGATGCGCCGCGCCTGCGCCAGCCGCTCGGCCACGCGGTCGAGCACTTCGGCGTCGAGGTTGCGGCCCAGCTCGGTCAGCGACGACACGGCCGCGTGCACGATCTTGCTGGCTACGTCCTGCGCGCTGTCATCGGCCAGCACGCTGCGGTGCAGGTGCGAGCCCGACACAGCCAGATCCTGCGCCAGGGCGACCATGAATTCGCGCACCGAGTCGTGGCCAAAGCTGCGGCAGGTGCGCACGATGGTGGGCATGGACACACCCGCCTGCTGGGCCAGTTGTTCCACGGTGGCGACCACGGCGGCACGCGGGTCGTCCAGCACCACACGCACCACGCTGCGCTGCGCCTCGGGCAGGTCGGGCTGGCGCTCGCGCAGTTGCTGCAGCAGGCTGGTAGGGGTAGCTTTGGACATGGTCAAAAACGGGTGCTGATGGCGCGGGTGATGGTGCCTGCGTCGTCCACGACGGGCAGCCAGCGCCATTTGTCAAAAGTGGTGCAGGGGTGCGAGATGCCCAGGGCCACCCGGTCGCCCACGGCAGGGGCAGGGCCTGCCGCGGGGTCGTAGCGCAGGTAGGCGTGGTGGTCGTTGAGCGCGCTCACCGTCCACCCGGTGGGGGTGCTGGCAGCGCGGCGCTCGTGGCGCGGCGCCCAGCGCACGGGCACGGGCATCTCCAGATCGTACGAGACATCGCGCCGCCCGCCGGTGAGCAGGGCCAGCCCAGGCTCGGGCACCGATTGCACCAGGGTCCAGACTTCGAGCGCGGGGCGCAGCGAGGCGTCCAGTCCCTCGCGCTGCTCCACATGCTTCAGAAAGCGCTGGTAGTTGCCATGGTCGTGCGTGATGTAGCAGCCCGAGCGCAGCACGCCCAGCACGGGCTTGGAAAGCCCTTGGGTGCGCAGCAGCGGAATGACGAGGTCGAACACCGCCGAGCCGCCTGCGGTGAGCAGGATCTCCGCATCGGCAAACAGGTCCTGTGCGTCGCAGGCGCGGGCTACCTCGGTCACGCGGCGCACCAGCGCCGTGACCTCGCGCGCATCGTGATCGCTGTCACAGCGGGCCACGCCGCCTTCGTAGCATTCCACGCCGCCCAGCTGCACGGCGGGCGATTGGGCCATGGCCTGGGCCAGCGCCAGGGCTTCTTCCAGCGTGCGGCAACCGGTGCGCTGGCCTTGCACGCCCATCTCTAGCAGGGTGTCCAGGCGCCGTTCACCGCGCGCGGTGTGGCCACGCCGCTCGGCCCAGTCTTCAATGCAGCGCAGCTGCGCCAGGCTGTCGATGAGGAACCACACGCGCAGGTCGGCGTGGCGCTGCAGCAGCGCGTGCAGCCCGTCCAGGTCGGCATCGCACAGCACCTGGTTGGCAATGATGGCGCGGCGCGCACCGGCCTCCACCCCCACGCTGAGCTGGTACACGGTGGCAAAGGTCAGCCCCCAGGCGCCTGCCTGCAATTGCTGCGCAAACAGCTCGGGCGACAGCGTGGTCTTGCCGTGCGGGGCCAGGGCCACGCCCTTGCGCTCGGCATAGGCCTGCATCCAGGCCAGGTTGTGGGCCAGGGCGCTTTCGCGGATGACGGCAATGGGCAAGGGCAGATCGCCCGCCAGCACATTCCAGCCGCGCTGGCCCAGGTCGGCGGGGCGGCTGGGCGCGGCGTGCAGCGGGTAGCCCTTGCAACGGTGGTCAAGCAGGAATTCGTCGGTCATGGTGCGGGGTGAGAGGGTGCGGTTTTCCAGCAGGCGTGCAGATGGCCGGGGGCCACCTCGCGCAGTTGCATGTCGGCGCTGGCGCAGCGCGCCTCGGCCTCTGGGCAGCGGGTGCGGAACACGCAGCCCGAGGGCGGATTGGCCGGGCTGGGCAGGTCGCCCTGCAGCAGCGCAATGCTGCGGCGCTGGGCGGGGTCGGGGATGGGGGCTGCGGCCAGCAGGGCCTGGGTGTAGGGGTGCTGGGGCTGGGCGTACAGCGCCTCGGTGGGGGCGATCTCCATCACCCGGCCCAGGTACAGCACTACCACGCGGTCGCACAGGTACTCCACCACGTCCAGGTCGTGCGAGATGAACAGCAGCGTCAGGCCCAGTTGCTCCTTCAGTTCGCCCAGCAGGTTCACCACCTGCGCCTGGATGGACACGTCCAGCGCCGACAGCGGCTCGTCGGCCACGATGAACTGGGGCTCCACCGCCAGCGCGCGGGCAATGCCGATGCGCTGGCGCTGCCCGCCCGAGAACTCGTGCGGAAAGCGCTCGGCATGTTCGGGCCTGAGGCCCACCTGTTCCAGCAACTGGTGGATGCGCGGCAGGCGCGCGGCGCCCTTGGCCAGGCCGTGCGTATCCAGCGCCTCGGCCAGCACATCGCGGATGCGCATGCGCGGGTTCAGGCTGGCGTAGGGGTCCTGAAAAATGATCTGGATCTGCGAGCGCAGCGGCCGGTATTGCGATTGCGAGAGTTGGGCCAGGTCTTGCGGTGCGGGGCCGCCGTGGTAGCGCATGGCACCGCTCGTCGGGTCCACCAGGCGCGTGAGCAGGCGGCCAATGGTGCTTTTGCCCGAGCCCGATTCGCCCACCAGGCCCAGGGTCTCGCCCCGGCGGATGGTGAAGCTCACATCGTCCACCGCGCGCACGGGGTGCGGGCCGCTGCCAAAGTGTTTGCGCAGGTGGGCAATCTCCAGCAGCGGTGTGGTGGTGTCGGTCGGTGCCATGGGCTGTGGGGTGTTCAGGACGGCGTTCATGCGCTCACCTCGGTGGGTTCGGTGTGCAACTCGCGGTGCAGGCAGCGCACCATGCGGCGTGGGCCGGTGGCTTCCAGCGCAGGCATGGCGTGGGTGCAGTCGGCCTGCTGGCGTGTGCAGCGCGGCGCAAAGGCACAGCCGGGCGGGGGCGCGAGGGGGCTTGATACCTGGCCCGGAATCGCCACCAGCTTGCGCCGACCGGCAGCTATTGCATGGTCAGTTGCCTGCGCTTGCCGCCGCGCCACACCGGGCAGGCAGGCCAGCAGGCCGCGTGTGTAGGGGTGCTCGGGCCGTGCAAACAGGTCGTGCACGCGGGCCGATTCGACAATGCGCCCGGCGTACATCACGGCCACGGCGTCGGCGTATTGCGCCACCACGCCCAGGTTGTGCGTGACGAACAGCATGCTCATGCCGGTCTCTTTCTGCAGCCGCCCCATCAGCGCCAATATCTGCGCCTGGATGGTCACGTCCAGCGCCGTGGTGGGCTCGTCGGCGATCAGCAGCGTGGGGTTGCAGGCCATGGCCAGCGCAATCATCACGCGCTGGCGCATGCCGCCCGAGAGCTGGTGCGGGTACTCGTGCACGCGCTGCGCGGCCGCCGGGATCTCGACCAGCTCCAGCATGCGGCGGGCGTGTGCCAGCGCGGCGCTGCGGTCCATCTTCAGGTGCAGGCGGGCCGACTCGGCAATCTGCTCGCCCACTGTCAGCACCGGGTTCAGACTGGTCATGGGCTCCTGGAAGATCATCGCCAGCTCGTTGCCGCGCAGCGTGCGCTTCTCGGCCTCGGACATCGCCAGCACATCGACCTTGCGGCCGTCGCGCTGCACAAACCAGGCCTGGCCCGTGACCTGTGCCTGCGAGGTGCGGGCGTGCAGGCCCATGAGGGTGAGGCTGGTGACAGACTTGCCCGAGCCCGACTCGCCCACTAGCGCCAGCGTCTCGCCGGGGTGGATGGCGAAGGACACATCGGCCACGCTCTGGATGCGGCCCGCATCGGTGGCAAAAGAGGTGGACAGGCCGCTGACTTCGAGCCGGGGTGCGGCGCTCATCGTGGGGGAGGTCATACGGTCTTCTTCAGTTTGGGGTCGAGCAGGTCGCGCACGCCGTCGCCCAGCATTTGCAGCGACAGGGCCGTGAGCACAATGGCCACGCCGGGGGCAAAAATGGTCCAGAAGGCCTTGTCGGCGTAGTCCAGGCTGCCCGCGATCATGGTGCCCCAGGTGGGAATATCGGGCGGCACGCCCACGCCCAGAAAGGACAGGCCCGCCTCGGCCAGGATGGCGTAGGCAAAGATGAAGGTCACCTGCACCAGGATGGGCGACATCAGGTTGGGCAGGATGTGGCGCCACAGGATGAGGTGCGTGCGCACGCCCAGGGCGCGGGCCGCGTCCACAAACAGCAGCTCGCGCAGCACCAGCGTGGTGGCGCGCACCACCCGCGCCACGCGCGGGGTGTAGACGATGACCAGCGCCAGCATCACGTTCCACAGCGACACGCCCAGGATGGACACCAGCGCAATGCCCAGCAGGATGTCGGGGAAGGACATCATCGCGTCCACCACGCGCATCAGCGGGGCGTCGAGCTTGCGGAAAAAACCCGCAAACATGCCCAGCAGCGTGCCCAGCAGCACGGCGCCTGCGGCGGTGACCAGACCAATCAGCAGCGAGTAGCGCGCGCCGTGCACGATGCGCAGCAGCACATCGCGGCCCAGCTCGTCGGTGCCCGCCCAGTGCGTGCCTGAAGGCGCGTGCAGCCGCTCGCTGATGGACAGGGCGTTGGGGTCCGCATCAGACACCCAGGGGAAGACGACAGCGATGCTGGCCACCAGTGTTATCACGATGGCTGAGGCCAGCACCACCTTGCGGGCGAACAGGCGGCGCAGCACGGCCCGCAGGCGGTGCCAGAAGGAAGGGCTCGGGTTCATGGGGCTTCCAGGCGGATACGGGGGTCCACCAGCGTGTACAGAAAGTCGATGGCCAGGTTGATGAAGACGTAGATGGCGGCAATCACCAGCAGCGTGCCCTGGATCACGGGGTAGTCGCGCCGCAGCACGGCCCGCACCACCAAGTTGCCTACACCGGGCAGGTTGAAGACGGTCTCGGTCACCACGGTGCCGCCAATCATCAGCGCCATGGTCAGCCCCAGCACAGTGACGATGGGCACCAGCGCATTGCGCAGCACATGCTTGACCATGATGGTGCCTTCGGGCAGGCCCTTGGCGCGGGCGGTGCGCACGTAGTCTTCGCCCAGGATGTCGAGCATGGAGGCGCGTGTGAAGCGGATGATGAGCGCCGAGTTGAGCAGGCCCAGCACCAGCGCGGGCAGCATGAGGTGTGACAGCCGCTCGCCCAGCGTGGCCGTGGGGTCGCCGTAGCCCGAGGCCGGAAACCACCCCAGCTTGACCGCAAACAGCTGGATGAGGATGAGGCCCAGCCAGAAACTGGGCACACTCGCGCCCAGCATGGCCACGCCGCTCACGGCCTGGTCGGTGGCGCTGCCGCGCCAGACGGCGGCTGCCATGCCGCAGGGCACGCCCACCAGCGCCGCAATGCCCACGGCAAACAGCGCCAGGAACAACGTGGGCTCGGCCCGCTCCAGCAGGGCCTGGGCCACGGGGCGCTGCAGGAACAGTGACTGCCCCAGGTTGCCCTGCAGCAGCTCGCCCACCCACAGCCCAAACTGCACGGGCAAGGGTTTGTCCAGCCCATACTGCGCGCGGGCCTGGGCAATGTCGGCGGCGGTGGCCTGGTCGCCCAGCAGCAGCGCCACCGGGTCGCCCGAGGCCAGCCGCGTGAGGCAGAACACCAGCACCGCCACCAGGGCCAGCACCACCACGGCGCCGCCCAGGCGCTTCAACAGAAATCGCATGTTTGTCTCTTCGAAAAATCCCTAGGCACCATCGTGCGCAGCGCTGCCCCGGCCCCAGGCCAGTGCCACCGTGGAACCGGCTTTGCCGGGCCACGGGTGGCGCCCCCTGGAGAGGGGGGATCCGCAGGCGCATCGGGGGGGAGTCAGTTCTTCAAGCCGGTGTTCCAGAAGAACGGCCAGATGGCGGGCGTGTAGCCCGACAGCTTGGCCGAGCGTGCCGACAGGCCGTTGAACTTGCCCACCTCGATGAACGGCACTTCGTCGTACACCACCTGCTGCACCTTGCCCCACAGCGGGCCGCGCTTGGCGGGGTCGGTCTCCTGGTTGAACGCGGCCAGGGTGGATTTCTTGGCGTCAGACTCCCACCAGCCAGGCGCACCGTCACCCAGCTGCGGGGGCGAGAGCATGGGCTCGGGGAACAGGCCCGAGTGCGTGAAGTACACGTCCCACAGCTTGGGGTCGTTGCGGCGCTGCACCAGCGTGGCCCAGTCCACCACCTGCAGCTCGGTCTTGAAGCCCGCCTTCTTGAGCTGCTCGGACATCACCAGCGCCATGTTGTAGTGGAACTCGTACTGGCGGCTGGCCATGATGCGCACGGGCTGGCCGCCGTAGCTGGCCTTGGCCGCCTGCTCTTTGGCGGCTTGCGGGTTGCGCTCGTTGTAGAGCTTGCTGCCCGCGTCCGAGTAGTAGGGCGTGCCCTTGGGGAAGAAGTTGGGTTCCACCACAAAGAAGCGGTTGTCGCCAAAGCCTGCGGCCAGCAGTTCGCCTGTGCCCACGGCGGTTTGCACCGCGCGGCGCAGCGGCTGCGAGGCCAGCACGCCTTCCTTGGTGTTGAACACGATGTACGGAAAGCCAAAGTTCTTGGTCACGATGGGCACCACGGCCGGGGCGCCTTTTTCGATGCGGCCAATAGCCTCCACGGGCAGTAGATCGGCGTACTGGAACTGGCCCGAGAGCGCGCCTTCGACGCGTGTGTTGGCGCTGGGCACGGGCACAAAGCGCAGCTCATCAAGCAGCGCCTCGCGCTTGCCTGCGTAGCCGCTGGCGGCTTCCTTGCGGCTGGCGTAGCCGTCAAAACGCACCAGCACGGTGAATTGGTCGGGGCGGCGTTCCTTGAACTGGTAGGGGCCGGTGCCGACGAAGTCCTTGAGCTGGGGCGCAATGCTTTCCTTGGCCATGATGGCGGCCATGCCGCTGGGCAGGGCCAGCTGGGCCAGCAGCGGTGCGTAAGGATTTTTCAGCTTCAGCTCCACGGCCAGTGCGCCCTTGGCGGTGAGCGAGGCCACTTCCTTGCCCACGGCCTTGCCACGGGGGTTCAGCTCCATCCAGCGCTGCAGCGAGGCCACCACGTCATCGGCCATCATCTCGCGGCCGCTGTGGAACTTCACGCCCTTGCGCAGGGGGATGGTGTAGGTCAGCCCGTCTTTGGAGACGGTGGGCAGGCCCTCGGCCAGCATGGGGGCGATGGCCCAGTTGGCGTCGAAGGTGTACAGCGGCTCGTACACGTGCTGCATGATGGTGCCCACCAGGTCGGCGGTGCTCACCATGGGGTCCAGGCCCTGGGGCTCGCCCACCATGGCGAGGTTGGCGGCGCCGCCCTTGGACGGGGTGGCGGGGGCCGTTTGGGCCCAGCTGGCGCTGCAGGCCAGGGTGAGGGCCGCGGTCAGCGCCGTTGCACCCAGCAGCTTGCGGCGGCCCCGCAGCTCAGGCGTTGGCAGCGGATGCTGCACCAGGTTGGTTCCAGACGTTTGCATTGCACACCTCGAAGTAATATGTTTACACAAAAAGCACATTCGATGCCAGAATTGCGAATGAGATGGGCATTTCTGGAAGGAAGTGTGTAATATCTTTACTCAAAGGAGCGTTTTTCATGTCAGTAGAAACCCTCGGCCAAGCGCCGCTCGCGTCCGATCGCCTCGCACGCCCCCTCTCGCCCGCCACCCGTGCAGGCGACTTCGTTTTTGTCTCGGGCCAGGTGCCCACCGACGACCTGGGCCAGGTCATCGTCGGCGGTATCGAGGCGCAGACGCGCCAGGTGTTCCAGCGCGTCAAAGACGCCCTGGCCCTGGCCGACTGCACGCTGGCCGATGTGGCCAAGGTCAGCGTCTGGCTGGCCGATGCGCGGGACTTCGGCAGCTTCAACCGCGTGTACATGGAGTGTTTTGGTGACCACCGCCCCGCACGCTCCACGGTCGAGTCGCGCCTGATGATCGACGCCAAGGTCGAGATCGACGTGACGGCCTACAAGCCGCGCGGCTGAGCCATGACCGCAGCCAAGCAAGCCGTGTGGGACGTGGTGGCGCTGGGCGAGGCGCTGGTGGAGTTCAACCAGACCCGCCCTGGCGAGCCGCAGTACCTGCAGGGCTTTGGGGGCGACACCAGCAACGCGGTGATCGCCGCCGCCCGCGCGGGCGCACGCACCGCGTACCTCACACGCCTGGGCAGCGATGCCTTTGGTCAGGCGCTGCTGGACCTGTGGGCGCGCGAAGGCGTGGACACCACGGCGGTGGAACGCGCTGCGCAGCACCCCACGGGCATCTACTTTGTGACGCATGGCGCAGCGGGGCACGAGTTCAGCTACCTGCGCGCGGGCTCGGCCGCCAGCCGCATGGCACCCGCGTGGTTGCAGGATGCATCGGCGAATGGGCCGGCCGCCGTGCTGCAGCAGTGCCGCATCCTGCATGTGTCGGGCATCTCGCTGGCAGTGTCGGCCTCGGCGTGCGACACGGCTTACCAGGCCATGCGCGTGGCCCGGGCGGCCGGTGCGCGCGTGGCGTTCGACCCCAACCTGCGCCTCAAGCTCTGGCCGCTGGCACGGGCGCGGGCCTGCATCGCGCATGCGGTGTCGCTGTGCGACATCTTCCTGCCGGGGCTCGATGACATGGCCGCGCTGCTGGGTCTGCACGATGCCGATGCGATTGCCGACTGGGGCCACGCGCAGGGCGCGGCCACGGTGGTCGTCAAGCTGGGGGCCGATGGGGTGCTGCTGAGCAGCGCCGACCCCGCCGTGCCACGCCAGCGTGTGGCGGGCCGCAGCGTGGCGCTGGTGGATGCCACCGGCGCGGGCGACTGCTTTGACGGCAACCTGCTCGCGCGCCTGGCGCTGGGTGACGACCTGGCCGCTGCGGTGCGCTATGCCAATGCTGCCGCATCGCTCACCGTGCAGGGCTTTGGCGCGGTGGCGCCGCTGCCCACTGCGCAGCAGGTGCGGGCGCTGCTGTAACGCTGGGCCGCTGTGCTCACCCGTTCGGGCGGCGGCCCGTGGCCTGAATGGGTGGGGCAGCGAGTTTTTAAAGCAAAAATGGCCGTTACCGCGCGGCCATCATGTCTTTGTAGCTATCAAATTAATAGTATATGGGCCTGCGCCCGCTGTGCCGTGCGCTACACAGGCCGTGTGCGCATCAGCGTGCTCTTGCCAAACAGCGACTCCACCAGGTCCACCGCCAGCACGGCGGTCTTGTTGCGCACGTCCAGGGCTGGGTTCAGCTCCACGATGTCGAGCGAAGCCAGGCGGCCGCTGTCGGCAATCATCTCCATGCACAGCTGTGCCTCGCGGTAGGTGGGGCCGCCGGGCACGGTGGTGCCCACGCCGGGTGCAATGTCGGGGTCCAGAAAGTCGACGTCAAAGCTCACATGCAGGTGGGTGTGGGCGTCCATGCCCGCCAGCGCGCGCTCCATCACCTGGCGCATGCCCACCTCGTCGATGGCGCGCATGTCAAACACCTCCAGACCCTGCTCGTGCACAAAGCGCTTTTCGCCCGCATCCACGCTGCGGATGCCGATCTGCCGGATTTGTGAAGGGTGCAGCGCCGGGCCACCGCCGGGCATCGCCGCTAGCTGGGTCAGCTCGGCCGGGCCAAAGCCGCACAGGCAGGCCACGGGCATGCCGTGCACATTGCCGCTGGGTGTGAGTTCGCTGGTGTTGAAGTCGGCATGTGCATCCAGCCACAGCACGCGCAGCTTCTTGCCGCTTTCAGTGCAGTGGCGGGCCACGGCGCTGATGCTGCCCAGGCCCAGGCTGTGGTCGCCGCCCAGCAGGATGGGCAGGTGGCCCAGCTGCAGCTCGGCATGCACGGCGTCGTACACCAGCCGGTTCCACTGCGCCACTTCGGGCAGGTGGCGGTATCCGTCCACCGGGGGCAGCCAGGGGTTGGAGGGGCCGCCCAGGTTGCCCCGGTCAAACACCTGCAGCCCGTGCAGCTCCAGCGCTGCCTGCAGCCCCGCCACGCGCAGGGCCTCGGGGCCCATCGACGCACCGCGCGCGCCCGCGCCAATGTCGGTGGGCGCGCCAATCAGGCTGGTGGGCTGGGCGCTGCGCAGGGTGTTGGGGGGCATGGTCAAGGCTTTCTGGACAGGGTGGACAAGGGCAGTGGCCAGGCCGCAACGCGGGCGGTGGCGCCCGGGCATTCTCGGGGCTTTGGGTGCCAATGAACAGTGCGCGGGCTGACCAGTCCGCCATGGCCTCTGTGCACTGTGCGGGTGCACACTGGCCATTTGCACAAAACCTGGCGGGGCAAGGCGATAAACTTTGCCGCATGCAAGTCGCCCTGGCCCAACTCTCATCGCATCTTCAACGGGGCCTGTCGCCGCTTTATGTATTGCATGGCGACGAACCCTTGCTGCAGCAAGAGGCCGCCGACGCCATCCGGGCCACGGCCCGCGCCCAGGGCTATACCGAGCGCAGCAGCTACACCGTGGCGGGCGCCCATTTCGACTGGAGCGCCGTGTTGGCCGCCGGTGGCTCGCTCAGCCTGTTTGCCGACAAGCAGATCGTCGAGATCCGCATCCCCTCGGGCAAGCCCGGCAAGGACGGCAGCGTGGCTCTGCAACAAGTGGCCGAATCGGCCCGTGGCAACGACAGCACCCTTACTCTGGTCATGCTGCCGCGCCTGGACAAGGCCACCAAGACCGGCGCCTGGTTCGCTGCACTCGAATCCAGCGGCACCTCCATCCAGATCGACCCCATCGAGCGCGGCATGCTGCCCCAGTGGATCGCCCAGCGCCTGGCTGCGCAGGGCCAGCGCGTGGTGGCGGGCGAGGAAGGCCAGCGCACGCTGCAGTTTTTTGCCGACCGCGTGGAGGGCAACCTGCTGGCCGCGCACCAGGAAATACAAAAGCTCGCGCTGCTGCACCCGGCGGGAGAGCTCACGCAGGCCCAGGTCGAGGCCGCCGTGCTCAACGTGGCGCGCTACGACGTGTTCAAGCTCTCTGAATCCGTGCTCTCAGGCCACACCGCCCGCGTTCAGCGCATGCTCGACGGCCTGCAGGCCGAGGGCGAGGCCGAGGTGCTGGTGCACTGGGCCCTGGCCGAAGACATCCGCGCCCTGAAACGCGTGAAAGACGCCATGAACGCCGGCCGCCCCCTGCCCATGGCCCTGCGCGAAAACCGGGTGTGGGGCGCCAAGGAAAAGCTGTACGAACGCATTCTGCCCAGGGCCAGCGACGCGGCGCTGGCGCGCCTGCTGCAGTCGGCGCACACTGTGGACGGCATCGTCAAAGGCCTCAAGCAGCCCGACTGGCCGCAGGATGGCTGGCAGGCGCTGCAAAGGCTGGCGCTGCAGGTGTGCCGGTTGACGCAGGCGGCGCGGTGATGGTTGTGCGGCAGGGTTAGGCGCGCCAAGGCCCTCTTCCTAAATGCCGTTTTTAGCCTGTCGAGGCACCAAAAAGGGATGAGTCAAGCAATGACACCTGACGGGGAATCTCCTACATCAGCCCTGATAGAAGCGTTGGCGACATACGATGCATCAACGAGGCAAGAGCGAGCCGAGCGCATCCGGTGGGTTGGGCAGCATTCTTCACTCCCGCCTGTAGTCATGGGTCGCACCGAGACAATGCAGTTGCTGAGCGAAGCGCGAGAGGTGTTTGTCAACGGCCACTTCGCGGCCACGTTGTTTCTTGCAGTCTCCGTTGTCGAGCATTCATTGATGGAGGAGTGTCAGCAGCGTGGACTTCTCAAAAGTAGCCCCCCATTGGGCAAACTACTGAAAGTTGCCAAAGACCATAGCGTGGTGAGCAATGACATGTTCATCGACTTGCAGCTTTTGGTTTTTCGTCGCAACCCATATGCGCATTTGAAAGAGCCAGGTCACGAGCACGGTTTGGGTTATCGAATCCGAGACGAGCACCGCCACCCAGCCCTGATCCTTCAGCAAGACGCAGAGATGGCCATCGAGCTCATGTACAAAGTGTTTCGCTCCACTTTGCGCGAAGCCCGCTCATGAACTGGTTGGGGCTCCGATGGCGCCCCGCGCCTTCTCTACCCACATCTGCAAATTCGCCACCAGATCCTTCTGGCTGAACGAGCAGCTTTCCTCTGAAAACAGCGCGCTCGATTCCAGCCGGTCCAGCAGGTTCAGCAGCACCTCGCCATAGCGCGGGGGCAGGGCGGCGAGCAGGGCCGTCTGCTGGCGGGCCAGGGTGCTCAGGGTGGCGGCGGTGTGGTCGCCGCGTTCAAAGGCCTGCAGGGCTTCGGTCAGGGTGGCGAGCTGGGCGGGGGCGGTGGTGGTCATGGCCAGGGATGTGCGAGTAGGGCAAGGCCGCAAGGGTAAAGCCAAGTGCGGCAAAATCGCTGGATGAACGCCCTCCACGTCGCCGAATACACGCATTCTCTCGGTCTCCAGGCCAAAACGGCCTCTGTGCTGATGGCCAAAGCGCCTGCAGCTATCAAAAACAAAGCACTCAAGGCGCTGGCACGGCTGCTGCGCGAGAACGTGGATGCGCTGCAGATCGACAACGCCCGCGATCTGGAGCGCGCCCGCGCCGCCGGGCTGGCCGAGCCCATGGTGGACCGCCTGAAACTCAGCCCCAAGGTGCTGGAGACCTGCGCCGAAGGCTGCGAGCAGCTCGCTGCCATGCCCGACATCATTGGCGAGATCCTGGGCATGAAGCAGCAGCCCAGCGGCATCCGTGTGGGGCAGATGCGCGTGCCGATCGGTGTGTTCGGCATGATCTACGAGAGCCGCCCCAACGTGACCATCGAGGCGGCCAGCCTCAGCATCAAGAGCGGTAACGCCTGCATCCTGCGTGGCGGCTCCGAGGCGATCGACTCGAACAAGGCGCTGGCCAAGCTGGTGCAGCAGGCGCTGGCCGAAGCCGGCCTGCCGCAGGACGCGGTGCAGCTGGTGCAGACCACCGACCGCGAGGCCGTGGGCCAGCTGATTGCCATGCCGCAGTTTGTGGACGTGATCATCCCGCGCGGCGGCAAGGGGCTGATCGAGCGCATCAGCCGCGATGCCAAGGTGCCCGTGATCAAGCACCTGGACGGCAACTGCCACACCTATGTGGACGACCCCTGCGACATCGCCATGGCGGTGAAGGTGGCTGACAACGCCAAGACCAACAAGTACAGCCCCTGCAACGCGAGCGAAGGCCTGCTGGTGGCGCGTGGTGTTGCGGCCGAATTCTTGCCCCGGATCGGCGCGGTGTATGCCGCCAAGGGCGTGGAGATGCGCGGCTGCCCTGAGTCGCTGGCCATCCTTCAATCGGTGGCTGGCGCCCAGCTGGTGCCCGCCACCGAGCAGGACTGGAGCGAGGAATACCTGGCGCCGATCATCAGCGTGAAGATCGTGGCAGGTGTGGACGAGGCCATTGCCCACATCAACCACTATTCGAGCCACCACACCGACGCCATCCTGACGACGAACCATGTTCATGCCCAGCGCTTCCTGCGCGAGGTGGATTCGGCCAGCGTGATGGTGAATGCGAGCACGCGGTTCGCCGATGGCTTCGAGTACGGGCTGGGCGCCGAGATCGGCATCAGCACCGACAAATTCCACGCGCGTGGGCCGGTGGGCATCGAGGGGCTGACCTCGCTCAAGTACGTGGTGCTGGGCGAAGGCGAAGTGCGAGGCTGATTTGCTATTCATTTGATAGCTATCAACGCATATCAGTCGCGCGCAGAGGCCCTATTTCTCTATGAAAATCATCATCCTCGGCGCGGGCCGTGTGGGCCAGAGCGTGGCAGACAGCCTGGTGTCGGAGCGCAACGACATCACGGTGATCGACACCGACGCCGCGCGCCTGCGCGACCTGGAGTCGCGCTTTGACCTGCGCGGGGTGGTGGGCAACGGCATCGAGCCTGCCGTGCTGGCCGAGGCGGGTGCCGAGGACACCGACCTGCTGATCGCCTGCGCCGCGCAGGACGAGACCAACCTGGTGTGCTGCAAGATTGCGCAGCTGCTGTTCAACATCCCCAAGCGCATTGCGCGGGTGCGCTCCAGCGGCTTTCAGGGCGACGACCGGCTGGTGGGCCCCGAGGGTTTTGCGGTGGACCGCATCATCTGCCCCGAAGAATCGCTTACCCGCTACATCGGCAAGCTCATCGACTACCCCGAAGCCATGCAGGTGCGCGAGTTTGCCGGTGGCCGCGCCTGCCTGGTGTCGGGCCGCGCCCGGCCCGGCGCGCCCATGGTGGGCCCCTCGATTGGCGAGCTGCGCGAGCGCGCGCCCGAGATGGCGATGCGCATGGTGGCCATCTACCGCCGTTTTGCCGACGAGCCCGACCGCTTCATCGCCTGCGACGGCGCCACCCGCATCGAGCCGGGCGACGAGGTGTTTGTGCTGGCGGCGCATGAGCACATCGCCCAGGTGCTGGCGGCCCTGCACCGCCCGGCATCGCAGCCGCTGAAGCCCGTGCGCCGCATCATGATTGCGGGCGGCGGCGGGGTGGGCCTGCGCCTGGCGCGGCAGCTGGCGCAGACGCCGGGGCGTTTTCACACCAAGATCATCGAGGGCGATGCAGAGCGCTGCGTGGCGCTGGCGTCGGCGCTGCCCTCAGACGTGCTGGTGCTGCAGGGCGATACCACCGACGAGGACCTGCTGGGCGATGAGGGCATCGAGGAGGTGGACCTGTTCCTCGCGCTCACCGACGACGACGAGGACAACATCATGTCCTGCCTGCTGGCCAAGCGCATGGGCGCCAGCCGCGTGCTGGCCCTCATCAACCGGCGCAGCTATGCCGACCTGATGCACGGCACGCAGATCGACATTGCGCTGTCGCCCGCGCAGGCGATGTTGGGCGAGCTGCTGGCCTATGTGCGCCAGGGCGACGTGCAGGCGGTGCACAGCCTGCGCCGTGGGGTGGCCGAGGCGCTGGAGATCGTGGCGCGCGGCGACCGCAAGAGTTCGCGCGTGGTCGGCCGCAAGGTCAGCGATCTCCAACTGCCGCGTGATGTGCACATTGGCCTGATCGTGCGCGGGCTGCCGGATGCCTCTGACCCCACGGGAGCAACCACCGCCAGCCTCCGCGAGCCCGAGGTCATCATCCCGCGCAGCGCGACGGTGATCGAGAGCAACGACCATGTGGTGTTTTTCCTGCCCAACAAGCGGCTGGTGCGCGACGTGGAAAAGCTCTTCCGCGTGAGCGCGACTTTCTTTTGATGCACCCCCCTGAGTCGCTTCGCGCCTTCCCCCCGCTCTCGCAGCGCTGCGCGCTGCGGGCAGGGGGACGCCGCCAGCGCGGCGGGGCGGCCCTTGCGCGGCGGCCCTCCCCTGGGCTGCGCCAGTATCGACGGCTGTATGCGATGTCGGCTGCCATGGACCAAGGGGGCCCGTCATGACGGACATGTTTCCCGTTCTGCGCGTGCTGGGCATTCTGGTGATGATCTTCTCGCTGACCATGGGGCTGCCGCTGGCGGTGTCGCTGTGGACGCGCGATGGCGTCTGGCATGTGTACCCGCTGTCCATGGGCGCCACGCTGTTGGCGGGCGCGTGGCTGTGGTGGCGGCTGCGGCTGTTTCGGCAAGAGCTGCAGCCGCGCCACGGCGTGATGCTGGTGTCGCTGGTGTGGATGCTGCTGCCCCTGTCGGCCGCGCTGCCGCTGATGCTGGCCGGGCACCACACCGGGCACCCGCTGTCGTTCACGCATGCCTATTTCGAGGCCGTGTCGGGGCTCACCACCACGGGCTCCACTGTGCTCGCCGGGCTGGATGCGCTGCCGGTGTCGGTCAATGTGTGGCGCACCTTTTTGCAGTGGATGGGCGGCATGGGCATCCTGATCCTGGCCGTGGCCGTGCTACCGCTGCTGGGCGTGGGCGGCAGCCAGCTGTTCAAGGCCGAGGCGGCGGGGCCGCTCAAGGACACCAAGCTCACGCCGCGCATGACCGGGACGGCCAAGGGGCTCTGGGGCGTGTACGCGCTGTTTTCGGTGCTGTGTGGCCTGGCCTACTGGGCCGGGGGCATGGCGCCGCTGGATGCGCTGATGCACATGTTCACCACCGTGAGCCTGGGCGGGCTGTCGTCGCACGACTTGAGCTTTGGCTACTTCCAGTCGCCCCTGCTGGAGGTGATCTGCATCTTCTTCATGCTGGTGGCCAGCTGCAACTTTGCGCTGTACTTTGTGGCGTTTCGCAAGGGCCACTGGGGTGGTTTCTGGCGTGACCCGGAGCTGCGGGCCACGCTGTTTGCGCTGATCGGCGGCGGGCTGGTGGTGGCGCTGCTGCTGTGGGCCAAGGGCGTGTATGGGCCGCTCGATGCGCTGCGCCACGGCGTGTTCAACCTGGTGTCGCTGGCCACCACCACCGGCTACGCCACGGTGGACTACCTCGCCTGGCCGGTGTTTGCGCCCGTTTTCATGCTGCTGCTGTCGGGCGTGGCCACCAGCGCGGGCTCGACGGGCGGCGGGATCAAGATGGTGCGCATGCTCATCCTGGTCAAGCAGGCGCGCCGCGAGATGAATCGCCTGGTGCATCCGCGTGTGGTGCAGCCTTTGCGGCTGGGCGATGCCGTGGTCGACAACCGCGTGATCTTTTCGGTGCTGGCCTTCATGCTGGTATACGGCGGCACGGTGTTTGGCCTGTCGATGGTGTTGCTACTCACCGATCTGGACCCGGTGACCGCGTTTTCGGTGGTTTTGGCCAGCGTCAACTGTGCAGGCCCGGGCCTGGGCAGCGTGGGCCCTGCGTCCAACTACGCGGTGCTGACCGATTTCCAGATCTGGGTGTGCACACTGGCCATGCTGCTGGGGCGGCTGGAGATTTTGAGTTTCATGGCCTTGCTCTCCCCTGCTTTCTGGCGCCGCTGACATTGCTTTGCGTGGTCATGCCTTGCGAAACCGGAAGGCGGCCCCAAATCCCTACAATTCGTCCGCAATTTGCTTCCCGAGGGCATCTATGGTTCCGCATCTCATCACGGCCCTCACGGGGCCGATCAACGAACTCGAACAGCGCGTTCTCGACTCGATGCCCGCTATCGAACGCTGGTTCCGCCTGGAATGGATGGAGCACACGCCGCCGTTCTACACGTCGGTGGATATCCGCAATGCGGGCTTCAAGCTTGCGCCCGTGGACACCAACCTCTACCCCGGCGGCTGGAACAACCTGACCAAGGAGATGCTGCCCCTGGCCGTGCAGGCCGCCATGGCTGCCATCGAGAAGATCTGCCCTGAGGCGCGCAACCTCTTGATCATCCCGGAGAACCACACGCGCAACACCTTCTACCTGGCCAACGTGGTGCAGCTGCAGCGCATCTTCAACATGGCGGGCCTGAACGTGCGTGTGGGCTCCATCAGCCCCGAGATCAAGAAGCCCACGCTGATCGAGCTGCCCAATGGCGATACCGTGACGCTGGAGCCCGTGGTGCGCACCAAGCGCCGCCTGGGGCTCAAGGATTTCGACCCCTGCACCATCCTGCTCAACAATGACCTGTCGGCTGGCCCGCCGGGCATCCTGGAAGACATTCACGAGCAGTACCTGCTGCCCCCGCTGCATGCGGGCTGGAGCGTGCGCCGCAAGAGCACCCACTTCAAGAACTACGAAGAGGTGGCCAAGCGCTTCGGCAAGATGCTGGGCATCGACCCCTGGCTCATCAACCCCATGTACAGCCAGTGCGACGGCGTGGACTTTGCTGAAGACAAAGGCATGGACAAGCTGCAGACCACGGTGGATGCCTTGCTGACCAAGGTGCGCCGCAAGTACAAGGAATACGGCATCAACGAAAAGCCGTTTGTGATCGTCAAGGCCAACAACGGCACCTACGGCATGGGCATCATGACCGTGCGCGATGCCAAGGAGCTGGATGCGGTCAACCGCAAGACCAAGAACAAGATGGCCGTCATCAAGGACGGCCAGCCGGTCAACGACCTCATCATCCAGGAAGGTGTGCTGACGCAGGAGCGTGTGCACGAGGCCGTGGCCGAACCCGTGGTCTACATGATGGACCGCTACGTGGTGGGCGGCTTCTACCGCATGCATGCCGAGCGCGGTGTGGACGAAAACCTGAATGCGCCCGGTGCGAGCTTCGTACCCCTGGCCTTTGAGCACAGCACCCACATGCCGCAGCCCGGCGTGCGCCCCGGGGTGAGTGCGCCCAACCGCTTCTATATGTATGGCGTGGTGGCGCGCTTGGCGATGCTGGCGGCCAGCTACGAGCTGGAGGCGACCAATCCCGACGCCGAGGTGTACGACTAGTCGTTGAGTCGCCTGCGGCGTTTTCCCTCAGGGGGCGGGGCGCCCCCAGTGTCCGAAAGCGAAGTGCTGCCGGTGCTGCGGGGTGGTCCTTGCGCGGCTCAGCTGCTGGTAGGTGCATGCCAGTCTTGCAGGTCTCACCCAGGTTTAACGTACCGATGAGTGGCGCAAGGTGGGTGCGCCTGCCACGCCCGCACCTGCCTGCCAAGGAGGGCTGCGAGGGCCAGTTGCTGCGTCGCAACATTGGGCGGATGCCTCCAGGCGCTTGATCTGGCACAGGCGCACAATAGCGTTCCCAAAAGTAACAGAACCCCGGCGGCCCCGCGCATGCCGGGTGCGGTCAGTGCAAAGCTCAAAATCTTCGCTCGCAGCGCTCACGCTGGGCGCTATCGGTGTGGTGTACGGCGACATCGGCACCAGCGTGCTGTATGCCGTCAAAGAGGTGTTTGGCTCCGGCCATGTGCCTTTCACCCCGGACAACATCTATGGAATCCTGTCGATCTTGTTTTGGACGCTCACGGTCATCGTCTCGCTGAAGTATGTGGTGCTGGTGCTGCGCGCCGACAACCACGGTGAGGGCGGCCTGATCGCCATGCTGGCGCTGGCCTCGCAGGCGGTTAAGGACAAGCCCCGGCTGCGCGGCGTGTTGCTGGCGGTCGGTATCTTCGGTACCTCCCTCTTTTACGGCGATGGGGTCATCACTCCGGCGATCACCGTGCTCTCTGCAGTTGAAGGGTTGGAGGTGGTGTCGCCCCATTTCAAGCAATATGTTGTCCCTATCACCCTCGCTGTACTGCTGTGCTTATTTGTGGTGCAGAAACGCGGCACCGGCGGCATCGGAAAGTTCTTCGGGCCCATCACATTGGTCTGGTTCATCGCCATAGCCACCTTGGGGGTGTCGCACATCATTGGCCATCCTGAAATCCTTTGGGCTTTGAGTCCGCACCATGCGTTGCGTTTCATGTGGGGCAATCCCGGGACCACTTTCATCATTCTGGGCGCGGTGGTGCTGAGCGTGACGGGCGCTGAGGCGCTGTATGCTGATCTCGGTCACTTTGGCAAGCGTCCCATCCGCATGGCGTGGTTTGGGGTTGTCATGCCTGCGCTCACGCTCAACTACTTCGGTCAAGGTGCGCTGTTGCTCGCTGAGCCCGACGCAGTAAAAAATCCGTTTTTCATGATGGCGCCGGATTGGGCGTTGATTCCCCTGGTGGGTTTGGCCACCATGGCTTCGGTAATTGCGTCCCAAGCCCTGATCACTGGCGCCTTCAGCGTGACCAAGCAGGTCATCCAGCTGGGCTATCTGCCGCGCCTGAACATCCAGCACACCAGCGTGCGCGACACGGGGCAGATCTACATGCCGCTCGTGAACTGGGGGTTGTTTGCCGCCATCGTGCTCGCAGTGGTGATGTTCCGCTCGTCCAGCAACCTGGCTGCCGCCTATGGCATTGCCGTGACGCTGGACATGCTGATCACCACCACGCTCACCTTCTTTGTAATCCGCTACGGCTGGCGCTACCCGCTGGCGCTGTGTATCGCGGCCACGGGCTGCTTCTTTGTGGTGGATCTGGCGTTCTTCGCCTCCAACATGCTCAAGCTGTTCCAGGGTGGCTGGTTCCCGCTCATGATCGGCGGCATCGTGTTCGCCTTCATGATGACCTGGAAGGAAGGACGCCGTCTGCTCAACGACAAGCTGCGCGCCGATGCGATTGACCTCAAGGACTTCTTGGAGTCGGTGTTCATCAGCCCGCCTACACGTGTGGACGGCACGGCGGTCTTCCTGACCGCCGATACCGGCTCCGTGCCCAACGCGCTGCTGCACAACCTCAAGCACAACAAGGTGCTGCATCAGCAGAACCTGTTTGTCACGGTGCACAACCACGAGACGCCCTGGATCGGCCTGGACAAGCGCCTGCAGGTCGAATCCCTGGGCCACGACTGCTGGCAGGTGGTGATCCACTACGGCTTCAAGAACGACCCCGACGTGCCGCGCGCCTTGGAGTTGCTGCGCGGCCGGGGCTGCGAGCTGGAGGCCATGACCACCAGCTACTTCCTCTCGCGCGACACGGTCATCCCCACCATGGGTGGCGGCATGGCGCCATGGCGCGAAAAGCTGTTTGCCCAGATGCACCACAACGCCAGCGGCGCGGCGGACTTCCTGCACCTGCCCAACAACGCGGTGGTGGAGCTGGGGTCCAAGATCGAGATCTGAGCGGATTCTTTGAGGTTTTTTGGCCTCTTGCGCGCGACCATCAAGTCAAGTTTGCTATCAAATATGTAGCAAATGGCGTTTGGCGCTGCGGGCGGGCCCTCACGCAGGCGGCTGCGGGGGCGCAGTGCCAGAATCCAGCCCATGCAATTTTTCAAAGACCTGAGCCTCTCGACCTTTGTCGCGGGGTTTGTGGCGGTGCTGGTGGGTTTCACCAGTTCGGTGGCCATCGTGTTCCAGGCGGCGCAGGCGTTTGACGCCACGCCCGCGCA
Source organism: Acidovorax sp. Q11 (assembly GCF_054950075.1). NCBI lineage: Bacteria > Pseudomonadati > Pseudomonadota > Betaproteobacteria > Burkholderiales > Comamonadaceae > Acidovorax > Acidovorax sp. Q11. Next base: position 2,552 of record NZ_JBUDZG010000001.1, on the reverse strand, counting down.
GGTCACCTCGTGGATGTGGGCGCTGGGCCTGGGCATGGGCCTGTGTTCGCTGGTCCCCTCATTGATCTTGCGGCAGCCCGTCATGGTGGCCTGGTCTACCCCCGGCGCCGCTGTGCTGGCCACTGCCGGTTTGGCCGGGGGCTTCAGCATGGGTGAGGCCGTGGGGGCGTTCATGGTGAGTGCTGTGCTCATCGCCCTGGCGGGAGTCACGCGTTGGTTCGAGCGCGTGATGAACCGCATCCCGATGGAGATCGCTGCTGCCTTGCTGGCCGGTGTGCTGGCGCGGTTCGGTCTGCAGGCGTTTGCGGCGGCCCAGACGGCGCTTCCGCTGGTGCTGCTCATGCTGTTGGTGTACCTGGTCAGCCGCCGCTGGCTGGCGCGGTATGCCGTGGTCATCACGCTGGCGGTGGCCGTGGCGTATGTGGCGGCCCGTGGGCAAATGGCCTGGTCGGCGGTGCAGCTGGAGCTGGCGCTGCCGGTGTTCATGGCGCCCGAGTTCAGCGTGGCGGCCCTGGTGAGCCTGGCGATTCCGCTGTTTGTGGTCACCATGGCCTCGCAGAACCTGCCGGGCGTGGCGGTGATCCGCGCGTCGGGCTACGACCTGCCGGTGTCCCGCCTCATCACGCTCACCGGGCTGGCCACCCTGGTCCTGGCACCGTTTGGCGCCTTTGCACTGAACTTCAGTGCCATCACCGCCGCCATGTGCATGGGCCCGGAGGCGCATGAAGACCGCAGCCGGCGCTATACCGCTGCCGTGTGCTGTGGCGCGTTGTACGTGGCCATCGGGCTGTTTGGTGCTGTCATCACTGGGCTGCTGACAGCCTTCCCCAAGGAACTGGTTGTGGCCATTGCGGGGCTGGCGTTGCTGGGCACCATCGGCAACGGCCTGGCCGTTGCGTTGCGGGACGAGTCCCACCGGGAGGCAGCGCTCATCACGTTCCTGGTCACGCTCAGCGGTGTGGTGGTGGCCGGTGTGGGGTCCGCCTTCTGGGGCGTGGTCGCAGGCAGCATTGCCTTATTTGTGCAACAGTACAGGCGTTCGCAGGCGGGGCGCGCCTAGTCTCGTTCGCTGCCTGGGTCGCTGGCCCCATCCATTTCTCTGATCCGACACCATGAAACTGCTTTTCATTGCCGACCCGCTGTACAGCTTCAAGATCTACAAGGACACCACCTTTGCCATGATGCGCGAGGCGCAGCGGCGCGGTCACACCCTGGCGGTGTGCGAGCCGCAGCATGTCACCTGGCAACGGGGTGGCAAGGTGACGGCCCGGGTCCGGGACATCCATCTCACGGGAGATGCAGACCACTGGTATGACGCCCAGCCAGAGCGCAGCGCCGTGCTGGCCGATTTCGACGCGGTGCTCATGCGCAAGGACCCGCCCTTCGACAGCGAATACTTCTATGCCACCCACCTGCTGGAGCAGGCCGAACGCGAAGGCGCCCGGGTGTTCAACAAGCCCCGGGCCCTGCGCGACCACCCGGAAAAGCTGGCGATCATGGAGTTTCCCCAGTTCATCGGCCCCACGCTCGTTACGCGCGACGCTGCAGACATCCAGCGCTTTCATGCAGAGCACCAGGACATCATCCTCAAACCGCTGGACGGCATGGGTGGCATGGGCATCTTCCGCGTCGGGCCCGATGGCCTCAATCTGGGCAGCATCACCGAAACCCTGAACCGCCACGGCGCGCAGAGCGTGATGGTGCAGAAGTTCCTGCCCGAGATCGTCGATGGGGACAAGCGCGTGCTCATCATCGGCGGCAAGCCCGTGCCCTTCTGTCTGGCCCGCATCCCGCAGGGCAGCGAAGTGCGTGGCAACCTCGCGGCGGGTGGCAAGGGCGTGGCCCGGCCCTTGTCAGCACGCGACCGCGAGATCGGGGAGGCCCTGGGGCCTATCTTGCTGGAGCGGGGCTTGTTGTTGGCGGGGGTGGATGTGATTGGTGACTGCGTCACCGAGATCAATGTCACCAGTCCCACCTGCTTCCAGGAGATCTTCGACCAGACGGGTTGTGATGTTGCCTGCCTGTTTGTGGATGCGCTCGAAGCCGCTGTTGCCGCCCATCAGGGCTGAGTCGCCTGAATCAGGGCAACTCTTCTCAAGCTCCTTCAACCCGTGCTATAGTCGAGGGCTTCGCTTCTAAAGCACTTTCCCCGGATGATCTGATGGTTTTGGGTTGTGTTCGGTGGCTGGTGGTGGTGCTCTTTGGGGGGCTGTGCTGCTGGCGATCGAGGGGGTTGAAGAAAAGTTTTGTTTTGTTGTCTGGGTGCTTAAAAACTCGGTATAGAATACAAGGCTTCGCTGAGTAAAGCGGGTTGTTGGCAGGTGCTGATGGCTTCGAAAGAAAAGCAAAAAGTTTGACAGTTCTTAAAAAACTGTGCTAGAATTCAAGGCTCAGCTGATCGCAGCTAAGTCGGGAAAACGAGGAGAGACTTCGGTTTTTGTGAGTGATCCGGTTCATTAAAAATATACAGCCGATAAGCGTGGGCGTTTGATGGCGAGTGCCAAGTTCTTTGGAACTAGTGCTTAGCACTACAAACGCTCATGAGAGAGAAG